>QCNS01000016.1 GCA_003210055.1 SAR116 cluster bacterium AG-426-I14
ACATTTTTAAATGAAAAGCTCAGAAAAAAAAATTAAAATAGATGACATAAACATAAATGTTTACAAATCTGGTTTAAAAAAGAATAAAACAAATCTTCTGTGGATTGAATTGCCAGACAATTCATCAATTGCAGGAGTTTTTACGAAATCAGAAACATCAAGTGCTGCTGTAAGACATTGTAAAAAAAATTTGAGTTTTGATAAAAATAATAATGCTGTAAAATCTATTTTAGTAAATTCAGGTAATGCAAATACTTTTACTGGGGAAAAAGGTGAAAAAACCGTTAGGGAAATAATAAAATTTCTTAGCAAATTGCAAAATTGTAATCCAAAGGCAATTTATACAGCCTCAACAGGAGTTATTGGTGAATTTTTAGATCCTAAAATGATAATTAATAGTATAAAAAATAATTTACCTTTCTCTAAAAACTCATGGTTAGAGGCTGCAAAAGCAATCATGACTACAGATACATTCCACAAAATTTCAAGTACAAAATGTAAAATTGACAATGAAGAAGTAAATATTGTTGGAATAGCAAAAGGTTCCGGTATGATTGCCCCTAACATGGCAACTATGTTAGCTTTTATTTTTACTGATATTAAAATATCATCAAATGTTCTTCAAAAAATTTTATTGTATCAAAATGAAAGAACTTTTAATTCTATTTCTGTGGACAGTGATACATCTACAAGTGATACAGTTTTATTAGTATCTACAAATAAAAAAAATAATAAATTAATCACTTCATATAATGACCCTAAAATTTGTGAATTTAAGGATAAAATTTATGAACTTATGTTAAGTCTTGCAAAACAAGTTGTAAAAGATGGAGAAGGAGCAACAAAATTCATAGAAGTAAATGTTTTAAATGCAAAGTCTCTTAAGGCCGCAAAAAACATAGGAATGTCAATTGCAAACTCACCACTTGTTAAAACCGCAATTGCAGGAGAAGATGCTAATTGGGGAAGGATTATTATGGCCATAGGAAAGTCATATGAAAAAATTATTCCTAGCAAAATTAAAATTTATTTTGGTAAACACTTAGTTACAAAAAATGGAATGAAATACTCAAACTACTCTGAAAAAATAATTTCTAAATACTTAAAAAAAGATGAAATTAATATCAAAATAGATTTATCAATGGGTAACAAAAATTGGAACGTTTACACGTGTGATTTTACTGAGAAATATATTAAGATAAATGCAGATTACAGAAGTTAAAAAGGTCATTGTAAGTTGTCTTGCTCTAATAAATGATGATAATGAAGTTCTATTTTGCAAAAGGTCTGACGATTCTAATTTTTCAGGATGTTGGGAATTCCCTGGTGGCAAAATAAAAAATAATGAGACACCTGAAGATGGACTAATTCGTGAAATAAAAGAAGAAATTGGAGTTAATTTAAATAGTCATTGCATTGCTCCACTAAGTTTTTCAACTCATATTTATAATGATTTGTCTTTTACTGTTCTTTTATATGTTTCCAGAAAATGGGAAGAAAATCCTTCACCTATTATCCATTCTGAAATATCATGGTTACATCCAAAAGACTTAAGAAATTATAGAATGCTTCCGACAAATAATTATCTCATTTCAAGTTTACAAGACTTACTTTTATAAAAAACTATTATTTCCAACATACTGCTGTAATGATTTCAAAAGTGCAGTATATTGTTTTATCTTCCTTATCAAAATACCTCAATTGATAATGTTTCTCTAAAGTAGAAAAAAAACTTTTATTTGTAAAATGTTTTCTTCTGGTCTTTAAAAAGTTTGACTCTCCCATTCCTCTGAGGTCATTCATTAATTTCAATGTTGACTTATACTTTACTTTTATCAAATCAGTGTCAATTACAGTGTTTTTAAATCCTAAATTTGACAACAAATTTCCTAATCGAGTAATATCAAACTGCATATTAAACCTTGGATAAACTCCTTTAAAAACAATTTCATCAGATTTTATTAGTGTAGATTTTAACTCTCTAATAGTTTCAGAACCAAAGATAGAAAATAATAAAACTCCCTTTTTTTTTAATATTTTATTAATTTTTTTAAAAAAATTTTCATAATCATTTATATTATTTAAGTATAGACAAGAGAACACTCCGTCAAAACTCTCATTTTTAAAGCTCAAACATTCTTCATCAATATTTATAAAATGATTATTTGGTATTTTATGTGATTTTATCATTTCAATGGAGTTATCTGTTGAAATAATATTTTTAATTTTTTCTAATTTTTTTAATTTGAATGTAAGGTCTCCGTCATGAGAACCAATTTCTAAAACTCTATCAAAATCTCTGTCTATATTTAGTATATTTTTCTTAATAACTTCAGAGGAATAAAGTTTTAAAAAATTGAACTTGTTATAATTTTCTGCAATTCTGTTTCTGCTTTGGATAATTAATTTTTTGTCATACATAACTTAATTGATATTTTACCAAATTTGTTTCTTTTCAATAAAGTTTTCATTTGCTATTATTCTATGCGATATTCAAAAAAGTAGCAAAAAAGAATATTCTTTGAATAATTTTTAGATAATTTGTTGTAAATTTAGCAAAATTAAAATGTCTAATGAAATTACAGTGTCATGTCTTCAATATACATCATTACAAAATGAGCATGATACACTTATAATAATTAGTAATTTAATTAAAAAAGCAGTTAAAGAAAATTCAGAAATAATTGCTTTACCTGAGTGTTCGACATTTATATTTCAAAATAAAGAGAATACATTAAAAAATGCTAATTTTGAAAATAATAGTTTAACTTTAAAAACTCTAAAAAACCTTGCTAAATTATATCAAGTTAATATTCTTATTGGCTCTTTACAGATTAAAGTATACCTAAAAAATAAACAAAACTACTCTTTGGTAAATAGATCTTTTTTTATAAACTCAAAGGGAGTCATAATCATTAAATATGATAAAATTCACTTATTTGATGTGTATTTGTCAAAAAAGGAAAAGTTTTTTGAGTCTGATACATATACATCCGGTGAAAAGGCCGTTTTAGGAGAATTAAATTTAGGTAAAAAGACTATTAAACTTGGTTTAACAATTTGCTATGATTTAAGATTTCCAACATTGTATAGAGACTTGGCCAAAGCAGGAGCAGAAATCATATTTGTTCCCTCAGCTTTTTCTCAAACTACTGGTGAAGTACATTGGCATACATTATTAAAAGCAAGAGCTATAGAAAATGGTTGCTTTATAATTGCTCCTGCTCAAACTGGAGAACATTTCAAAGGAAGAAGTTCCTTTGGTCATTCACTTATTGTCTCTCCCTGGGGGAAAATACTAGCAGATGCAAAAAAAAGTGAAGGTTTAATCACTAAAAAAATTAATATTGACGAAGTATATGATTGTAGAAAAAAAATACCAAATCTTAAAAATGAAAAAACTTACAATTTTGATTTTTAAAAATCGTGTAACTTTAAATATTTAGTTTCTTTTTGTTTTCTTATTTCACTTTTATCTAATTTTAAAAGACCAAGTAAATTTATTTCTAAAACATTACCTAGTTCTGAAATCGCTCTATTATGATCTCTATGAGCACCACCCAGAGGTTCTTGAATAATTTCATCAATTACTTTAAATTCTTTCATGTCTTGAGCAGTTAATTTTAGAGCTTTTGCTGCATCATTTGCTTTGTTAGCATCTCTCCAAAGGATTGAGGCACATCCTTCAGGTGATATCACAGAGTAAATAGCGTGCTCATACATCAAAACTTTGTTACTTACTGCTAAAGCTATTGCACCACCTGAACCACCCTCACCTAAAATTGTAGCAATCATAGGTGTTTTAATTTCTAAACTTGTTTGAATACAATTAGCTATGGCTTGTGCCTGACCTCTTTCCTCAGCCCCTTTACCTGGATAAGCTCCAGATGTATCTATAAAAGTTAAAACTGGTAAATTAAATTTGTCTGCAAGTCTCATCAACCTAATCGCTTTCCTGTAACCTTCAGGTCTTGCCATGCCAAAATTTCTGTAAATTCTATCTTTAGTATCTTTCCCTTTATCTATTCCAATTAATACAACGGATTGGCCTCTAAATAAGCCAATTCCACCAGTGAGCGAATTATCTTCGGCATAATTTCGATCACCTGATAAAGGAATGTAATCTTTAATTAATTTTGATAGTACATCCTGAAACTGAGGTCTTTCAGGGTGTCTGGAAACCTGGACCTTTTGCCAAGGATCAAGTTTTGAATAAGTGGTCGTCAACTCATCACCAACTTTTTTTTGTAACTTACCAATTTCACTAGCAATATTTAAATCTGAATTAGATGATAAATGTCTTAGTTCTTCAATTTTCCCCTCTAGCTCAGCAATATTTTTTTCAAATGTTAAAAAATGTTTAAGCATTTTTAAGATCCTCTTTTTTAAAGATATTATTAAGTGGGTGTGAGTCTTTTACTAATCCCAGTAAACGCTCTTGTCTTACTTGAGTATAGATTTCTGTGGTACTAATATCTGAATGTCCAAGTAATTTTTGGAGTGAACGAAGATCAGCCCCTCGATTTAACAAATGAGTAGCAAACGAATGTCTTATTGAATGAGGTGTCACTTTTTTATTATCAAAACCTGAAATTTTTGCTAACTTTTTTAAATCTTTAAATATGATTTGTCTAGAAACATTTATATTATTTTTGTCATCTGGGAAAAGATAATCATTCTTTTTATCATTGTTCTCATTATTAAATTTAACCCACAGTTTTATAACATTTATTGCTCTGGACGTAAAAACAACTAAACGCTGTGTCCCACCTTTCCCCCTGATATAAAATTTATCTTTAATACTATTTATATTTGAAATTTTTAAGTCTAATAATTCACTAATTCTTAAACCAGTAGAATATAAAATTTCCAAAATCACGTGCAGTCTCAAAAAAGCTTTTCTCTCATTATACTTTAATTCATTTTTTTTATAATTTTTGTAAGACTCATTCATCAAAAAATTAATTTCTTTTTCTGACAAAACATTGGGCAATGTTTTTTTATTTCTCATACCGGATAAATTATATGTTGGATTAGTAGTTATTATTTTTTCAGAATATAAAAAGCTAAAAAAACTTTTAATTACTGATATTTTTCTATTAATTGAACTAATAGATTGCTGTTTACTTTTAAGAAACAAAAAATATTTAGATATTTCCTGATCATTAATCTGGTCATATATAATTTTTCTTTTATAAAACCAATTAACCATTAACTCTAAATCCTTTTCATAGGATTTAATAGTATTTTTTGCTAAACCATTTTCTAAATACTTAGATGATAGAAAGCTTTCAATTAATCTATAATTTTTATCAATAATTTGGTTCATTTTAAAAATATTAAACTAGCTAATTTGGAGGACAGAATTTCTAATCTTATAGATGATCCTAATTTTTCTAATCCTATCTGACTTAGTGATTTTTCTAAAGTTTGTAAATTTGTCAATTCAAAATTTCTTAATTTTCTATCTTTTATTAAGCGTGCAATTAACAAAATTGTTTGAACTTTTTCATCATTCTTTGATTTATCTTGAACAGCTCTATTGATTAAAAAGCTCTTATAGTTAATAGAATTTGACCAGATAGAAAAATTATCTGCGTTATTTTTATTAAAATCAAAACGTTCCAAAAAATCACTCCAATTCTCATTTGGACTTTTCATTCCTGAGGCCTCTAGGTATGGAACCAGACCCCATGAATTATTTTCAGAAATAAATTTTAAATCCCACGAACTACCCTTTGAAACTAACAGTATTTTAGAAATTTCATTTTCAGAAAAATTCTCAGGTTTATGTAAAATCTGCAAATATTTGATTTTTTGGTTTAAATTATTTGGTAAAGCCTTACCTTGAATTGAAGTTAAGCTGGGCAAATATAAATCTAAAGTTTGGTCTAATCTACCAAGTTTATTTTCTATTTCTAAAATATCTAAAATATAATTTACCTTTTCAACATCATCATTTATTTCTATGGAAGCTAACCAAACATGAGCTCTGTTTAATCCATTTGCGTTTTGATTTAATGCCACTAAAGATTTTTTAGGTTCTGGTTTCTCATATAAAACAGCTTGATAAATTTTTATCATTTGTTTTCTATCAATTCTTTTAAAACTTATTAACTTATCAAGTAAAAATGATCTGGCTTCTGAGTTTATATAAACTAACTCAATCAGAGCTTCAGTATATTCAGAATCAAACTCAGCTATCATATTTGCAGAAATTGGAAATTTTAACATATCTAACATTATGACGTGAAATGGAGTTAATTTAACTTGATTATTTTTAATGGTTTTAATGTTATTTTGATCTAAAATATTTATAAATAATTCCTGAAACAAAGAATCTATTAGATTCTCAGATACCATTACGTCGTGTATTAAGTTAGCTTCATCAAAGCTTTCGTTGATTAATAAACATATTAAATTTGCTTTTCTCCAATATGGTTGAGTGTTTGATTTCAAAATTTCAGAGACATATTTACATGCTTCTTTGTCATTTTTTTTCATTAAATTATACTCTACTAACCATTTTTTCCATCTATGCCATCTTTTTCCATTCGGTAATTGAATGACTATTTGTTCTAATTTTTTGCTTGCACCTGATGCTGATAATTTTAGCAATTTTGTCTCTACAAACTTCACAATTTCGTCAGAACTGCCAGATGGAGGAATTGATACACTTGAATACAAGTCAACTAAGTAGGTTTGAAGAAATTTACTTGATACAATATCAGGAATATAATTTAGACTTTTTATAGCTTCTTGCGCTGTTAAATTATTCCATAAATTCAAGCCAAACTTATTATTTAAATTAGTTTTAATCCCTATTGAACCTAATGATGGTGAATTCAACTCACCTATTTTAATAGAAGTTACTTTTTTCCTGATAACTTCTTTTTTTTTAACTTTTGAACTATTTAATTGATTAGAACTTTTCTCTGAAATACTTTTTTGTTTATTTATCTTCTCTGAATTTATTTCAATCGAATTGTTTTGATTTGTAACATCAATGTAGTTTTCTTCATTTACTTTATTTTGAGCAAAAGAAAATTTAATGCTTATTAGAAATATAATTATTGTGAATATCTGTTTCATTCATTCCAACTTTCCCTAATTTAAATCACCTTGAAACCTGACTATTGACATCAATTTTTTTATTAACTACTTTTGTTGGCGCGGGAATATCCCAAGTGTAAAAAATTATAGTTACCAATCCAATCAATGATACTAAGCTGAGAATTATATATTTAATCTTTTTCATAATAAAACATCAACTAGATATATATAAATTATGGCGAGTTTTTGACATGTTGATAAAATTATAAAAATATTTACTGTTTTTTAAATAAAATTTTATATGATATAGGGAATGAAGTTATAAATTAATGAACAATTCAACAAGAAACCTTAAAACTTCACCTAAACCTAAAATTATATCATTTATAGGTATGATGGGGTCTGGTAAAACTAAAATAGGAGAAAGTCTCTCCAAAAATATAAATTATAGTTTTTACGATATTGATGAAATCATCGAAAAAAAATATAAACTGACTATTACAGAAATATTTGAAAATTTTGGTGAAAAAGTGTTCAGAGAAGAAGAAAAAGTTATTATTCAGAATAAAATTAAAAATATTGTATCAAATTGCGAAATGGCTGTAGTAAGCCTTGGGGGAGGAGGATTTGATAATTCTGATACCAGAAAACTATTGTTAAATACTACGATTGTTATTTGGCTAGATTGTCCAACAGAGATATTATTAAATAGATTAGGTGATGCTAAAACCAGACCAATGTTGAAAGGGAATATTTCAGAAAGTTTAAATAACCTTTTGAAGAAAAGAAAAAAAAACTACAATGAAGCACATTTAAAGTTTGATACTTCAACATTTTCGTCCAAACAAATCATTATGAAAATAAAAGATCGCTTTAATGTCTAAAACAAAAAAAATTATGATCAAGGAAATTAATGGAAAATTTCAATACCCTATAATCATTGGAGGAAAAATTATATTACAAATAAATAGTTTTATTGAAAGTCATATAAAAAATAAAAAAGTTTTTGTAATTTACGATAATTATTTTGACTTAAAAAAAAATAATAATTTTTTGTATTTTTTAAATCAGTCTATATCTATTATTGCAAATGAAGTAAAACTAATTTCCATAAAAAGTAGAGACAAAAATAAAAATTTAAAAACTTTGAGTTTTTTGATAAATAAAATTCTTAAATATAATGTAGAAAGGAATTCAGTTATTATTACTTTTGGAGGTGGGGTGATTGGTGACATTGGTGGTTTTGTATCTTCAATATTGTTAAGAGGGTTAAATTATATTCAAATACCGACAACTTTATTAGCACAAGTGGATAGTTCTGTTGGTGGCAAAACTGGAATAAATACACCGCAGGGCAAAAACTTGGTTGGCACTTTTTATCAACCTAAGTGTGTCATTATAGATACTAAAATTCTAAAAACACTACCTAAACGTGAACTATACGCTGGTTTTGCAGAAGTTATAAAATATTCTCTAATTATGGATAAAAACTTTTATAATTATTTGGTTATAAATTATAATAAAATACTGAATTTAAAAGAACCATACATTGATTATATTATTCATAAATCCTGTCAAATAAAATCAAAAATAGTTAGTGAGGACGAAAAAGAAGATGGGATTAGAGCTATACTAAATCTAGGTCACACTTTTGCTCATGCTTTTGAGTCTGAGTTAGGTTATAAGTCAGATCTCATACATGGAGAAGCAGTTGCTATTGGCATTTGCATGGCATATAGACTTTCACGTAAATTAGGTATTTGTAAAAATTCAGAAGTTGAGAAAGTAGAAAATTTAATTTTAAAGTACAAGTTACCAACTAAAATAAATCAAATAAAAACAATTTCACTTAAAAGAAAAAATATTTTTAAAAAACTTTTTTCTGATAAGAAAGTAAAAGAAGGTAAATTAACATTTATTTTAAGTAGTGGTATTGGCAAAGCAATAATTAAAAATGATATTAATGAAAATACGATACTTAGTTTTTTGGAAGAAGAAATAAATGAATGAAATATTTATTTTCCTCTCAATAATTATTTTTTTGATAATTTGTTCAGGTTTCTTTTCAAGTTCAGAAACAGCACTAACTGCAGTTTCTGAAGCAAGAATAAACGAGCTAGTTACTCAAGGGAGTAAAAGAGCAAAATTAATTGAAAAAATTTTAAAAAATAGAGAGAAAATGATTAGTACTATTTTGATAGGAAACAATTTAGTAAATGTTGTTGCATCAGTTTATGCTACAAGTTTTGCCATAATGTATTTTAATGATGCTAAATTAGCCTTAGTAACATTAATTTTAACTATAATATTAGTTGTTTTTGCGGAAGTAATTCCAAAAACATATGCTTTAAAAAATGCAGATCAAATTGCATTATCTGTTGCACCTATTATTAATTTATTAATGATGATTTTAACACCAGCAACATTGTTTACTGAACAATTGGCAAGACTAGTTACTGGCCCAGTTGTAGATGACGAAGAAGCGAAAACTGAGGAGCTCAAAGGAATGATCAGACTTCATGCCGGCGAAAAAAGTAGGGCAATTGAAAGAGGTAAAATGATGTCAAGTATGTTAGATATGGAAGAAGTATCTATTGAAGCGGTTATGACTCACAGAGGAACAGTTACTATGATTGATGAAAAGTCAACTGCAAATGAAATATTTAAAGTAACTGGTGACAGCCCATTTACAAGAATACCTGTTTACTCAGGTACAAAAGATAATATAATTGGTATTTTACATGCAAAAGAGCTTTTTAGATATCTTCAAAGAAGCAGATTTGAAAATATTAATAAAATAAATTTAAGTGAAATTATGATTGAACCATACTTTGCTCCTGAAACAACATTGATCCTTGACCAATTAGAAGTATTTAGAGGAAGAAAAGAGCATTTTGCTATTGTAGTTAATGAATATGGAGATTTTAGAGGTATTGTTACTTTAGAAGATATCCTTGAAGAAATTGTAGGTGATATTGATGACGAGACTGATATTGATGTTGAAGGTGTGAAGTCCCAACCTGATGGTTCTCTAATTGTAGAAGGTTCTGTAACTATTAGAGACTTAAATAGATCTCTTGGTTGGAATTTGCCAGATGAAAAATATAATACAATTGCAGGTCTGGTTCTATTTGAGTCTAAAACTATACCTGACCCTGGACAAGAATTTAGATTTTTTAATGTAAAATTTAGGATCTTACAAAAAAAATCAAATTTTATTTCAAAACTCAGAATTTGGAATGAAATAGGAAACCTGAATGAAAAAAAATAAGCGAGTTTTACTTCATCAAAGATCAATCAAACTTAATGGTTTTTTAATAGATGACGAATTATATGAATTAGAAGCCGAGTTATTGGATACAAAAAACTATGATGTATCTAATTTTGATAGAGGTAACATAAAAGCTGGAGAACCAATTCATAAAATGAAAATAGTACTAACTGTTGATAAAGAAATGTATGTAAAAAAAGCTATGGCTAATACTTTATTTAGTCCTTTTAAAATTTGCAATAGAGCAAATGATAATTTTAAAATGATTGAAGGACTGCAAATCAAACACGGATGGAGAAAAAATATAAATGAAATTATTGGAAATATTAAGGGGTGTACTCATATAAGAGAACTGTTAAATTCTCTGGCCACAGTAGCATTTCAAACTATAAATAGTCACAATTCAAAAAAAAATAGTAAAGATAAAAAAAATAATAATTCAAACACAAAACCAAGCTTACTTTCAAGTTGTTATGCGTTCCGACCAAAAAGTGAAGTTGTTAAAAGATTATGGCCAGGATGGTATAAAAAATAATTATTTTTGTTCGCTTGTGGTTAACAATTCGTAAGTAACTGAATGTAAATCATTTTTAAATTCTTGTGCAAGGAGGCTGTTAAGATATTTTTGTCTTCCTAATCTTGTAACACCTATAAAATCATCAGAAACTATAAAAATTTTAAAATGTGTTTCAACACCCTCCTTAAAACCTTGATGCCCTCTATGAGTTTCAGAAACGTCTAAAACTTCAAAAAGTTCAAAATTAATATTTTCGTTTATGATTTTTTCAATTTTTAATTTTCTTTTCATACAAAATTCTTATAGTTTTAAAATATTATATCTAACTGATTAAAAATGTTAACCTTAAATTATAGTTTTCATGTCAAATAAAAATAAGAAATTGTATAGAATATGTGATGCATTAGATTGTGATTTAGAGGGTATATACCCTGCTCCTAAATCACGTGAAAAACTAAATGAATACTCTTTTTTCTGTTTAGAACATATAAGAGAGTATAATAAGTCTTGGAATTATTTTGAAGGTCTAAACGAAGTTCAATTTGAACATGAAATCAGAAAAGCTACTACTTGGGATCGACCGTCTTGGAAATTTGGTACTAAAAGAATTAATGATAATTATAAATTTGTATTTGACATGTTTCGAGAAGACACGCAAAAGAAAAAGAAACCAATTGACAAAGAGTTATTAGACTCTTGGAAAATACTAGAACTAAATCCTGAAAGTACTATTAAAGATGTTAAAAAAAAATATAAAACCCTAGCAAAAAAATGGCATCCTGATAAAACATTGGGTTTGAAAAAAGACATAAAAAAAAATAATGAGATTTTTGTTCTTATTACAAAAGCATATGAAAAAATTATTAAATCATTTAATGAAAAAATTATTTAACTTAATAAAAAGATCTAATTGGAGAAAATTATGAATAAAATGGAACTTTCAAAACATTTAGATAACGAGGAGAATAACTTTCCTAAAACTCCTGATAAAAAATTAGATACAAAAAAACTATTTGGATTTTCAACACAAATGGAAATTTTTGGATATAAAGAAAACACTAAATTTGTTCCTGAGGTTGATGATTCCTATGTCTTTGATGAAACTACAACAAAAGCTATATTGGCTGGTTTTTGTTATAACAGAAGGGTAATGATACAAGGATATCACGGAACCGGTAAGTCGACTCACATTGAACAAGTTGCCGCAAGACTGAATTGGCCGTGTATAAGAATTAACCTAGATAGTCACATAAGTAGATTAGATTTGGTTGGTAAGGATGCAATAGTACTCAAAGATGGGAAGCAAATAACTGTTTTTAAGGAGGGTATTTTGCCTTGGGCATTACAAAACCCAGTAGCTTTGGTTTTTGACGAGTATGATGCTGGAAGAGCAGATGTGATGTTTGTCATTCAAAGAGTATTAGAAGTAAGTGGTAAATTAACTTTGTTAGATAATAATAAAGTTATAAATCCACATCCAAATTTTAGATTGTTTGCAACTGCGAATACGGTTGGGTTAGGAGATACGAGTGGACTTTATCATGGTACACAGCAAATAAATCAAGGTCAAATGGATCGATGGTCTATAGTATCAGCGTTAAATTATTTGCCTAACGAGGTAGAAGTAAATATTGTGCTTTCTAAAGTTCCCAATTTTAAGCATTCTAGCAAAAAAGAAACTATTGAAAAGATGGTTTCACTTGCTGAATTAACAAGAAATGGTTTTATTTCAGGTGATTTGTCAACTGTAATGTCTCCAAGAACTGTAATTACTTGGGCAGAAAATACCAATATTTTAGAAGATTTAGATTTAGCATTTAAACTTACATTTTTTAATAAATGTGATGAAATGGAAAGACCAATTGTATCGGAGTATTATCAAAGATGCTTTGGAAGAGAATTAATAAAAAGCGAAATTATCTCGAATGATTAATTGTAAATGAAAAAAGAGAGTAAAATTTCAGAATTTCAAAATGCTACTGCATCTACTCTTAAGGCTATAGCATTTAAAAATCTGAATGAAAGAGAAATAACTTTCATCAGTGAAAATAATTCATTTAATTCAAATGAAATAAAATTAAAAAAGATATCAGATAATTTAGATAGAGATTCAATTACCAAAACTAGAGGGGAATCTGATAAGATCGCCATCAAACTGAAATATCACGATATTAAGCTACATTCAAAATTGAAACCTACCTCTGATTTAGCTTCAGAAATATTTGATTATGCTGAAGAAACAAGAATAGAAACTCTTGGAGTTAATAAATATTCAGGTATTAGAAAAAACTTAGATAATCTAATTGAGGATAAATTCAAAACTAATTTAATATCGCCGCCAGGTGGTGATGATAAAACCTCTTTCTTAAATGCTTTACATTTATATTTAAGAGAACAACTATCTGGGTCTAAGCCTCCTTCTAATTCTAAAAAAGTTATGAGTCTTTGGAGTAGTTGGTTAGAAAAAAGAATTGGTAAAATCGTTCCTGAATTAAAAGAAGCCTATAAAGACCAAGAAAATTTTGCAAAAATAACTCAAGATCTGCTTCATGCTCTTAAATCAGAAATTGGGGATATTGAAAATAATGAAGGTAACCAAGATAGTGAAAATTCAGAAAATTCTGAGGATAATTCTGAGTCAGAAGAACAAGATAATTCATCTCAAGGTGATGCTGAAGAAGATGAAGGTGATAGTACAGAAACTGGTATGGAAGAAAATGCAGATGGTAGTGAAGTAGATAGTGATGTAATAGATACTGAGGGTGATACTGATCATGGGGATGGTGACGATGAAATTGAAGCAAATCCTTTTACAGGCAAAAACTTTTTTGAAAAAAACTTAAATAAGTACAAAGTTTATACAAATTTATATGATGAGATTATAAATGCTACAGATTTGTGTGATAATGATGAATTGTTTCGATTAAGAAAATCTCTAGACAAACAACTAGAAACTCTTCAAGGCGCTGTATCAAGACTTGCTAACAAACTTCAACGAAAACTTCAAGCAAGGCAAAATAGAACTTGGGAATTTGATCTTGAAGAAGGAATGCTGGATGCAGCTAAATTGGCTAGAGTAGTATCACAACCACTATCGCCTCTATCTTACAAAATTGAAAAGGAGATGAATTTTAGAGATACAATCGTAACCTTATTGATTGATAACTCAGGTTCAATGCGTGGAAGACCAATTACAATAGCTGCAATTACCGCTGACATTTTGGCAAGAACTCTTGAGAGGTGTGGGGTTAAAGTTGAAATTCTGGGTTTTACCACTAAAGCATGGAAAGGTGGTCAATCCAGAGAAAAATGGATTGAAGAGGGCAAACCAACAAGCCCAGGACGCCTTAATGACCTGAGGCATATCATATATAAGCCAGCTGATGCTCCTTGGAGGAGATCAAAGAACTCTCTAGGACTAATGTTAAGAGAGGGAATACTTAAAGAAAATATAGACGGTGAGTCATTGCTTTGGGCTCATGAAAGATTGTTAAATAGGTTTGAAGAAAGAAAAATTTTGATGGTTATTAGTGACGGTGCCCCTGTAGATGACACAACTCTGTCTGCTAACAGTGGTAATTATTTAGAACAACATTTAAAAAGTGTTATTTCTTATATAGAAAATAAGTCTAACATTGAACTTATTGCTATTGGTATTGGACATGATGTAACAAGATATTATAAAAAAGCTGTTACTTTAACGGATGCTGAGCATTTAGCAGGAGCAATAACTGAGCAACTTGCAGATCTATTTGATGAAAACGTTTAATTTACTTTTTCTGGGTTTTAACAATTGAACGTTTTATTCGTAGAGCTTCAGGAGCCAAATTTCTGTTACTAGTGTTTAGTAAATAGCTATCTATACCACCATTCTTTTCAACTGATTTCATTGTTCTAACAGATATTTTTAAGCTGAAAAATTTATCTAAATTTTTACTGTAAAACTTAACATTTTGAAGATTAGGTAAAAATTTTCTTTTCGTTCTGTTATTAGCATGACTAACATTATTTCCAGTCATAGCTTTTTTACCACTTATTTGACAGACTTTTGACATAATAAATTTCCTTTACGGTTTTATAATTCAACCTCAATGATAGGTCAAGAAAAAGTAAATTCTTGCATAATTTTCTAATCAAAACCTTTTTTTGCTAATGTTAATGCTTCTTCAAAAGAACTTGCCATACCCCTAACTTTATCAAAGTTTTTTATTCTATCTCTAATCATATAAGTTTTAAGTTCACTCAATATTCTTTTTGAAATTAATGGCCCTTCATAAGTAAGGGATGTGTATAATTGAATCAGATGAGCGCCAGATAATATCTTTACATATGCTGAAAAACCATCTTGAACACCACCAGTCGCAATAAAAAATATATTAGCTTTTAATTTTTTTTTAACTTTATTAGCCTCAATAAGTATCTCCGTGGATTTTCTAAATAAAGGCAACCCCGACAAACCACCTACTTCTTTTTTTTTATCAGACATAAGAATTTTTTCTCGACTAACAGTAGTATTTGAAATAATAAGTCCTAATACATTTTTATTTACGCACAATTCAATAATATCTTTTATGATACTAACTTCAATATCTGGGGAAATTTTGATAAAAACAGGTTTTTTCTTCAAATTTGAATTATTTTTTAATAATCCTTCTTTAACTGCATTAATAACCCGTTCAAGATGCTTGACAGACTGAAATTTTCTAAGACCATCTGTGTTAGGTGAAGAAACATTTATTGTTATATAATCTCCATAAGAACCTAGCTCCTGAACAAGTAATTTATAATCTCTAATTCTATCTGTTGAATCTTTATTTGGGCCAATATTGATACCAATTAAAAAAGAATTATCATTAATTATTCTACTTTTATAGTTCTGAAGTCTTTCTTTTATTTTTTTCATTCCATCGTTATTAAAACCGTTTCTATTAATTATACCTTTATCTTCTTTTAAACGAAAAATTCTTGGTTTTCTGTTGCCATACTGAGCTCTAGGAGTAACTGTGCCAATCTCTGAAAATCCAAAACCCAAATCTGATATTTCTTTAATGACTTGAGCATTTTTGTCAAATCCAGCAGCCAAGCCAATTGGATTTTTAAAAAGTAGCTTTTTGATTTTTACGGGTAAATTTTCATTTTTTATTTTGGAATAAAAACGAAGTTTTAGAAAAAAAATTGCAAATGTATGAGCAATTTCAGGATTAACAAAACTAAAAAATTTAGAAATATTTTTCCAAATCATTTGTTAACTTTAATTGTAAGTCTATTCTCTAAAACATCGTTTAAAAGAGATATAGTGGACTTTATACCAAATAATTTTATAAACCCGCCCATTCTTGGTCCATTTGATTGACCAAGAACTGTTTCATAAAGTGCTAAAAACCAATCTTTAAGGTTTTCATATTGTAATTCTTTACCTATTGAAAAAATTTTGCTTTGTATTTCTTCTGTACTAATGTCATCTTCAGAATTCTCTAAAAAATCTATTAAAGTTTTAATTCCTTTTTTTTCTTTTTCAGAGGGGTTTCTGTATTTTTTATTTGGTAAAACTCTCTCATTAAAAAAGTTTAGAGACAACTTTACTAGTTCATCAAATTTAGAGTTTTCTCCCTTTTTAAGGTCTGGAACATAATTTGATATATATTCCCACAGTATCTTTTCATTTTTTGCATGGCAAACCGAAGCAAGATTTAAAAGTAAATTAAATGATACTGGAAAAACCTTATAAAATGGTTTGCCGTTATGTATATGCCAGCAGGGATTATCCATTTTTTTTGTTTCTTCTTGAAAATTATAATTTTTCAAGTGAGAAAAATATTCGTCAATTGATTTTGGTATAACATCAAAGAATAATTTTTTTGCTCTTTTTGGATTACTATACATAAATAATGATAAAGATTCTTGTGTTCCATATCTTAGCCATTCTTCTATAGAAAGTCCGTTACCCTTTGATTTAGAAATTTTTTCTCCATTACCATCTAAAAATAATTCATACGAAAATCCAGTAGGAGCAACCCCCCCTAAAACAGACAAAATTTTGCTAGATAAAATAACACTCTCAGATAGGTCTTTGCCAGACATTTCATAATCAACACCTAATGCAAACCATCTCATAGCCCAATCACATTTCCATTGCAATTTACAATTTCCTCCAAGTATAGATATCTTTGTTAGTTCACCTGAACCTTCTTGCAAATAAGTAATAGTTTGATCTTCAACGTTTGTTTCAACTACTTTTACTTGAAGCACCTTGCCTGTTTTCGGACATATAGGTAAAAAAGGACTATAATTAGATTGTCTTTCGTTACCTAAAGTTGGCAAAATTATATTTTTAATTTTATCATAATTAATTAATACTTTTTTAAGCGCAAAATCAAACTTTCCAGATTTATAGCATTCGGTTGCTGATACAAACTCATACTCAAAATCAAACTTATCCAAAAACTCAATTAGTTTTGCATTATTATGCGAACCAAAGCTTTCATATTTGTCAAAAGGATCTGGAACGGATGTTAATGGTTGATCAATAAATTTTTCCAACATTTGTTTGTTAGGAACATTTTCAGGTACTTTTCGAAAACCATCCATATCATCTGAAAAACATATTAACTTAGTATTTTTGCCAGTGATATAATTAAAAGCATTTTGTACCATAGCTGTTCTTAAAACTTCTCCAAAAGTTCCAATGTGTGGTAAACCAGATGGGCCATAACCAGTTTCAAAAAGAACTGGTTTTTCATTTATATCACCTAAAGATGGGTTTAAATTTTTAATACGATCCCTTAATTTTTTAGCTTCAACAAACGGCCATGAATTGGATTGTTCCGCAATATTCTTCATGTTTGATTCAATTGTCATAAAATAATTGTACCTTTACCTATTATTGCTAACTGAGAACTTAATTCTAATCAACAAAAACACAAAAAAAAACACCTTTTCAAGTTACTGAAAAGGTGTTTAATAATTTAATTAAAGTATTTTATGAGCTACATCATGCCTGGCATTCCGCCCATGCCACCCATGCCACCCATGCCACCCATGTCTGGCATACCACCTGGAGCACCACCTCCAGTCTGTGGCTCTGGCTTTTCAGCAATCATAGCTTCTGTAGTTATCAATAAACCCGCAACAGATGCAGCATTTTGGAGTGCAGATCTAACTACTTTGGTAGGATCAATTACGCCATCCTTAACCAAATCACCAAACTCTCCAGTCTGTGCGTTATAGCCAAAGTTAGCATCACCAGATTCTTCTAGTTTACCAACGATGACAGCACCGTCTTGACCAGCGTTATCAGCTATTTGTTTTGCAGGAGCTTTCAAAGCCTTTTTAACAATTTCAACACCAACATTTTGGTCTTCATTAGCACCTTTAACTTTGTCAAGGGCTCTAATAGCCTTGATATAGACTACGCCACCACCTGGAACAATACCTTCTTCGACAGCAGCACGTGTAGCGTGCATAGCATCATCAACTCTATCTTTTCTTTCTTTAACTTCAACTTCAGTAGCTCCACCAACTTTAATGACTGCAACACCTCCAGCAAGCTTGGCTAGACGTTCTTGAAGTTTTTCTTTGTCATAGTCAGAGTCAGTCTCATCTATTTGAGCTCTTATCTGACCACATCTAGAATTAATGTCGTCCTTAGAACCAGCTCCATCAATAATGGTAGTTTCTTCTTTGGTGATTTCAATTCTTTTAGCAGTACCTAACATCTCTAATGTAACGTTATCCATCTTAATACCTAAGTCTTCAGAGATGAGTTCACCTTTAGTTAAAATTGCAATGTCTTCAAGCATGGCTTTTCTTCTATCACCAAAACCTGGAGCTTTAACAGCTGCAATTTTTAATCCGCCTCTTAACTTGTTTACAACAAGTGTGGCTAAGGCTTCACCCTCGACATCTTCAGCTATTATAAGAAGTGGTTTACCTGATTGCACAACTTTTTCAAGCAAAGGAACCATTTCTTGGAGGTTTGATAATTTCTTTTCATGAAGCAAAATATAACAATCTTCTAAAACTGTCTTCATTTTGTCAGCATCAGTTATAAAATATGGGGACAAATATCCTCTATCAAACTGCATGCCTTCCACAACGTCTAATTCAGTTTCTAAACTTTTAGCTTCTTCAACAGTAATTACACCCTCATTTCCAACTTTATCCATAGCTTTAGCAATCATATCGCCTATTTCTTTTTCACCGTTTGCTGAAATAGTACCGACTTGAGCTACTTCTTCGTTAGTATTAATTTTACTCGCTCTGCCCTCTAAATCTGACACAACTGCATTAGTAGCTAGGTCTATGCCTCTTTTTAAATCCATCGGATTTCTACCTGCGGCAACAGCTTTCGAACCTTCAGTCGCTATAGCTTGCGCTAAAACTGTAGCTGTTGTTGTACCATCTCCAGCAACGTCATTTGCTTTGGATGCAACTTCTCTGACCATCTGTGCTCCCATGTTTTGAAATTTATCTTTAAGATCAATTTCCTTAGCAACAGTAACTCCATCCTTAGAAATTCTAGGTGCACCAAAGGATTTGTCCATAACAACGTTTCTACCTTTAGGGCCTAAAGTAACTTTTACAGCTTCAGCCAAAACATTTATGCCTTCCAACATTTTTTGCCTTGCGTCACCGCCAAATTTAACATCTTTCGCAGCCATTTTTTTTCCTTTCCAAAATTAGTTTAGAGAATTTACTGTAAAATTCCCATTATATCGCTTTCTTTCATGATCAATAGGTCTTTTCCATCAATTTTGACTTCTGTACCCGACCATTTACCAAATAAAACGGTATCACCCTCCTTGACATCTAAGGGTTGTATTTTACCATTATCATCCCTAGCTCCACCACCAGCAGCAACAATTTTGCCCTGCATTGGTTTTTCTTGAGCTGAATCTGGGATAATAATTCCGCCAGCTGTTTTTTCGTCTGAATCAAGACGCTCAACAACTACTCTATCGTGAAGCGGTCTAAACTTCATTCCAATCTCCTTAATTACATTGTTATATGCACAAAATATGCACAATGAATAAGTAATCTATAAATTTAAAGTTTCAAGTTTTTTAAAAAAAAAATTTCATATTTACTTTTTGAAAAAATTTCATATGTACTAGAAATAAAACTTGGAAATCTTTCAATCAATAAACTGTTAAAAACATGCTTTTAAAACAAAAAACTAATTCTTCAATAATCTTGTGGTTAAGCTTCGTTCTCATTGCTGTCATCTTAATGGTATTTATTGGTGGTGTGACAAGGCTAACGGATTCAGGCCTTTCTATGGTTGAATGGAAACCTATCTTGGGCTTTTTACCTCCATTAAATAATGAGGAATGGTTGAGAGTATTTGAACTATATAAGAAAACACCAGAGTATAAATATTATAATATAGGTATGAATTTAGAAGAATTTAAATTTATATTCTTTTGGGAGTACTTTCATAGATTTTGGGGGAGACTCATCGGTCTTCTTTTTATTATTCCTTTTTTATATTTTTTAATACACAAGAAACTTTCAAAAAAAAATATTACTTCATTAACACTAATACTCTTTTTAGGAACTTTTCAAGCTTATATAGGTTGGTGGATGGTTAAATCTGGATTAATTAATAACCCTGATGTTTCTCAGTATAGGTTAGCAATCCATTTATCAAACGCGTTTTTAATTATGTTTCTATTACTATGGCTAATTCTTGATTTGTATGAGGGTGAGTCAAAAATCAGATATAACTTAACTTTTTTTACTCTAATTTTAGTTACTATAACTATTATAGCTGGATCTTTTGTTGCCGGAATGGATGCCGGCCTAATGTATAATACTTACCCGTTAATGAATGAGAAGCTTTTACCAGATCAATATTTAACCTTAGGGTACCTAGATCCATTTGAAAACCCGGGTTCTGCTCAATTTCATCATCGACATCTTGGTCTACTTTGCTTAATTTTATTTCTTTTTTTTTATTTTAAAAATTATAATAAAAAAGAAATACGAATTAGAGTTAATCTATTGCTAATATTAATTTTAGCTCAATTCTTTCTTGGTATCTTTATATTATTAAACTATGTACCAATTGTTTTTGCAAGTTTACATCAAGTAGGAGCAATGATGATATTTTTAATTTTCATATCAATTATACATAGAGAAAATGTTTAAAACTAAATGTTATTTTATTTTGGTATCTAATTTAAGACCTAACTCATTTAATTGATTTTTATCTACTTCGGATGGGGCTCCCATCATTATATCTTCAGCTTTTCCTGTCATAGGAAATAAAATAACTTCTCTAATATTGGGTTCCTCTGCTAGCAACATCACTATTCTATCAATGCCTGGAGCAATTCCACCATGAGGTGGAGCACCATATGAAAAAGCATTAATTAAACCAGGAAATTTATTATTTACCACCTCTTTTCCATAGCCAGCTATATCAAAAGCTTTATACATTATCTCAGGCACATGGTTTCTTATAGCACCAGAAGAAAGCTCTATACCATTGCAAACTAAATCATATTGAAAAGCTAAAACATCAAGTGGATTTTTTTCATATAACGCCTTTAAACCACCTTGGGGCATAGAAAATGGATTATGTGAGAATTCAATTTTATTAGTTTGATCATTAATTTCGTACATAGGATAATCAACAATCCAACAAAATTTGAATAGATTTTTGTCAATCATATTCATTTCTTCAGCAATCATTAGTCTTGCTTTGCCAGCTAAATCTGAAGCAACACTCTCTTTTGAACAACAAAAAAACAATGCATCACCATCATTTAAATTAAATCTATTTTTTAACTCAGAAGATTTTCCAGAACCTATGGCATTAGCTATAGGACCTTTTGCCTCTCCTTCACCATATATAATGTAACCCATGCCTGGCGATCCTTGAGTCTGTGCCCATGAATTCATTTTATCAGCAATAGATCTTGAACCACATTTTTTTCCTGGTAAAGCTCTAACAACAGAACCAGAATTAATACTGTTGGCAAAAATCTTAAAATCTGAACCTATGAATACATCAGTGACGTCTTGAATTTCTATATCAAATCTTAAATCTGGTTTATCAGTTCCATATTTGATCATAGCATCCTTGAAAGTTATCTTTTCAAAATTTTTATCAACTTTTTTGTTACTAAATTTCTTAAAAACCTCGTAAATTACTGGTTGAGTAGCGTTGAAAACATCTTGTTGTTCAACAAAGGCCATTTCTAGATCTAGTTGATAAAATTCACCTGGTGATCTATCAGCTCTACTATCTTCATCCCTAAAACAAGGCGCTATCTGAAAATATCTGTCAAAACCTGAAACCATTATTAATTGTTTAAATTGCTGGGGTGCTTGAGGTAAAGCATAAAATTTTCCTTTATTAATTCTAGATGGAACCAAAAAATCCCTTGCTCCTTCCGGGCTTGATGCTGTCAAAATAGGCGTTTGAAATTCAAGAAAATCTTGTTCAATCATTTTTTCTCTTATTGTTTGTATAATCTTTGACCTCAAAACAATATTCTGATGAGGTCTGGATCTTCTCAGGTCCAAAAATCTATATTTTAATCTAGTTTCTTCACCATAATCTTCATCAGAATTTACTTGAAGGGGAAGTGCCGTTGAGTTTGATAAAATTTCAAGCTTATCTACTTTAACCTCCACATCACCAGTAGGTAAATGTTTATTTATAGTATCTTCAGACCTTTTTAATACTTCTCCTGCAATTGATATCACACTCTCAAGAGATAAACTCTCAATGGTTTTAAAAAAGTCACTTGAACTGTCAACGACTATCTGGGAGATACCATAATGATCTCTCAAATCAACAAAGATTAACTGCCCATGATCCCTTTTTCTATGAATCCAACCAGATAATTTTATCTTTTCACCAACATTTGATATTCTGATTTGATTACAATTGTGTGTTCTAAATTTATTCATAATTTACCTATTTCTTCTTACTCTTAAAGAAATTTTTTCTAATTTCAATTTTTTTTGACTAAATTCTATTTAATGATTCTAATTAATATCTCCATTTCACAAAAAACTTATTACTGAAGAATACTATAATTAACATTATTAATGGCAAAGTCATTTGCAAAACAGTTGAAACTCCCAAATTTTTTTTATTAACACTAAATGATAGATTTACTATTTCGATTGATAAAGTAGAAATCTGGTTATCACCAATGAAATAAACTGGTGCATAAAGTCCAATCGAAATTATAAATCCTATACCCAAAGCTAGAAAAATTGTTTTAATAATTAATGAGAGCTTAATAGTGAAAAATATATTTAAATTTGATTTTTGATACATTTTAGCATTATTGATAAAGTTTTTATTGATACCTCTATAAGCTGGCATCAATATTAAATATGAATAAGGAATAACATATAAACTTTCCACCCATATAAGACCCCAAATGTTTCCACTAAGATTATTTTGTATGAACAAGGTGTTAATTCCTAGCAAAAAAGAGAGTTCTGGAATTAAAATTGGTATAAAAAAAATGAGCTCAAACATATGAGATCTAAAATTTATTTGCTCTGTAAACTCTAACCAGATCAATATCAAAGCACAACTCAATCCTGATACAATTATAGCTAAAAAAATTGTATTGAACAAAGTATTATAAAAATATTGAAAAAAATGTAGATAATTTTCTGTTGTGAATTCAGTAGGTATTAAATTTGGAAATTGCCAGGTTTTAGAAAATGACCAAAAAATTGAAAGAAAAATGCATAAAATTGAAATTAGCAAAAGTTTTATCGATATTAAATACAAAATGTTTTCAAAAAACTTGTTTAATATTGGAAATATTTTCAAATAATAGTTGTACAAATATCTTTGTTTACAAAAGTACTCAATTAAAAACCACGATATAATAATAAATAAAATTAATACAAATTGAAAAATTGATAAGCATGAGGCAATTGCTAAATTATTTAAATCAGGAGTCTGGAATAAATCTATTATTCTTATTGAAATAGTCGAAGGGGTAGATGGAGCAAGTATGTATGCCATATCAATAACAGATGCTGAATAAATAATAACTATTATTATACAAACTCTTAGTCTTATATAGATTTGAGGAAAGATAAAAAATAACCAAGAATTAATTTTAATGTCATGAAAAGTTCTTCCAATATTGGAGAAATCTCTCGATGGAAATTGAGATAGTGCATTTATTGACATTAACAAAAAAAAAGGTGTTTCCTTAAGAATTAATCCTAAAACAAGGAAAATACCAAAATCGTCAGGAAATAGATTTGTGTTCTGTGGTCTATTGTGATCTAAAATATAAGAGTGATATAATCTAAAAATTAAGCCACTCGATGAAAATAAATATGAAATTCCAACTGCCATTATTACATGAGGAAAAGCAATTAAAGGAGCGATTATTCTGAAAATATATTTGTAAAACTTCGTGTTATAAAGTTTTGACAAAATTATTTGAGATAATATTAGAGAAATAAGGGTTGAAACAAAACCGACAAAAAAAGTTAGATACATCGATTTTTTTATTCCAGGAATTTCAAAAATGTTTTTAAAAAAAGTTATATTTAAGTCATTTGAAACATTGGGGAAATAACCTAAGCTTGAAGAAATAACCCCTCCTATTCCATAGAATACAGGGCATAAGACTAAAAATATAATTATTGCTAAAATTGAAGTGAAAAAATAAAAGTTAAATTTTCCACTCATCTTAGTTTATTGAGCCGTATCTCTTTATCCACTGTTTTTCTATTTCCTTAACCCAAGATGGATGAGGTTCAGCCAACTTTTTATCTAAGTCCTTAAATGAAATAGTAGCAGGACCTTTTGATAATTTTTTAAATTTCTCTTTCCATTTTTTCTGTAATTTTTTGTAATTTAAAACCGTTGGATCACCCCATATGCTTTGCTTATTTTTTCTCAGTTGTGCCTCTGGTGAGATCATAAAGTTTATAACTAATTTTGCAGCAGAGGGATTCGAAGAATTATAGGGTATCGTTAGATAATGTACGTTGGATAAAGATCCAACTTCAGGAATATAGCTTTTTGTTGATTTTGGAAGATTTCCCTTTATTACTTCATTAGAGGGAAATGAAACGTTAAATGCCATTGAGATATCAATTTCATCATCACCTAATAGTTGAGACATAGACAAGTAGTTTTTTGGATAATATTTCCCATTTTTCCATAAATGTGGTGTCACATCATCAAGCCACTCCCATAACTTAGCAAGTATAGGGTTATGTCTTTTGAAATTAAACTTTTCTTGCAATATACTTTTATTTTGAGTTAATTCTGATAATACTTGTTTTAAAAAACTTGTTCCTACAAAATCTGGTGGTTGAGGGAAGGTTATTCTTCCTTTATTATTTAAAACGTATTTTTTCAACTGAAAAACATTTTTTGGAGGTTTTAATAATTTTGAAGAGTCATAAAAGAAAATTAGCTGTGACAAACCCCATGGCATTTCTCTGCCTTCAGTATAAACACCGAAATCATACATTAAACTGGAACTCTTACTTAAATTTATTAATGCTGTATTAGGTAATTTAAAAATCCAATTTTGCTCATACAATAAGTTACTTTTTAACATCGATGAAAAATTTTCTCCATTTATCCAAATTATGTCAACTGATCCATTTTCATTTTCACCAGAAATTTTTTCATATAAAACTTTTTTAACTGCTTGTGCAGTGTCTTTAATTTTAACATGGTTTAAAGTTATGTTATATTTATTCTGAACTTTGTTACCCACCCACTTTATGTAATTGTTAATATTACTTGAACCACCCCAAGCATGAAAGTTTACACTTTTATTAATGCCTGACTGAATAACTTTAGACCAAACATCATTCTTTATTTCAGTCCTAGCTTGTGTGACTAAAAATAGATAAAAAATAAAAACCAAAAAAAATTTAAAGCTTTTCAAATCTAACCTGTTTTATTTATTATTAAATGTTATATAACAATTATAATATACTTTTTTTTAGATTTATGAATGCTTTTCTAATTTTAATTGATCAAATTATAGCAATCTATTTATACACACTAATTGCGTATGTAATTTTAACTTTACTAATACAATTCGAATTAGTTAATAGATATAATAAAATTGTTGATGCTATACTTAGAACGTTAATAGGAATTCATGAACCTCTTTTAATACAGATAAGAAAAGTTGTCCCATTTATAGGTGGAATGGACTTTTCACCTGTAATAGTAATATTACTTTTATCTTTTTTAAGAAATCTTATTACATATGATTTTGTAGGTATTTAAATGATGGGTATCAATAATAATGAATCCAAAATAATTAATGGGAAAAATTATTCTAGAGATTTTTTAACACATATTTCTGATCTAGCGCAAAAATTTGAAAATTTATTAAACAGAAAACCTTGCCTTGCTGTCATACTCATCGGTGATAATAATGCTAGTAAAATTTATGTTAAAAACAAAATTTTAACAGCAAAAGATACAAATATTAAATCAATCGAAATTTTGTTATCTAAAAATACATCAGAATGTGATTTATTAAATGAGATTTATAGATTAAATAATGAAGAAAAGGTTGATGGTATTTTAGTTCAACTGCCTTTACCAAATCATATACAATTAGAAAAAGTTGTAAATTCTATTTCACCAAAAAAAGACGTTGATGGTTTTCATCCACAAAATTTTGGAAACTTAATGCTTGGAAATGATACAGTTGTACCATGTACTCCACTAGGGTGTTGGTACATGTTAAAAAAAGAATTAAATGATTTAACTGGTTACCATGCTTTAGTAATTGGTAGATCAAATATAGTTGGTAAACCTATGCAATCACTTTTAATTAAGGAAAATTGTACAGTTACTATTGCCCATTCGAAATCGAAAAGATTAGCCGAAATTTCAAAAAAAGCAGATATTATTATAGCTGCAATCGGGAGACCAGAATTCATTACTCGTGAATTTATAAAATCAAATTCTGTAATAATTGACGTTGGTATCAACCGTAATGACAAAAAACTCGTAGGTGATGTAAAGTTTGAAGATGCATTGAAAATTGCAAAAAAAGTCACTCCTGTTCCTGGAGGCGTTGGTCCAATGACAATTGCTTGTCTAATGTATAATACCGTAAAGTTAGCTTATCGAAGAAATAATCAGATGTTTAAAGAGATACTGTATTAATGATAAGTTTTCCAAATATAATTCTATTTTTGTCTATGTTAATTGTGTTCTTAATTTTAGCATGGGGTTTAGTTACTATGGCAAGAGGTGGAGAATATAATAAATCGAAGAGTAATCTAATTATGAGATACAGAATAGTATTTCAAGCTATTGCAATAATTATATTTGTATCTATTCTTATGATCAAAAGATCAAATTATGGTTAAGCTAAACAAAATTTATACAAAGACTGGTGATGATGGAACAACTGGTCTTACGGACGGAAGTAGGGTAAAAAAACATGATTTAAGACCAGAGGCCTATGGAACAGTTGATGAGTTAAATTCCATTTTGGGCATAATTGTTAGTTTGTATGAAAATAAGCCACTAAAAGAAGAGTCAGACGATGAGATATTATATTTATTAAAACGGATCCAGAACGACTTATTTGATTTAGGTGCGGATTTATCGAAACCATTTTCAACAAAAAATGAAGTTAATGATCTTAGAATTATCAAATTACAAGTTAAATTTTTAGAGAGTTTTATAGATAAATTTAATAAAGATTTAGAACCTTTAAACTCTTTTATTCTTCCTGGTGGATCAGTAATTTCTTCATGGTTTCATTTGGCAAGAACAGTCACAAGAAGGGCTGAAAGAAATGTTTGTAGTTTATTAGATAAAGAAAAAATAAATAAATATTCTCTAATGTATTTAAATAGACTTTCTGATCTATTATTTGTTATTAGTAGGCTAATAAATGATAATGGTCAAAAAGATGTCCTTTGGAAACCAGGACAATATCAATAAGGTTAAGTATTTTCAATAGGAGATGCAAATGAAAGTTTTAGTGCCAGTAAAAAGGGTTGTAGACTATAACGTTAAAGTAAGAGTTAAACAAGATCAGACAGGGGTTGAACTCGAGAATGTAAAAATGTCCATGAATCCCTTTGATGAGATTGCCATTGAAGAAGCTCTTAGATTAAAAGAAAATAATGTAGCGACTGAAGTCATAGCTATTTCTATAGGTTCAACTCAGGTACAAGAAACAATCAGAAATGCATTAGCAATGGGAGCTGACTCTGGGATTTTTGTTAATTGTGAAAAAGGATTAGAACCTCTTATTGTTGCAAAAATCCTAGCTTCAGTTATTAAAAAAGTTAATCCAGACCTAGTTATAATGGGTAAACAAGCAATAGATGATGATATGAATGCAACAGGTCAAATGTTATCTGGACTCCTTGGATGGTCACAAGCCACTTTTGCAAGTAAAGTCGAAGTAATTGATAAAAAATTAAAAGTTAGTAGAGAGATTGACGATGGAATAGAACATATTGAAATAACATTGCCTGGTATTGTTACAACAGATCTTAGGTTAAATGAACCAAGATATGCAAGTCTTCCAAACATTATGAAGGCCAAGAAAAAACCAATTGAAGAGATAAATGTTGATACTTTGAATGTTGATTTAAATCAAAAACTTGAAATTTTAAAAGTTGAAGAACCCTCCAAAAGAGATGCAGGTATTATTGTCAAATCAGTTGATGAATTGATTGATAAATTAAAAAATGAAGCTAAAGTTATATAAATGAGGAATAAATGAAAGTTTTAGTTGTTGCTGACCATAATAATAAAGATTTAATTAAATCTACCCTAAACACTATAACGGCTGCAAAAAAAATCGGCCCTACAGAACTCTTAGTAATAGGAAATGATTGTAAAACAGTTGCCGAATCAGCTTCTAAAGTTTCAGGTTTAGAAAAAATATATCTAAATGATGACGTAGGTTTTGAAAACTTTTTGTCAGAAAATATCTCCGATTTTTTAAAAGATTTTGCAGAAGGTTTTTCACATATATTATTTACAAATAATGCATTTGGTAAAAATATCGCACCGAGACTATGTGCTTTAGTCGATGCGATGATTGTACCTGATGTTATAGAAATATTAGATTCAACTACCTTTAAAAGGCCTATTTATGCAGGTAACGCTATCGCCACATGCAAAAGTCATAGTAAAATAAATATTTTAACTATTAGAACTACATCTTTTTCCGAAACCGAAACTTCTGATATTAGCATTGAAATCGATATGATTAATAAAAATTTTAAAAATGAAAAATCAAAATATATTGGCTCAGATATTGAAAAGAGTGAAAGGCCTGAACTCACATCAGCTGATATAGTTGTTTCCGGTGGAAGAGGACTAGGTTCTGGAGAAAATTTTAAGATCCTTGAAAAGCTAGCTGATAAGTTAGGTGCTGCAATGGGAGCGAGTAGAGCAGCTGTAGATGCAGGATTCGTCCCTAACGACTGGCAAGTTGGTCAAACTGGTAAAATAGTGGCACCCAATCTATATATAGCTGTTGGAATTTCAGGCGCGATACAACATTTGGCTGGAATGAAAGATAGTAAAGTAATTGTTGCTGTAAATAAAGATGAAGAAGCACCAATTTTTACGGTCACCGATTATGGATTAGTTGAAGACCTTTTTAAAGCAGTACCTGAGATTGAAAAAAACATTAATTAATAAAACTCTTAATTTCTAAAATTGTTTTAAAATCATTTTTCAAAATACCTTCATGTTTTTTTACTACATAGCCATTTTTGTTTATCAATATTGTGGTGGGAATACCTCTTAACTGAAGATAACGGAATATTTTCATTTTAGGGTCAAATAATGGTGTTAAATCTTTAATACTATTTTCCTTTAAATAATCCATCTGTTCATCAATATTTTTTTTATCAATAGAAATAATATAAAATTCAATTTTTTTTCTATCTAATGACTTATAAATTTTTGTAAGATCTGGAAGTTCTTTTTTACATGGGATACACCATGTGGCCCAAAAATTTATCAAATAAGACTTATTTTTCAAAAAAGTTTTATTAATTGAAATTTTTTCATTGTATTTGTCATAAATAACAAATTTTTTTAAAACTTTTGGGCTAATATCTTTAAATACTTTACTCTGAGAATATGCAATATTATAACTTGCAAAAATAAATATTAGGAAAATAGTCAAAAATTTTATAAGTCTAAACAATTTTGTTTCTCATTTTTTATATAGTGTACTAAGTTAATGTTTAACAAAATAAATGCATATACCAAAGCCTAAATATGATAAGAAACAAAAAAAATAATAAAAGTAAAATTTGGGGTGGTAGATTTACCAATCCCACTGATAAAGAGATGATTATATTCAATGCTTCTATAGATTTTGATAAAAAGCTATTCCTGCAAGATATCGAAGGATCCTTAGCTCATGCAGAAATGTTAGCCAAACAGAAAATTATTCTAAAGAAAGATTTTATGGAAATAAAGAGTGGATTGATAAAAATAAAAAAGGAAATTGAAAATAATAGATTTAAATTTAAATCTGAACTGGAAGATATTCATATGAATATTGAATCCAGATTAATAGAGATTATAGGGGAAGCGGGTAAGAAGTTGCATACAGCAAGATCCAGAAACGATCAGGTTGTAACAGATTTGAAAATGTGGGTTAGATCTGAAATTGATAAAATTAACTATTTAATTAAAAAGGTACAAGAAATACTGATTATTGAAGCAGAAAATCACTATGATGTATTAATGCCTGGTTATACACACTTGCAAGTTGCTCAACCAATTTCTTTGGGACATCATTTTTTGGCCTATGTTGAAATGTTTGGTAGAGATAGGTCTAGATTGATTGACTGTAGAAAAAGGCTGAATGAATGTCCCTTAGGAGCAGCGGCTCTTGCAGGAACAAGCTATCCAATTGATAGAAACTTTGTGTCAAAAAAATTGAAATTTGACACTCCAACTAGAAACTCAATTGACTCTGTCTCTAGTAGAGATTTTGCTGTTGAATATTTATCTTGTCTCTGTATGATTTCAACAAATATTTCTCGAATATCTGAGGAATTAATTCTTTGGTCAACAGAAAGATTTAATTTTATAAAATTAGATGAAAAATATACTACAGGTTCTAGTATAATGCCTCAAAAAAGAAATCCTGATGCTGCAGAATTAGCTAGAGGTAAATTTAGTAGAGTTATGGGAAATTTAATTAATTTGATGTCAATTTTTAAAGGGTTACCTCTTGCTTACAGTAAAGATCTGCAAGAAGATAAGGAACCAATATTCGATTCATCTGAAACAATCAAACAATGCTTAACTAATTTGGCCGGTATGTTAGAAACATCAAAAATAAATAAAATAGAAATGTTTAAAGCCCTAAATAAAGGATATCCTACGGCAACTGATTTAGCTGATTATTTAGTAACTAACCTTAATTTTACTTTTAGAGATGCACATGAAATAACTGGTAAAATTGTACTACTAGCAGAAAAAAAAGAATGCTCTCTAGAAGATTTAAAAATTGATGAATTAAAGAAAATCAATAATAAAATTGATTCGAAAGCTTTAAATGTTTTAAGTATAAATTCTTCAATATCAAAAAAAAATTCGTTTGGTGGAACTTCACCTCGATTAGTTAAAAAAGCAGTAAGTGATGCAAAAAAAAGATACTTATAGATTTATTTTTAATACTTTTAACAAACTCATTCTATTATGTTTTTTCATAATAGCTTTATTTGTCGCTAATTGTGGTAAAAAAGCCGAACCTTTAAGACCAATTGAAGATGAAAAAAAAATAATAGAAAAATGAATAAGTTAGGTTTTTATCGAGATAATTCTAAGAATTTGTTTGTTCAAGATTTAAATGTAAATGCACTTGCAACTAAATACGGAACTCCACTTTTCATATATGATGCAGCTTTGATAGAAAATATTTTCTTGAAAATTCAGAATGCTGTTAAAAATGTAGATGGTAAAATTTTTTATGCAATTAAAGCTAATGATAATTTAGGAATAATAAAGTTTATTACTTCTTTGGGAGCAGGTGCAGATGTCGTTTCTGTGGGCGAGTTGAAAAAATGTTTAAAGGTAGGTATGAAACCTGAAAAAATTATTTTTTCTGGTGTTGGTAAAGATAGAGAAGAAATTGAATTTGCAATTAAAAAAAGGATTAAACAATTAAATGTAGAATCTAGAGAAGAATTACTTGATGTAATTGAGATTGCAGAAAAATTTAAAAAAAATATTAGAATTGCTCTAAGAGTAAATTTAGATATTAAAGCTAAAACACATGCTAAAATTTCTACAGGTGACGAATACTCCAAGTTTGGAATTAGCTCTAAAGAAATTTTGAAAGTTTGTAATTTTACAAAAAAATCAAATTATGTAACCCTTCATGGTCTGGCAATTCACATAGGTTCACAAATATTTGACTATAGTTTATTTTATAAAACTTATTATGAATTAGAAAAACTTGCTAATAATTTGAATAAAAATGGTTTCAATATTAAAAGTCTTGATCTGGGGGGAGGTTTTGGTGTTGACTATGAAAAATATAATTTCCATAAATTCAGTGAATTAAAAAAAATTACAGAAAAAATATTTCATAACAAAAAATACGAAATCTGTTTTGAACCAGGTAGATCTCTTATTGCTGATAGCGGTATATTAGTAACAAAGGTAATCAGAACCAAAAACTCAAGAAGAAAAAGCTTTTTAATTGTTGATGCTGGGATGAACAATCTAATAAGACCAACTTTGTATAATGCATTTCATAGAATAGAGCCAATAAAACTAAATAACATTAGAAAAAATAAAGTTGTTGATGTTGTAGGTCCAATATGTGAAACAGGAGATTTTTTTGCATTAGATAGAAAATTGCAGGAAATGTTAAAAAATGAATTGATAGCCATAATGTCAACTGGGGCATATGGTACAGTAATGAGTTCAAATTATAATTCTCGTAAAAATGCAAAAGAAATTTTAATATACAAAGGTAAAGATTATATAATTAAAAAAGAGATATCTTTTAACGAGTCAATAAAATCACAAATAATACCAAGTTTTTAGCCTTTTACCTGTATCTCCTTTAAAATAGTCGCCCTTACAGTAGTATTTTCAATATTTTTATTTGTCTTGAAAAGATGAGAGAAACTTAATTCTTTTTTTGAAGAAATATATTTTTTTGATATAGGTATAATGGTCTCAGCTAAAATTTTTCCATCTTCAGTAACTACGATTGCTTTTATTGATGGTGTTATAATTGGAAAAGATGACTTATTTTTTAGGTTTCCAAAAAACTTTATAGCATTTTGTTCATAAGTTGCACCAAAATTGGAAATTTCAATTTTGTTCAGTTCCGCGTTAAAAGGTAATTTAATTTTATTAAAAACTTTATATATCTTTGGAAAATATTCTTCCGTAAAATTTGGAAAATTTTCATAACTCATTCCAATCACAGCACTTCTAAAATAAATAGTTAAACTTACTACAAATATCACCATAAGCATGAACAGTGGAACTTTATAATTTGAAGTTTCTTCTAACAATTGAATTTTATTAATACTTCCTTCTTTATTTTTTAATTTGATCTTTTTCTTTCGTGTTTGTAAAGAGCTTCTTTTCACGCTTGCTTCGGCAATTTCAGATGCTATATCAGCCACAGATTTTTTTTTCACATTAAAAACTTTATTTTTTTTCTCTTCATTCAATGTTTTTTGTATTTTATTTTTTTCTACTTTATTTTCATTTTTAGAAGTTTCAACGTTAATTCTATCTGTATTTTTTTTCACTTCTGATCTAATAGCCTCTAAATCCTGTTCAACACTCTCTTGTGCTTTAAAAGATGTAGCAAACATTGAAATTTCATTTTTAGTTTTAAAATGTGAACTTTCTTCAATTATCCATTCATTATCACAAACACTGCATTTAAAATATTTCTTTTCTTTAGTTATTAAATTTAAATCTACTTTAAAAGAAGTTTTACATTTGTCACATGATGTAATCATTATATTTCTAACTTTATTGATAAAATTAATGTATAATAACTTAAAACATGTTACCAACTTTTTTTATTTTTTTTTAATTGTAAAATTATGAAGCTAATTAAAAACAAATTTTTGATTATATTTTTTTTTTCAATCATTATATCAATTTTATTTTACGATTTTTCATTATTTTATTCAAAAATCTTTTCTTACAATAATAATAAACCGTTAAGTAAAAACTTAGTTGTTCTTACTGGAGGCACTAATAGAATTAAACAAACATTAGGTATTTTATCTTCAAAAAACAATAATGATTTTAATTTATTAATTAGTGGCGCTGGAAGAGGTTTTAGCAAAAAAACTGTTTTGCAATTATCAAAAAAAAATAACATTACCATAGAGAAAATAAATTGTTGTATAACGATAGATAAAAAATCAACAGACACTTATTCCAATGCTATACAAACAAAAGTCTGGATACAAAAATTAAAACTAGAGTCTATTTCTCTTCTTACTAGTAATTATCATATGCCACGATCTTTAATGATATTCACAACTTTGATAAATGACGTAAAAATTATTCCTTATGTGCTTAATGACAAAACAGATAACAAATACATTGATTTAGATGTTTTAATAATTGAATATTTTAAATTTAAGATTGCTAAAATTAGAGTAATAATTTTTGAAAAAAAGTTTTAAATTATTTTTTCTTTTGATATTCAGACTCGTGTTGACCTGCTTCAATAATTTGTGATCTGATTCTTTTAGTTTTTGAAAAAAAATCAAATAATTTTGAACTATCTTTTTTTCTAATTAATTTTTGTAACTCTGTTAAATCCTCGTTAAACCTTTGCAACATTTCTAAAACTGATTCAGTATTATTTATAAATACATCTCTCCACATTGTTGGATCTGAAGAAGCCAATCTAGTAAAATCTCTAAAACCTGTAGCTGAAAAACGAATTACATCATTTTTTATATCCATCTCTAAATCACTAGCTGTCCCAACTATAGTAAACGCAATAAGATGAGGTAAATGTGAAGTTATTGCTAATATTCTATCATGATAATCAGCATCCATTAATTCTACATACGCTCCTATTTTACTTAAAATTGTTTCAAGTTTTTTTACGTTCAGATTACTTTTTTCCCCAACTATAATCCAATATCTATTTTTAAATAAACTTGGAAAACCTGCCTCTGGACCAGAGTGTTCTGTACCTGCTAATGGATGAGATGGTATAAAACAAACATTTTTTGAAAAAAAAGGTTCTACATCTCTAATAACTGAAACTTTTGTAGAACCTGTATCAGTTATTATAACCCCCTTTTTTATGAAAGGACTTATATTTTTTGCCACTTCACCCATAACTCCTACAGGAACAGATAAAAAAATT
>QCNS01000017.1 GCA_003210055.1 SAR116 cluster bacterium AG-426-I14
GTTGGTAATTCATTTTTAAGGTAATGTTTAAAGAGATATTTGTAATATTGAAATTCTGATTTTAAAAAAAATACATCTTCTATTGGTGGTTTATACCAATAATCAATTTTTCTTTTTAAAAATTTATTTCTAGGTTTATAAAAACTAAAGACGTTGTAATTAATAGTTTTTCCATATATGTCTTTATATCTATCTGAAATATCATTTTTTTGCAATTGCAGCCAGTAAGGGTGAATTGTTAACAACATCTTTCTTCCAAGATGGCAAGATTTTTCTAATTTACTGATATCTTCCAAAAAAAATCTTACTAGTATCAAATTTCTTTTACAAATATCTGAATATTTATATGCCATATCATATTAACCTTAAAGATAGTTTATTAAATTATACTTAAAATTATTATGAAAAATTATGTCTTAAATTTGTCATTGTAAATTCTATTACTTTTTCTCAACATTGATAAATATTTCCTCTATAATAAAAATAAATTTTGAATATGTATTTTATGTTGATTTTTTGGAAAACTTTTTTAGAAAAAGATTAAAAATATAAATAATGTTAAATGGTTGGATTTATATATTAAAGCATAATTCTGGACAGAATGTTAAGGTTGGTGAAACACGAGTAAGTCCAGTTTTAAGAGAAAGGGATTATGTTAAAACTTATAAGTTAAGAGGCTTTAAACTTTTTAAAACATTCCCTGTTCCTATTAATTCAAGACAAGACATAGAAAAAAGAGTTCACAGAAAATTAATTGATTTCCAATTAAGTGGGCTGGATAATGCTAAAGAAATATTTGCTTGTTCTACAGATATAGCAGAAAAGGCAATTTTAGATTCTATAAATGAAAGTGAAATTTACCTAAAAGAACTAAATAGGCAAAAATTACAAGCATTTTTGCAGAACAATGAAGAAAAAATTTATCTTGAAAAATTAGATATAGAGACAAAGTTTAAAAAAAAAATAACTCAAAACTGGGAAAAAAGTTCAGATTACAAAGAATTATTAAAAGAAAAAAAATTACAGCTTAAGAAACATCCATATAAAAGAAAAATACAGTTACCTTTTGTCTATTGGTTCTTTTTGTTTGTATTTGTTTTTAATTTCATTTTATTCGGTTGTGGAATGATTCAAAATCCAGAATTGGCAGATGAAACTGGATTTTATATTATGGGTTTCCTTGTTCTTTTAATTTTTCTAATGATATTTTTTCCTTCTAGAAGAAGTTCCCTTAACAATAAATCAAATCAAATGCAAAATATAATTGAAAACAAAATTAAAATAAAGTTTCAAGAATTTTATAAAAATGAAATGAATAAATTTAACAGGTATTATTACATTCATAGAAAATTATTTTTAGATACAGAAGATAAGTTGAATATTGAAGAAATTTTTTGTTTTAGTAGGGCAGAAGAAGAATTTATTATTGTAGAAATTTTTAAAAGAATTGATATAAATATCAAAAATATATTAAAATCAAAATCAATTAAGTTAGAGAATTTAAAGTCTTACAATAAAAAGTTTGTGGATACCTTTTTAAAAGACTTATCTTGTTTAAAGAAAAAACAATTAAAATATGTAAATAAGCAAGTTGAAGAGTTGATAACTAAAATTTGGAAGTCTGAACCGATTATTCCTAATAAATCTAATTTAGAACTTATCAGATCATATCTAGATGGTACACCTGCGCAATTTTATTCTGATAGGATTTCATTACATAATTGGGTAGAATGACATACCAAGAATGTTGCTATTTTACTGACCATAAAGGTTTGCATATAAAAGTAGTATAATATAATGAATAAAAAAATAATTAATAACGAAGAAGATACAAACACAAGCACAGATTTTCTTATTGATGGATATGGTACGTATATTTATACAAATGGAGAGAGATATACTGGTAAATTCAAAAATTATGACAGGGTTGGGCAGGGATCTTCTACCTATCTAAGTGGAGATAAATATGAAGGTTCATTTAAAAATGATAATAGATGCGGGAAAGGGACCTATACCTGGGCAAACGGAGATCAATATATAGGTGAATTCCTAGATAATGAAATAACTGGTCAAGGAACTTTTATTTGGGCAGATGGAGATAAATACGTAGGTGAACTTAAGAATGGTAAGCTTAATGGAAAAGGTACTTATACTTTTGATTATGGTGATAAGTATGTAGGTGGATTTAAAGACGGGTTACGTCATGGTAAAGGTACTTATACCTATGCAGATGGAACTGTTGAAAAAGGGTTTTGGAATAATAATTTAAGAATTCTACCCAAAAGTTAATAAGTTTAATTATTTTTCAATTTCTTTCTTAAAAGCTATTAATGATACTCTCTATAACTTTTACAAAAACTATGATCTGACAATCATTATTCATTAGTGATTCTTGTTCATTGATCATGGACTAATTTAAAGTAATTTTGTATTTTATAAACATGCACATTTCTATTGAAGATAAAACTAAAGATAAAATTATTAATGATTTTAATGCTGAACTTTATAAGCATTTTAATATAACTGTAGCTGATGCAAACTATTATATTGGCTATTATAATGGATATATTTATCAACTCATTGATCGTGTATATAAAAAGCATGGTCCAATAGGGTTAAGATCTGAACTTCGCTATATTATTCAATATTTAGATTTCTTATTTACAAAGCTAGAGAACAATTCTTTTTTTACCCTTTGTGTTTTAATATCCTATTATTTTCGTCTGTATTACAGGCATTACAGCCAAAGAAAGGTTTATCAAGTCAATCAATTGAGTTTTGTGTTTTAATTCACCACCGTCCCTGATCCATTGACCATGGAATAATAAACAGAATAGAGGGTTACTGAACCCTTTTCTTAACTACAAACCAATATAATCAATACCCACACACCCTAAGATTAAGGGATGGTTGTTCATTGACCATGGTTATGTGTCATCGTTAAGAAACTAAACAGTCTTCTTTCATAGGATTAACATTTTTATAAAATTGTATTAATCTTGAAAAAAATTTAAAAATTTCTACTAAATTATTTATTACATAATAAAATTTTGATAAATTTGAAATATCAATGAAAAATTTTTTTTTATATATCATATTCATACTTTTTTTCCATATTACAAACTCATTTGGAAATAGTTATGTTCCCATGAAAATTATATGTGGTAATACTGATTATTCTGATTTTCAAAATTATAACATTGACGAAAATTTAGTTAGAAATTTATTACCAAATGAATTCATTATCACGTTAGATAAAACCAAACCTGAAATAGCATTATTTTTTTCAGGGAAAGTTTATAAATACAAACGCACTTCAACTAAATTAATTGGCACAAATTTTTATAACTCTGGATACAATGGTAGTGTCTATATGATGTATTTTAACCATGGAAATTTTGGTGGATATAAAAATATTAAGTCTCAATTTAGATTATTCATAGGCGGACTATTTGAATGGTCAATTGGATTAAAAAATCACTCTTTTACTGAAGGTCACGCTAAAGGTTTTTGCAATATTGAAAATTTCGATGAATATGCAAATAGAAAAGTAAAGTATGGTGAAAAAAAATATATAAAGCCCGAAATATTTGAAAATAAAACTAAGAAAGTAGCTGAGAATATTAACTCAAGCACTCAAAAAATAAATTTAGATTTGCCCGAAGAACAATTTTGTAAAAGCTTACTAAGTAAATTTAGAAAATTACCCCCATATAAAGTTCCAAAAACTGAAAATTGTATTAAAACGATTAAAAACACAAAAAATCAAATAAGTGCAATGGATAAACTTGGGAAACAAGTTTTAGGAGGTTTTTATATTAATAATATTAATTCTTACACTGATTATAAATCTCAAGCAAAAAAAGAAAGTCTTTTATGTAATGAAAATTTCGTAACAGAAAATCATTTTAACTCTAATAAAAATTTATCATGTGATGTTTTAAATCAAAAAGAAATGACAATAAAAGTTTTTGGCAATAAAACTAATGAAATTTTAGGCTTTGGGGTTTATCAAACTAAAGAAAATCAAGAAAAATTTCGTTCTAAAATAGAAATGGATAATGTTAATAGATATTTTCATGAAATAGCAGTTTATAGTGCAAAAGGTTCATCATACAAAATGTATATTTATTATGATGAAAAAAGTTCTAAACTTGTGAGAGCTTATTTATTTCCTATACATACATTAAATGGTCAATTAGCCATTAATTACAATAAAAATCTCTCTAATAATAAAAGTTCCATAAATCCTGATAATAAAGAAAAAAAACTAATTGAAGAAGAGCGTAAACGTAAAGCATTAGAAAAACGTATTGCAGAGTTAGAAAAAGCAAAGAAAAAAGAAGAGGCTTTAAGAAAAAAAGAAGAGGAAGCTAAAAAAATAGCAGAGGCTCAAAGAAAAAAGAAAGAAGAAGAAAATAGGAAAAAAGTTTCAACCCCTAAATTACTGGTTATAGGGACTGGAACTGGATTTTTTGTAAGTTCTAAAGGTCACGCAATTTCTAATAATCATGTTATAGGAATCTGCAGAAAAATAGTAGCTAAGGTTGATGGTAAGTTTAGACAATTTAGAATTTTAAATACTGATACCGTTAATGATTTAGGTTTGATAAAAGTTAACTATAATACTTTAAATTATTTAAATATTAAGAGTATTGGAGCAGAGTTAGGAGAAGATATTGTTACCTTTGGTTTTCCATTATCAACCTCTTTAAGTTCAAGTGTGAAACTTAATAAAGGTATTGTTAGTTCTCTAAGTGGTCCAGGTAATAATTATTCTGAAATTCAAATTGATGCTGCTATCCAGCCTGGTAATAGTGGAGGGCCTGTTTTAAATATGGAAGGTCAAGTTGTTGGCGTAGCATCTTCGGGATTAAATAAAATTAAGATGATGGAAAAGGAAAAGTATATTCCAGAAAATGTAAATTTTGCTATTGCTTCTCCCATAGTAATTAATTTTCTAAAAGGAAACGATGTAGTTTTTGGAAATAAGTCTTTTAATATTAAAAATACGAAAGAGTTAGCCAAAATAGGTAAACCGGCAACTATTCAGTTAATTTGTTTAAACACCAAAGCTCAACTTGAAATTTTGAGAAAGAAAAAAAAGCATATTAATATACTTTTAAATGAACCTGTTGAGTTAAAGGTTGACTTGAACTAATTACCACCGTCCCTGATCCATTGACCATTAATTTTTAGATTTAACAACTCGCCAATATTTGCCACAGTAACCGTCTAAAAGACCTTGCCATTCAGTTGATGATTTAAAAGACACTCTGGATATTTCTTGATATTCATACAAAGGCTTTTTAAAAAAATCAACAACTCCATAATCGATAAAATTCCCACAAAAATAACATGTATTCTCTAGTTCTTTACGTTTAAAAGATACTTTATGTTTAAGTTTTTTTAGACCTAATTTATAATTACTAGGAATACTTTTCAAAATCCTATTAATTATTCTATTATGTTTATAAAAAAAATCTAAAAAGACCCCATGATGTAAATTACCGGAGTAATTTAAATCTAACATAAAAAGTATTTGAGGATTTGACTTACATGAAGAACACCATTTTTTTTTCGCTCTAAGTATGATATTTATTTCAGAGTTCAATGGTAATCCAAATTGAAAGTATCCAGAAAAAACTGCTTCAAAAAATTTTTCTATTTTTAAAACTTCTTGCCAATTCTCTTTAAGTCTTCTGTCATGAGTATTCATATTATCGTGAGATGGTATTAAAGCTACAAACCCTTCTTTTAAATTGCCGCCTATACATATTGCAGGCAGGTCTCTAGTAACAGGAAATCCTGGTTGACGAAGCAACCAAAGACCACGAATGCCACTCTCTTTATATCGTTGTTGCCTTCTAAGTGTTTCTTCATTCGTTTGTCCTGACCACTGTATTTCAATTGCTATTTTGTGTTTTCCTTTTTGAGCAAGAACATCAGCTATCCATTCCTCGCCAGATGGTGTAACTCCTTTTACTTCAGTTTGAGATTTCCAACCATTCTTTCTTGCTGCAATCATAACAGCACGCTTTAAATAATGATGCTCTTCTGTTTCAGGAGCATAAACGCAATTTCCTTTTGTTTTATGAGCAAAAAACCTTGTTCCAAGACGTGATTGTTTTAAAACTACATTCGCATCACAGCAGGGCATCTTAAGATGATATGACTTCTTGTTTTCTTGTTTTAGCATATCCCATTGATCATCAGGTAGATCAAAGGAATGGATATTATCACCTTTTTGATTAATACATCTTAAGGGCATAAATAAAATTCTCTTTAAACTATTTATTAAATTTATTTAAAAAGGAAATAAAAGGAAAGGGTAAAAGGAAACCCGGCACATGAAACATGGTTTATTCTATTGTAATTAGAACGATATATTTATTCTAAAAAGCTATTTCTAATAGTGTTTCTACCATATTTTTTCAATCAGAAACGAAGAAAAATGACGCGGTGTCACTTACTATTAGACATGAAGTGTATAAGTGTAACGAAAGTGTATAATAAGAAACCAGTAAAAACAATAACTTATACAAGTTTATACACTTATACATTTATACACCTATTTTTAAAAAAATTTTATAAACAAAAAATTATGACAGAAACACTATGTAATTGACAAAGTCTTATACGGTTAATCTAGTTTTTTGAATTTTACGTGGGGAATTAATCTTAATAACTTTTACCTCATCACAATAGAGATAATCATTCCATTGTTCCATAAGGTTTCTTCTTTTATCAAGAAGTTTTCCTCGTCTGTAAGCGGCTTCTATTTTATTGCTTATGCTATGCCCAAGAGCCATTTCTGATACCTCATTACCAAAGTTTGTAGTTTCACTAGCCCAATCTTTAAAAGAAGACCTCATTCCATGAATTGTAGCCTTAACATCAAGTTGTCTTTGAAGGGCTAATCTCATTGTGTTATTTGATATCGGTTTATTTTTTGGACCTTCAAAAATATAAACATTATTCTTACTTCTTTTTTTTAAATCATTTAAAATACTAATCATTCTCTTTGTAAGTGGAACTATATGCTCTTGATTATTTTTCATTCTTTCAGGAGGGATAATCCACAAATTTTCATCAAAATATATTTCTTCCCATAGAGCATTTATTACTTCTGTTGTTCTTGCTGCTGAAAGAATAGTGAATTCAAGAGCACTTCTAGTTACAGACGAGAGGGTGCTATGATTTATTTTTTTAATTAGATTTGGTAATTGGTTGAAATCAATAGCTTTAAAATGATTTTTGCTCTTCTTAATTTTTGGGAGAGCTTGTTCAGCTAACTCAACAGGATTATCTCCTTTAAGGTATCCTTTAGCTCGAGCCCATTTGAATATCATTCTTAATCTTTGTTTAATTTTCCTTGCTGTTTCACCTTTAGTATACCAAATAGGTGTAAGTATATTCAGTATATCACTTGATGTAACCTGAGATATTGGTTTCTTTCCTATATAGAAGTATGCATAACGTTCTAAAGAAGAAATCCATGATTTAGCGAACTTTTTATTCTTCAAACTTGGCTCTACAATTTTAAACACATTTTCAGCACAAATTTGAAATGAAATATTCAAACCTTGTTCTTTTTTTCTCTCAAGAATTGGATCTAAGCCTGATTTAGCAAGACTTTTGTAGTATATTGCCATTTCCCTTGCTTTCTTCAAAGGTATAACTATTGAATTTCCGAAACCCATATCTCTTCTGCGACCGTTAACAGTCAAACGTAAAACCCATCTTTTTGCACCTGAAGGTTCAACTAGAAGATAAAGGTTATTTCCGTCTGCATAACGACCAGGTATTTTTAACCGTGCGACTTCTAAAGCTGTAAGTTTATTTACTGGATGTCTAGAGCCCATTTATTAATCCATCCCACATTTCATCCCACAATTTTACCGCAGTTAAAAACAGGCGGCAAATAAAAAATAAATTAAGTAATTCCTGTAATCTATTGTTTTATATGGGAAATTATAAGATTAATATGAGATATTTTAATGATTATTTTACTATGATGGCGGATGGGGTGGGATTCGAACCCACGAAGGGCTTTCACCCTTGCCGGTTTTCAAGACCGGTGCTTTCAACCGCTCAGCCACCCATCCGTTATATCGTCTATAACAAGTCGTATTGACTATATCAAGATTTTATTTTTTTAATTAGCTAACATTAGATTTTATAATATTAATGTAGTATTAAGAATTATGTTAAAAAAAAATAAAATACAAAATGATTGTTCAGGCTTTTTAACTTTGCATGAGTTTTATAAGGCGGCAAAAAAGAATACATCCATTGAAACATGGGATTACATTATTGGTGCTGCAGAAACCGAAACAACCTTTAAAAGAAATAGACTTTCCTTAGATAGTTATGCTTTTAGGCCAAGAGTTTTAAGAAATGTAGAAAAGGTAGATACAACGACTACAATATTTGAAAAAAAAATAAAATTTCCAGTTTTTTTTGCACCAATTGGTTCAATGCAAGATTTTGTTGAGGGTGGAGCTTTATCGTCAACTTTATCAGCTGCAGAAAATAACATATTACATATGTTGAGTTCGACTTGGGCAGGTGGTGTAGATGTCGTTGGTAAATCAGTGAATTATCCAAAAATATATCAATTGTATATCAGAGGTGACGAAAATTGGGTTGATGACCATATTCAGAAGGCTATTGATAATGGTTTTATTGCACTTTGTTTAACTGTAGATTTGGATGCTTACGGTAGAAGAGAAAGAGATTTATCTAAAAGGTATAAAACAACCTCAAGAAAGACAGCTACTGCACCAGAATATCAAATGAGATTTTCATGGAAAGATGTGGAAAGAATTAAAAATAAATTTAATATACCATTAATTTTAAAGGGTATTGCAACATTAGAAGATGCTAAGCTGGCTTTAGAGAATGGTATTGATGTTATTTATATTTCTAACCACGGAGGAAGACAACTTGATCATGGTTTAGGAGGATGTGATTTAATTTCAGAAATATCCCAAACTGTCAAAAGTAAAGCCAAGATATTTTTTGATGGAGGGGTTTTAAGAGGTACTGACGTTGTAAAGGCCCTTGCTCTGGGTGCTGATTTAGTTGGAATTGGTAGGCTTCAATGTTATGCAGCGGCAGCTGGAGGAAAAGAAGGTTTAAACAGGATGATAGAAATATTATATGATGAGTTTCTGATTTGTTTAAGACTACTTGGTATTAACTCATTAAATGAATTAAACCATAATTACATTATTAGAGAAAAAGCAATCCAATCTCCATCTTTAACAAGTTCGTTTCCATTAATTGATGAAGGCTATTAGAATATAAAATCTTTTAATTGATGATTGTAAAAAATTATTTAAAGTAAAATAATGGTTTGGTACAAATTACTAATTTCATTTATTTTGACAGTGTTTTTAACTTTAAACTCTGCTTATTCAAGTAAACCCGTTAAAAAAAATTTTAATCAGTTTATTTTAGAGTTTTCAGAAAATAAATTAAGTAAAAAATTTGATAAAACATTAATTAAAAGTTTTGTAAAAAACACAAAGTTTATTAAAAGAGTTGTCGAATTAGATAGGTCGCAACCTGAGTTTAAATTAACTTTAGCAGAGTATTTAAATAAAGTTGTCACTAAAAATAGAATTAAAAAAGCAAAACGTAAATATAAAGAAAACTATAAAACACTAAAAGAGATAGAAAAACATTTTAATGTACAACCTAGATTTATAGTTGCCTTATGGGGTATTGAAACTGATTTTGGAAGAGTAACAGGTTTTTTCCCAGTAGTTTCTTCACTAGCAACATTAGTTTATGATGGAAGAAGAGGATCATACTTTGAAAAAGAACTCATGCATGCTCTAAATATTATTAAGGGCGGGCATATTAAAATGGAAAACATGAAAGGTTCATGGGCAGGTGCTATGGGGCAATGTCAATTTATGCCGTCTAGTTTTATTAGATATGCAATTGACTGGGATAAAGATAAGAAGAAAGATATCTGGAATACTAAAAAGGATGTTTTTGCTTCTGCTTCAAATTACTTAAAAAGTGTAGGGTGGAATCATAATCAAACTTGGGGAAGAAAAGTATATTTTAAAAATAAAAAAAATGTAGTTAAGTTTAAAAAATGGCTTGAATTGAAAAAATGGAGTGAATTAGGTGTTCTAAAAGATGACAAAACCGATTTACCAACTGTTAAGATTAAAGCAAGATTGATTATACCTAAAAATAGTAAAAACTCTGGTTATTTAGTTTATAATAATTTTGAAAGTATCTTAAATTGGAATAGATCCAACTATTTTGGCATTGCAGTTGGAACATTATCAGACCATTTGTTAAATCAAAATTTAAAAGTTTCATCAAGATGATAATCATTAATAGGGTATTTTTTTTAATTTTTTTGTTATTCATATTGCCATCTTGTACCACAATAGAAGTTGCTGCTAATCTTGGTAAAAAAGTTATTCCTTTAATTGATAAGGAAAAAAAGACTAAAAGTTCCCCTGTTTATAAAGTTGGCACTCCATATGTTATAGATGGTAGGACTTACTATCCGAAAAAAAATCTAAACTATGATAAAACAGGAGTTGCTTCTTGGTATGGTCCAAAATTTCATGGGAAATTAACAGCGAATGGAGAGATTTTTGATCAATACAAAATGACAGCCGCTCATAAAACTTTACCTATTCCATCATTAGTTCAGGTTACAAATCTTAAAAATGGAAAATCAATTTTAGTAAGAATTAATGATAGAGGACCTTTTGTAAATGATAGAATTATTGATTTATCATCAAAAGCTGCTGACGTTTTATCTTTAAAAAATAGTGGCACTGGATTAGTAAGAGTCAAATTAATGAGGTCTGAAAGTATTTTGTTAGAAAAACTTGCAAAAAGAGGACAATTTCCTGAGGTAGACGAATTAAAAAAAATGGTAAATCCTCCTATAAAAAAACCAAGTAACATAAATGTAAAGATCCTAAATATTAATGAAAATAATATAAATAACAAACAGGATAAAAAGAAGTATGCGATATTAAAGAAAATTAAAACGTTTGAAATAAATGAAAAAAAATTTAAAATTTGGATACAAATCGCAGCATTTAAAAATATGAAATCAGCAAAAATTCTTAAAACTAAATTTAAATCATTAGAAAAAATAAATATAAATAAAGCTTTCGTAAATGGAAACCTTTTCTATAGAGTAAGAGTAGGGCCTTTTAAAAAAATTGAAGAAGCTGATAAAATTTTTAATTTTTTAATTCAAGAAGGAATGGAAGGAACTAAAATTGTTATTGATTAAAAGTTTAAATAGTAAGTTTATCTTATTGTTTTTGTTATCATTTTTTATAAGTAATTCAAATTATTGTTTTGCAAGCATCTTAAATATTGAAACTCCTGCAAAACAAGTAGTAATCTATGATCACGAAATAGATAAAGTTTTATATGAAAAGAACTCAAATAGTTTTATGAAGCCTGCCTCAATGGCAAAGGTCATGACAGCATATATTGTCTTTGATAGGCTTACAGATGGATCCGTAAAATTAACTGATAAATTTCTTGTTTCCGAAAAAGCTTGGAAAAAAGGAGGGTCTCGAACTTTTTTAGAATTAAATACTCTCCATATCCTGGAAAACTTCCATGGGAAAGAAAAGACTTTAATGAAACTATTCTAGACAAGGAAAGGTTATTGAAAGAATTTGAATGGGCATTTAAAGAAGATGTCCATCATGATATAAATACAATTTTAAGATTTAGACAATTTATTGAAAATAAAATAAAACAATTAATTATTTTGATATCTAGTTTTAGACAAAATTATATTACAAGTTATGAGATTGTTAATAGTTTATATTATTCACACATGAAAAAGAGATCATCTTTTAGAGGAATGATTGAAATTAATGATTATTTTTCTATGATAAATTATTTTCCAAAATCACCCTATGAGATATTTTGTCAACCACCTGATATTAAATTACCAAATATTGTCAACTTAGAAGACAAAATAAAACCAACATTAGATTATTTTAACAAAATTGAGCAACATGCCGAAAATAATTATCAAAAGAGTTTAGCTGAAGTTTCTCAAGACAGATGGTCATATTTAGAACAAACTCTACCCAACCAACATTGAACCATTGTCGATCAACAAGCATTCCTTAATTCTAGTGGGTATGGGCTTTGATTATATTGGTTTGTAGTTAGGAACAGGATTCAGTAACCCCCCTTTTCAGTTTATTAGTCCATGGTCAATGGATCAGGGACGATGGTGCATGTTAACGATGACACACAACCATAACAGTTTGTTTGGAGGCTATTTTGTAAATATCCTTTGTACTCATATCATTCTGCCTATTAGACCATTTTGTTGATACATTATGGGCTGATAAAAATTGTTTTACTGTTGAACCCTTTATTGCAAAGTTTACATTATCAGACCTGTTAACATTAAACCTTTCTACAACAACTCCAACGATGTTTCCCTTACTATCATAAATAGGCCCACCACTATTGCCCTTTCTTACAACAGATGATATTTCAAATTGACTGACATCATTGTCTAATCCTTTTGTTGCACTGACTATTCCATCAGTTAATTTCATTTGGTCACTGACCATGTTGCCAAGTGGATAACCTGCTACAAATATCTCTTCACCTCCAACAACATCATCAGACCTCATTAAACCTCCAGATAAAACTGGTACAATCTGTATAGCTAGTTTCTGCACAAAAGTCTTTGTATCTGCAGATGCCATTTCCATAGACACAGTTTGAAGGATTGCTAGGTCATTTTTCTTGTCTGAGGCAATCAAATCGGCAGGTATTTGTGAACTCATGCTATCGCCTACAGTTATCTTCTTACATTGATTAACGACATGTTGGTTCGTTACGATATGTCTGAATTTACTAACATAAAAACCTGAACCTATTTCATTAGATGGTTTTTGTCTTTTCTTTTTAGGTTGTTGTAATTCTTTGTTCTTCTTTTCTAATTCTGCTATGCGTTGTTCTAATTCAATCCGTTTTTGTTTTTCTTGTTCAGCTATCTTTTTAGATTCTTTATCTTCTTTAATAACAACTTTCTTATTGCTATTTGTATTTTTTTTACATTTAACCTTAATTTCAACAGCTAATTCAAACCATACCTTTAAACTAGGATTATTAAAATCACTTCCTTCAAGCATATTACATAAATGTTTTTTTCCTTCTCCTTGTGAATAATGATTTTTAACTTTTTCAAATGACACTTTATTAAACGTTTTGCCTGGACATGAGTCAAAGCCTTTGGCACCTGGAAGTGGGTTCTGTCCGGAAACATCCCAATTACCTGCCCAACTAGAAGCACACCATATCTTTGTAACAGCATAACTTCCACTAACACCTACAAGTGAAAACACAAAAACAAACATCAATAATGTTCTTAAAAATGACATACTGATATAATAATATAATTTTATTAAAATACTAACATTTAATACAAACTATATTCAATCAACATTGAACCATGGAGAATGAAAAAGCATCCCTTAATCAAGTGCAGGTGTAGGTAACATAGCTATCAAAAAATCTTGTAATCCGTTTTTTGTAATTTCTTGTTTTATCATTTCTTTTAACTCTGTATCAAAATAATTATTCATATAAAACTCATATAAAACTATTCTTATTATATCTGGACAATTATTCATTATTAAAGATCGCTCGACAGAATTTAGTTTTGAATATTCTTTAAAAAAACAGCTTATAAATTTTTCTATTACTGGAGAATTAGAATATATCAATTTTCGAAAATTTACCTTTTCTAAAAAGGTTAAAATTATATGAATTGGAATAGTTAAACTTTTTATATGTTTTTTTCCACGTGCTAAAAGTTTTTCTATATTTGATTTGCGCTGATTTAGTTGATTTTTTAAACGATTTAAAACAACTTTTATATCTTGTTTTTCTTGTTTTAGTTTATGTTTTTCTTGTTTTAGTTTATGTATTAATTGGGTGATATTTTTTTTATTTTCTTCATTATCATGTTTTATATGTTTCAAGACATCATAACGTTCTTTTCTATGATAAATTATGTCTTCAAGCACTCTTATATGAATTTTTTTTTCTTCAAGCATTTCTCTTGTAGTTTTATCAATTGATTTACTTAGATCCCATTCAATACGTCCTGTATCTAAATTTGAAATTTGATCCAAAACTTTACTGAAATTTTTGTATTCTTCTGATGCATCTTTAATTAGTTTTTCGTATTGATGAACCTTTTTATAGATCTTTTTAATTAAATGATTTTTAAATTCATATACATTCTTAAACTTTTCTTTCATTAAATATTGTTCAATAAGATCACTAATATTAGGATTTGAGTTGTGATCAATGACTATATCTTCAAATTGAAATTTACTGTTAAAAAATAACAAATCCGAGATGGGTAATTGATTTTGATGAGCTAACGGACTTTCATTTGGATTTGATGTAACTTTAATTTTATTACAAAAATTATAAACTGAAAAATTGTCTATCTTTAAAAACTCTAAAATCATTTTTGTCTCAAAAAAAGTTTGAGAATCGTCTTGATAAGCAGTAATATCTAATTTACCTGTTTCATATAATTCTATAAACAAACTTGGTTGCAATTCTTTTATAGTTTCTTCAATTATATTTTCAGCTGTTTCTGTTGAGCATTCAAAAAGTTCTCTTGCTCCGGAAATGCCTGAAATTCTATAGTTTCTAAGTTTCTCATGTACTTTTCTTTCTATAGCTTTTCTTTTGTCGTTTCTTACATGATATACTTTATGAGTTGAATAATCTCCTTCCAGCAAATAATTGGCTATATAATCTTCACGCCTTGCATCAGCACTAACAGTAGTTTCACCAATTTTAACTATGTATCCTTGTGAACTTTTAAGAATATAAATTAAACTATTCATATGTTTAAAATAACACATAATTTTAACTAAAGTGTATGTATATTTTTATTATCAAAAATTTAATATAAATAATGATATGTAGTTTATGAATATTAATAAATATGCGAATTAATTTTATCAAAAAGTCTTAAATTAAACAAAAACATTTAACACTAACTCTATCCAACCAACATTGAACCATGGTCAATGAACAACGATCCCTTAATTCTAGGGGGTATGGGCTTTGATTATATTGGTTTGTAGTTAAGAAAAGGGTTCAGTAACCCTCTATTCTGTTTATTATTCCATGGTAAACGAAGCATTAATACTTTTGCATCCCAGGAATTACTCCTCTAATACCACCTCTTGGATTAGGTGTATCACCTTGTCTTCTTGGAATAATATGGATGTGACAATGAAAAATTGTTTGACCTGCATCCTCACCTATATTCATACCAATATTAAAGCCAGTTATTCTATCATCTGATATTTTTAGTTCCGTTTTTTGTGTACCTATTATTATTGGTATTTCGTCAATTTCTTCTTTTGAGCATTGGAAGTAACTTACAACATGTCTCTTAGTAATAACAAGTGAATGAAGAGGGGTTACTGGAAAGGCATCCCTGATTACATAAAAGTACTTATATTCATGAACTATTCTTTCTGGTGGTAAATTACAAAAAATACAATTACTTATTTTCTTCTCCTAATATTTTGTAGACTTACCTTTAAAATCATCAACTGGATATTTTATTTTATTTTTTTTCATTTTATCCCAGAATGCTTCTTCAAGATTAATATCCATTTTCTGGCATATCCTTAATAAATAATAAAATATATCTGCTACTTCGTCTTTTGTATCTTTTATTATTACGTCATTTATCTTGCTATCAAGAAAGTCATTTTCTTTTTGCCACTGAAATATTTCTAATAATTCAGAAGCTTCTACCGTTAATGCCATAGATAAATTTTTTGGCGAATGAAATTTCTCCCAATCTCTATCTTTGACAAATGTTAAAATTTCTTGATTAATTTTATTAAAATCTTGCATAAATCTATCCTCTAAAAATATAAGTATGGTGATATTTTAAAGCTTCCTTTGATGGTTGACACTGTGCATTTTCAGGAAGGTTTATTTGTTTGTCATTATACTTTTCGTAACTCGATTTTTTTAAAATTTTGCTTATTCTAATTCTAAACTGGTCATCTATAGTTATTAAGCCATTATCAAACAGTCTATGAATATCAGATCTCAAACAAATTCCATTTTGTATATGATTACTTTTTTCGTTGAAATATGTTTGTATGTGCGCCCCCTCTAAAACTTCCTTAACATTTGACATGCTTATTGCACACTTATTTTTGTAAGCACTTAAAACGTTTTTTCTAAAATTAGCTTGTCCCTTGCGTTGTTTTTGTTTGGAGATGGCGCGTGAAATATTTCTATCTGATACTAATTCAAATTTAGTTTCAGATTTATCGAAATTTAATTTTGTAAAATTTAAGTCTTCATTGAAATACTTTATTTTAACAACCTGTGCAGGAAAAAAAAAATTTAATTCTGAATCTTTTTTAAATTCATCATCAGAAAAAAACTCAAGTTTATCTAATAATATACACCCAATTTCTGGATTAGATGTTAATGTATTATCTGTATTTTTATTTACATAATTGTTTGTTCTTTTAATAAGTTGGGATAAATTTTCGACCCCATTATCTCTTCCAAATTTTTCCCAAGCTATACTAGCTTTCATGTTTTGGTAGCTATAAAAGTGACCATAGCCACCAATTTTTCTAATTGGACTTTTAAGCATAAAACATAATTTATCTCCTGAACTTAACTTTGTGATATTCCATGGAGTAGGAGTCCAAAAATTAGCTAATTGACCATGTATACCCTCTTGTCTTAATTGTGAAAACCAATTGATATCGGTTGGTGCTACGGCAAACATATTTAACCTCAAATCTTTTTGTTAAAAAAATATTTCCTTAATCTTATAATTTTCCATTTATTTGTACATACCTAAACAACGGACTAGCAGTTTTATAGTCATTAATTGATGTAACTTCTCGTAAATTCAATCATTATTCATACGTTTTAGATATAAATTTATAAGGTTTAACTGTGGGACAAATTGTGGGATAGGATATTGGGCTGTCTAAATTATAGAGTCAAAACAACAGCTTACAAGATAGTTTGGCTGACACCCCATCCGCCATACTACCAAAATACACACAATTCTTACCTCATTATTTACAATAAATTGCTTAATAATTACAATTAGTTACAACTAATATTTAATTAAATTGTCTATTGCTGTCCGATTCAACCTGCGGTAAAATAGTGGGACAGAAAGTGGGACAGAGAATTGAGAATTAAAAATAAACTAACTCCATTAGCCCTTAAAAAGATAAATCACCCTGGAAGATATAGTGATGGAAATAATCTTTATTTGAAGGTTGAAGAAACTGGATCTAAAAGATGGATACTACGATTAACAATCAAAGGCAGAAGAAGAGATATGGGTTTAGGAAGTTTTTCTTTTATAAACCTGCAAGAGGCAAGAGATTTAGCTAGTCATTATAATAAACTAGTTAAGTCTGGCATAGATCCTATTCAAGATAGACTAAAAGAAAAAGGATTAGAAACGACATTCAAAGAATGCGTCTATAAGGTTCATGAACTTAATAAACCAACTTGGAAAACTGAGATAATAGGAACACAATGGATTAACTCATTTATCCACCATGTATTTCCAAAGATCGGTCATATGGCTATATCTGAGATTACATCTGCAGATATTATGAAAATACTTACTCCTTTATGGAATACAAAACATGACACGGCTAAGAAGCTTAAACAGCGTTTAAGAGTCGTATTTAAGTGGTCCAAAGCACAAGGACTATATACTGGTGATAATCCTGTAGAATTGGCTGAAATGGCTCTACCGAAGGTTAAATCCAGTCAAAGACACTTTACATCCCTTCCCTATAATCAGCTTCCAGGATTAATAGACCAATTAAAAGAGAGCTCTATTAGTTTAAGTAATAAACTGGCAATTGAGTTTACTATTTTAACTGCATCCAGAACGAACGAAGTTCTTTTGGCTAAATATGAGAAATAAATTTAGAAGATAAGTTATGGATTATCCCTAAAGAGAGAATGAAAGCTTTAAGAGAACATATGGTTCCCTTATCTGATAGAGCTATAGAGATTATTAAGGAAGTTAGGAAAGCTTACAATCAAAGTGATTATCTATTTCCAAGTGAAGTTAATCTCAATAAGCCTCTTTCTAATAATACTATGCTCTTTGCTATTCAAAAAAGATTAAACATAAATGCAACTATACATGGTATGAGAGCATCCTTTAAAAACTGGGCATCAGAGACAACAAACTTTCCCAATGAAGTATCAGAGATGGCTCTGGCCCATTCTATATCTAATAAAGTAGAAGCGGCTTATAGAAGAGGTAACCTCTTGGAGAAAAGAAGATTACTTATGCAATGTTGGTCTGATTATCTGAATAAACAAAAAGGAGAAGTGATTAAACTTTACGAGACGATGGAGAGATAAATGGATAATAATGACATATCGCCAAAGTTCCTTAGACTAAAGCATATAGTTGGGGATCAAAAAGCCAAACCCCCTATTCCACCCATTATCCCAATTGCCAAGTCAACTTGGTGGGATGGGGTTAAGAAAGGAAAGTATCCCAAGCCATATAAGATAGGAAGTAACACTACTGTTTGGAGGTCTGATGAAATCCAGGAACTGGTAAATAGAATGTGTAATGAAGATCGTAATTAATTGCAATTATATCTACTATATAGGGTTTTTCACAACGAAAATAAAATTGAAAAAGTTTTTGAGAAAATAGGTGTGTAAGTGTGTAAGTGTGTAAACTGTTCTTAAACCCTTATCCACTCTCAAATGATTTACACACTTTATACACATTTACACACTATTCATTGACAATTGACCATTGTTACAATCTAAATGCACACACACAAGACTTTTATTTTTCTAAATTGAAATGGTTGTAGAAATCCCTTATATAGCTTTTCTTTATATTATTTGAATAAACACAACCCTAAATGAATATATAAAGGATTAAGAGAACGGTCATTCCTAGATAATTCAATAGATACAGAGGTTTATCAATGTATTTGAATCTATTAGTTTGGTTAGTTTTAGTTGTGTTTAATGGAGAATGGTCAATGGATCAGGGACGTTGGTGAGTGTATAAGTATGATTATTAATCTGACGCTTTCAAGTCAATCCCAGTAACTATTTGATGTACTTGGCGTGAAATATTTACTATACGATCACCTGCTCTTTCAAAGTTTCTTGCTAATAGTACTATGTAAATAAGAGTTTCAGAATCTTCTGGTATTTTCGAAGTAGATTTTATTACAGTGTTTAAAATTTTTTTAAATGATGCATCAATAATTCTATCTCTTTTTCTAATTTTAGCTGCTAACTTTATATCGTTATTTTGATATGCTTTCAGAATTTTGGATAACATATCTTGAACTTCTTTACTCATATCTCCTAATAAACTTGTTAATTTTTTTACATATTTATCATCTGATAGTTTTTTAACGCCTTGTGCTGTTGTTTTTGCATAATCACCTAGCCTTTCTAATTCAGACGCTATACTAGTTGCCAACAGAGCCATTCTTAAATCTATAGCCACGGGCTGTCTCATTGCAATAATTTGTTCTGCATGTCTGTTAATTGTTTTGTACATTCCGTTAATCTTAAGATCTTTTTGGATTAAATTATCAATATCTTCAGTGTCCAAGGACATCATGGCATTCGTAGAGAGGTGAATTTGTTCTATTACTAAATCACCCATTTCTAAAATTTCAGATTTTATACGAGATAATTCATCATCAAATTTTCCAACTATATGTTCATTTGTCATTAAATCACCCTATTCTTCCTGTTATATAATTTTGAGTTTTTATATCAGTTGGATTTGTGAATATATGCTTAGTGTATCCAACTTCAACTAATTCTCCTAGATGAAAATATGCAGTTCTTTGTGAAACCCTTGCTGCCTGCTGCATAGAATGAGTTACTATTACAATTGAATAATCATTAGCAAGTGTTTGTAATAATTCCTCAATTTTGGCTGTAGCAATTGGATCTAATGCAGAACATGGCTCATCCATTAAAATTATCTCAGGACTAACTGCTATAGCTCTTGCAATGCATAATCTTTGCTGCTGCCCACCTGATAACCCAGTTCCAGGTGAATCTAACCTATCTTTAACTTCATCCCAAAGACCTGCATTTTTTAAAGACATTTCAACAATGTTATCCATATCTTTTTTATTATCTACTAAACCATGAATACGAGGACCATAAGCCACATTATCATAAATAGACTTAGGAAAAGGATTAGGTTTTTGAAAAACCATTCCCACTTTAGCTCTCAAAGGAACAACATCTATCATTTCATCATAAATATTTTCATTATCTAAAAAGATTTTACCCTCAACTTTACAACCATCAATTGTGTCATTCATTCTATTAAAACACCTTAAAAAGGTAGATTTACCGCAACCTGAGGGTCCTATCAAAGAAATGATTTCTTTTGAACCGATATCCAATGAAACGTCTGAGATAGCTTTTTTATCATTATAATAAACACTTACATTTCTTGAAACGATTTTAGGATTATCAGAAAATATATCTCCAACAGTATTAGTTTTAAAGTCTTTTTTATCTTCATTCATTTCCATATAATTTATCCTATTTACCATCTTCTTTCTAGTTTGTTGCGTAAAAATACAGCTATAGCATTCATTAAAATCAAAAATACTAATAATATAATAGTTGCAGAACTTGTTTTATTAATAAACATTCTTTCTGCAAAATCTGCCCACATAAATATTTGTACAGGAAGTACAGTGGCTGGTTCTTGAATTGAATTTGGTATATCAACAATAAAAGCAACCATACCAATCATTAAGAGAGGTGCTGTTTCACCTAATGCTCTTGCCATACCTATAATCGTACCCGTTAACATACCCGGAATTGCTAAGGGTATAACATGATGCATCAAAGTTTGTAATTTTGAGGCACCAACACCATAAGCTGCATCTTTTATGCTAGGAGGTACCGCAGAAATGGCCGCTCTTGAGGATATAATTATTGTTGGTAAAGTCATTATTGCTAAAACCATACCTCCTATCAAAGGAATGGATCTAGGCATACCAAAAACCCCAATAAATATTGCTAACCCTAAAATGCCAAAAACAACAGAAGGAACGGCAGCTAAATTATTAATATTTATCTCAATAATTTCTGTTATTTTATTTTTTGGCGCAAAACCCTCCAAATAAACTGCCGTTGCAACCCCCAGAGGAAACGATAAAAAGAAACAAACAACCAAAGTTAAAATAGAACCAATTAAGGCTCCTTTAATTCCTGCAATTTCTGGGGATCTTGATGCGCTGCCTGTAAGAATATAGTCACTAAACTTATAAATAACTTTATTTTCTTTTACTAAAATATCTACAAAGTTAATTACTTTATCATTTATTCTTCTATCACTTTCGGGAGTATCCCTTTTTATATAACCTCTTAAAAAACTATCAATATCATCATCAACTGCAAAAGTTATAGGTATAGTTTTTCCAAGTATACTAGGATCATTAAGGATCATTTTAGCAATTCTTACATCGGCATTTGAAGAAATTATTTTTTTGGCTGATTTTTTTTCTTTTCTACCTTTTGGTTTAATTACCTTATACAACGCTTCTAATACTAAACCTCTTCCATCACCATTATATAAGGATTCATGTGATAAATCACCTTTAGGATCCAACCTTTTTTGATCAAGGTTTACATCTAATGTAACATAATATTGAAAAAAGCCTGGAATTCCTTTTTCAAAAATAGAATAAAATAGAAAAACCAAAAAAGACAAAGCTATAAAAATAGTAGACCTGCCATAAAACTTTAGTCTTTTATCTTTTCTTCTTCGTTTTAGGACACTAGATTTAACAATTAATTCTGCATCTTTTGCATTCATTAAACTTTTATTCATATTGTTCTCTATATTTTTTTACTATGTACAATGCGTAGAAATTTAAAATCAAAGTTATAACGATTAAAGTTAATGCTAAAGCAAAAGCAGATAGCGTTTTTGCAGATTCAAATTCTTGATCACCAACTAATATAGTTACAATCTGAGCTGTAACTGTAGTAACAGCATCAAGTGGGTTAAAAGATAGATTCGCAGCTAAACCGGCTGCCATAACAACAATCATAGTTTCTCCAATTGCTCTTGAAACTGCTAAAATAATACTGCCAATAATCCCTGGCAGAGCTGCTGGCAAAATAACCTTCAATATCACTTCATTTTTTGTTGATCCTAATGCATAACCAGCATCCCTTAATGATTGAGGGACTGCATTTATAACATCGTCAGATAAAGATGAAACAAAAGGTATTATCATTATTCCCATTACAAAACCCGCTGCAAGTGCTGATTCAGATGCTACATCTAAACCTAAAAGAGACCCTCCCGATCTCAACATTGGAGCTACAGTTAAAGCAGCAAAAAATCCATAAACTACTGTTGGTATTCCAGCTAATATTTCTAACAAAGGTTTAAAAAATGACCTTTCTTTCTTAGATGAATATTCAGATAAATAAATAGCACTATAAAGACCTACTGGAACTGCTATACAAATTGCAATAAAGGAGATTAATAATGTTCCAACAAAAAGAGGTACGGAACCATAAGAAGCTAATCCTTCCTGACCTGAGCCTGCCCTTTCAGCTCCTTCGAATTGAGGATTCCAAGTTAATCCAAACAAAAATTCTGAGGCAGGTATAATCGCGAAAAATCTTAATGATTCAAAAATTACTGAAAAAATGATGCCTATAGTTGTTAAGATTGCAATAACGGAACTTAAAGCCAACAAAAATATTACAATTTTCTCAACTGAGTTTCTTGAACGGAAGTCTTGGTCAATATTTTTGAAGCCCAAATAACCACCAATTATAGCTACTAAGATAGAAAAACAATAATTAGAAATGGTTGAGATTTTAAACCACTCTTGCATTTTTTCTGAGGCTAGTATTATCCAATCGGAAGGATTGCCAAAATTAATGCCATCAATAAGATTTTGAATCTGTGCTAGAATAATTGTTTTATTATAATCAGGTTCTATTTTTATATTGTCAGGAATATAATCGTTTATAAGAAATGAAAATAACAAGTCATCAAAGACAGAAATAATTATAAATACAAAAAAGGAAGGTAAAAAAGAATACAATAATACGTATAGACCATAATAATGAGCAAGCGAATGTAAACGTCCAGATTTAGTTTTAATAATTTTGGCAGAGTTGTTGCCTAAATAAAACCAGCATAATGAAATAAATAAAAGGATTAAAATCAAATAAATTAATGTCAAATTTTAATCCTTTCAAATGTAAATGGGCTGGTTAAATTAACCAGCCCATCTTATCTTAATTATTTTTTAAGCATATCTGCAGTTAAAACTGGTAAGTCTTTCATTGCTTTTGCATATTTAGCTCGTTCAGCTTTTGGCATAGGTATCATGCCTGCATCTGCAAGTATTCCATCACCATCCCAATTTTGAACCCATTTTTCCATATATTTATCAATATTTGGAACTACACCAATGTGCGCATGTTTAACGTAGAAATATAAGGCACGTGAAACTGAGTAATTGTTTCCAGCTATATTCTCAAACGTTGGTGCTGTTTTACTTATAACTGCGCCTTGAAGAGTGTCAGAGTTTTGGTCTAAATATGAAAACCCAAAAATACCATAAGCTTTAGGGTCTTCTTGTAGCTTTTGTACAATCAAATTATCTTGTTCACCAGCTTCAATAAAAGCTCCATCTGTTCTCATAGCACGACACTTCTTACCTTTTTTATCGCCTCTAGCTTTAGAAGCTGCTTTAGCAACTTTATCTTTTGCACAATAACCTTTTTGATTAACCATTTCAGCATAAGAAGCTCTTGTTCCAGAAGTTGTTGGAGGACCATAAACTCTTATAGGTAGATTAGGCAGAGATGGATTAATATCACTCCATTTCTTATAAGGATTATCAACCCATTTCCCATTTACAGGTATTTTAGCTGTCAATGCTTTTCCTAAGTCAGCTTTTGAAATTTCTAAAAGTGTACCTTTTTTTGAATTAGCTACTACAATACCGTCATAACCAACTTTAATTTCAGTAAGTTTAACTTTGTTTTTATTACAGAAAGCCAACTCCTTAGTCTTCATTCTTGAAGAGGCATTTCCTATATCAATGTATTTTGTACCAATGCCTTCGCATACACCTTTTTTTCCTACTGATGAGCCACCTGACTCAACGACTGGTGTTTTTACTGTTGGGTCTTTACCAAAGGTTTCAGCTATTATTGTTGCGAATGGCAAAACCGTAGATGATCCTGCAATACTAATATAATCTCTAGAATGTGCCAAACTTACATTCATTAAGATTGTCAAAAATGTAAAAGCAAATAAATTTTTATACATAATTAAATTTCTCCATATATATTTAATTTAAAAGCACATTTAATAGGTTTTTATTAAGTATTTATTAAATATTTGTTACTAAATTATTAAAATTTTAATACAATTTTGTTACAAATGGCTTGATTGTCTGATTTCAACATTGAACCATGGTCAATGAACAACCATCCCTTAATCTAAGGGGGTGGGATATGTTTAGATTGCTTGTAGTTAGGAAAAGGGTTCAGTAACCCCCTATTCTATTGGTTTGATTGTGGGACAAATTGTGGGACAGGATAATGGGCTGTCTAAATAATAGAGTCAAAACAACAGCTTACAAGATAGTTTGGCTGACACCCCATCCGCCATCATAGTAAAATAATCATTAAAATACCTCATATTAATCTTATAATTTCCCATATAAAACAATAGATTACAGGAATTACTTAATTTATTTTTTATTTACCGCCTGTTTTTAACTGCGGTAAAATTGTAGGATGAAATGTGGGATGGATTGATAAAGATTACCACATGGTCAATGGATCAGGGACGGTGGTGATTTATTTTTTAAACATTTTGTGATTACTTATTAATTTTTTTTCTTTTTGATTTAAAAAATAAATTTATAAACAGGCTTTTAATGAATAATATCAATGATAAATTACTAGATAATTATGCTAAAAGACTTTTAGCAGATTATGACAATAAAACTCCCGGAACCATATTCAAAGAAAACATTAAAATAACTATACCTCAAGCCTGGGAAATTCAATCTAAGGTTGCAAGACTTAGAGAGATCAGAGGAGAAAAGATTGTTGGATATAAAATTGGTTGTACACTTAAGTCAGGAAACCAAAATCGGATAGGAATTAGCCACCCTGCATGGGGTGGATTATGGGAAAATGAACAACATAAAAACGGTGAAATATTAGAGAAAGACAATTATAGCAACCCCTCTATGGAAGCAGAGTTTGGAATTATATTAAGTAGAGATTTAAATAAAAATAATTTTTCTTTTGAATATCTACAAAACTCAATTGAAACAGTCCATCCTATTATTGAAATACATAATCTTGTTTTTCATGGAAAACCACCTCACGGTCCTGAATTACTAGCTAATAATGCAATTCATGCTGGTGTGGTATTTGGAAAAGCTGTAAAAAATTTAATTTGGGATGCTAAAACAGATCTTAATTTAGTTTATGATGGTCAAATAGTTGATTCTTGGGAAGATAAAAAATGGTCTCAAGACATGTATTCGGATATTGAATGGTTATTAAATGAATTAAGCAAAATAAATAAATCTCTTAAAAAAGGTGATTTAATACTTATTGGCGCTTTTGGCCCTCCAATCCCCATAGAAGAAAATGAGTTTATAGAAGTAAAATCTTCTTTAATTGGAGAAGTAAATGCCAAATTTATTTAAATTTATGTTATAAGAAGTGTGATTTAAATTTAGAGATTTAATTGCCAAATTATAATGTAAAAAAAACAATGAAAAGAGCTTATTCAGGTAGTGTTTCAACTTTTTTCAATACAAAGTTTTTAAAACAAGAAAAAGAAAAGTTTATTTTCGAAGTTACATTTCCATCTGAAACATTAAATCCTTTTGGTTTTGTTCAAGGTGGTATGATAACAAGCGCCCTAGATGAGGTGACGTCAATTACAGTAAACTTAATATCAGAAGACAAAAAATTACCTAATTCTATTGATCTTCATACTTCTTTTCATCGTCCTGTAAAACTTGGCAAAGTAATAATAGAATCAAAAATAATTAAAATTGGGAAAAATATAGTGTCTATAGAAGGAAAATTATTTAATTCTGAAAATAAGATAGCAGCTAGTATTCTTCATTCAGCTATATTAACTGACTTAGTACAAAAAAAATAATATTGAGATTGATAGAATAATATAATTTTTTAAATTTTAAATTCATATTTTTTTATTGTTTCTTTATTAAAATCAATCCCTGTTCCAATTTTATTAGGTATAACAACATGCCCATCTTTTAAATCATATGGTTCTTCTAATATAATATCTGACCATCTTGTCCATTCTAGCAGACCAGCAGTAGGAGTTACACGCATAAGATGGGAAGAAACTTCATGAAATAGATGTGAAGCAACGGAAATTTGAAAACTCTCAGCAATAGAAGCTGTTTTTAACCATCCACTAACTCCACCTATCCTCATTAAATCAGGCATTATAAAGTCTGAGATATTATTTTTTAATGCTGTAAAAGCATGATCATAACCGTGAAAGTTTTCACCCAGTATTATTGGAGTTTTCATTCTTTTTCTTAATTGCTTATATCCATCAAATTCATAATATTTTATTGGTTCTTCAAACCAATATAAATCTTGATCATCTAAGTCTCTCAATCTATGTATTGCTTCAGGTAAAGTTAGACATTGATTAAAATCAGAAAGGAGGAGTGAATCTGAACCAATTCCTTTTTTTACATTTTCAATCGCTTTATAATCATCATCTATTTTTTTTCGCCCTAATCTCAATTTAACCGCATCAAAGTTTCCCTCTTCTATCAACTCCAAAGCTTCATCATAAAGAATTTTAGGATCATCCATCCATAACCCACTGGAATTATATGCTTTAACGTTATTTAAAGTTCCACCTAAATGAACACACAATGGTTCATTAGATATCTTCGAACTTGCATCCCATAATGCTATATCAAGACCAGCCAGAGCATAAAGAGCAATTCCAGATCTACCTAATAAACTAAGATGATTCATACCCTCGTTATAGAATTGATAAGGAGCAATTTCTCTATTTTGAAAATTCTTAAATAGTTCTTTCATTGTTAACGTAATTGCAGGGGTATAATTTATTAAATAAGGACCGATATAACCTTTACCAACAGTTCCATCATTACAAGTGATTTCTATTAACATGTAAGGCCACTTTTCAAATGTTCCAAGCGAGGCAACAATTGGTCTTTTTAACGGCACATTAACTGTTGTTACAGATAAACTATTAACAATTGGCTTTTTCAACTTTAATCTCTCCTTTATAAACTAATTAAAATATAGATTAATTTATTTAATTATTTCAATAATTTAAATTTTGTTTTTAAAAAAATATTTAATAATAATTAAACATATAGCTAATTTAAAATAATAGTTATTAATAGACTAAACCTTATACCTTAACTAATTGTTTGCCCAAATTAGTGCCTTTTAGAATATTCACTAAACTTGTAGGAGCTGTTTCAAGTCCAAAGCTTATATCTTCTTTGTTTTTCAATTTCCCTTCTTTATACCAATTATATAACTTTTGATAAATTTCTGAATATTTATCAAAATAGTCTAAAACTAATAAACCTTCAATTTTTGCCCTCTTAACCAAAAGAGTTCTATTTATTCTTGGTCCATTAGGTATAGGAAATGATTGCATTCCTATTGTTCCACATATAACAACCCTACCACCAATATTTAAATTTTCCATTATGTGATCAAACTGTTCTCCTCCCACGTTATCAAAAAAACAGTCTACGCCATCTGGCGCTATTTTTTTTAAGCAAGAAGAAATATCTTTAGTAGAATTATAATTTATTACCTTATCAAAGTTAAAATCATCTATACAGATGGATTTTTTTTTATCAGTACTCGTAAGGCCAATAGTTTTACTTCCATAGATTTTAGCTATTTGACCAACAGCTGAACCAACACTTCCTGCAGCTGTAGTTACCACAACAGTTTCACCTTTTAATGGCTTGCACTTATCTACTAGACCTGCATAAGCTGTAATGCCATTTAGGCCTAAAACACCTAAATTAGCTGAAATTGGAACATCATTTGGGTTTACTTTTATTTGAATATGATTTCGATCTACTATAGAATATTTTTGCCAACCTAACCAACCAACAACATACTCATCAACTAGAAAGGCATTATTTTTTGAAGCAATTATCTTTCCAACACCTAAACTTCTCATAGTCCCATTAATTTTTACAGGCTCAGAATAATTACCCACTTTGCTTATCCACCCTCTCATTGCGGGGTCCACTGATAAGTAATGAACTTCTATAAGAAATTCATTTTCTTTTAAATCACGAATTTTCTCATCTACTAAATCAAACAAACTCTCATTTATTTCTGGATCAGGTCTTTTTTTTAAAATAATTTTTGTATTTATTAAGTCCATAAAAAATCATCTAAAATTAATACAACAATATCAAGAAATTTTATTAAAGATTTAAGATTTATTTTTCAAACCAATAAATGAATACTTTGAATTTGATATTATTTTGCTTACTTGATAATCAATTACGTCAACTTTGATTAAAAAAACTTCAATCTTACGAATGATAAAAAATCTATTGTTATTTTTATTAATTAAAATCTCATTATTAATTATAATATAACTGAGTATAGTTTATACATGTTATAAACCCCAATATAACTTGCTATACCCCAAATGTGAGTTGATGATGAGAAATTATCAACTCACATTTCTCATAATTTCTTTATAAGTTATTTTTAAATTAAAATAAATTTTTCTAAATAAAAAAATTTGCAGAAAATAACATTAAAAAAATGATATCAAATATAAGGAAATATTAAGAATACAAAAAAATATAAATATTCCAGCTACAATTTTAAAAGTTTTATGCATATTATGTATATAACAAATTTTTATATTAAAAAAAAACATAAATGATTTGTAAATAAGAGGGATAAAATGAATCTCAATAATATGTTAAAATCTAGAATTAAAGATCAAAAACCTGTCAGAGTAGGTTTAATTGGTGCAGGTAAATTTGGTTCAATGATTCTATCGCAGGCACGTCACATAGAAGGTATTTCAATTACAGCTGTAGCTGATCTTAATATACAAAAAACTAAAGAGTCTTTTCGTCGAGTAGGTTGGGATATATCAAATTGTTTCACAAATAGCGCTAATGATGCAGTAGCCTCTGGAAAAACATGGTTAACGGAAAACACATCTGATATTTTCAAAATACCTGAAATCGAGTGTATCGTAGAGGCAACTGGTGACCCGCTTTTCGGTATACGGCATGCACTTAAGGCAATTGAAAATAATAAACATGTAGTAATGGTTAATGTTGAAGCAGATGTACTATGTGGTCCTTATCTAAATCAAAAAGCAGTAGAGAATAATGTTGTGTTTAGCATGGCCTATGGTGACCAGCCGGCTGCAATCTGTGAACTTGTAGACTGGGTAAGAGTAAATGGATTTGATCTCGTTGCGGCTGGCAAGGGAATGAATTTTCAGCCACATTTTCGCTATTCAACACCAGATACAGTCTGGAAACATTTCGGATGGACCGATGAAGAAGTTGCCGCTGGAGATTTTAATCCAAAAATGTACAATTCCTTTACCGATGGTACTAAAGCTGCTATTGAAATGGCAGCTGTTGCCAACGCAACTGGCCTTGATTGTCCAGATGATGGACTTGCATTTTATCCTACCGGTCTACACGATCTAACAAACGTTTTTAAACCAATTGTAGATGGTGGAAGACTCCCAAAAAAAGGACTTCTTGATATTGCGGCTAGTCGTGAGCCAGATGGTCGTGAGGTTTACAACAATATTTGCTATGGTATGTTTGTCACATTCAAAGCACCCAACGAATATAGTCGTGACTGCTTTCGTCAATATGGTTTACTAACAGATTCATCTGGATGGTATGCTTCAATGTGGAGACCCTTTCATATGATTGGATTAGAAACAAATACTAGTATAATGTCGGCTGTAATTAGAAATGAACCAACAGGAGTATCCAGTATATGGAAAGCAGACGCAATTGCCACAGCCAAACGTGATCTATCTGAAGGAGAGATATTAGACGGTGAAGGAGGATTTTGTGTATGGGCTAAAGCTATTCCTGCTAGATTGTCAGACAAAATAGGTGCATTACCAATTGGACTTGCGCAAAATGTTAAACTTAGAAATTCTGTAAGAAAAGATGAGATAATAAAAATAAGTGATGTTGATCTTATTGAAGTAGATGACATTATTGATTTCAGAGCAAAGATGAAGTCTCTTCTTATTTAAGAAATTTTATTTATGTGAAATAAACAACGATTCCTTTATCTAAGGGTTGTGGAATATGATTATATTGGTTTGTAGGTAGGAAAAGTGTTCAGTAACCTCTATTTTATTGATTTGATTGTGGGACAAAATGTGGGATGGATTAATAATTTTGTAAACTCGCATGAGATATTTTGTAAATAAAATCTTTTTTTATAAATCTAATTTGAAACTTTTATGTGTACTTAAAAAACCAAGTTTTTTATAAAAATTTATCGCTTTTTGTCTTTTCTTATTACTAGTTAATTGAATTAATCCACAATTGTTTATTTTTGCAATTTCAATACCTTTATTAATCAATTTCGACCCATATTCTCTATCTCTATATTCTTTTTTAATTCTGACTGATTCAATTTGACACCTAGTTATGCCTTGCATTGATAGACCTGGGATAAAAGTTAATTGCATCATGCCGATGATTTGATCATTTAAAAGCATTATAAAAATTTCATTGTTTGAATCATTTAAAATTTTTGTAAATGATTTTTTATACTTGTTTATGAATTTGTTACTTAAGTTCTCCTTTTCTTTTCCGAGATCATCATCAAACAGAAGATATATTAAATCTTTAAGATTTTTTAATTTTGCTTTTTCAATTATTAAAGTTGACATAACCTTTATTCATTTCTAATTAGTACAATAAAGCGTTAATTACTATAATATGTAAAAAATGATCATCTAAAAGAATTTTTTATGAAATCACCTCATTAAATTACTTAATTTACCTTTTATATCTTGCCAAGTTTAATTCTAGAATTCCAAACAGTAATATATTCCTAGTATCTTCCAGTAGCTTTTCTAATATCTCTATATGCAGGATGCTTCTTACATCCTATAGCCAGTATTTTAAGTAATTTTATTTGTCTTTGATATATGTCTTCTTTCATCATATAATTATAACTATCTTATACACTAATTGTGAATATTCAGAATTTATATGGTTAGTCCATGGTCAATTGATCTGGGACATTAGTCAGTGTCACCCATGACATACAACCATAACAATCTGATTAGAGAATATATTATAAAATTACTTCAGAACCTTTATTAAAGGTAAAAATTTCAAGTCTATCTTTTCTACCTCTTATTTTAACTTTTTTTGGTTGAAGCTCAATTGTGTTCATATTGGCTTTATTTGCAACGTATTTTGATATTACTAATTCGCATTCAAATTTTTTGCTTAGACTCTCTAGTCTGCTTGCTATATTAACATTATCTCCAACTACAGTCTCAGATACATTGTTGCCATAGCCCATCATTCCAACAATTGTATTTCCAGCATGAATACCAATTCCAAATTTAATTTTTTTGGAAAATTCAGAATCAATTTCTTTGTTTAACTCTTTCATTTTTAATGAAATTTCATTAGCCGACAAAACAGCATTTTTTGAATTAATATTAATACTATTACTTTTATCAAAGATAGCCATAATTCCATCTCCTATAAACTTATCTAACCTTCCATTGTTTTTTTCTATAACTTCTCCACAGGCTGCATAATACTTATTTAAAATGTATACGACGTCATAAGGTAACGATGTTTCTGACAGTTTAGTAAAATCTCTTAAATCAATGAACAAAATAACAGTTTCTTGTTCTTTTCCAGTCAAATTGAATAAATTTTTAAGATTTTGAACTGTACTATTTGGATTTAGCAAGGGTATCACAGAAATATTATTTGTAGGTCTTAGTTGACAAGCTAACCTTATACCGTCGTCAAGACCTGCTCTTTCAATAGCTTTTATTTCATTTACATTTGGTTTGCTAACATCGTTTTTATCAGACACAACTTTAATTCTACATGTTGTACACCTTCCTCTTCCTCCACAAATTGCCTGATGAGATATATTACCAATTTTACTGGCTTCTAATATTGTTGTTCCATTTGTGATAAATACAGACTTATCTCCTGGATATTTAACCTCTATTTTTCCAAAAAACTTTATTTTGAAAACACTCCATAAAATTAAAATCAATATAATTAAAATAAAGATTGGATAATAATTCATTACTAAAGGTTTTACCTGAAATACAAACGGAAAAGCATCCTGGGGAATATATTTATTTAAAACAGAAAACAAAAACTTATCAATATTTTCTAAAGCTTTTATTTGAGTGATAAAACTCATTTCTTTTAAACCAACTAAAAAGCCTAAAACAGAAAAAGTAGGAAAAATCCAATAAAAGATTTTAAAGATAGGTAAAAATCTTAAATAAATTAAAAACTTTTTATTTTGCGAAGATTTGTGTTTTACATAAGAGTCAATTCCGATTACTCCATGAAACCAAATAAAAATAGTCATAAAAGTAAATAACAGTGTATTTGAAAGATATTCATCAGGTGCTGCATGTATAGCAGCAAAAATTAATTCATAAGTCTCTTCGCCCGGAAAAATTTTAGTTATAATGAAACTTACAGCAACGTGTTGTAATAACATTATCAGTGCTAAAACTGGAAATATAATTTGGATCCAATCTTTCATTTTCAATTTGAATGTTTTTTTTATAATAATTGCATAGAATCCTAAAAACATATGTACTATTAGAGAGAAATACAAAGCAAAAATTCCAATAGGGTTTTGCCATATAATTGAAAAAAATTCTTTTCTAACAAAATCTGCGGATTCAATTGAAATCAAATTAAATGAGTGATTTAGTAAATGCATAAAAACATAAACAAAAAGAATTAATCCTGTAATAATTCTAAGTCTAGTTATAAGAGAGCTTAAATCTTCTTTAATCATTTTTTTTGAACATAATTTTAGTACTTTACTTTTAATTAATCTTCAAAACCATATTTTTTTAGAGAGTTAATTATGTATGGGTAGGTAGTTAAATGTTGATTTTGCTTGGTTAATGCAAACTTTATTTTTGATAAATGATTTTCTTTTAAAAACTTTTTTACAAAATCTAAATGCTTTTTAGCAATATTAAATTTTTCTAAGGAATCATATGCTAAACCTAAATGAAGATTCCACCAAACAAATTTTTTGTGTTGCAAAGGTTCTAAAACATCAATTACTTTTTTTCTTTCTCCACTTGTTTGATAACATTGAGCTAATAAATAATTATCCCAAGTTGCATAATTTCCAGTGTCCAATTCATAAGCTTTTTTACCTATTTCCCAACATCCTCTTTGAAATTGACATCTATTCTTTTTTACAGTTTGAAATTTTTCTGAACTTTTAAAAACATCCTTTTTCTCACATTGACCTCCATATGCTAAACTATATCCAATTTTACCAAGTAAATGAGGTCTCTCACCAGCTAATTTATAAGCCTTTTCAGCAACATTAAACATTTCTTGCCAGTTTTTGTTAAAGAATTCAATCTGCAATTTTGTAGCATACCCGAATGCATTCTCAGGATCTAAAATCAAACCTTGATCAATCTCTTTAGAGGCATCATTAAGCATATATTTGAATTCGTCAGTAATTGAAAATGATGAATATTGTGCCCTTTTCCGATCTGCTAACCATATCCATGCATCAGCGTAATTAGGATCTTTTTTGATTGATTTTTCTAAACATTCAATTGCTTTTGGATTTAAAGTTGGAGTTACAGCTCCTCGAGCAAAATTAATACATTCATAAATTGATATATCATCAGTTGCTGAAGTTGCTATCTTTTGATTTATATCTTTTGACAATACGGCCCCCGCTCCAACCAACTCATTTATAATTTT
>QCNS01000018.1 GCA_003210055.1 SAR116 cluster bacterium AG-426-I14
TCAAATTTAAGAAATCAAAGAATGTCTGAGGAATTGTATAAAAAACCTCAATCTTTAAAAACATTAAAAAATGCCTTCAATATTGAGAAGAAGTACTGATAACCCGCCCATGGCGGAATAAAGTGTTAAATAAATTAACATTTTAAAACTAAATAGGAGGAGAAAAATATGAAAAAAATTATTAACTTTCTTGTCTATAACTTAATTTTTTTATTTTTTGTAAGTAATGCATCTGCAGAAAAAATTAGGTTTTGGACTACAGAAGAACAACCAGCGCGTTTGGCCAAACAAAAAGCTATGGCTGAAGATTTTAAAAAAAGAACAGGTCATATAGTTGAAGTCATTCCAGTTTCTGAAAAAGATCTTGGTAAAAGAGCTACTGCAGCATTTGCAGCAGGAGATTTACCAGATGTCATTTATCATACACTTCAGTATGTACTTCCATGGGCTGAGGCAGGTATATTGGATGTTGAAACGAATGAAGATATCGTTAACGAGCTACAAAAAAGTACTTTTGCTCCAGGGGCAATTACAATGGCTCAATATAACGGTAAAACTGCAGCTGTTCCTGTAGATGGTTGGACTCAAATGGTCGTATATAGAAAAGACCTTTTTGATAAAGCTGGTCTAGCCGCACCTAATAGCTACAAAAATATTGAAGCCGCAATAGAAAAATTGCATAGCCCACCTAATATGTATGGTTTTGTTGCTGCTACAAAAGTTGATGAAAATTTTATGAGTCAAGTTCTGGAGCATGTTTTTCTTGCAAACGGTGTATCACCTGTAAATAGTAAAGGCTTCTCACCTTTAAATGAAAAAGCAACAACTGAAGTTTTAAACTTTTATAAAAAAATTGCTAAGGCTTCACCTGCTGGCGAATTATATTGGAAACAATCTAGAGCAATTTATTTTGCAGGAAAAGCTGCAATGATTATTTGGTCACCATTTATTCTTGATGAATTAGCAGGATTAAGAAACTCCGCGCCGCCAACAATTAACAATGATCCTACATCAAAAGCATTAGCTCAAAAAACTGGAATAGTTACAACATTTGGAGGCCCTTCTAACCCAGGTGGAGCTGCGTGGGCAGATATTCGCTACTTTGGGGTAACTTCAGATGCTAATACTGATGTTGCTTCCGAGTTTGTAAAATATTCAATGAAAGATGGTTATACAGCAACTCTTTCTATTGCACCAGAAGGAAAATTCCCGGTAAGAAGAGGAGAACCTTTAGATACATCAAAATATGTTACTGCTTGGTCTAAACTCCCAGTTGGTGTAGATAGAAAAGCTCCATTATCAGAGTTATACTCTCCTACAACAATTAATAAAATTGTTGCAGGATTAGAAACAGCAGACCGTTGGGGAGTTTCAGAGGGTCAGTTGTCATTAGCATCAAAAATTATAAATTCACAGATTATAAACCGTATTGTCAGAGAATTTATAGATGATCAAATTGATGTTAAAACTGCAGTCTCAAAATTGAATAAAGAACTTTCTTCAATTAAATAACTTTATTATTATTACAGACGACTCATATAGGGTCGTCTGTTAATTAATGCATCATATCTTAACAGTTAAGAATGAAAAAAAATATTCAATATAAAAGTAGTGAACTTTTAAGGAAAGAAAAAAAACTTGCATTACTTTTAATATTACCAACAATTTGTTTAGTTTTATCAATAGTATTGATACCTCTGATCGCTAACTTTTGGATTTCTTTCAAACCAATTTCTCTTGGGGACTTAAGGCCACCATCACTAATCATTAAAGAAAATATAAGAGGTAAGTTGTCCAAAAGTGGAGAAATTGCTCAAATTCATTATAGATACAGAAACTCATCAACTAAGTATGATTTAAATGAGGTGATTTTTACAGATTTCATCCCTAAGGGTATTGACATTATAGATATTAAACAAGACACACTATGTTCAGTTGAATCAAATAAACTTATTTGTAATCTGGGTAAATTAAAAGCTAAATCCTCTGGAAAAATTATACTAGAAATCTCAAGGAATGATTCTTGGGTAAACATTGATGATAATCCAAAAAAACATAAACCAATAGCATCATTTACTACCACAAATATTTTAACATCTTTTGATTTCACCTTGGAAAACTATAAAAAAATTTTTTCTGCAAACGAATTTTGGCAAGTACTAAAAATTACTATTTATTATACTGTTTTTGGTACTGCGGGAGCCTTATTATTAGGTCTTTTTGCAGCTCAAATTTTGCAAAAATCTTTTAAAGGACGACCTATAATTAGAGGACTGCTTCTTTTTCCTTATGTATCACCTGTTATCGCTGTTGCATTTGCATGGGTAATTCTATTTGATCCCTTTTCTGGAGTAGTAAATTCTATGCTAATTCAAATGGAAGTAATTGAAAAACCAATTAATTTTTTTGGACAAAAGTTTGTATCATTTTATTTTTTTGGATTTGAACTCAAGTTCCCATTAGCTTTGTCTATGGTCATTATCTTTGAAATATGGAGATATTTTCCTCTTTCCTTTCTATTCATACTTGCAAAAATGCAATCTATACCAGAAGACATTTATGAAGCTGCAGAAATAGATGGAGCAACACCATTACAACAATTTTACTTTTTATCACTGCCATTTTTAATTGGCATAATTGCTACTTTATTTTTACTGAGATTTATTTGGACTTTTAATAAATTTGATGACATTTTTCTTCTAACTGGAGGTAATGCTGGTACAAGAACTCTTACGGTAAACGTTTATGAACAAGCATTTGCAATTTCTAACTTAGGGGCTGGTGCAGCAGTAGCTGTAATCATATTTATAATTTTATTAATTTTCTCAATATTTTTCATAAAATACTCTAAAAAGGAAACAATTTAATGTTTTGGAAATATGGATTATTTTGTTCAATTTTGACTGGTTCGATATGGGGATTATTCTGGCAAATTATTTTTACTATGATCGGACTTTTAACAATCGGAGAAAAATTATATGTCAACGTTGTACCTTTTCTAATTGTTGGGTCATTAATTAGCGTAATTTATGTATTTTTACAAAATAAAATTTCAATAAAATTTCATTTATTATCAATAATATTTATGGTTTTACTAATATATAGCTTTACATTCGGAGATCCTTTTCTCCAAAAAAAAACTAATTCAATTTCAACTTTTTTGTTAGTAGTTTTTAATTCTTTTTTTACTTGGATTAGTATTTATTTATCTTTGAAACAAATTAATATCGGAAAATTATCGAGATATAATTTAGAGAAATTTTACTTAAGATTACTATGGGGACTAGGGTTAATAATTTTAATTTTAATAACTCTTTTACCTTTTTATATCATGATAATGACAAGCTTAAAAAATCAACAAAGCTTAATTTTAAATCCATTGGATCTTTCATTAAATTTTACATCTGATTTGAACGTTTTATTTAGTTCTTACATTGAATTGTTTACTAATTTTAATTTCCATATTTTTTTATTTAATTCATTTTTAGTTTCTATTGTCACAGTGTTTGTAACATTATTTTTTTCTATACCTGGAGCATACGCTCTTTCAAGGTTAAGATTTCCAGCCAAAGAGTGGTTTTCAGGGTCAGTGATTTTAATTTACTTAATTCCATCCATCGTTTTAGTTATACCACTTTATGCTGTCTTTTCACAATTAGGTTTGAGAAATTCATTATTTGGACTATTAATAGTATATCCTGCGACAACAATACCTGTTGCGCTGTATATGCTAAGAGGTTATTTCAACTCGCTTTCTAAAGAAATTGACGATGCAGCAATTATGGATGGATTGTCAAGGTTTCAGATAATTATAAAAATTGCAATGCCTTTATCAAAACCTGCGATTGTTAGTGTTGCTTTGTACGTATTTATGATTGCATGGAATGAATTTTTGTTTGCGTTTATGTTTCTAGATGATACTGACTTATTCACATTGTCAAGAGGCATTATATCATTAAACTCTTCAGAAATTCCACAGCAACATTTGATGGCAGGTGCAGTTATTGCAACATTACCGGTTATGGTAATATTTCTGTATTTAGAAAAGTTTTTAATTTCTGGTTTATCATCTGGTGGAGTAAAAGGATAAAATATGGGAAAGATGATAGAAGAAGCAATTAAAGTAATAATTAATAATGATCGTGGTGGTTTTACAATACCAACTAATCGTCTTTACCCTCATCAATGGAATTGGGATTCTGCTTTTACAGCATTAGGAATTTCCTTATTTGATAAAACTAGATCTTGGCAAGAATTAATTATGTTAATTAATGCGCAATGGCGGGATGGAATGATACCACACATTATCTTTCATCAAAATGATCCTGATTATTTCCCTGGTCCAGATCAATGGAAAATAAATGCTAAATCTAAGACTAGTTGTCATTCTCAACCTCCAGTTTTAGCAAGTATAATTTGGCAGATGGTAAAAAGAGGTAATGAATATGATAAACTTAAAGCTGGAACACTTTTTAATTCAATTATGGCTTATCACAAGTGGTATTTTTTAGCACGAGATCCATCTAAGGAAGGATTTATTAGTATTGTACATCCATGGGAGTCTGGAAGGGATAATTGCCCAGATTGGGATATAGGTCTTGAAAATATTAAAATTCCAAATGATATTTCTAGTTATTCAAGACGTGATATATCTCATGTTGATAAGTCTGAAAGACCAACTAAAGATCATTATGATAGGTTCATGTCAATTCTACACTTTGGAAGAAATTGTAATTGGGATAAAACAATAATGCATTTTGAAGGTCCTTTTTCTGCAGTTGACCCTGGAGTAAATTTTATTTTTCTTCGTGCTAACAAAGACTTATTATTATTAGCAAAACATCTAAATTACAAACATGTAATTGATGAAATTAAAAATTGGATTTCTATTCTTAATAAAGGCTGCCAAAAAATGTGGAATGAACAGGTGAAATCTTTCACTGCGTACGATAGAAGAAATAATTGTTTTTCAGACGCAATAACAAATGCATCTTTACTCTCATTATATGCGGGCGCAGGAACAAGTAAGCAAAAAAAATATATTGTAGATCATTGCAAAAGAATATTAGATATATGTGCATATGGCATGCCTAGTCTTGATCCAAATCATCAAAGTTTTGAAAGCAAGAGATATTGGAGAGGTCCAATTTGGTGTGTGATGAATTATATGATTGCAATTGGATTAGAAGATGAAGGTGAGTATAAGATCGCAGAAAAAATTAGAAATGATACAATAAAATTAATTGAGTCTTATGGAATGGCAGAATATTTTGATCCACATACAGGTGTTGGTTTAGGCGGTAAGGATTTTTCATGGACTGCAGCAATTTATCTTGAACTTTGTAAAGAAAAAATAGATGTAAGTTTAATAAATAATTTTAAAAATAAAAAAAATGGCTTCAATAAAACTTAATAATATTTCAAAATGGTTTGGTGAAAACCATGTCATTAAAGATATAAACTTAAATATAATTGATGGTGAATTTATAGTTTTAGTTGGACCATCTGGATGTGGAAAATCAACATTATTAAGAATTATTTCTGGTTTAGAGGATTTAGAGTCTGGAAAAATATTAATTGAAAACAAAGATGTAACTGACAAAATACCATCTGATAGGAAATTGTCTATGGTTTTCCAATCTTATGCTCTTTATCCTCACATGAATGTTTTTGAAAACATTGGTTTTGCTCTAAAAACATCTGGTATTAATAAAGAAATCCTTACTCAAAAAGTTAATCAAGTTGCAGAAACTTTAAAATTAAAACTTTTATTAAATCGTTTACCGAAAGAACTATCTGGAGGGCAAAAACAAAGAGTAGCAATAGGAAGAGCAATTATTCGAGAACCAAAAGCATTTTTATTTGATGAACCTCTGTCTAACCTTGATGCTTCGTTGAGAATAGAAATGCGCTTAGAGATTTCTCGACTACATAAAAAGCTTGGCATCACAACAATTTATGTAACACACGACCAAGTTGAAGCGATGACATTAGCTGATAGAATCGTGGTTATAAATGAAGGCAAAATTATTCAGGTTGGCACACCTAAGGAATTATACAATCGTCCTAAAAATCTTTTTGTTGCAAAATTTATAGGCACCCCAAAGATGAATGTATTAGAATGTACTACTATAAATGGTAATGTTTATTTAATTGATAAAAAAAACAAAAAAACAAATATTAGATGTAACATCAAAGAAATTCATAAAATAGGTTTTAGAGCTGAGAAAATTGTCATTTGTGAACCCAAAAAAGCTTCTTTTGTGGGATATGCAAAATTTATTGAATATCTTGGTGCAGAGCAATTCATATATGTAGATGTAGGAGTAAATGAAAATTTTGTAATTGTAAAAGAGAAACCGGATGTAAAGGTTCCTTTAAATAAAAAATTAGGACTCAAAATATCCCAAAAAGATATTCATTTCTTTTCAAAAAATGATTATAGGTTGAAGTTGAATTAATGTTTCACAAAATATTTTAGATCAAGCAAGTATAATTATAAATGTGATAAAAATTAATCAAATGGACTTGATTTAATCCAATTAATAGTATCTTTTAGCATTGCAGAAAAATCTCTTATTTCAACGCCTAATGAATTTCTTCTTGTAAAATCAAATTGAGTCGGATTAATTGCCTTTTCATCCAAAGGTTCTGGCATAATCATGTTAGGAACTAATTTTTTACACTCCTTATAAACATCTTCCCAATGTAAACTTTTATATACTCCAAAGTATCTACCAGAAGCTTTTTTATTCTCATGACAAGCTAAAAATAATTCTGCTAAATCACGAAGATGTATCATTGATGTAGAGTCATTTGGTATTTTTGAGTGTCTGGGCATACCTCCCTCTAAAATTCTTTTTAACCAAATAAATGGATTGTGCCTCATATGATCAGGAGTAATTGCATCTCCATATAATCCTGTTGGCAATATTATTGATAATCTTATTTTATTGTCATAACAGAATTTAATAGCAGCTTTTTCCATTATCGTTTTAGTTGCAGAAGTATACTTATTTGATTCACATTGTTTAATTACATCTGACCAATGATCTATTTCATTTTTAATTGCAACTGGAGGAATTGGGTTAGTGCTGGATGTAGAAGAACATATAACAACATTTTTGATATTATTTTTTTTAACACTTTTTAAAATGTTTAGACATCCATCAACAGTAGGGTTAATGATTTCTTCATAACCTCGTTTATTATCTAACTCATTTGCAGGTTTATTATCAAAACCTCTATAAGTAGGTATTAAACAGGCAATGTAAACTGTAGATACATTTTTAAAACATAAGTCAAAATCTCTTTCATTTTTCATTTCAGCTTTAAAAAGTTCTAATTTATAAGAATTATTTAGTTTTTTTAAAAACTTTATTTTATTCTGTGAACTAATATCTCTCAATGTGCCATGAACAGCATAACCTTTTTCAAGTGCACATCGAACAATACTAGAACCAACTAAACCACTACAACCTACTACAGCTAATTTGTTATTTTCCATCGATTTAGACACATTATGATATTAAATTAAAGCTAGAATATTAAAATGATTTATTGAAAAAAATGGTGAGCCGTGCAGGATTCGAACCTGCGACCCATTGATTAAAAGTCAATTGCTCTACCAACTGAGCTAACGGCCCCAATTTAAATCAAAACTTATTTTAAAATTGTATATTAATCAAGTGTTAATAATTAAATTTTTGTTTAATTGCTCTAAAAACATTTTTTGGAACAAAAGAAGAAATATCACCATTTAGACTAGCGACTTCTTTAACAAATCTAGATGCAATAAATTGATTATTTTCTGAGGCCATCAAAAAAACAGTTTGTATATCAGCACTCAAACGTGAATTCATACCTGCCATTTGAAATTCATAATCAAAGTCTGAAACTACCCTTAGACCTCTTATAATCATTGAAACGTTATTATCTTTTGAAAAATTAATTAAAAGACTATCAAAAGATTTAACTGAGATATTAGATTTATTTTCTTTATTTAAAGTTTTATTTTCATTAATGGCATTTTTAATTAGGTTTATTCTCTCTTCTACAGTAAAAAAAGGCTTTTTTTGCTTGTTAATCGCAATTCCTACAATAAGACTATCACAAAGACTTAATGACCTTCTCATAATATCTAAATGACCATTTGTTAATGGATCAAATGAACCTGGATATAGAGCTATTCGTTTCATTAAATATTTTGTAGATAATTAATTTTTATTAATTTCATTTTCTTCTTCATTTTCATCATCACTTTCTAAAAGCAATGCAACTGACATAACCTTTTCATCTTCGTCAACGTCAAATAACTTTACTCCTTGTGTTTTTCTACCTGTGACACGAATAGAGTTGTTTTCATTTTCATGTATTCTCATTCTTATAAGTTTACCTGCATTTGTTACTAGCATTATCTGATCTAATGAAGAGACAATGTATGATGAGACAACAGGACCATTTCTATCTGAACATTCAATATTCGCAACACCCTGACCACCTCTATTAGTCCTTCTATAGTCATCAATTAGAGTTCTTTTACCAAAACCATTCTCTGTTACAGAAAGAACATATTTTTCTTCATCTTTTGGAATTAAAGACATTGAAACTACAAAGTCATCAGGTTTAAGTTTAATTCCCCTAACTCCTGATGAGTCTCTTCCTACAAATATTCTTACATCATTAATATCGAATCTTATTGCTTTACCAAGTCTAGTAGCAATAAAAATATTATCATCTTTATCGCAAGGTAAAACTGATACTAATTCGTCATTATTATGTAATTTCATAGCAATTTTACCATTTTGCCTAATATTAATAAAGTCGCTAAGTTGATTTCTTCTGACATTTCCATTTTTTGTAGCAAAAATTATTTGTAAGTCATTCCATGTATCTTTGTTCGATGGCATTGGCATAACTGTTTGAATTTTTTCGTCTTGAGATAAAGGTAAAATATTTACCATAGCCTTTCCAAGAGCTTGTGGGGCTGCCTCTGGTAACTTATAGCATTTTAATTGATAAACCATACCAGATGAAGTAAAAAATAAGATTGGTGTATGAGTGTCGGTTACAAAGAGAGAAGTTACCATATCTTCATCTCTAATTTTCATACCAGCTCTTCCTTTACCACCCCTCCTTTGTGCACGATACGTTGAAAGAGCAACTCTTTTTATATATCCGCGATGACTTACCGTAACAACCATATCCTCTTTTTGTATTAAGTCTTCGTCTTCTTGATCAATTAAGCTATCAGATATTTCAGTTTTTCTTTCAGAAAATAATTTTTTAATTACTAAGTCAAATTGAGACAATAATACATTTTTTAATTTCAAATTATCTGATAAAATTAATAAATACTCTTTAATATCTTCTGCTAAAGTCTCTATTTCTTCTTTTATTTTTTCAACTTCTAAGCCTGTTAATCTTTGTAACCTTAAGTCTAAAATCGATTTTGCTTGTAATTCTGAGAGCTTATACTTTTGATCAATCACTTTATAAACAGGATCACTTATAATTTTAATAAGATCTTCAATATCTGAAGCTGGCCAAAGGTTCTCACATAATTTTTGCTTTGCTACCTCAGGGTCCTTAGATGATCTTATAATTTGAATTATTTCATCTATGCTGGATAAAGCGACTAATAAACCTGCTAATATATGAGCCCTATTTCTTGCTTTATTTAAAAGAAATTTGGTTCTTTTTACAACCACTTCTTTACGAAAATTAATAAAAGATATTAATATATCCTTTAAGCCCATTTGCCTAGGTTGACCATTATCCAAAGCGAGCATGTTTATAGGAAAACTAGTTTGAAGTCTGGTATGTTTCCATAATTGATTTAACACTATATCTGCTTGAGAATCCTTTTTAATTTCAATTACAATTCTCATTCCTTTTCTATCAGACTCATCTCTGATATCTGATATACCTTCAATAGTTTTATCTTTTATTAATTCACCTATTTTTTCTAACAATTGTGCCTTGTTAACCTGATAAGGTATCTCAGAGACAATAATACTTTCTCTATCCTTAGATGATATATTTATCTCGGCTCTAGAACGCATAATTATACTTCCTTTGCCTGACAAATATGCATCCCTTATGCCTGTTCTCCCCATAATAACACCTGCTGTAGGAAAATCGGGTCCTTGAATAATTTCAAGTAATTCATCAACCGTTAGTTCTTCATTTTCCAAAAGAGCTTTGCAAGCGTTAACCACTTCAACTGGATTATGTGGAGGAATATTTGTAGCCATTCCAACTGCAATACCACCTGCACCATTAACTAAAATATTTGGAAATTCAGCTGGTAAAACTGAAGGTTCAAATTGAGTATCATCATAATTAGGGTTAAAACTTACTGTCTCTTTATCAATATCACTAAGCAGAAGTTCAGAGGCCTTGCTTAATCTTGACTCGGTGTACCTCATGGCAGCAGGAGGATCTCCATCCACAGAACCAAAATTACCCTGCCCATCAACAAGTTTTACTCTCATAGAAAAATCTTGAGCCATTCTTACCATAGAGTCATATATTGCAGAATCTCCATGAGGATGATAGTTACCCATTACATCTCCAACAACTCTTGCAGATTTTCTGTAAGGTTTAGACCAATCATAACCACCTTCTAACATGGCATATAAAATTCTTCTGTGAACTGGTTTCAAACCATCTCTAACATCAGGTATAGCTCTTGAAACTATAACACTCATGGCATAATCCAAATAAGACTTTTTCATTTCATCAGTAATAGAAATAATAGTCGTATTGGGTTCTACTGGTGGGGCTTCGGGTGTTTCTTCAGTCTTGTTATCGTCGTTATCCAAAATTAACTCATAAATTGAAAATACAACATATAGTAATATATATTACTATAAAATACTATATATTTTAATTTTTAATTAAAAAGGTATATCATCATCAATCATATCAGGTATTTTATCTTTATTAGCTAAAATATTATCTTTGTTTTGATTTTCCTGATTGAACTCATTATTTTCAATTTTATTATCTTGAATCTTTGTTTCTTCATTTCTAGAACCCAAAAGAGTTAACTCACCTTTAAACCGTTGAACGACAACTTCAGTAGTATATCTATCTTGACCAGATTGTTGATCTGTCCATTTTCTTGTTTGAAGTTGACCTTCAAGATAAACTGCACTTCCTTTTTTTAAATATTGTTCAGCAATTCTTCCAATAGCTTCATTGTATATTACCACCCTATGCCATTCAGTTCTTTCCTTTTGCTCTCCAGAAACCTTGTCTTTCCATCTATCAGATGTTGCTAAGCTAAAAAGAACTACTTTATCACCATTTTGCATTGCTTTGACATCTGGGTCATTTCCTAAACGACCAACTAAAATAACTTTATTTACACTACCACTCATCTTGAAGCTCCGTAAAAAACTATTAAATAACAATTAAATCAATAAATACATTTTTTACAACATTTATTTCATAAACTTAATACATGATAAAAACAAAAGACTTAATGCCAACTAAATATCTTCAAGTCAGAGGTGCAAGAGAGCATAATTTGAAAAATATTGATATTGATTTGCCAAAAAACAAATTGATAGTAATAACAGGTCTATCAGGTTCTGGCAAAAGTTCACTCGCATTTGATACAATCTATGCTGAAGGACAAAGAAGATATGTGGAGTCATTATCAGCATATGCAAGACAATTTTTACAAATGATGCATAAGCCAGATGTTGATTTAATAGAAGGTTTGTCACCTGCAATATCAATTGAACAACGAACTACAAGTAAAAATCCTAGATCAACGGTTGGAACCGTTACTGAAATCTATGATTATATGAGACTTCTGTGGGCCAGAATAGGTATACCATATTCTCCAACAACAGGATTACCGATTGAAAGTCAAACTGTTTCTCAAATGGTTGATAAAGTATTGGAATTTGAAGAAAACTCAAAATTATATATTTTAGCTCCTATTGTTAGAGGAAGAAAAGGAGAATATAGAAAAGAGTTTATAGATTTAAGAAAAAAAGGTTTCCAAAGATTTAGAGTAAATGATGAGTTTTATGAAATTGAAGATATTCCTGAACTTGATAGATATAAAAAACATAATATTGAAGTTGTTGTAGATAGAATAATAATAAAAAAAAGTGATGAAAAATTAATTGAATTAAAGCAAAGATTAGCAGACTCTATTGAGATTGCAGTAACATTATCAAATGGTTTACTTTATGTAATTAATCAAAATAAAGAAAAGTTTGTTTTTTCATCAAATTTTTCTTGTCCTGAAACTGGCTTCACAATTGATGAAATTGAACCACGATTATTTTCTTTTAATAATCCTGCTGGAGCTTGCAAAGAATGCGATGGATTAGGTTACTCAAGAGTGTTTTCTGAAGAATTAATTATACCAAATAAAAGTTTAACATTCAGAGAAGGCGTTATAGCACCATGGGCAAATAATTCCAGTAAGTTGTATATTCAAACACTCGAATCTCTTGGTAGACACTATAATTTCGATCTTGATACACCATTCAATAAGTTAAATGACAAAGTAATAAAATCATTATTATATGGCTCTGAAGATGAAAAAATTGAAATTATTTATAATGATGGAACAAGAGTATTCAAGTCTACTAAGACTTTTGAAGGTATAATTCCAAGTTTAAAAAGAAGGTTAAAAGAAAATGAAAGTAACTGGATTAAAGACGAATTAAACAAGTTTTTATCTGAACAAGCTTGCCCTGTTTGTAAGGGCAAAAGATTGAAAGATGAGGCGATTGCAATTAAAATAGACAAAAAAGACATCACTCAAATAACAAATCTATCTATCCATGATGCTAAAGAATGGTTTTTAACACTTAAATCTAAGTTAATTGAACAACATGTAAAAATATCAAACCAGATACTAAAAGAAATTAATGATAGATTAGGTTTTTTAACTAGTGTTGGCCTTGGTTATTTGAACTTATCAAGAAAAAGTGGGACACTATCAGGTGGAGAAAGTCAAAGAATAAGATTAGCTAGTCAAATAGGTTCTGGACTTACAGGAGTTCTTTATGTATTAGATGAGCCAAGTATAGGTTTACACCAAAGAGATAATGAAAAACTTTTAGAAACACTTAAAAAACTCAGAGATCTTGGAAATACAGTCGTTGTTGTTGAACATGATTTAGAAGCAATGTTATCTGCTGACTATATCGTAGATATAGGCCCTGGTGCTGGTATTGATGGGGGCAAAGTGATAGCACAAGGAACACCAGATCAAGTAAAAAAAATAAAGACCAGTATTACTGGAAATTATATATCTGGTGTTAAAGAGATTCCAATACCTTTAAAAAGAAGAAAAATAGATTTAAATAAATCACTAATTATTCATGGTGCTTCAGGTAATAATCTTCAAAATATAAATGCCACATTTCCTTTAGGTATACTAACCTGCGTAACAGGTGTTTCTGGAGGTGGAAAATCTACTTTAGTTATAGGCACACTTCAAAAAGCCCTATCAAAAATGTTAAATGGTGCAAGTGCCATACCAGAAAAATACAAACAAATAAAAGGTATACATCTAATTGACAAAATCATAGATATAGATCAATCTCCAATTGGACGGACTCCAAGGTCTAATCCTGCGACATATACTGGAACTTTTTCACATATTCGCGATTGGTTTACTGGCTTACCCGAGTCAAAAGCTAGAGGTTATCAGCCAGGCAGGTTTTCATTTAATGTTAAAGGTGGTAGATGTGAAACTTGTCAGGGTGATGGTGTTATTAAAATTGAGATGCATTTTTTACCAGACGTTTACGTTCAATGTGATCAATGTAAAGGGAAAAGATATAATAGAGAAACATTAGAAGTTAAATGGCAAAATCATTCTATAGCAGATGTATTAGACTTAACTGTAAGTGAAGGATTAAAGTTATTTCAAGCTGTACCATTCATAAGAGAAAAACTCGAAACGCTCTATCAAGTCGGCTTGGGCTATATAAAAATTGGTCAAAGAGCAACCACATTATCTGGAGGAGAGGCTCAAAGAATTAAATTGTCAAAAGAATTAGCTAAGAGAGGTACAGGAAGAACAATATATATTTTAGATGAACCAACAACTGGTCTACATTTTGATGACATTAAAAAACTATTAGAAGTTATTCAAAAAATTGTTGATAATGGTAACACAGTTATAATTATTGAACACAATTTAGATGTAATTAAAACAGCAGATTTTTTAATCGATTTGGGCCCAGAAGGTGGCGACATGGGAGGCAAAATTGTAGGTACTGGAACTCCTGAAGAATTATCAAAAATTAAAGAAAGTTATACAGGACAATTTTTAAAAACAATTTTATAATTTAATTATGTCATCAAAAAATATACATATTATTGGTGGTGGCTTAGCTGGTTGCGAAGCTGCTCACCAAATATCCAAGTTTGGTATAAAAACATTCCTTTACGAAATGAGGCCAAAAGTATCAACAGAAGTTCATAAAACTAATCTTTTAGCTGAACTAGTTTGTTCAAATTCATTTAGGTCAGATGATAAATTTTATAATGCAGTTGGTGTTCTTCATGAGGAACTAAGACTGTCAGACTCTCTTGTTATGAAAGCCGCAGATAATACAAGAATACCAGCAGGAAGTGCTTTAGCTGTTGATAGAGAAAAATTTTCTAAATTTATAGATCGTGAAATAAGAAATAATCCACATATAGAGTTAGTTAATCAAGAAATTACTTCAATTAAAAGTTTTAAAAAACAACAAATCATTGTAGCAACCGGTCCGCTAACATCTCATAATTTTTCGAAAGTTATTAACAAACTTATCGAAGAGGAACCACTAGATTTTTTTGATGCTATTGCACCTATAGTATATAAAGATAGTATTAACATGGATATAGCTTGGAAACAATCTAGATATGATAAAGGTGATGGAGATGATTATATAAACTGTCCGCTTACAAAGGATGAATATTATGATTTATTAAATACTATTAGTAAAGCACCTAAAATTGAATTTAAAAAATTTGAAAATACTCCCTATTTTGAAGGTTGTATGCCTATAGAAGAGATGATAAGAAGAGGACCAGAAACATTAAGATTTGGACCACTCAAACCTGTGGGCTTGACGAACCCCTATAGTAAAATAAAGCCCTATGCTGTCGTTCAACTTCGTCAAGATAATAAAATTGGCACCCTATTTAATATGGTTGGTTTTCAAACAAAGATGAAACATTCCGTTCAAAAAGAAGTTTTACAAAAAATACCTGCTTTAAAAGATGCAAAATTTGCCAGATTAGGAGGCCTTCATCGTAATACATTTATTAATTCACCGAAACTTTTAGATGACAGCATGAGATTAAATAAAAACAAAGACATTTATTTTGCTGGGCAAATCACTGGCGTAGAAGGATATGTAGAATCATGTGCGATTGGAAATTTAGTAGGTAGAATTGCTGCTCATGACAATTTGAAGATAAAATTTAAAAATCCACCAGATGAAACTGCTCATGGTTCATTGATCAAACATATAACAAGAAATGCTAACCCCAGAACATTTCAACCTATGAATATCAATTTTGGACTTATGTGTTCAATAAATCATCTGGAATGTAGAAATTTAAGAGGAAAAGAAAGAAAAAAATGTATAGCTACAAAAGCTATTAATTCTTTTGTGAAATGGATTAAAACTTAATTTATCTAAATTAAAATTGCTAAAATTTTTCTTCCTTCCATACTCAATATATTTATTGTTCTGCATGCAGCATCATGTTTCATTATTTCAAGTGGAAGTTTTGCATTCATAGATTTTTTTTTCAGTTCGATAAGATTATTAATTTTCCCATTTGACAGACCTATTATAATTACTTCTGTACTTCCGTCACCTAAGCTATTAGATTTATCATATAAACTTTGTATTGTTTTTAAGTTTAAATTTAAATAGTTTTTATCTTTCCATTGAAAAATATTATTTCTAATAATGCATATTGGTAAATCATATTTTTCACTCTCAATTTTAACAAATGTTTCACTATACGAAGAAATTGTAAGAAAATTTTTTTGTACTTCACCTATTTTAAAAGTTAAAGATAATAGTTTCTTATTTGATTTATCTTTCATACTCAGGAATATGTTTGGAGTCTTCTTTTTTTTCACCTTTGTATATATTAAAAAAAGTTAAAAAAGAAACTGCAATAAAAATAGATGAATATGTACCAATTATAACTCCCCAAATCATAGCAAGTGCAAAGTCAGCAAGCACGGCTCCACCGAAAAAATAAATAATAATTAATGCAATTAAAGTAGTAACCGAAGTCATTAAAGTTCTTGATAAAGTTTCATTGATAGACTTATTATAAATAAAATAATGGTCTTTAGACTTATATTTCCTTAAATTTTCTCTAACCCTATCAAAAACAACAACTGTGTCATTAATAGAATATCCCGCAGTTGTGAGAATTGCCGCAACAATAGATAGATTAAATTCTAATGAAAAAAAAGAAAATAAGCCAATAGTTGAAACCACATCATGGATAAGAGCAATAATGGATGCAATTGCAAATTGCCATTCAAATCTAAACCAAATATATAACATTATTAAAAAAAGAGATAAAATTACAGCAGTTAATCCAGCTTCTTTTAATTCTTCACCTACTACAGGACCTACAAATTCTGTTCTTCTTATTTCAAATTCATTTTCAAAAGTTTTTTTAACTTTTTCTATTAACAAAATTTGTTTTCTATCATCACCACTTTGTTTTTGAATTCGTAAAAGAATATCAGTTTCTTTACCAAATTTTTGGACTGATACTTCTCCTACATTTAGTAACTCTGCTTTTTCTCTAAATTCAGATAATTTAACTGGGAAATTAGATTTATTTTTTAATTCAATCAAAACTCCACCCTTAAAATCTATTCCGAAATTTAAACCTTTGGTAAAAATAAAAAAAACAGTTAAAAAAATTAAAAGAGTTGAAAATATAAAGGCAATATTTTTAAATTTTAAAAAATCTAAATTAACATTTTGCGAAACTAAATTGAATTTAAACATTTAATTTTGCCTCCTTTTTTTTAACATAAGCAGTTGTTAAAAATTTTGTTAAAACAATAGCAGTATACATTGATGTAATTAGACCTATCATGAGAGTAACTGAAAAACCTTTTATGGGGCCACTTCCAAATATAAATAATGCAAAAGCTGCAAAAAAAGTAGTTAAGTTCGCATCTATAATGGTTGAAACAGCTTTTTGAAAACCATGTTCTACTGAAGACAATAATTCTTTTCGAACTCTAAATTCTTCTTTAATTCTTTCAAAAATCAAAACATTTGCATCAACAGCCATACCTATCGTCAAAACAATTCCAGCTATACCAGGCAAAGTAAGAGTTGCTTGTAATATACTTAAGAGCGCAATAATTAGAATCATGTTTGTTAATAATGCGATATTGGCAAAAATGCCATAAAACCCATAACTAATAATCATGAAAATTATCACTGCTATTATAGCAATTATGCTTGCAAATTTTCCTGCTTCAATTGAATCATTTCCTAAACCTGGGCCAACTGTCCTTTCTTCAATAATATTTAATGGAACTGGCAGGGCGCCTGCTCTTAAAACCAAAGCTAGATCGCTTGCCTCTTGAACAGAAAAATTTCCAGTAATTTGCCCATTAGAAAAAATTTGACCTTGTATTATTGGTGCACTTATTACTTTATTATCAAGAATAATAGCAAAGGGTCTTCCAATATTTTTACCAGTAATTCTTCCAAATTTCTTTCCACCAGATGTGGTTAAAGTGAACATAACTGCTGGATTTCCATCCTGATCAAAAGCAGCTTTAGCATCTGTTAGTTCTTCTCCTGAAACCATAACTTTTTTTTGTATCATATAAAATTTATTTTTATCTTTTTGCTCGGTTAATAGGACATATCCAGGGGGAGAAACTGAATTTAAATCAAGAGTTTCCGAGATCATTTCTGGATGTGTAAATCTGAAAGTTAATTTTGCAGTTTTCCCAAGAAGTCTTTTTATTCTATCTGGATCATCAATACCTGGAAGCTGAACTAAAATTCTGTCTTTACCTTGCTGTTGAATTAATGGTTCTTTTGTTCCACTTTCATCAATTCTTCTTCTAACTATTTCAATAGCCTGTTGCATAGTAGATTCAGTTATTTTGTTTATGCCAGATTCAGAAAGAATTAGAAAAAAATAATTTTTTTGATTATTTAGTAAGAAATCTTTTGAATATTCTTTCAGTAATGAGAGCACCTTCTTCTTATCATTAATATTTCTTATATTAAAACTTATTCGACTATCTACTGTTCTCAGATTTTTATATTTAATTTTATTCTTTCTAAGCTGTCTTCTTATTTGGGATGAAGTATTATCTAATTTTTCGTTAAATACCGAGTTCATTTCGGCTTGTAATAACAAATATGAACCTCCTTTAAGATCAAGACCTAAATTTACTGTCTTGCCAGGTAATATTGAGCTAATAGAATTAAATTTAAAATTAGTTAACAAATTTGGCAGTGCATAGAACACAGCTATAAAAAAAATAACAACTAAAGTTATTAAATTAAATTTGTTAAATTTCATACTACAATACTATATGTTATTTTCTTAAATCAGCTATAGTGTTTCTTGCAACCTCAACATTCACTCCCTTTGAAATTTCAACTGTAATATCATCAGAACCGTCTACGGCTTTAATTATTTTTCCAACTATACCTCCAGACGTAACAACTATATTCCCTCTCTTAAGATTCATTACCATATTTTTGTGCTCTTTTACCCTCTTCTGTTGAGGTCTAATTAGCAAAAAGTAGAAAATAACAAAAATTAAAATAAAAGGAATTAGACTTCCAATATTAAAACCACCTGACGCTGAACCAGCAGATTGAGCAAATGCATTTGATATCATAATTTTACCCCTATTTAAATAAACAATGGCAGAGTACATTATTTTGTAAAAAAAACAATATTCCTAATAGTTTTATTATAAAATTTGTATATAAATAAATATTTACTTAAGGATCTATATGTCTACAAACGTTAATAATGAAATTTTAAACAGAATTGCTAACGCACTTGAGAGAATTTCTCCACCTCCAATAAAAAATAAAGACTTTGATATATCTGATGGATTTGTTTTTGAAGCAAATCATAGTTTTTTAAAACCTGTGAAACAAATTAATAGAATTCCTATAGATTTACTCAAAGGTCTGAAACCTCAAAAAACAATTCTTATTAATAACACTTATAATTTTGCGAAAAATTTACCTGCAAATAATGTTTTACTTTGGGGGGCAAAAGGAACTGGCAAGTCATCATTAGTTAAATCAGTTCATCAAGAAATCCTTAAAAAATTAAAAAGTAAAATTTTAAAATTAGTAGAAATTCATAGAGAAGATATTATACATTTGCCAAAGTTATTATCAATTTTAACAAAATTCAATAAAAATAAGTTTATTCTTTTATGTGATGATCTGTCTTTTGATGAAGGAGAAAGTACTTATAAAAGCTTAAAGTCAATATTAGATGGTGGCATAGAAGGCAAACCAGATAATGTAGTCTTTTACGCAACATCAAATAGAAGACATTTAATGCCAAGAGATATGATAGATAATGAGAAATCTACTTCTATTAATCCATCAGAATCAATTGAAGAAAAAGTTTCTTTATCTGATAGATTTGGATTATGGATAGGATTTCATAACATTTCACAAGAAATATACCTTGAAATTATAAATGCTTACGCAAAAAAATTTGATATTATGTTAGAGCCAGATGAAATTAGGTCTAAAGCACTCGAATGGTCTATTACAAGAGGTGCTAGGTCTGGGAGAGTGGCATGGCAATTTATTCAACATTTAGCTGGTGAAACTAATACGAAAATTAGTTTAAAATAATTAATTTAATAATAATGTTGGATCGATAGGGTTTCTTGATTTTCTGATTTGAAAATGGAAGATTTTATCTTTTTTCACTAGAGCAATCAACTGTCCTTTTTTTACCAAATCACCTTCATTAACCTTATTTTCTCCTACTTTAGAATAAGCTGATATCCATTTTGAGTCATGTTTTATTAGAATCATGTTACCAAAAGACTTTATTTTGGAACCAACAAAGGCAACCTTTCCGTCTGCAGCTGCGTAAATACGATTATCTTGAACTTTAAGGTCTATTCCATCATAATGTTGTTTACCGTCAGAAAAAGGTCCAAATTTTTTAACTAGTTTTCCTTCTGCCGGCCAAATAAAATTTGGTTTATCCATTGTGATTTTAGAGTTCTTGTTAAAATTTTTATTTTGAAATCTTTGTTTTTTTAGCAGGCCAAGAACCGTATAATCTTTTTCTCTAGGTATTTTTATTTTATCTCCTTCATTGATGATAAATGGTTTTTTTAATAAATTGAGTTCAACAATATCAGATTGACTAACAGCATATTGAAGAGATAATGTAAAAATAGTGTCACCGGGGATTACATCATGAATAATTGGATATGGTAAAAATAATTTTTTACCAACTTTAAGTTTGTAAGGTTTTTTTAAATAATTTAAGTTAATTATTTCAATTGGGATAATTCCATAAGAATTTGCTATAGAGTAAACTGTATCGCCCTCCTGGATAAATATGAAACCTTCTGCAGGAAATTTAATTTTTTTTACTTCAATTTCATTGACATTTACTAACGAAACATCTTTCTTTACAAATAAGTTTTGTTTGCAAGAAAAAAGTGAACACGAAAAAAATAAGATAATTAAAAGATTAAAATAAATTTTCATAAACTAATTATTTCTAATTAAAGGAACAAATTTAACTTCACAAATTTCTTCCCAGTAATCATCATCTCTCTTATTTGATATAGTAATACATTTTAATAATTGTTTACCAGAATTTTTTCTAATTGGTGCTATACATTTACCTCCAACATTTAATTGATAAAGGAGATCCTCATGAACTGTCGATAAAGAGCAAGTAATGATAATCTTATCAAAAGGTGACATGTTTGACCATCCTAAAAAACCATCATCTATTTTAGATACAATATTTGTTAATCTTAGTTTTTTAAAACATGACTTAGCCGCCACAAGAAGTGGGTTAATTCTTTCAATAGTATAAACTTTTCTAACTAACTTTGAAATGATTGCTGTTTGATAACCAGATCCTGTTCCTATTTCTAAAACAATATCATCAGGTCTTAAGGATAGCTTTTCTGTCATTAAAGCAACAATATATGGTTGACTAATTGTTTGGTTAAACCCTATTGGGAGAGCTCTGTTTTCATAAGCATAATGAGAAAGATGTTTTGGAATAAATATTTCTCTTGGGGTATTCTCAATAGCTGATAGAACTTCATAAGAAATTATTCCCATAGACCTTAAAGACATAATTAAGTTAGCCTTTTCTTCTTCTTTTATATTTCTCATTTTATTTAAATATCATTAAAATAATTATTATTCGTCATATTTATGCTAATTGGAGTTATTGAAATACAATAATTTTTTAACGCATAAAAATCAGACTTAATGTCACTTATATCTCTAACATTCATTTTTCCAATCTCGAAATAATTATCTTTCATATTTACATGAATCTCGTCTGAGACCTTATTATGACAAACTTTAGTAATTAGAATTTCTTTAACTTTTTCAACATCACAATTTGGAAAATTTACATTGAAAAAACTATTTTCAACAAACTTAATTTCATTTATTTTAGATACGACTTTAAGAAAATACTTTTCAACTACTTTAAAATTTTTTTTATTGTCTTTGTTTTTAACCTGACTTAGAGCTACACTTGGAATTCCTCTTACTGAACCTTCGAAAGCAGCGGCAACTGTTCCAGAATAAGATATCTCGTCACCAATATTCGTGCCATCGTTAATGCCAGAAAAAATAATATCTGGTAGTTTTTTAGTAAAAATTTTATTTAATGCAAATAACATTGAATCTGTTGGAGTGCCATCAATAATCCATTCAAATTCAGATAACTTTTGAAATTTTATTTTTTTGCCTAAATTAATAGATCTTCCAGTAGCAGACATATTTTTCATCGGTGCTACAGTATATACTTTTTGAGAAATAGAATTAAGAATTTGTTTCAATAAAATTAGACCTTCTGATTCAAAACCATCATCATTTGTTATTAAAACTTGATTAAAAATTTTCATATATCTTGATTTAAAATTATTTTTTTTCCATGCATATAAGGTTGCAAAGGAATCGGTATGTTAACACTTCCATCCCGGTTTTGATGATTTTCCAAAATAGCAATCATAGTTCTCCCAATAGCTAAACATGAGCCATTTAATGTATGAATATATGATAATTCTTTAGATGATTGTATCCTGAATCTAGCATTCATTCTTCTTGATTGAAAATCACCACAATTGGAACATGATGAGATTTCTCTATATTCGCCTTTTCCATTGTTTTGCCCAGGAAGCCAGACCTCAATATCAAAAGTTTTTCTTGCAGAAAACCCAGTGTCACCACTACATAATAGCATCACCCTATAAGGTAAACTTAATTTTTGTAAAATTCTTTCAGCACAATTAGTTATTCTTATTAACTCTTCCTCTGATTTTTCAGGTTTAACAATAGAAACCATTTCAACTTTTGAAAATTGATGTTGTCTAATCATTCCCCTAGTATCTTTTCCTGCAGCACCTGCTTCTGCTCGAAAACAAGGTGAATAAGCCACAAAGTTCATAGGTAAATCATTCTCATTTAAAATTTCATTTCTTATTACATTTGTGATTGGAACTTCCGCAGTTGGTATAAGCCATTTATCTGAATCTGTTTTGAATAAATCATCAGAAAATTTTGGTAATTGTCCTGTACCTTCTAAAATTTCAGAATTAACTAGATATGGTGGTGAAATTTCTTTATGGCCAAATTCTTTTATGTTTATGTCAAGCATAAAAGATATCAAAGCTCTTTCTAATAATGCTATGTCTTCAGTTGTTATAACAAATCTTGCACCTGATATTTTTGCAGCTGTCTTAAAATCAATTTGATTTAGTTTTTCACCGAGTTCTACATGGTCTTTTGGTAAAAAATCAAACTTTGGTATTTTCCCATTACTCCTGATCAATACATTATTTTTTTCACTCAGTCCAATAGGAACATCTTCATCCAAAATATTTGGCAAGTTTTTAAGAATATTATTAATTTCTTGTGAAATATTAATAACTTTTGCTTCTAATTCTGAAGATTTACTTTTATTTAATTTAACTTCATTTTGAAGAATTGATACATCAAGCCCCTTTTTCATTAAAATACCAATTTCTCTAGATGACGAATTTCTTTTATATTGCAAGTCTTGTAATTGGGTCTTTAATGACCTCAATTCCTTATCCAAATCTATGATTTTATTTGAAACTGGTTTATTACTTCTACGCTCTATTTCTAAATCAAATTTTTTTGGGTTGTTTCTTATGAAATTTATATCATGCATTTAAACATCCATATATCATTTAGTTTTTTTAAAACCTATTTTAGATAGAATTATTGTAAATTCATATAAAACAATTATAGGAACAGCCAGTAAAATTTGAGAAATCACATCTGGTGGAGTTAAAATCGCAGCTAAAACAAATGCTATTAATATTGCATATTTTCTTTTATCAGCTAGATCCTTTGAAGTTATTATACCTGTTCTAGTTAAAAGAAGTAAAACAACTGGAAGTTCAAAGCATATTCCGAATGCAAAAATTAATTTCATAACCAAAGATAAATATTCAGAAATTTTAGGCTCCAGTTCTATAGGCAATGCACCTTCAAAACTAGCTACCTGAAAAGATATAAAAAAATTCCATGCTAATGGTATTACTATATAATAAACCATAGCTGCACCAAGCAAGAAAAGTAATGGTGTAGCAATTAAAAAAGGGAAAAAAGCTTTTTTTTCATTTTCATATAACCCAGGTGCAACAAACTTCCATATTTGAATTAAAAAAACAGGAAAAGCAATTGAAAATGATATAAAAAAAGCAACTTTCACTTGTGTAAAAAAACCCTCATGTAAAGCCGTAAATATCATTCTCCCCCCAGTTTTTGCTAATTCATTAGCTAGTGGTTGTTGAAGAAAAATATATACTAAATCTGCAAGATTTTGATTATTGTCAGTAAATTTTATGAAACATAAAAAAAATAAAATTAAAAAAGTTATTGCAGCAACTAAAAGTCTATTTCTAAGCTCAATCAAATGATCAATCAATGTCATTTTCTTGCTAATTTTGGTACTTTTTTTCATTTATATTTAATATTTAAAATTATTTTTTTATTTTTTTAATATTTCTTTCTATATCAGATTTAGTTTCATTATTAATTTTGTTTAAAACATTAATTTCTGATTTTGTTTCTTTCAAAATTTTAGAATCTTTCAATTTAGTTACATCATTTCTTAAATCATTTAATTCTGTTTCATTCGCCATATCATCAACTGTATTTTGAAAATCATATGCCATTGATTTTATTTTTCTAACAAAACTCATGATTGATTTTAATACCTTTGGTAGTTCTTTTGGACCAATAACAATCAATAAAATAAATGCAACTAATAAAAACTCTTGCCAACCAATATCCAACATGAAAAATCCCTAGTAAAAATTAAACTTTTCTTTTTGAAGATTTTTTTTTACTTTTTTTCTTTGGAGTAGATGTCTGTTCAGAAGATTCTATTTCATCATTTTCATTTTTGGATTTAACTTGATCTTTGAAATTCTTGAGACCTTTTCCAAAATCTCCCATTATAGAAGATAATTTTCCTTTACCTCCAAATAATATGAGCACAACAATTAAAACAATTATCCAATGCCAAATACTAAAAGCTCCCATTATGTCCCTCCTTTAAAATTCATGAATCGAAAATAAAACTATAATTAACATCAGTAAAGATATTTACCAATTGATTTTTTTTAAAATAATTTATCCCAGGAATTTTAACATGTAAATGTTGTTCATTGTTTTTATTAACTATTGATAAATGAACAATAGTATTTCCTCCCAAAAATTTAGCTTCTATAATTTTGCCGTTATTTGGACTTTTAACAATATTTTGTTTATTAGTTTTTCCCAAAATTGTTTTTTTTGAATAATTCATTAAAGTCAACCCTTCACTTCTAACAACTAAAAAAAAATTTTTTTTTGTTCCACTGTATTCAAAAGGAAAACTCCCGATGGAAGTAATAAGCTTTTTATTAATAAATTTACCATCTAAAACATTAATTTCACCAAAGAACTCTGTTACAAATTTATTTTTTGGCCTCATATATAAATCAATGGGTTCACCAAACTGTTGTAATTCTCCTTTATTTAATAATGCTATATAATCAGACATAAACATGGCTTCATCTGCATCATGAGTTACTAACAATGTTGTGATTTCATTTGCTTTTAAAATATGAAGAACTTGGTCTCTCAAGGATTCTCTTAGTCTGGTGTCTAAATTTGAAAATGGCTCATCCATAAGAATTATTTTTGGCTCGCATGCTATCGCCCTAAAAAGAGCAACTAATTGTTTTTGCCCTCCAGATAATTCATGAGGATATCGGTTGGAAAATTTATGAAAATTATTTTGCTTTAAAATAAAATCAATTTTCCTTTTAATTTTTTCTTGATTTTCAGATATACCGTAATGAATATTTTCAATTACATTTAAATGAGGAAACAATGCACAATCTTGAAAAACATATCCAATTTTTCTTTTATTTGGAGGCAAATCAAATGAATTAGCAGAAAGAAGGTTATTATCAAAAATTATTTGACCGTCTTGTATTTTCTCTAATCCACTAGTTAACCTTAGTAAAGTTGTTTTACCACAGCCAGATGGTCCTAGAATAGATGTAACTTTCTTATCAGGAATTTTTAAAGAAAAATTACTAATAACTTGATGGCTATTGTAAGAAAAATTTATTTTTTTATATTCTAACAAGTTCATTCCTCTATTTCATCTTTGGGATCAGAAAATAAAACACTCTCATGTTGCAGCAATCCTGACTTCTTTAATTCATCAATACCAGGTAAATCTGAAAGATCTGATAATCCAAAATGATCTAAAAACTTAATGGTTGTTAACCAAGTCATAGGCCTGCCTGGTGTTCTTAATTTTCTACCAGGTTTAATCCATCCAATTTCAAAAAGCTGATCTAAAGTTCCCCTACTAAGTGAAACACCTCTTATATTCTCAATTTGTGTCCTAGTAATTGGCTGATGATAAGCAATAATAGCGAGTGTTTCAGATGCAGCCCTCGATAATGGCTTTAAAATTTCTTGTTTGATGTTTATTAATCCAGATACTTCTTCTGAAGTTCTAAAAGCAATTGAATTTTTAATTTTAACAAGATTAATACCATAGTCACTAAATTTATTTTGAAGATTATTTACTAATTCGTTTAATTTAGTTTCATCACTTTCGATAAACTTTAAACTTGATAAATCAACAGGATCTTTTGCAGCAAAAATATATGCTTCTAATATTTTTAACTTCAACTTTTGATCAATTTCACTTTTGTTATTCATAAATTTGATTAATTTAATTATTTTTAATTATCTGTAAATTATTATTATTTTTAAAATCTTGTTTAATTTTTATTCTGCCCTCCTTAATCAATTCTAGTGAAGCCACAAAATAAGACGAGAAAACTGATTTATACTCTAAATATCCCTTTATACCTCTAGGAATAAATAATAATAATGATTCCCATTCTTTTATGTTAGACACATGTTTTTTCAAATTAACTAGAGCTTGTTCTACGGTGTATAAATTAGAATGAGCTATTGTTAATTTTGTATTTTCTTTATTAGATTGAATCTCAGCATAAACACTCGTTAATTTATATAAATTTATTTCATATTTATACTTTATATTTTTCTTTAAAATTGTTTGAATGCCTCTTGAATAAAAATTCTTTCCCAATTGAGGTCTGGAAAATAAACTTTTGGTAAGTTTTTGAAATTTTTCTAATTTTAAAATTTGAAATTTCAATAGTTCAGATAAAATCTCAGGATCCTCTTCACTTTGCTCATCTTTTGGTAGCAAAAGTTTTGATTTAATATGGGTCAATACTGCTCCAATAACCAAATACTCTGCTGCTAAATCAATATCTTCTTTGATTGCTTTTTTTAAATATAATAAATATTGTTCAGCAAGAGGTAATATTTGTATTTTAGTTATATCAATCTTTTGTTCTCTGACTAAATTCAACAACATATCAATTGGTCCATCAAACCCATCTAAAGAAAGGTTAAAAGTCAGTAATCCTTTTTCAATTTCTTTTTCCATAACAACTTTAACTATTTATTTTTTTTCAACCTGCAAAATACAATTAATATTATTGTTTCTTAAATTATTACATAGATCTAAAGCTTGTTTTTTTTTCATCAATACTGTCCATACTCTATGAATAAAATAATTGTCTTTTTTTAAAGTATAAATTTCTAATTTAATATTAGAAAAATATTTAGCATGAATTAATAAAGTATTTTTAAGTGCTTTGATGGCTCTATCTTTGTCTTTAAATGAACCTAATTGGACTCTATATCTAACGAGATTGTTAAGTGTGGATAATTTTTTGTTTTTTTCACTTTTTTTATCGACTGGTTTTAATGGGTAGTGTTTTGATATAAACTTTTCATTTTTATCGTTTTCTTTTTTATTCACATTAAAAGGTAATAATTCTGGTTTATTATCATTTACAATAAGTCTTTGTTCTATGTCATTGTGATTTTTATCACTCAAAATTTCAATTTCGATATTCTCATTATCATTTTTTTTAAAAAAAGTTTCTGGTACAGTTTTAATATTTTGATAATCACTTTCAACTATAGGTATATCTAATATTTCTTCATCAAAATAAAAATACTTTATAAAAATCGCTGTAAAAAAACATAAGAATGCTATTAATAAAATTAAAATAGATGATATTTTCAATATTGAATGATGACTCATAATTACATTCTTTTCATGGGTTCTATTGACAAAATATTTAAACCAGCTTTTAGAGTGTATGAAATTGATTTTACTAATGATATTCTGGCAGTTGTAATTTCAATATCATTTTCAACTATAAACTTTAAACTAGGATCTTGTTTACCTTTATTCCAATAACTATGAAATTCTGAAGCTAACTCGATAAGAAAAAAACAAATTCTATGTGGTTCTAATTTTTTTGCAGCAATTTCTATAACTTTAGGCCATTGAGTTAACAATTTTATTAAGTTAATTTCTTCTTTCAAAACTAATTGCTTAATCTTACTTATAGAAAATTGACTCTCATTAATATTAGAACTTTCGATAATAGAATTACATCTTGCATAAGCATAATGAACATAAAAAACTGGGTTATCCTTATTTTGTTCTTTTGCTTTTGTAAAATCAAACTCAAGAGTTTGGTCATTTCTTCTTGTCAACATAAGGAATCTCAGAGCATCTTTGCCAACTTTTTCTAAAATCTCAGAAAGTGTGACAAAATTTCCGCTTCTTTTACTCATTTTTATTTTTTTACCAGCATCAGATAAATGTACTATTGCACAAATCTTATTTGTTAAAGTATATTTTGTATTAGATAAAGCCAATACAGCAGAAGAAATCCTAGTTGTGTATCCACCATGATCTGCACCCAAAATATTAATCAAATTTCCTTTAGTTCTATTAAGTTTATCTAAATGATAAGCTATATCAGATGCAAAATAAGTCCATGTTTCATCAGATTTCTTTAACGCTCTATCTGAATCATCACCAAATTTTTTAGATTTAAAAAGTAGTTGAGGTCTAGGCTCCCAATCTTCATTAGAATTACCCTTGGGTTTTTCTAGAATACCAGTATATAAAAGATTTTTTTCATTTAAAATATTCAAAACTTCATCAAGCTTTTTGCTATCAATTATTTTTTGTTCGCTAGTATAATTATCCATCTTCACACCCAAGTCTTTTAAATCTTTTTTTATATTGCAAAGAATCATATTTAAAGTTATGTCCTTTATCTTTAAAAAGTATTCTTCAAAACTTAAGTTTTGTAATTTATCTCCAAATTTTACAAATATTGCTTTCCCAATATCCTTGAGATACTCTCCAGGGTACCAGCCTTCTGGTATATTTTGAGCTCTATTTTGTAGAACTTCTAAATATCTAAGAAAAACAGACTTTACAAGAATATCTATCTGACTTCCAGCGTCATTTATATAATATTCTCTAGTAACATCATATCCCAATATTTCTAGTATAGAAGACAAAACATCTCCAAAGACAGCTCCTCGGGCATGACCGGCATGAAGAGGGCCAGTAGGATTTGCGGAAACATATTCTACATTAATTTTTCTATTTAACCCTATATTTTGATATCTCCAATTACCTTTTCTTGACAAGAGTTGAAATAGAAATTCATGCCATATATTAATTTCATAAACTATATTAATAAAACCTGGTTTTATAAAAGTTACATCCTTAATACCTTGAATAGATTTTATTTTAGGGGTCAATAATTCTGCAATTTTAATTGGATTAACTTTAAATTCAGAGGCCAAAATCATGGCCGCATTAGTTGACATGTCGCCAAAAGATTTATTTTTAGGCCGTTCTAAAACTACTTTATTTAAGAAAAGCTTATTTTTTAATTTCCAATTATTTTCATAAATCAAGTTATCAATTTCAAATAAAATTTTATTTAAATATGTTTCAAAAATATTCATCGCTTAATTTAAATTAAAATTTTTACATTGATAATTAAAATAGTTATCCGTCATACCAGAAATATAATCACAAATTAACCTTGCTTGTGCAGATTTATCTAATTCTAAAATACTAATATTATTAAAATAATGCCAGTTTTTTGGTAAATTTAATGGATTATTTAATAAATATTCAAACATCATACTTATATTGGAAGTGGCTATATTAAGTTCATCTGTAATACTTTTATTAGTATACATCTTTTCAAAAAGAAAATTTTTAATTTCTTTTAACTCTTCATAAGTTTTAAAATTCATCTGAATTACTGGTTGATTAAGATTTTTTATTTCAACTGAACTGTTAAATTTAAAATTTTTAAAAATTTTTTGAGAGTTATTTACTAAATCTCTAACGAAATGATTAATCAGGTTGTTAGCAATTTGATCTATTAAAATTTTATTATCCATAAATGAAATTTTCTTTTTACATGATTTTACAATGTCTTCAATTATTGGAAGATGTTCAATTTCTTCAAACTTTAACAATTTACTTCTCAAACCATCATTAATATCGTGAGCTATATATGCGATATCATCACATATATTCGCGACCTGAGCCTCTGCAGAAGGAAATTTATTAAGTTCGAGATTTAGTGATTTGTCAATGGATCTTACTATATCTGGAATATTTTTCATTGAATTTATTGGACCGTTATGTTTCACAATACCATCAAGTGTTTCATATGTTAGATTTAGCCCTAAAAATTCAGGATATTTTTTTTCTAGTAAAGTGACTATTCTTAAAGTCTGCTCGTTATGGTCAAAACCACCATATTCTTGCATTAAATTTGATAGAACATCCTCTCCAGCATGTCCAAAAGGTGGATGTCCTAAATCATGGGCTAAAGCAATTGCTTCAGACAAATCATCATTTAAATGGAGGTATCTTGATATTGATCTTGAAAGTTGAGCAACTTCTAAAGTATGAGTCAACCTAGTTCTGTAATGATCGCTTCTATTATTTAAAAAAACTTGGGTCTTTTGTTTTAAACGTCTAAAAGCATCACAATGTAAAATTCTATCCCTATCTCTTTGAAACTCGGTTCTATTAAAATCTAATTTTGTATCATTATGAACTCTTCCTTTAGTAGAATTGCTATGACATGCAAAAATTTCTAAGTATCTATTTTCTAGTTTAACTTTCATAAGAGGTTTCTTAATAACTTATCTTGCATATTATGTAATGTTTTAATTTAACTATTTTTAAATTAAAACATTATTAATGAGTATTTTCCTTGTATAGAATTAATTTATCTATTATTTAAATAAGTATAGACAAAAATAGAGGTTTTTAACATGACCAATTTTTCTTTATCTAAAGACGCTGCTGATAGAATTAAGTTTTTATTAAAAAAAGAGAGCCCAAATTCATACTTCAGAATATCTGTGCTTGGTGGCGGATGTTCTGGATTTCAATATGATTTCTCGTTTTCTTCAGTTAAAAATAAAGATGATATTATTTTTAAAGATTATGGCATAAATTACTTAATTGATGAAACATCTTTGAATTTTTTGTCTGGAAGCAAGCTAGAGTTTATTGATGAGTTAGGAGGATCATACTTTTCAATTAACAATCCTAATGCATCAGCAAATTGTGGTTGTGGAACTAGCTTTTCTATATAATTTTTGTAATTATGTTAAAAATTTCTAGTTTCAATGTTAATTCTATAAATGTTAGATTAGATATTGTTATTAACTATTTAATAGAAAGCAAAATTGATATTTTGTTTTTACAAGAAATTAAATGCACTAAAGAAAATTTTCCATATAAAGAATTTGAAAAGTTAGGTTTTAATGTAGAAGTAAATGGTCAAAAATCGTATAACGGTGTTGCTATTATAAGTAAATTTCCAATAAATTTGATTTCAAAAACTTTGCCTTATTTAAATGATGAAACTGATGCCCAATCAAGATTTTTAGAAGTTAAAATTTTAGATTTTAGAATGGTATGCGTTTATGTTCCAAATGGAAACCCAACTGATGGTGAAAAATATTTGTACAAATTAAATTGGTTAAAAAAGTTATATGAATATTGTAAAAAAATAAATTTAACTAATGAGAAATTTATCATTGGAGGTGATTTCAATATAATTCAGCAGAATTTAGATTGTTATGATCCTAATGCTTGGGTTAATGATGCATTGTTTACACATGAAGTTAGAAAACTTTTTACTCAAATTAAAAACTTAGGATTTTTAGATTCATATAGAGTACTTAATCCTTACTTACAAAGATATAGCTTTTGGGATTATCAAAGTGGTGCTTGGCAAAAAGATAACGGAATTAGAATTGATCTTTTTTTAGTTTCCGCTTCAGTCGTAGATTTACTAACAGAATCAGGGATTGATCAAAAACAAAGATCTTTAGAACGACCTAGCGACCATACACCAGTTTGGATAGAATTATTAAACAATTAATTTAAAAATTTATTTATAGGCTTAAAGTTATCTTTTTTAACTTTTCTTGGATTATGAACCCACACTTCACCATTTGGATGCATTCCAGCACCATAAACCGCAGAAACTCCTAAGTTACGCATTCTAGCTAATAATCTTGTATCAACATTTCCTATTTCTGGATGGATGCCATTATTATTTTTAACTTCATTTTCCCATTTTTTTTTTCTTGATTCATAAGTGTTTATATCTTCAAGCTCTAAACAATTTAATTCATTATTGTTTAAGTCAGCAATTATTGTATCCCCTTCTTCAATTAGAGCTATTGGGCCTCCTAGAGCAGCCTCTGGACCTACATGTCCAATCACCAATCCTACAGAACCTCCTGAAAATCTTGCATCAGTCATCAAGCCAACTGTTATATTTCGTTCTCTACATAAAGTAGTAATTCTAGAGGTAGGATCTAACATTTCTGGCATTCCAGGGGCTCCAATTGGCCCTTCATATCTAACGATTACCATATCTAAATTTTCAAATTTTTCTGGGTTTTTATCTAATGTTTCCAAAAGCACGGTTTCTCCATTAAATATTTTGGCCTTACCTTTAAAAACATTATTTTCTAGCCCTCTTTCTACTCCAGCTAATTTAAGTATAGCTGTTTTTTCAGGAGATAAATTTCCGCCTAATAATCTCAAGCCGCCAGTTTTTTTATATGGATTACTTACATTATAAATTACTGTATTATCTGGATCAGGTGGCGCCAGTCTTTGAACTTGTTCTTTAAGGGTTTCTCCAGTACAAGTCAATGTATTTCCATTTAACAGACCAGCGTCTAAGAGGTTTTTAATTATAACCTGTATTCCACCTTTTTCGTCAATATCTACCATGGAAAACTTTCCAAATGGTCTTGCGTCTATTACTACTGGTACAATATTTTGAGAAAGGTCATTAAATTCTTTCATATCCATTATGTCGTCATTAAAACTTTGGTATCCGGCAGCCCTGGCTATTTCCGGTCCATGCAACAAAACATTAGTTGAACCACCAACGGCCATTGAAACTATCATAGCATTTCTAATTGACTCTCTAGTCACTAAATCACGAGGAGTGATATCATGCTTTATCATTTTTACAAGAAAATCAACTAATTCAAATGGGAAATCATTATATCGTCTTTCATCGTCTGAAGGTGGGGAAACCATTTGTAACGGTTGCATTCCTACTACACCAATGAAAGTTTGCATAGTATTATAAGTGAACATTCCTCCACAGCTTCCATAACCAGGACAAGACTCCTTAGCAATTCTACATTTTAATTCCTTATCTTCGTTACCAGCTAATTGGAAACTAGAAATGATATCTAATGGTTCATTAGTCACAGAGTTTTTACCAGGTCTAATTGTTCCATCTGACATAATTATTGATGGTCTATTATGCTCTAACAAAGCTGATAAAGTTCCTACGGGTGGTTTATCACAAGCTACAACAGCTATAGTACCCTCCAAACCACTTGCACTCAAATGTTCACATATAGCATCATTTGTTACCTCTCTCCCAATTAACGAATATCTCATTTCTCTTGTACCATTTCTCATGCCGTCAGAGGTTGCTATAGTATATTCTGGTTGAATAAGTCTCATTTTGAAATCAGTATTTTCTTTTCCTATTCTCTGTTTTAAAACTTCATGAATAATTTCAACTTTTCTTTTTACTCCAAGATAACATTGAGAATCTCCTCCATTACCAACAACC
>QCNS01000019.1 GCA_003210055.1 SAR116 cluster bacterium AG-426-I14
CAGAAAAAATTATCAACATTTTGTTCATTAATTTCAGGAAGTCTATTTGAATTAATATACAAGATATGAACCTTTTTATTGTTACAATATTTAATTATTTCCTCAAAATTGAAAAAAGTTTTAAAAAAAATGTTACTAACATTAAAGACTTTACTGATACTTTTATTAGCTCTAATAACATTTTTACTAATATCAAAATTAATAGCTTTTTTTGCTCCTTGTAAAAGGGATAAAATGGAAAAACCAGTCAAACAAAAGTTAATTTCAATGATATTTTTATTTTTAAAGTTTGATGATTTTTTTAACTTGTACCATAAAAAATCTAACTTTTTATTTCCTGAAAATCCATAATTTTTAAATTGAATTTCTGGAATGTCCTGATATAGTCTTTCATCTTGTTTAACTGCATAATCAATAAACTTCTCCATTTTTTCAAGATTAAAAGCTATCCCTTTATTCTCATAATCTTTCATATAAAAGCCTGGGGTTGCATACGTTTTTCTTTTAAAATTTAATTCGTATCTATGTCTGAAATCTGTTTTGTTTTTTTTTGAAGAAAATAATATAACTAAAATTAATGTTAATAGATTGCTAAAATTAATTTTTTTATTGTGAAATTTAATTAAAGAAAAATTTTTAATAAATGAATTAGTTTTTGAGGTCAAGTTTGATTGACCGAAATCAATGAATTTAATTTTATAATACTTATCTACTAAAACATGTCGAGCTCTTAGCTGTTTGTAATTTATACCCCTGATACTCAATATAAATAAATAAATTAAAACTTTAAGTATTAAGTAAATCTTATTAACTATTTTTAAGTTTAAGTCCCTTATAAAAGATCCATCAAAAAAATTTAATTCTAAAACTTCCCAATTTTTAATTCGATAGAATTTTGGACTTAGTGAGAGTTTTGTATTTTGTATTAGTTTAAGAATTTCAAACTCTTTAGCAAGTCCAAGATTATTCTTATCACTAATATATGAAATGTTCTGAACTTTAATTATTTTCTTTTTATACAAGTAAACTCTATTTCCATTTCCCCATTTTATTAATTTAATTTTTTCAGCAAAGTTTTTCTCAAAAGTTTCCCAATCATTATCAATTTTTAGCTTTTCTTCGTAAATGTTCATGATTATTTATAAAAATTTAAAAATACAATAATTTTGAAAATCTGATTTTATAAAATTTTTAATTTTTTTTATTTCAAAAGTAATTTCTTTTTCATTTTTTGTTATAAAATTTTCCAAGTTTGGCCATAATCTATAACTTATTCGTCCCATAGGCAAAGAAAGTCCCTTAATATTAATTTTGTTTGAGTCAAAAGATTGTAAGGCCGTATATGCCAATGCATTATCCTTATTTTTTTTTGAAGGAACTCTCATTTTTTCAATATTTTTTAAGTTATCAAAATATTCTATTTCTGAATTACAATGTTTTGCAAAGCCCCAATGAGAATACGCATTATTCCTCGAACATAATACTTTTCCACCCATAGCAACAAACTCATGACCAATACTACCTGTAGAAGTTACAGCAAAATCCATAATTTTATGAAGAGATTTCCAATCTAACTCATCATATACGTATTTAATATTTTGAAATTTATTTTTTTTCATTAATTTTTTTAAAGTCGTAACTTGCCCAAACATATATTCTGCTGGATGCGCCTTAAAAATCCAATTAAATTTCTTCAATTTTGATGCAAAACTATATGTTATCTTGAAGAAATCTACGTAATCATTAAAGTAAGTTTTACCTTGTGCATTTGGAAAGTCTGGCCAGCAATTACAATATACTACAATGGTACTTTTCTTATCATTTAATTTGAGTTTATTTAAAATTTCACTCTTTGTTAAATTATTGTTTTTAATTGTTATAGATTTTTTTATGAACGCAACTTCTGAAATAGTACTGCTTTGTCTTAATTTAATAAAATTTGACCCTGCTTTAATTAAAAGATTTTTCTTTTCATTAGAAAGTTTATTAAAATCTGTTATTAATGGATGATCTTCAGGATTTTTAACAAATTCTTTTTTTGAATTCAGTTTTCTGATAGTGATAAAGCTGTTTCTATAATTTAATATGTATACTGGTATTTTGAAGTTCAACGCCGTCCAAACTAATGTTGAAAATCTAATAGTAGTAGGATGAGAAACAACTAAAGCTTGAAAATTTGTGTTTTTAAATAATTTCTCATAAAAATCTGAGTACTGAAAAAATTTTGATATATAATATAAAATATTTTTATTTGTTACATCCAAACTTCCTTCGTTTAACAATTTAAGTAACCCATCATAAAGAAAATGATTTGGAAAATTATTATTTAATTTTAAGTCAAAAAAATCTTCTTTATTATTAATTTTGCAAATTATTTTTTTTCCATTTAAGATGTGTTTATCCTCAATCTTAGAGGGAATGGTATAAAATTTTTTCGGTTTAAAAATAAATGCAGAGTTTTTAACTCTTTTATGAGTACCTTCTTCTATAACAAAAGAAATATCTTGTCCGTAAATTTCAGATGATGCATTTTTAAATAATGCCAACCTTAACCAATGGTGAGGGTGATCCCAAAGAGCATCGGCCAAAATTCCATCAGAATTTTCTGACAATTTATTATGGTTTTTTAATAATTGACCAATTTTTCTATTAGCCCTATCTCTAAAAAAGTATGATTTATATAGATTATAATGATTATCGATTGTTTTTAAAATTGTCATAATTAGTCTAATAATTATAAAAAAGTGGTAAAAGATCTGATATTTCTCTTTTTAATAAATTCTTAGAGTATTTTTTTGGATTATTGATCAATGTTAAGATTTTTTTTAACTTATTATACTTTGAAACGTCATTTAGAGTAGATTTATCATTTATAAAAAAATCTATACCTTTGGAAAGAATTTTTAGGTTTACTTTTTTTGTCATACTTAATAGTTCATAAAAATTAATCAAAATCTTTATTCTATTATCATTGACTAATTCTTCTGGCATTTTTTTTAATAAGTCGCTAAACAAAACATAATCAAATTTTTGAAGAGAAAGCTCCATAATTTTTATCCATGCAAACGGCTTATTTGGATATTTATTAATTAATTGCATTAAGAAATCAATTTTTATTTTATGAACTTTTGTTATTATCTCATAGTTATAAAAAGAAATAAATTTTTCATAAGTTATTGAACTATTGAATGACTCTCTAAAGTTGAGCTCCTTTTTTATTTTATGTTTATTATTAAATAATTCGATAAAACTTCCATAAATTCTATCAATAATTATTCTCTCTTTATTATATTCCCTACTTACTCTACTACAAAGATATTTACCGAGGTCAATCCTATATTTTTTATCTTCAATAAATCTTTTTATTAAACACTTCATTTCATTAAAATTATGAACAATACATTCATTTGATGCCAAAAACTCAGTTGGATGCAATGTTAAGTTTCTATTATGAATAAATTCTATGGTTGGCTTTGATACAAAAGCTGCTTCTATATCTGTACCACCTGAAGTTGGAAAAGAATTTACCCAAAAATCTATGCTTTTCAGAAGTTTATAAATATTTTTTACTTCACCAATAAAATGAATGTTGTTTTTTAATTTTGGATTTTTGTTTAGAAAAACTTTTAAAGTATCATAACCACGAATTGTACCTACAAAAATATGATGATAGTTTTTATTCTCTAGAATTAACTCTTTTAGTAAATTTAAAAAATTTATATCGTCTCCAAAAAATGATTTCCACATGTTTGATGACGCAGATACAATTGACCCTTTTTTTATGTTTAAAGACACCAAGCTTAAGGGTTTTGCTTGGTCAACATATTTTTTGTCATGCAAAGGTAAATATAGCAGTTTAGTTCTATTGTATTTTTCAAAATTGTCATATTTATATTTGAAAACCTGATCGTTGGTAACGTAAAACGTTAGATCAAAAGCGCCAGGTCCTAGAGTAAAACAATAACAATCTTGGGAGAGTATTCCTTGAATTGGCGCTGGATTTCCTGCCATTGCATAAATAGTTGCAGGACATGGTGATGCTAATACAAAGTCGATCTTATTTTTTTTAATCCAACTTTCAATTAAATTTCCTTTATTTAACCATGTTAAATTAGATTCTAAATGGTTAAAATTATTGGGCTTTATTTCATTCACTAGGTAATTATATCCTTCAGTTTCTTTTTCGTCGTTACGATTTCTCAAATTAGTAACAAGAACATGCTGTTTAATATTGAATTTTTTAGCTAGTGAATTTTTTAACATAAATCTATGTGGAACAGATGCAGATCCAGTATCAACTATGTTGGTTATTATATAAGCTAGGTTATAATTTTTTTTTTTATATATTTTATGAATATGTTTTTTCTTATTTAAACTCATTATTGCTTGATGAATTTCTTCATCAAAGTATTTTTTCAAATCACAATTTCTAAACCTATTCATGAACATCCACAAATCAAAAGCCTCTTTCATACAATTCTCAGCTTGGTTCATACTTGAATATTTAATTATCTCACTTTTCTTTCGAGAAAAAACTTGGTTTATTAATTTATCTATTGTGTTAGAAGCAGTCTTTTTAATCACAATTTCCCTCTAAATCTGATAGTTTTATTATATCTCCCTTATCAATATTTTTATTTAAAATTTTTCCTACAATTTTCTTTTTTTCATAAGGTGGCAATCCATCTTTAGGACATGGCCTTAGAAACACCAAATCTGAATTAGATACGCAATGACCAGCTTTTAAATTTTTTGAGGATCTTATAGCTCTTCTTTGAACTATTCTTGTTTCAATTTCATTTTGCATAACTTCTTTAATATTATTACCAAGAGCGTTTTTAAGCTCTAAACTTCTATCAACCATTTCTTTCCAAGATTTAGGCTCCATTGAAAAAGGATGATCAGAACCTTCTCTTGAACTATCATCAGTAAAATGTTTTTCTATAACTGAAGCGCCTAGAGCTATTGCGCCTAAAACAGTTGAATGACCTGGGGTATGATCTGATAATCCCAAAATTGAATTTGTAAATTGTGATTTAAATGTGGTTAAAACATTAAGAGATATGTGTTTGAAGTTTTCTATAGATCCTGTATAGTTTGTATTGCACTGCATTAACACATAGTGCTTTACATGTTTTTCTATTTCTTCTACGGCCATTTCAACCTCTCTTAAATTAGAGGCTCCAGTTGCAATCAAAATGGGTTTTTTTGTTCTAGCACAATTTGAAATCATTTCATGCCATGTCAAATCTCCAGAACCAATTTTCCAAGCACAAACATATTTATTTAAGTATTCTATTTGTGATAAATCATAAATAGATGTAAAATAATCTATTCCAGCATCTTTACATGTTTTTAAAAGTGTTTCTGTCCAATTTAAGGGTACAGATGCCTTATCATACATTTCATAGACTGATGCTTTCCATTTACTTTGGTGAGTTTTGACTTTATTTAAAGAATTAAAACCTCTATCCGAAACTAATGTCTTGGCCGTAAAATTTTGAAATTTAGCTGCATCTGCACCTGACTCTGCAGCTAACCAAATTAAGTCAATTGCTCTTTCAAGGGAACCATCATGATTCGCAGCTATGTCAGCAATAAAATAAGGATTATGATCTACACCTATTTTTTTTCCATTAATTTCAATTTTATTCATCTTTTTTATTTATTTCTTCTCTTAATGTTAAAAATCTAAAATTCAATTTTTTTTCTATTTTCTTGGGTGAGAGTCTTGAATCCATTGCTCTATTTACTCTGGAATAATCTTTAGCACTAGACATAGTTAAATAATTAAAATCGTAATAACCACAAGATCTAGCAAATTCTATTGCAAAGTCTTTTTTACTCATGCCGTTTCTTGATGCTATATTGTATGTTCCAATTATATTTTTTTCAATAACAGAGTCTATAATTAAGATTAGGGTTTTAATATGAACTGGTGAGAAAAATTCGTCATTATATAAACGCAGCTGTTTACGATTTGATAAATAATCTAGTATTTTATTGCAGAATGTTTGATGATTTTGATTGTTCGATAATCCAAAAAAAACTGTCCTTAAGTTTACAAAGTTTTTCATTTTTCTAACAATTTTTTCGGCTTCAAGTTTTGTATACCCATAATAGTTTACTGGACCAGTAAGTTCTTCTTTATGAAGACCACTTGTATTTGGATATACAGCAATTGAAGAAATAAATATGACTTTCACGTTTGTTTTTAGAGAGTTAATGATATTTTTTGTACCCTGAATATTTACTTTTTGTGCCTGTAATTTATTTTTTTCACAATAATCAACATCTTTCAACCCTGCTGTATGAATGATTATATCAGGATCAATCTCAGAAATAGTTTTTTTTATAAGTTTGCTGTCAGCAATGTCACAATTAATATCTGCATTTTTTCTAGCTATACCAAAAATATTATATTTTTTTTTAAAATACTTGCTTAAGTTACTACCTAAAAAACCAGTGCTACCTGTAATTAATATTTTTTTATGATTTAAATTAAAAGGTTTCATTATTTATAAAGTTGATAATATTTTCTAATCCTTTTCCATCAACTAATTTAGAGCCAAATTTTATCATTTTTGTTTTAAGATGTTGATGTTTTAGAAAAATGTTTATGAGCATCTTATTTCTATTTGATAAGTGTCTCGTTGAAAATTGAATTACTTTAACTATATTATTATTGACCAAGAAATCTGATAGATGTAGTTGAAAACTGTTTGGGTTAATAATAATATTAGGTATATTAAAAAATATTCTTTCCCAAATACTTATTCCAGCTGAACCAAAACATATGTCTGTTTCAGCATAAATTTTTTGAAGTTGTATATCGTTTTGGTCAACAAAAATTTTTACAAATTTTTTTTTCCAGACACCTAATTTTTTTATTTCTTTTAAATACTCACTCTTTGATGAGATAACAACTTTAATTTTATAATTATTCTTAAGACTAACTAAATATTTTAAGATTATAAAAGTTAAATTTTGAGGATCTGTTGAACCCATACTTAATAAAATGTTAGGATACCTTTTTTGTTTATTTTTATTACAGTTAAATATTTTTGATTTAAGAAATTGGTTTTTTATAATCAAATATTTTTTACCTATTAAAAGCTTTGTTTTTTTTGAAACTAATTTTTGATAATCAAAATGAGTCCGATTAGGTGACATATCAAGAAGATAGTCACAGTCTCTTTTTTTCTCAGCCAAATCATCGATTATCATTAATTTTTTTGAAATAGTTTTTAATTTACTTATGAATTTATTTTTAAAGTTGTAACCGTCAATTATTGTTAGATCATAGTTAATAATGTTACATTTTTTATTTGTATGAATTTCATCATTTAAATCTTTAATAATTTTTTTATTATCTAGTTTAATGAACTTGGCATTAAACATTTGATTGTCATTAGCATATATATCCCAAATCCAACCAAATTTTTCTAGCTCTGAGGCTATCGCAATACCTCTTACAAGATGTCCATATCCAACTTTTTTATTACATTCTACAACTAATAATAATTTCAACGTTCACTCGTTCAAATCTAGTAAAAATTGTTTAGCCATTTTATCATTTGACGCAGATCTTTTTAAATTTTGATATTTTTTATTTATTGCAAATAATTCTGGGTTTTCTCTTAAAATTTTGTAAACATTTTTCCATTCTATTAAGTTAAATTTGCAAAAGTAGATTTTTAAAAACTTTTTCAAAAATAAATAATCTTCTTCATAATCAATAGTAAACCTATATTCTTTAAAATCTTCAAATTTTGTGAACAAATTTGCTCTTTTGTATTTTTCTGAACTTCTTAAATTTGGTGTTACATGTTCAATATTATTTTTTTGATCGCCAAGCTTAAGTGAATCAAAAAATGCTGATGAAGTAAATGCTTCTGTGTCAAAACCATGAGGATAGGTTTCAGGTATATTATTTGTTACATAATCAAATTTATTGTTTCTTAATATCTTCAGAGCATTTTCATGAATTTTAGGATCGAAGAATGGTTTGTCTGCAGTAAATCTTAAAATATGATCAGCTTTTGTTTCTTTTATTATATCTACAAATCTACTTCTTACATCTATCTCACTTCCTCTATAAATTATCACACCATGTTTTTTTGCTTCAATTTCGATTTTGTCATTTATTTTATCTATAGGTATAGCAAGAAAAATTGAATTTAAATTCTTAATTTTTTTGACATTTTCAATTAAATGTTCCAATACTGGTTTACCCAATAAGTCTTTTAAGACTTTTCCAGGAAATCTTTTAGAACTCATTCTTGCTTGAATTATAGCTATTGTATTAGGCATTACTTAGGAGTTTATTCAACCAATTTAAATTTCAAGAAAGTTTTAATAATTTTTCCTTCTCAGCCATTTTTAGGTCTTCTTCAATCATTTCCTTTACAAGTTCTTTAAAAGTTATTTTAGGTTTCCAACCTAATTCTTCACGTGCTTTGGTTGCGTCACCTAAAAGATTTTCTACTTCTGTTGGACGAAAGTATTTAGGATCTACAAGAATAATTGGTTTTTTTTTATAATTTTTGTCAAATATATAACCTACTTCATCTAAACCACTTCCTTCCCAATTTAAATTAATCTTTAGTATTTTTGAACAAATATTAATGAAATCTTTTACGCTGTATTGGACACCAGTTGCAATAATATAATCTCTTGGTGTTTTTTGTTGTAACATTCTCCATTGCATATCTACATAATCTTTCGCATGACCCCAGTCTCTTTTTGAATTTAAATTACCTATAAAGATTTTATCTTGCAGTCCTAATTTTATTCTTGTCAGTGCTCTAGTAATTTTTCTTGTGACAAATGTCTCACCTCTTCTTGGACTTTCGTGATTAAATAAAATTCCATTACAAGCAAAAATACCAAAAGCTTCTCTATAATTTATAGTTGTCCAATATGCAAAAAGTTTAGCTATTGCATAAGGACTTCTCGGATAAAAAGGTGTTGTTTCCTTTTGAGGTATCTCTTGAACTTTTCCAAATAACTCAGAAGTTGACGCCTGATAAAATTTTGTTTTATTTTCTAACCCTTGGGTTTTTATAGCTTCTAAAATTCTAAGAGCTCCCAATGCGTCAGCATTAGCAGTATATTCAGGTTGTTCAAAACTTACTGCGACATGAGATTGAGCGGCTAAATTGTAAATCTCATCTGGCTGTATTGTTTGAATTAATTTAGTTAAACTTGTCCCATCTGTCATATCTCCATGATGTAAATAAAATCGAACATTATTTTCATGAGAGTCTTGATACAAATGGTCTACTCTATCAGTATTAAATAGTGAAGACCTTCTTTTTAACCCATGTACAATATAACCCTTGTTGAGTAAAAATTCTGCTAAATAAGAGCCATCTTGGCCTGTTACACCAGTTATAAAAGCTATTTTCCTTTTTAAGTTCATTTTATTCTCTATAAATTATCTTTATTTTTATCAAGAAAATTTTCGTAAGCGATTTTTAATCCAGTATTTAAACTAATTTGTGGAAACCAACCTAAAGAATTTATTAGAGAACTATCCATTAGTTTTTGAGGTGAACCATCAGGTTTACTTTTATCGTAATTAATTTTACCTTCAAATCCTACTACCTTTTTTATTAACTTTGCTAATTCACCAATTGATATTTCATTGCCACTTCCAACGTTAATATGACTAAGCATTGGTCTCGTAAAACAATCATATTTTTCTTTTTTTAATTTCATAATATGAATACATGCTCTAGCTAAATCATCTACAAATAAAAATTCTCTTTTTGGTTTTCCAGTGCCCCAAATAGTCACCTCCGAACCTTTTAATTTTGCCTCATGAAATTTCCTTATTAATGCTGGGACAACATGAGATTGTTGAAGATCATAATTATCTCCTGGGCCGTAAAGATTTGTTGGCATTACGCTTCTATAATCAACATCATGTGTTTTCGAATATTGTCTGTTGTAACTTTCACAAAGTTTTATACCTGCAATTTTGGAAACAGCATAAGGCTCATTTGTTTTTTCTAAAACACCGGTTAAAAGATAGTTTTCTTTCATTGGTTGCTTTGCATTTACTGGATAAATACAGCTTGAACCAAGGAATAAAAGTTTCTTAACACCATTTTTGAAAGCACTATGAATTACATTTGTTTGTATAATTAAATTTTCATATATAAAATCTGCTGGAAATTCATTGTTTGCATAAATACCTCCAACTTTCGCCGCTGCCAAATAAACCTGTTCAATTTTATTTGTATTAAAAAAATTGTTAACTAAAGTTTGATTTGTTAAATCTAATTCAGATCTAGATTTAATAATTATATTTTTTTTCCCCATCTTTTTAAGTATTCTTAAAATAGCTGAGCCAACCATTCCCTTATGTCCTGCAATAAAAATCATAAAACTTAATTTTTAAATATATAATTTGAAACCATAAAATTAATCTTTTTCATTGTGATGTAAAAACTTCCAAGCAGATTCACTCATTTCATCTAAGCCTCTTAAAGATCTCCATCCAAGAAACTCAAATGCTTTATTTGGATCAGCATAACATTCGGAGACATCTCCCTCTCTTCGGAAGGTAAAATCATAAGGAACATCACAATGATTCATTTTTATAAAGGATTTAAGTAAATCTAAAACACTATATCCTTTTCCAGTGCCCAAGTTAAATTTAAAGCAGCCTTTGTTTTTTAGCAAATAATTAAATGACATTTTGTGTCCCTCTGCTAAATCCATAACATGAATATAATCTCTTACACCTGTACCATCGACAGTGGGGTAATCATTACCAAATACAGATAACTTTTTTAATTTTTTTGAAGCTACTTTGGTAATTATTGGCATTAAATTATTTGCAAGCCCAGTAGGATTATCTCCTATTAAGCCACTATCATGAGATCCTACAGGATTAAAGTAACGCAAACATGCTATTCGCCAATTGTTATCGCTTGAATATATATCATCAAGCATATCTTCAATCTGGAGTTTAATTCTACCATAGGGATTTTTTGGGATAGTTGGATGTTTTTCATCAATTGGCAAATATTTTGGATCACCATATACTGTTGCGCTACTGCTAAATACAAGCAATTTTACATTTTTTTTATACATTTCGTTAATTAGATTAATTGTTCCTATCATATTATTTGAATAATACTCTATTGGATTTATTACTGACTCTTTAACAGACTTGTATCCAGCAAAATGGAAAACAGCATCAATTTTAAATTTTTCAAAAATACTTTTAATATCATTTGGATTGTTCAGATCACCTTTGTAAAAATATACATCCTTATCTAAAATCTTATTTAATTTTTTAATTGTATCTGAACTACTGTTAACGAGGTTATCAAAAAGTATAACTTCATGACCTGATTTTGCCATTGTAACAGCTACATGACTGCCAATGTAACCCATACCACCTGTAAGAAGTAACTTCATTTAATGTCTATTAAAAATATTTATAACAATTCAGCTTTTGTTAAACCATTATCAATTATGATTGTTGAATTTAACATTTCAAATAAAATTTTAAGTCTACCTTTTTCATCAATCTGTTCAATCGTCCCCAAAAAGCTTGTTAAAGGCCCTCGTATAAATCTGATTTTATCTCCTTTTTTTAATTTTTTTTTGTCTAAAGAACAGTTTTTACTCGATTTTTTAAGATTATTGATAAATGAGTCAGGTAAAGTCCCTATTTTTTTTTTGTCAACTCTTAATAATCTTGATATTCCGTAGGTGGAATCTACTGAAACCACATCTCTTGAAAATGGATTAATTCTAACAAATATGTAACCAGGAAATAGAGTTTTTTGTGACTGTTTAAAAATTTTACCAACTCTTTTAGTAACTTTACGTTTTGGTGAATAATACTCGAATTCTTGTCTTTCCAAATTTAATTCAGCCTTTTTCACCATATTTGGCTTTAATTGAGCAACCACCCAAATTAATTTACTACACGTCACGATAATTTACTCCATTATTAAGTTCTTTTTCCAATGATTTTATTTGGTTTTGAATTTTTAAATACTCAGATTTTTTTATAGCTAAAAATTTTCGAGTTAATCTCATTTTTTCTGAAAACCCATTGGGAGTTAATAGATAAACATATGCAAGTTTATTGTTAGATTTTTTAAAATTTTGTGCTTTGACCAGACCTTTCTTTATCAGAGCTCTTAAACAATAATTAATAGCACCTAAACTAACATTCATTTCTTCTGACAAATTTCTTTGACTAGTTTTCCCATCATTGCTTAACCTTTTCAAAACGGCTAAATCTAATTCATCTTTTATTTTATTGTCTTGCATAATAATAGCTACCGCACAGCGTGTTTTTAACAAACTGTTATATGTTCATTACATGAACATACTAAAAAAGTCAATATGCACCTATAAAATAACATCAATTCTTTATTTAATTTTGTAATATTCTTTGTACCAATTTACGAATTGTTCTATACCATCAGATAGTTTTGTATTTGGTTTAAAACCAGTTAAACTTTTTAAAAGTTTAATGTCTGAATATGTTTCAATTAAGTCTCCTGGCTGCAAACAAACATATTTTTTTTTAGCTTTTTTACAAAGTATATTCTCTAAAGTAGAAATAAATTTTGTAAGCTCTATTGGTTCAGAATTTCCTATATTGACTATTCTCCAGGGTGCGGCTACAGATATACTATCATTTTTAATTTTTTGGACTCTATTTTCTGGTTTATCAGGTTTCTTGTTTATAAGTAAAAATATGGCTTCAACTAGATCGTTTATAAAAGTAAAGTCTCTTTTCATTCTTCCAAAATTATAAACATTAATTTTTTTATTATTTAAAATAGATGAAGTAAATTTAAATAGTGCCATATCAGGCCGTCCCCAAGGACCATAAACTGTAAAGAATCTAAAAATTGTTGTGGGTATACAATATAACAATGAATAAGAATGAGACATTGCTTCAGTTGCAATTTTTGAAGAAGCATAGAATGATTTTGGTAAGTTACAATTATCGTTTTCATTAAAAGGCAATTTTGTGTTTGCCCCATAAACCGATGAAGTTGAAGCTATCAAAATATGTTCAACATTATTTTTTTTTACCTCCTCCAAAAGATTATATGTCCCCAAGACATTTGAATCTAGATAACTATCAGGATTCTTAAATGAATATCTAACACCCGCTTGAGCAGCAAGATGAATAATTATTTTAGGATTATATTTTTTAAAAATTTTTGATAATGAAACTTTGTCATTTAACATTACTTCATAAGCATAGAAATTAGCATTTTTTTTTAAAATTTCATGTCGATTTTTTTTTAATGTAGTATCATAGTAATCTGTCATTCCATCAATTCCAATAACTTTAAACCCTCTAGAAATCAAAGTATCAGCAACGTGAAAACCAATAAAGCCAGCCGATCCCGTTATCAAAATATTTTTGTTTTTTGACAAGCTTTTCTTACTTTTTAATTCTACCATAATTGTCCTCATAGCGAATTATATCATCTTCACCAAAATATGTGCCTGTTTGAATTTCAATTATTATTAAATAATTTTTCTTTGGGTTATGAAGTCTATGTTTAGATCCTAATGGAATAAAAATAGACTCTCCTTTAGATAGAACTGTAATATTTTCATTAATTGTTACCTCTGCAATTCCTTCAACAACAACCCAATGCTCAGAACGAAATTTGTGACTTTGTAAACTTAATGATGCATTTGAGTTTACAAAAATTTTTTTCACTTTATAAAACTTAGATGAACTTAAAACTTCAAACCATCCCCAAGGCCTATAATCTTTTGGAAAAAACTCAGATATATGTAACTTTTGCTTTTTAAGTTCATCTACAGCAAACTTTACATCTTGAGAATTATTTTTATTTGTAATTAATGTAGCATCACTTGTTGCTATAGCTATTACATCTTCTAAACCTATTCCTACAAGATGTGGCCCATCACTACTGGTTTTAAGAAGAGAGTTTTTACAATTTAAATGAGTAACATTTCCAACAGCAGCAATTCCATTTTTATTTTTTTTATGTTCTTGCCAAACTGTTTGCCAGTCACCAAGATCTGACCATTTACCATTAAATGGAATAGCAGTTACGTTTTTAATTTTTTCTAAGATTGCGTGATCTATTGATATATTTTTTGCCTTAGACCATGCCTTTGATTCTAATCTAAAAAAATCAAGATCTCTTTTCCCTCTCTCAAAAGAATTATTTACATATTTATAAATTTTAGGGTGATAATTTAAAAACGCCTCAATTAAGTCTTTAGCCCTAAATAGTATTATACCAGCATTCCAAAAAAAATTATTCTTCTTATACATTTTTTTTGCGGAAATCAAATCAGGTTTTTCCAAAAACTTTTTAATATTACTATTTTTAAGGGAGGTTTTAATTATTTCTATATAACCATAACCTGTCTCTGGTCTAGATGGTTTTATTCCAAAAATAATTAGGTTTCCATCATTAATTTTTTTCATTCCGTCTAAAATTAATTTATGGAATTTTTCTTTTTCTGGAATCAAATGATCTGTTGGACTCATTAATGCAATAGCGTCTTTATCTTTTTTGTACATATAAATTGATGCAGCTAATAACGCGGGACCTGTATTTTTAGGTTCTGGTTCTAAAAAAATTGTACCTGGTTTCAATTTGATATTTTTAAACTGCTCTAAAACAATAAATCTAAAATCTGAGTTTGTAATAGTAAGTGGTTTATCAAAAATTATACCTTCTTTTGAAGTTAATCTTTTTACTGTTTCTTGAAATAAAGAATTTTTGGTTAAAATATTCCCAAATTGTTTTGGGTTACTCTTTCTTGAAAGTGGCCAAAGACGAGTGCCACTTCCTCCAGCTAAAAGTACAGGAGTTATTTTTTCCATAACTTGCTCCTATAAATTATATTAATTTTACTCATTATATGAATATTTTTTATTAAAATAGGCTTCTATTCTAAACTTTCTATCTTTTAATTTCTTATTATTAGAAACCATATTTATCATCTGACCGTCTTTTACTTTTCCCATCATAATCATCACCATACTAGAAATTAGATTTAAACAGACTTTTTGTGCAGTGCCTGCTTTTAATCTTGTAGAACCTGCTATAACTTCTTGCTTTGTATCTAAAATAATTTTTACCTTTGCTTGTTTTAAAATACTACCATTTGGATTATTACTTATAGCGACTGTAAGCGCACCTTTTTTTGAAGCTATTTTTAAAATTTCCTCTGTAAATTTTGTGTTTCCACTTGCAGCAAGTCCAATAACTACATCGCTTTCATTAAAATTATTGTTTTTAGCAAGAAATTTAGCGTTTTCAATGTCATCTTCAGAGTTTTCAATTGACTTTGTTAAAGCTTCTTTACCTCCGGCCAATAAAAAATTTAAACGGTCCACAGGCCAACCGAAAGTTGGATATAATTCTACACCATCTTGTACCCCAATTCTACCTGAAGTTCCTGCTCCACAATAAATTAATTTTCCTTTATTACTTTTTTGAATATGAGAGTAAATTGATATCACTGCTTTTTCTATTTTTTCTATACTTTCTCTTACTGATTTCATTCCATTTTCATGTTCATTTAACATTAATTGTAAAGCATCAAGAGTAGATAGTTTGTCAACAGGTATAGATTTAGTGTATAACAATTCAGTTTCTGGAATATTTTTGCTCATGGGTTAAATATATTTAAATGGTTCAAATTAAGAAAGATAAATTTTTAAATATTATTGGATTGATGTCAGGCACTAGTTTAGATGGCATTGATGTTAGTTTAGTGAAATCAAATGGGGTAGAACTTTTAAATTCAGATAATAATTATTTCTTCAAATACAAAAAAAGTATATCTAGAGTTTTTGAAAAGATAATGGAAAATTTTGAAATAATTTTAGACAACAAAAAATTGAAGAAAAAAGCAAATAATCTAGTTACAAAATTACATATAAAAGCAATTCTAAAATCTGGGTTTATCCACAAATGTGATTTAATTGGGTTTCATGGTCAAACTATTTTTCATGAACCTGGAATTAGAAGTATACAATTGGGCAATCCTCAGATGCTAGCAAAATATTTTAAAAAAGTAGTTGTTTTCGATTTTAGATCAATTGATATAAATTATAGTGGACAAGGAGCTCCGTTAGCACCCATTTATCATAAAATGATCATAGAAAAAAATAATATTCAATTACCAGCGTGCTTCCTAAATATTGGTGGCATTTCAAATATTACATACTGGGATGGAAGTATACTTATCGGTTTTGATACTGGCCCTGGAAATAATTTAATGGATAAATATATACAGTCAAAAACAAACAAAAAATTCGACTTAAATGGTTATTTCGCATCAAAAGGTAATGTAAACAAATATATCCTTAAAAAATTTATGTTAAATAAATTTTTCAAAAAGAGTTTTCCAAAGTCATTAGATAAACACTATTTTAAAAAAGAATATAATATTTTGTTTGAATTAGACCTCAAATTAAGTGATGCCTTATCTACACTGGCTGAAATTACCTTAAAATCCATAGTTCATGGCCTAAAAATATTACCGAAGAAACCAAAAAGTATTATTATCTCAGGTGGCGGTTACAAAAATAAAAATCTAATTAAAAAACTAAGAAAAGTAACTGAAATTACTTTTCATGATTTAAAAAAATTTGGTCTCGATCCGGATTTTATTGAGTCAGAGCTTATTGCCTTTCTTGCTGCTAGACGATATTACAATCTTCATGTAACCTTTCCTGAAACAACAGGTGTATCAAAACCATCCATTGGTGGAGTAATTTATAATAATTTATAAAAATCCATTCACATTTTTAATATGAAAAGGACGTAAATCTAATGAAGATGGTAAAATATTTCTTATGTCAGCAAATGGAAATGAACTTTCAAAAAAATATCCCTCTGCAAAAACACCTTTTGGTGCATTACACTGAGCAGCCCGATAACTATTCATAAGTTTTGCCAATTCAACAAATCTATCAGGATTTTGGCTTTTATGTTTCATAATAGCATTTCTTTTTAATTCAAAAAATTCCGTTATCTCTATATAATAGTTAGGTGTAAAATTAATACCCATTAAAGTATCACAAAATATTATTGGAATATAATGTCCAATAATATTTGTAACTATAACGGACAAAGCCCTATGATCTGAGTGATAATCTTTTTTATAATGTGTTACTACAAGATCAGGTTTTAAATTGTTAATTGTTGTTTTTAAAATTTTTTTATGACTTTCTTTTTCTCCTAATGAACCGTCTGGCAATCCCAACAAATGTAACTTTCCAAAACTTTTTAAAGCAGAACTAGTCTCTTTAGCCCTTATTTTCTTCAAATTTTCTTTTGAATTTAATCCACCCAGAGAACCATCTGTAGCAACTAAAAAATGAATCTCATTTCCTTCATTTTTAAATCTCATCATTAGTCCAAGCATGAAAATTTCAATGTCGTCTGGATGGGCACCTACTGCAATAATTCTCATAATAATTTCTTTTTAATAAATGTTTTAATTCTGTTAATATTATAATCTATATATGGAAAACTCAAATTTAAATAAAATTTTTGGTTATATAGAGGGATATTATGGAAATCTCTTAGATTGGAAATCAAGAAAAAAGATTATCCAAAAAATGAGAGAGATTGACATGAATTTTTATTTTTATGCACCAAAAGAAGATATAAATCACAGATTAAAGTGGAGAAAACCATATAAAAAATTATGGAGAAATAGATTTAGAACTTTTTGTTCTTTTGCAAACTCAAATAATATTGAAATATTAGCTGGAATTTCGCCTGGACTTGATTTTAATTTTTCATCAATTAAAAAAAATAATTTTAACTTAAGTAATGATTTTGATAAGTTGATTTCTAAATGCCAAGTATTGATAGATGAAGGAGCTAATCATTTAGCTTTACTTCTTGATGATATTCCAGAAAACTTTAATGAAGATTTTTCAAAAAATGAAGAGGGTTTAATACACGCCAAATTATGTAATTTACTTAGTAAAAAGTTAAAGAGACATATTTTTCTCGTACCAAGAATTTATGCAGATGAGATGAGAAAAGAAAATATAACTTATTTAGATAATCTATTTCAAGAACTCAATAAAAATACTCAAATTTTTTACTGTGGCAAATATATTGTTAACAATAAATTTGAATCTTCCATAAAGACTATAATTGAAAAAAAAAAAAAGAATAAAGTGATTTTTTGGGATAATTATTATGCTAACGATTATTGCCCGAAAAGACTATTTTTAGGTCCATGGTTGATAAATGATCAAGAAAATAAAAAAGTAATGCTTAATTTAACAGGGATGATTGAAACTGATTTATTATTAATGGAAATAGCATCAAAATGTAAATTTTCAAAAAACAAATTTAAAATTTGGGAACAAGTTCTTAAAAAGAACCAAGTGCCTGAAGATTTTATGGCAATATATAAATTTTTTGAAAAACCCAGTTTAACAAATGATAAAAAAATTTTAAAAGTAAATGTGGACCTAAAGATATTTGATAAAATTGAGAAACTTCTTTGGAAATGGAAAACACCATTGTCGAGAGAATGGTATCCCTATATACTAAGTCTTAAACAAGATTTACAAATTTTAAATGATGAATTACCATTCAATAGAATTTTAAAAACACAAACTCACCCTATAGTTAAAAAGATTTTAAAAATTAATGGAGTATAGATTATGCATAAAGTTGGTTTTATAGGATTAGGAAATATGGGAAAAGGGATGGCCCAAAATTTGTCAAAAAATAATATACTAGTTACAGGTTTTGATGTCGATAAAACAGTCTTTGAATATTTAAAACACAATAAAATAAAACAAGAAAATAATTTAGAAACTTTAGTTAAAAATAACGAAGTTTTAATTACTATGTTGCCTGATGGACCAATAGTTAAAAAAGTTTGGGAACAACTAATTAACTATTCAGACCAGGATAAAATACTTATAGATTGTTCTACAATAGATGTAGAAACTTCTCTAGAAGTACAAAAACTAGCCAAAATTAAAGGAATTAAAACTCTAGACGCTCCTGTCTCAGGAGGTGTGATGGGAGCTGATTCTGGTACTTTGACATTTATGGTTGGTGGTGATTTTGATACGTATTCTAGTTATAAGTATTTATTTGACATAATGGGTAAAAACTCAATTTTGTGTGGTGAAATTGGGGCTGGACAAAGTGCAAAAATTTGTAACAATATGTTATTAGCTTCCACTATGATAGCAGTTGGTGAAAGTTTTAATTTAGCAAAAAATTTAGGGCTTAATTTAGAAAAACTATATGAAGTTTTATCAACTTCTAGTGGTTCATGTTGGGCTATAAATAATTACTGCCCTTATAAAGGTATAGGTCCTGATAGTCCTGCTGATAAGAATTATAATGGTGGTTTTGCCACATCCTTAATGAAAAAAGATTTATCACTTGCAATTGCAGCTGCAAAATCTTCAGGAACAAAGGTTAATTATGGATTACAATCTCAAAAATCTTATGCAAAATTAGTCGATGATGGTCATGGTGAGTTGGATTTTTCATGTGTCGTAGAAAAATTATAGATTAATATTTCTTTATCATGTCCTAATGAGCTAATCCAGCTAACATTAATATCGCTACAATATTTATGATTTTAATCATTGGATTTATTGCAGGACCTGCTGTATCTTTATATGGATCTCCGACCGTATCACCTGTTACCGCAGCTTTATGTGCTTCTGAACCCTTGCCACCATGATTCCCATCTTCGATATATTTTTTTGCATTATCCCATGCCCCCCCACCTGCAGTCATAGAAATGGCAACAAATAATCCAGTGACAATAGTGCCCAACAACATTGCACCAACAGCTATTAAAGCTGATTGTTGATCATATAGAGAAATTAAAAAGTAAAGTACAATTGGAGCTAGCACAGGAAGTAATGAAGGTACAATCATTTCTTTTATAGCTGATTTAGTTAGCAAATCAACTGCTTTACTATAATCTGGCTTTGATTTTCCAGTCATTATTCCTGGTATTTCTCTAAATTGCCTTCTAACCTCTTTAACTACTTCTCCGCCTGCTCTTCCTACTGCTGTCATGCCCATTGCCCCAAAAAGATAAGGTAACATTCCACCGATTAGTAGACCCACAACAACGTTTGGATCAGACAAAGAAAAGCTTATATCTAGATCCGGAAAATAATACTTTAAGTCATAAGTATACGCTGAAAACAAGACTAATGCTGCCAAACCCGCTGAACCAATAGCATAACCTTTAGTTACAGCTTTAGTTGTATTACCAACTGCATCAAGTGCATCTGTTGTCTTTCTTACTTCATCGTCTAAATCGCACATCTCAGCAATCCCACCTGCATTATCAGTTACAGGGCCGTAAGCGTCTAATGCTACTATCATTCCAGCTAACGCAAGCATTGTAGTTGCAGAGATGGCAATTCCATAAATGCCATTGAGGTGAAATGATACTAAAATGCCTACAGCAATTATAATTGCAGGTATTGCAGTTGCTTCTAATGATATAGCAAGGCCTTGTATAACATTTGTACCATGCCCTGTTTCAGAGGATTGAGCAATTGACCTAACAGGTCTATATTCCGTTGAAGTATAATATTCTGTAATCCATACTATTAAAGCAGTAACTATCAAGCCTACAACAGCACATAAAAAATATGAGAGATAATTATCTACAAAAATTGATTTAGAAACAAAAAATATCAATACAGCAGAGACTAAAGCTGTTACAATTAATCCTCTGTAAAGAGCGCTCATAATGTTATTATTAGACCCAAGTTTAACAAAAAAAGTTCCAATGATAGAAGCTAAAATGCAGACTCCTCCAATTATAAGAGGATATTCCATACCTTTGATAATATCTGAGCCAGTAAAACTAATTGTTGCTAACAGCATGGTAGCTACAATTGTAACTGCATAAGTTTCAAAAAGGTCAGCAGCCATTCCGGCACAATCTCCAACGTTATCGCCTACATTGTCTGCTATAACAGCTGGATTTCTTGGGTCGTCTTCTGGAATTCCGGCTTCAACTTTACCCACTAGATCAGCTCCTACATCTGCTCCTTTTGTAAAAATACCTCCGCCAAGTCTGGCAAAAATTGAGATTAATGAGGCTCCAAACGATAGTGCTACTAATGCTTCAATCAAATCTCTAGTTTCAACATTTGTTTCTCTCAAAAAAACATAATAACCTGTTACACCAAGTAGCCCAAGTCCAACAACCAACATACCTGTTATTGCCCCTGATTTAAAAGCTATATCTAACGCAGGCACTAAACCACTTTTTGCAGCTTCTGTAGTTCTTACATTTGCTCTTACAGATACATTCATTCCAACATATCCAGCAACACCAGATAATATTGAACCTAAAACAAAACCTATTGCTACAAATTGACCTAAAGTTAAAAATAATAAAATTGTAACAACAACTCCAACAATTGCGATAGTAGAATATTGTCTGTTTAAATAAGCTTTTGCACCTATCTGAATAGAAGATGCAATCTCAATCATTTTTTTTGTTCCTGAAGAAGCTTTTAGAATTTGGTTTGTAGCCCAAATGCCATAAAGAACGGCCAAAACCCCAAATATAAGTGTCAAAGTTATAAAATCCATGTTTGTTACCATATAAATATAAAAATTAATAAAAAAAAATAACAATACATAATTATAGAAAGATATCAAGTGGGTTTATTTTTAATAAAAAATTCTAATTAATTTGAATTTTACATTTAGAATTTAACTTTTCACACAAATACAACAAGTTTTTTTTGTTTATAGCAACACAACCTTTTGTGGCTCTTAAATCATTAAAACTACAATGAAGAAAAATTGCACTTCCTTTACCTTTGATTATTGGTTTAGTATTATAATTTAAAACTACAAACAAATCATATGCGTTATCTTTTCGATGTAAGAATTCATAGTTTACTTGTTCTTTGGTATTAAGTTTACTAATTTTGATGTACTTATTATAACTTTCACTTTTTATATCATCACACCACCCACAATCTTTTGTGATTTTTCTAGCCTTGTACTTTAAAGATCTATTTTTTTTAAAAAACTTAATTTTATCTTTTCTTATAAATATACTTTCTAAACTCCATAATCCCATTGGTGTACATGAGTCTCCTTCTCTTTTTTTGTAAGCGGGTTTTTTCCCATTTGCTCCAATTTGACAATTAAAGACCTTTTTATTAAAAATTAATTTTGATCTTTTGTATCCGAATACTTTGATTTTTTTTATATTCATAAATTTGAATCTAACATATTTAAATTTAATTTAATGAATTGTTATTAAAAATTTCCATTTCAAAAAAAATTATCATAAAATTTACAGTATGATTACTAGTAAAAATCCAGCTGTAAAAGAAATAATAGATTCTTATTTCGATTACAGGATGTTAAAAATTTTACTTCTTGGGGCAATAAGCGGTTTTCCGTGGGTTTTAATAGGATCAAGTCTTAGTTTATGGCTAAAGGAAGAAGGTTTAAGTAGAAGCACCATTGGTTGGGCAGGTCTAATTTTTGCAGTTTATGCCTTTAATTATTTATGGGCACCATTAATTGACAGACTCAAAATACCATATCTTACGACAAAATTGGGACATAGAAAATCTTGGATTATTATGATGCAATCTATAATTATATTATCTCTTGTTATGTGGAGTTTAGTAGACCCACAGACAAATTTAATATTTATAATTTTAATAGGATTAGTTATAGCAATATCTTCTGCATCCCAAGATATTACTGTTGATGCCCTTAGAATAGAGCAAATAAGATCTAATGAAAAAGCAGCAATGGCAGCCGGTGCTTCTATAGCTGTTGTTGGTTGGTGGAGTGGATATAAACTTGGTGGTTTATTTTCATTGACACTCGCCGACTTTTTAGAAAAATCTGGTTATGATAATTATTGGCAAATCACATTCCTTTTTCTTGGTTTTGTAATTGTCTTATTTAACCTTGGATTATTATTTATTAAAGAAAGTGATTTTCACTTAAAAAATCAAATCCATTTAAAATTAGATAGAGAATTTGAGAAAAAATTAAAATCACAAAATTCATTTTTCAGTTTTCCTTCCTCGATGAAAATTCATTTATTTGTTGCATGGATTTCATCAACAATTATTGGGCCTATTCTGAGTTTTTTTAAAAAAAATGGCTTTTCAATTGCTCTTGGGATTTTAGCATTTATTTTTTTGTTCAAAATTGGAGAGGCATTTTTAGGAAGAATGTCCGTTATTTTTTACAAAGAAATGGGTTTTTCTAAAAGTGACATTGGTATCTTCTCTAAAGCACTTGGTTGGATTACCACAATTATTTTTACTATCTTAGGGGGTATTTTTACCATTAGATCTGGAATAATAAAATCACTATTTATCGCTGGATTTTTTATGGCTATAACAAATATACTTTTTTCTATCTTAGCTTGGTATGGGAAGTCTTATTTAATTTTTTCAATTGCAGTAATTTTAGATGATATTGCTGCAGCCTTTGCAACAGTAGCTTTTGTGGCATTTATTTCATTGTTAGTAGATAGAAACTATACAGCTACACAATATGCACTTTTGGCCTCTATAGGTACTGCAGGTAGAACTACACTGGCATCTTCTTCAGGTTCTTTGGTTGATTTTTTAAATGGTGATTGGGGTCTCTTTTTTATCATCACAGCTATTATGGTTATCCCTTCTTTGATTTTATTATTCTACATTAAAAATAAAATTAGGTTGAATTAAGTACATTTTCTTTCTAAGGATGTTAGAAGAGATTTTTAGCTTAAGGGGAAATAAACTTGCAATTTGATAAATACAAGAAAAAAACTTTTTCGAAGGATTGGAATAATTTCGAAAAACAGTCTAAGGCTTCAAGTGGTTTTGCTTATTTTTTAAAAAAGACTAAAAACTTTTTATACAAAATTTTAGGATTTAAAATTAGTCTTAAAATTATAAAAAATAACGAATTTAAAAATGAAGAATTCAATTCCTATCAGATTGATAAAGATATCATTAGTTACAGAAATAGATTGGCTAATGACACAATAAAAAGCTTTTTATTAAAATTTAATATCAATTCTAAAAAATCTGAGATATTCAATTTTATAAATCAATATCAAAAACTGTTTTATAATAGTCCAATAACAGATTTAAGAAGTGGCTATGGTTATAATGAAGGTTTAATTTTATATTGTACTCTAAAAAAAATTAGACCAACCTTAGTTGTTGAGTCCGGTGTAATGAAAGGATTTTCCACTTATATAATTCACCACGCAACTTCTAATGATTGTAAAATTTTCTGCTACGATATTAACTTTGACAATTTAATTTTTAAATCAAATAAAGCTCAGTATTTTAATCACGATATAACACTAAATCATCCAAACTTTAAAAATCATAACTCTTTTGCTCTATGGGATGACCATACTAGTCATTTGAATAGACTAAAATTTTCTCTTAAACATAAAATAAAATATAATATATTTGATGATGATTTAGGCTTTACCAACTTTCATTCTGATGGTTGGCCTCCTATTCCTTCATTAGCAATGTTGTATGAAATAAAAGATAAAGTTATCACTAAAGATGAAGTTGAATGGATATGCAGGAATAAAAAAGGTAAAATTTGGCTATCCAATTTTTCTTCCGACAAATCCATAAATAATATTAAATATTATCATAATTTTCCTAATCTTTTTTCTATTAGCGGGTACAAAAATAATAGTTGTTCCTCTTTTGTTATGACTAATTAGATTAAAAACTTTTCTCTTAATTTATCTATTGTAATTGAAGCTTTTTCGCCAGTATGATGAAAATTTTGCCAAGATTTTTTTTGATAAAATTTTAATAATTTAGGATTATTTATAAGTTCTAAAATACTTACAGCTAATTTCTTAGCATTAATATTATTTATCAAAATACCGTTGTCTTTGATAATTTCTGGAATACCTCCTTTATTAGATGCGATCACTGCAGCCCCATTGCTCATTGACTCAGAAACAACCAAACCATAAGGTTCATCCCAAATTGAAGGTATAACCACTATAGCGGCTTCTTGCATTCTTTTTTGGACATCTTCATGACTTAATGACAACTCTAGATTACCTTGGTCGAACATTAACTTTATTGTATTCTTAATATTATTAAAAAATTTTAAATATTCTTTATTAGTTCTTTTCATAGGAGTGCCAATGACAGAAAATCTCCAATTTTTATGTTCTTGGAAAATTTGTTTAATGGCTTCTACATATAAATGAACACCTTTATCTTTATTTATTTTTCCAACAAATAAGACTTCTTTTTTCTTTTTTGGCAAAGACTTTAATTTTCTATTAACGCCATTATGTAATACAACAACTTTTTCTCTATTGAATTTTATACCTTTTAAAAATAAATTTCTAATAAAATTGCTAACACATAGTATTTTGTCACAATCCTCCAATAGATTTTTTCTTTCTTTAAGAGTTTTAGAACCTATCATCATTAGAGGATCATTATGAAAAATCAAAAAAACTTTCACATTTTTTAACTTTTTTAAAACACCATTTACTAAATTTGGTCTATTATGAATTTCAATTATCTCTCTAGAATTAACATTTTTTTTAATAAGTGAGCACATTTGATCTGCAAGATGTTTATTTTTGCTTTTGAAAGGGTTTTTAGTTTTTTCTATACCTACAAAATTTTTTGGCAAAATTGGATTTTCAACTTTATCACCATAAATAAGCAAATCCTTTTTATACCTACTGAAGTGGATAGTATTTTTAATGGTAATTGACACTGAGCCAGGAAAATTTTTATCAAACTTATCTTTGAAAGGAAGTAAAATATGAATTGCCATTTTGTTATGTTATCTTGAAAAAAAAAAATAGTTAACTAATGTAGTTATTTTTATTTAATAGGAAGAAAATTGCAAACTATTATATGTATGAAATGGGGAAATAGGTATAATTACCAATACGTAAATAGACTTTATAAATCTATTTTACGTCATACTAGAAATAAGACTAGATTAATTTGTTTTACAGATAATAAAAGTAAAATTGATAAAGAAGTAATCTGTCTTCCTTTACCTAACATCAAAATTCCTAATCAAATATCTTTTACTCCTTGGAGAAAATTAAGTGTTTGGCAATTTCCTCTTCATGATCTTAAAGGTGACGTTTTGTTTTTAGATTTAGATTTGGTAATTACTGGCAACTTAGACAAATTTTTCAATTACAAAAAAGGTAAATATTGCGTTATTGAAAACTGGACGCAAATAGGTAAAAAAATTGGTAATACAAGTTGTTTTAGATTTCCTGTAAAATTATTTAAGAATATTTTTGATGATTTCGAAAAAAATCCGAAATATATCTGGGAGCACTACCATATAGAACAAGTTTATATTAGTGACAAAATTAAAGATCAGGTTTTTTGGCCAGAAAATTGGTGTAAAAGTTTTAAACATAGTCTCCTACCAAATTGGCCAATGAGAATTTGGCAGCCAGCAAAGTTAACAGCTGGAACAAGTGTTGTGGTGTTTACCGGAAAACCAGACCCTGAAGATGTTTTACTTGGAAAATGGCCAGTGCCTAAAAAAGAATTCTATAAAAAAATATACAAAAGATTAATTGCGCCAAGTTGGTTAAAGTCTAATTGGTAGAATTAATTAAGAACATTTTCAGGCCTTTTGTTTAGAAAAGCCTGAATAGCTAGAACATAACCATTATGAAATTTTTCATAAGTTTCTTCAGAAACATAACCAATATGTGGAGTCAAAACTAAATTGCAAGTTTTTTCCAATTTTCTAAATTTGTGCATTTTTGGCAACGGTTCTATATCATAAACATCCAAACCAGCTCCAGAAATCAACTTATTTTCTAGACTATGTATCAAATCATTTTCTTTTATAATAGGGCCTCTACTAGTATTAATAATTATTGATGTTTTTTTCATTAATGAAAGTTTTCCAAAATCAATAAAATTTAAAGTTCTTTCAGATAGTTTTGTATGGATAGATAAGATATCTGATTTTTGAAATAATTCTTGTTTGTTAACGTATTTCACATCTTCTTCTTTACATCTCTCCTTTGTTAAATTATGACTCCATGCCATCACATCCATTCCAAAAGCCTTGCCAAATCTAGCAACTTGCTTACCCTGTCTACCTAGACCAAAAATTCCAAGTGTTTTACCAAATAAAGATCTACCAATCTCTGTTTGCCATTTTCCTTTTTCCATGTTTTTAAATTCATTTTTAATTCCTCGCCAAACTACCATAGTGAGTAACCATGATAATTCAGCTGTTGAATGAAAACGATTGTCTGTTCCACAAAAAATTATATTTTTTTGTTTGAGCTTTTTACTATCTACTGAAGGATTCCACATGCCGCTTGTTACTACTAATTTTAAATTTGGAAGTTTATCTATAATATCTGCAGATAATTTTGTTCTTTCTCTCATTAAACATATTACATCAAATTCAGTTAGGCTTTTAATTAATACTGCTTTATTTTCAATATAGTTATTAAAAACTTTTAAATAAATTTTGTCTTTTAAAATTTCCCAATCACCAAATTTTTTTGTTACTTTTTGATAATCATCTAGAACTGCAACCTTTAACATAATTAAAATCCTCTTAAGTGATAAAAGACAAAGTTTAAACTCTTTGTGCTTTTGAATAATTTTATATAATGTTAAATATGACTTTAGTTCACTATAGTTAATTTTCAATTGTTTTATGTCTAACAATTTATTTGGGTCTATTCTAGGTTTTTTAGCAGTCATACTATCACTGTTTACTCATTTGATTATGAAATCTCTAACCAGTGAAGTTGACTTTTTAATGACTATTTTTGGTAGATTTGTATTCTCTCTCCCTTTGCTTTTTTTGTTTGCAATATTTATTAGAAAGAATTTGTTTTTCCAGATTAATAATTGGGTTAACGTATTATTGAGATCGTTTTTTGGAATAATTACGATGATCCCTGTTTTTTTATCAATTCAACTTATACCAATTGGTCTTGTAACTGCATTAGCTCAAAGTTCAGCAATATTTATTACAATTTTCGCTCCAATTTTTATAGGTGAAAAAATTGGGTACATTAGATGGTGTGCTGTTCTATTAGGACTTTTTGGCATTTATTTAATGACTAATCCAATTGGGATTATTGTTGGAACAAGTAATTTATCATCTCTTGGGTTGGCATTAGCTACTTTCAGCGCTTTATCACATGCTGGTCTTGCTTTAACGCTAAGAAAATTAGGTCAAACTGAACACCCAACAACAACGGCATTAATACACAATTTGATCACATCAATTATCGTGATTTTTTCAATAAGTTTTTTTGGTACAAAATTTCTTGGTGAAACAGGACATCATGGAATAGATATAATTCTTAATCCAAATATCTATCTTTATATAATTATTTCATTAGGCGTTATTGGATCTTTTGTTCAGTACTTGATGGCGGCAAGCTATAAGTATGCAGAAGCAACTGTACTAGTAACAATTCGATATTTAGCAATTCCTATAGCTTCTATTTTTGGATATTATATATGGGGTGAAGTTTTAACTTTTAGTCAGATTTTAGGTGCTTTTTTAATAATCACTGCATCCTTAATTATTACTGCCAGAGAAATAAAAGCTAAAAAGTATTAGACTTATAAATAGCTTAAATTCCACCATTATTTTTTGACCATTCACTTGGTTTATTTAAAAACTCTTCAACTGTAGTTAATGTTTTATTATCAAACTTATCTAAATTTTTTGCACATTCTAATACATCCCACCATGTTGCAAGATAATGTAAATTCAATTTATTTTTTTTAAGATTTGGAATTGTTTCTTTAAAAATATCATAATAGAAAATAACAAATGTATGATTTACAATACCGCCAGCTTCTCTAATAGCTTTTGCAAAGTTTAATTTACTACCACCATCTGTTGTAAGATCTTCAACTAATAATATCCTCTGATTCTTTTTGATGTCACCCTCTATTCTTGCGTTTCTTCCAAATCCTTTTGACTTCTTTCTAACATATTGCATTGGTAAATTTAGCCTGTCGGCTATAAAAGCTGCAAAGGGTATCCCAGCTGTTTCGCCACCAGCAACAGCATCAAATTGTTCAAATCCTACATCTTTTGCTAGTAATGAAGCTCCAAAATCCATTAACGTTGATCTTACTCTTGGGAATGAAATTAATTTTCGACAATCAATATAGACTGGACTGGCTGTACCTGAGGTGAACACGAAAGGTTTTCCACTTGTAAAGTGTACTGCCTCTATCTCAAAAAGCATTTTTGATGTTAATTCTGCTACTAATTTTTTATCTGTAAAAGTCAGTGGTTGCATACATTATCTTTTATATTTTTTACACCCCTAATGCAAGGCCATCTTTTCTCCAATCAGATGCACCTATTAATACTTTCTTTTTTCTGTCCACATAAATCATCTGACCTCCACCAATTGGAAATACTGGGTGATTAATTTCATGACCTTTATTCTTTAAGTCTTTTATAATATTTTTATCAAATCCATTTTCAACGTCGACAATTCCGTTGTTAGGAAAAATTCTTGGAAGATCTAAAGCTTCTTGAGGGCTCATCCCAAAATCAAAAATTTGTGATAGAATAAAAGCATGTCCAGCAGCCTGATAATGGCCTCCCATAACACCAAAAGAAGCTATTATAGAATTTTTTTCACTTATCATGCCTGGGATAATAGTGTGCAATGGTTTCTTTAAACCTTCTATTTCATTAATATGGTTTTTTTTCAAATTAAAACTTCTTCCCCTACAATGTAATAATATCCCAGTATTTTTAGATGTTATCCCACTACCAAATGCGTCAAAAAGCGAATTAATAAAAGAAATTATCATTCCTTCTTTGTCTCTAACTGTTAGATAAACAGTATCAGGATGATTTGGAAAGTCTGATTTTTTAAAGGTACTTGCTTTTTTAAAATTTATGCTACTTGAGTAATTTTTTATTGATTTAGAATTTAAAAGCTTTTCATAATTCATGACTCTAAACTTGGGATCTGAAACATAACTATCTCTGATTAAATACGATATTTTAACTGCTTCACAGAACAAATGATAGTAATCACCTTTAGATAAATTTTCTAAATGAAAAGATTTTAATATCGCAAGAATAATGAAAACTGTTATTCCTTGTCCATTTGGGGGACATTCGTGTATTGAATAACCCCTATAATTATAATTAATTGGTTTAACCCAGTTAGCCGTGTAGTTAGAAAAATCTTTCAAAGTTTGCAATCCACCTAGGCCAGTTAATTTATCACATATATCTCTAGCAATAAATCCATTGTAAAAGCCTTTACTACCTTCCTCCCCAATTAGTCTGATTGTGTTTATTAATTTTTCATTTTTAAATAATTCTAAAAAATTGAAAGCTTTCCCTTTGTTTAAAAAAATATTTTTTGTTATCTCATCTTTAGATAACTTCATTTGATTTCGTGACCAATCTAAACTTACTCTCTCACTTATTAACACTCCATTCTCAATATATTGAAGAGCAAACTTAAATATCTCACGCCAAGGTAATTTCCCATATTTCTTATGCATCATCTCCCATGCTGAAACAGCTCCTGGTATTGTTACAGAATGAGGTGTGTCTGCTTCAATGTTACTTAATCCCATATTGTTTAGGGTTTTAGTTTCATATTTTTTACCAGCATAACCAGAGCCATTTATAGCCCTAATATTTTTTGTTGAACCATCTCGTGAGATAAGAGCAAAACAATCCCCCCCAATTCCAGTCATGTGCGGTTCAGCCATACACAATACTAAACTCATTGCAATTGCCGTATCTAAAGCATTACCTCCCTCCTTCAACATCATCAAACCAGCATTACTAGCAAGTGAATGAGATGAAGCTACCATGCCATGTTTGGAGATTCCATGTGATTTTCCTGGGTTATCAAAACTCCTTATATTAAAATCTGTATGATGCATAATTTTAATTTTTACCTTATATTAATTTAAAATTAAATTTTAATTATGTATAAAAATAGAATGAAAGATATAAATAAAATAATAATTGTAGGAGCAGGGCATTCTGGAATACAAGCTGCAGCAAGTTTGAGAGAAAAACAATACCAGGGCGAAATTACAATTATTGAAAAAGAATCTCATATACCATATCAAAAACCCCCATTGTCTAAAAAATTTTTGTTAGACATAAAAAATACTGCCTCTTTACTCAGAAGTGATGAATGGTACAAAAAAAATAATATTAATTTATTAAATAATAAAAATGTTACTCAAGTAGACAGAAATAAGAAAATCATACTTGATCAAAAAAATAAACAATACTCCTATGACAAATTAATCCTGGCAATGGGTTCCAGAAACAGGACCTTTGATACATTAAATTTTAAAGACATAAAAAATATTATAAACCTTAGATCTTTAAACGACTCAATCCATTTAAAAAAACTATTATCAAAAACAAATGATTTAATAATTATTGGAGCTGGGTTTATTGGTTTAGAAGTAGCTTCAATTGCCCGTACACTAAATAAAAAAGTTACTATTGTGGAAGCTGGTAATAGAGTTATGCCTAGAAATATTTCAAAAAACTTGTCTGATTGGTACATCAATTATCATAAAAAAAATGGAGTAAAGTTTTTGTTTAATGAAAAAGTTGTTTCAACAGAGCAAATGAAAGGTAAAGTTTTATCACTAACCACTCAAAGTAAGAAAATTTTGAGAGCTGACTGCTTTCTAACTGCAATTGGTTCTTTACCAGAAACCTCATTAGCTGCGCAAATTGGTCTCGAAATAAAAAATGGTATATGTGTTAACGAATATATGCAAACCAATGACCCTGATATTTATGCAATTGGCGATTGTACTAGTTTTGTTAATAATGACATATATTTAAGATTAGAGTCCATTCAAAATGCTGTTGATCAATCAAAAGTTGCTGCATCAAATATATTGAGCAACAAAGAAAAATATTTACCAACCCCTTGGTTTTGGTCGGATCAATTTGATTTAAAACTTCAAATTGTGGGTATAATTTCTGATAATGTAAAAAATAGAATGATAAAAATTTTAGGATCAATTGAACAATCTGAATTTTCTAATTTAATATTTGATGATGATAAGCTAGTTTCAATTGAGAGTATAAATAGACCTGCTCACCACATGTTATTTAAAAATCATTTCAAAGATTGGCATTTGATTAAACCAGACATGATAAAACCCGACATGGATATTAAATTATTTTTAAAAAATTTAACCAAGTAATTTTTTGACATTTTTGGCAGCTTGTCGAATTCTATGCTCATTTTCAACTAAGCCAATTCTGACATAACCTTCACCATATTCACCAAATGCTAAACCAGGAGCGACAGCAACACTAGCTTTTAACATCAAATCTTTTGCAAATCCAAGAGAGCCCTTTTTCTGAAACAATTTGGGTATAGGTGCCCAAGCAAACATGCTTGCTTTTGGTTCAGGAATTATCCAACCTGACCTGCTCATAGAAGAAATTAATACATCTCTTCTTTTTTTGTATGTATTCCTTATTTCACTAACGCAATCTTGTGGGCCGTTAAGAGCGGCAGCGGCGGCAACCTGGATTGGGGTAAATGCTCCATAATCAAGATAGGATTTAATCCTTGTTAATGCTGAAATTAATGACTTGTTTCCAACTGCAAACCCGATCCGCCATCCCGCCATAGAATAGGTTTTTGACATTGAGGTAAATTCTACAGCTATCTTTTTGGCATTTTTCACTTGTAAAATAGAAGGTGGAGGATTGTTGTCATAGTAGATTTCAGCATAAGCTAAATCAGATAAAATATAAGTATTGTATTTGATACCAATCTTAACAACTTCTTCATAAAATCCTAAATCTACAATTTGAGCAGTTGGATTTGATGGGAAAGAAACTATAATTGCTTTTGGAGAGGGGACTGAATGCCTTATTGACCTATCAAGTTTTTCTAAAAATAATTCTTGGTTAAATATCCCTTCATCCATTGCAGTTAAGTGTCGAAGAGAAGCTCCTGCAATTATAAACCCATAAGGATGTATTGGATAAGATGGATTTGGCGTTAAAATAATGTCGCCAGGGGATGTTATTGCTTGAGCTAAATTAGCAAGACCTTCTTTAGAACCAAGGGTAACTATTACCTCAGCTTCAGGATCTAAAGAGACATTAAACCTTCTTTTATAATATTTAGCTTGTGCTTTTCTTAATCCAGGAATTCCTTTGCTGCTCGAATATCTTCCAGTTCCGGGCTTATCGACTGTTTCTTGAAGCTTTCTTCTAATATGTTCAGGGGTAGGCATATCTGGATTACCCATACCAAAGTCAATAATATCTTTTCCTGCAGATCTTAATTTAGCTTTAAGACTATTTACTTCTGAAAAAACATAAGGTGGGAGTCTTTTAATTCTTTCAAATTCATTTTCCATCAAAAGTATCAGCTCTTTAAATAAAACTTATTAATTTATAATTAATATCAATAATTAATCAAACAATTAATAATTTTGTAAAATTAATTTATATGTATAATTAGATTAAATATGAAAATACTTAAAATAATA
>QCNS01000020.1 GCA_003210055.1 SAR116 cluster bacterium AG-426-I14
TATTAGAAACAGAAAAAGAGCTTTCTAAACGACCACCTTTAGTATTTGCTGAAGAAGTGAGGCGACTTAGAAGACGTTTAGCATCTGTTGCAGAAGGAAAGTCTTTTTTGCTACAGGGTGGTGATTGTGCAGAATCTTTCCTTGAACACAATGCTAATAACATTAGAGATAGTTTTAAAGTAATCTTACAAATGGCAGTAGTTTTAACCTTTGGTTCTTCTTTACCTGTAGTCAAAATTGGCAGATTTGCTGGTCAATATTCAAAACCAAGGTCATCTCCAGTTGAAGTCATAAATGGAGTTGAATTACCAAGTTATAAAGGAGATATGATTAATGATATGGCTTTTAATAAAGTTTCAAGAGAACCAGATCCTGAAAGGTTGTTAAAAGTTTATGACAAATCTGCTTCAACTTTAAATTTACTTAGAGCTTTTGCAAGTGGCGGTATGGCTGACTTGACTAAAATACAAGAATGGAATTTAGAATTCGTTAATGGTACTAAAGAAGCTGAACGATATGAAAAACTAGCAGAAAAAATTTCAGAATCTTTGTATTTTATGAAAGCTTGTGGAATCACTCCCGGTAACACTATTCAACTTAGAGAAACTGAGTTTTATACCTCGCATGAAGCATTATTACTTAACTATGAGGAGGCTTTATCTAGAAAAGATACAATTACTGAAGAAAAAGGCTGGTTTGCTACTTCTGCTCACATGCTTTGGATTGGAGATAGAACTAGAGATTTAGATGGAGCTCACGTTGAATATATGAAAGGTATATCTAATCCTATTGGCGTAAAATGTGGACCAACTTTGAACCCTGATGATTTGATTAAAATCATAGAAAAGCTTAACCCTCTTAACCAAGCCGGTAGGCTTACTCTAATAACTAGAATGGGTGCAGATGAGGTAAGAAATAAATTAAAGCCATTGATAGAAGCAGTTAAAAAATCTGGTTTAGTAGTTGGATGGTGTTGTGACCCAATGCATGGTAATACTGTAAAGGCATCTAATGGTTTTAAAACAAGAAAAGTTGATGACATAATGACCGAAGTCAGAGGTTTTTTTGATGTTCACGCAGAATTAGATACAATTCCTGGGGGGGTGCATTTTGAAATGACTGGACAAAATGTTACAGAGTGTGTTGGTGGAATTTATAATGTCAAAGAGTCTAACTTAGGTGATAGGTATCATACTCACTGTGACCCAAGGTTGAACGCTAAACAGTCTCTCGAATTAGCTTTTTTATTGGCTGAATTACTTGTTGAAAGAAGAAAAAAAACAAATAGGGATTTTTCAAAAGTTTCTTGAAATTTTATATATATGTCTAATTCATCAAAGAATTATAAGAATATATTTACTAAAAATAATTCTAATAACATAAGACCAGATAGCAAACTCTTAAACTCTGTCACAGATACCTATTTTCTTAGAACAAAAGAGGTGGTGACTAAATTTGGAGATACAGATGTAACTTATGCTATTTTTATGAGAAGACCTGTATTATCAGCTATTTCACCTGCTATTGAATGGCTAAGTAAAATAATTCAAGAAAGAAATAGTAAAGTAACAATAACTAGACTTTATAAAGAAGGTGAGTATGTTGGAGCTGGTGAACCATTAGCATATATCTCAGGTTCTATGTCCAATCTTGTAGATCTTGAAACAGCTTTATTGCAAAAAATAGGAGCAACTTGTGTTGCTGCATATAATGCAAAATCTATGGTTTTATCTCTTCCCAATACTTTCTTTTTAGCTATGGATGCTAGACATTGTGCTGGAATAGATATGGCTGATTTGATGGCTTATGGAGCTTATATTGGTTCAGAGTCTGCAAAGCGGGAGTTAAAAGTCAAAGGATTTATTGGTTGTGCTACAGATAGGTCAGCCTTCCTATTTAAAAATTCTAATGGCTTAGGTACCATGCCTCACGCTCTAGTTGGTTACGCAGGATCAACTTTAAAAGCTGCTCAAATGTTTCATAAAACTTGGCCTGATGAACCATTAACTGTTTTAATAGATTATTTTGGCAAAGAAATCTCAGATGGTTTACAAGTAGCAAGACATTTTAAATCACTTGCTGAAAATAATAAACTTTCCTTTAGACTTGATACTCATGGTGGAAGATATATTGAAGGACTAGATGTGGCAGGTTCCTATGACGTTCTTGAAAGAAATGTTCCTCAGGCAATAAAAGGTTATCGAACTGAGCAAGAGCTTAGATATTTGATTGGTACTGGAGTTTCTGCAGCAGCTATTTGGAGATTAAGAGAAATATTAAATGAGTCTGGTTTTGAAAAGATAAAGATTGTTGCTTCCAGTGGTTTTGGTCCAGAGAAATGTCAGGTGTTTGCCTTAGCAAATGTACCTGTTGATGTTGTTGGAACAGGTTCATATCTTCCAAAAATTTGGTCAGAAACATATGCTACTGCTGATATTATTTCTTATGGTGGAAAGTCCATGGTTAAACTTGGTAGAGAATTTTTATTTAATAAATCAAAAAAATAACTATATCTTTTTATTATGAATAAAAAATTAAAGATTGCTATAGCGCAATTAAATCCATTAGTTGGAGACGTTAAAAAAAATGTTGAAAAACTAATATCAATTAGATCAAATTTAGATGATGATGTTGATATTTTAGTTACTCCAGAATTATACTTATCAGGTTACCCAATAGACGATTTAGTATTAAGAGAAGATTTTTTAAATTTAATTAATCAAGAAATTGAAAAATTGGCTACGATAACTCTTGATAAGAAATCATCTATTATTATAGGGGCTCCAAGAAAAGATAAAGATCATATTAAAAACTCTGTATTTGTTTTAGATGAAGGTAAAATTTTAACATATCGAGACAAGTATGAATTGCCAAATACTGGTGTTTTTGATGAACAAAGAATTTTTGAACCTGGGCAATTATCTGGACCAGTAAACATTAAAGGTGTAAAAATAGGTCTACCAATTTGTGAAGATATATGGGACGAAACAGTCTTAGAATGCTTGGTAGAATCTGGGGCTGAAATTAATATTGCAATTAATGCATCACCATTCACAATTTCAAAAAAAGATGAGAGATACTCTGTATGTACGGCAAGAGTCTATGAGACAAAGTTACCGATTGTATATTTGAATAGAGTAGGTGGTCAAGATGAATTGATTTTTGATGGATGTTCTTTTGGCCTAAACTCAAATGGTAAATTATTTTTTAGCTCAAAAGATTTTCAAGAACAAGTATCAATTATTAATTTTTCATTAAAAGATGAAACTTGGGTTGGCAATGGTAGTATTGAAAAATCTTGTGACAAAATTGAGAGTTTATATAGAGCTCTAGTTTTAGGTCTTAGAGATTATGTTAATAATAATAATTTTCCAGGTGTTGTGCTTGGAATGTCTGGAGGAATTGATTCAGCTTTAGTTGCGGCGATTGCAGCTGATGCATTGGGTCCAAAATTAGTGCAAGCTATTATGCTTCCAAGTCCTTACACAAGTGATTCTAGCCTAAATGATGCAAAAACTACTGTTGAAATGTTAAAAATTAATTATTCTGTTCTAAATATTAAGGATGGAATGAAAGTTATAGATAATATATTGAGTGATTTTGATGGACCAAAATTTTCTATTGGAATAACTGAAGAAAATATCCAATCTAGGTTAAGGGGTTTATTATTAATGGCATTGTCAAATAGATTTGGAAAAATGGTTTTGGCAACAGGTAATAAATCTGAATATGCGGTCGGTTACGCCACTTTGTACGGGGATATGTGCGGAGGGTATGCTCCAATTAAAGACGTTTGGAAGAGTGATGTTTTTGAATTGTGTAAATGGAGGAATATTAATTTTTGCGATGATTTTTTTGGACCTAAAGGTCATGTTATAGCAAATAATATAATTACCAAAGCCCCAAGTGCTGAGTTAAGAGATAATCAAAAAGATACTGATAGTTTACCCGAATACTCAATTTTAGACGATATATTGAAAGGTTTAGTAGAAAAACAATTTTCTGTGGAAAAATTAGTGTCATTAGGTTTTCAAAGAAAGACTGTTGAAGAAATCGCAAAACTTCTAACAAAATCTGAATATAAAAGATTTCAATCTGCACCTGGACCAAAGGTAACTTCAAAAGCTTTTGGAAGAGACAGAAGATTTCCTTTGACAAGTGGTTTTAAGAATTGGGATTAAATTTATTTACATAACCTTATGAAATGTTTATTAAAAGTCTAGTATAACTCAGTTGGTATATCGATGATAAAATTAAGATTTGCACCTAGCCCTACAGGAAATCTGCATGTTGGTAATTTTAGAACAGCATTAATAAATTTTCTTTATGCTAAAAAGCATAATGGTCATTTTTTACTAAGATTAGATGATACAGATAATGAGAGGTCTAAATTAGAATTTGAAAAGAGTATTAAAGAAGATTTAATTTGGGCAAATATTTGTTGGGACAGTGAAACAAAACAATCTAACAGAATTGACAGGTATAATGATGTTTTAAAAGTTTTAATTGAAAAAGACTTTGTTTATCCGTGCTTTGAAACCGCTGAAGAACTATCTTTAAAAAGAAAATCACAACTATCATCAGGTAAACCTCCAGTATACGATAGAGCTTCTTTAAATCTCTCAGATTTTGATAAAGAAGAATTTTGTTCTAAAGGCCTTAAACCACATTACAGATTTTTTCTAAATCATGAGACCATTTTCTGGAATGACCTTATTAGAGGAGAATGTAAATATAACTTAAGTAATGTATCAGATCCTATATTAGTAAGGGAAGATGGAAGATTTATATATACTCTCGCATCTGTAATAGATGATGTTGATTTGAACATTACTCATATTATAAGGGGAGAGGATCATGTAACTAATTCGGCAGCTCAATTACAAATATTTGATGCCATGAACGCTGCTCGTCCTCTAATGGGTCATTTGCCTCTTATAACGGATTTAAAAGGGGAGGGATTATCAAAAAGAATTGGAAGTTTATCTATCAAAGATTTAAAAAAAGAAGAAATTGAAAGTATTTCTTTAAATTCTTATTTATCTAACATTGGTACATCAAAGAACACTGAGTTAAAAAAAGGGATTAATAAGATTATTGAAGAGTTTGATATATCCCACTTTGGACGATCTCCAACAAAATTTAATTTCGATGAGCTTAACAATATCAATAAAAAATTGATACAACAATTAGATTACAAAACATTTAAATCTAAGTTTAGAGATGAGACTCAAATTTTAGATGAAAATTGTTGGAATATTATAAAAAAAAACATTACTTCTTTTAAGGAAGTTAAAGAATGGAATGAAATAATTTTTGGTAAAGTGACAGATAATGAAATAGATAAAGATGTTAGAGAAGTATTTTTCAAAACTTTACCTGATGGACAATTTGATGAAAATACATGGTTCAACTGGTCACAAAAAATTAAAGAAAATCTAGAATTAAAGAATAATGAAATTTTTAAATTAATGAGAAAAGTATTAACTAATCGTATGTTTGGACCAGAAATATCAGAATTAATTTTAATTTTGGGTAGAGACAAAATCATCGAAAGATTGAAATCAAAATGATCAAAATTTTTAATACATTTGGTAAAAAAATGGAAAATTTTGATCCAATTGATAAAAATCATGTAAAAATCTATGTCTGTGGTCCAACTGTTTATGATAGAATACACATTGGAAATGCAAGACCTTTGGTTGTGTTTGACACATTGGTCCGTCTATTAAAGTTATCTTATAAAAAAGTTACTTATGTTAGAAATATTACTGATGTTGACGATAAAATTAACAAAAAATCCATTGAAACTGGTAAGCCTATAAATAAAATTACAAGTGAAACTATAAAACATTTTCATGTCGATTGTAATAAACTAAAAAATATGCCTCCAGATTTTGAACCAAAAGCTACTGATCATATCAAAGAAATGGTTGAACTAATTGATACTTTAATTAAAAAAGGTTTTGCGTATGTTAAATCTGGAAACGTATTTTTTAGAGTTAAGAATTATGATCATTATGGTCGTTTATCACAGAGAACTATTGATGAAATGCTAGCCGGTGCTAGGGTAGAGGTTTCAGGATTAAAAGAAAATTCAGCAGACTTTACTTTATGGAAACCTTCCTCAAAAGATTTACCAGGTTGGGATAGCCCGTGGGGTAGAGGAAGACCTGGTTGGCACATTGAATGCTCAGCTATGAGTAAAAAATATTTAGGTGAAACTTTTGACATACATGGTGGGGGTGCTGATTTAATTTTTCCTCATCATGAAAATGAAATTGCTCAATCATGTTGTGCAAACAATAAACAATTCATGGCTAAATACTGGGTACATAATGGTTATGTCAACATAGACCAAAAAAAAATGTCAAAATCTTTAGGTAATTTTAAAACTATTTATGATTTACTTAAAAAATTTAATGGAGAAGTAATAAGATATTTTTTATTGCAAGCACATTACAGAGCACCGTTAAATTTTAAACATGAGTATATTTTAGAGGCCAAATCCTCTCTATCTAGGTTATATAGATCTATAAAAGACTTTAAAAAAAATGGTGATCCAGATAAAGAAATTTTTTTTCATTTGAAGAATGACTTAAATACTCCTAAAGCTTTTGCAAGAGCTCATTTTTTGTCTGAGCAGTCAAATAAAGGAAGTAGAGAAGCAGGTCAATTATTAAAAAACTCTTCAGCGTTATTGGGTATACTTGAAGAAGATACTGAAACTTGGTTTAAAAATAACCCAATAGATTTAAAAATAGAATATCAATTGTCAGAAACAAATATTGAAGAAATGATAGAAGATAGAAGAATTGCTAAAGAAAAAAAAGATTTTAAGGCAGCTGACAAAATTAGAGACAATTTGTTAAATAATGGCATTATTTTAGAAGATAACGTAAATGGAACAAGTTGGCGAAGAACATAAATTAGATTTTTTTTCAATAATGAAAAATTCACATACATCAATCAAATTTCCAGTAATTATTTTATCAAATCCTCAGTTAGGAAAAAATATAGGGGCTGTAGCAAGAGTAATGGAAAACTTCTGTTTTGAAGAGTTAAGATTAGTTAATCCAAGAGATGGTTGGCCAAATGATGACGCGATTTCAACTGCGGCAGGTTCTAAAAATGTTTTAAATAATGTAAGTGTTTTTGAAACAATTGAACAGGCTTGTAAAGATATTAATATTGTGATTTCTACAACAGCTAGAAAAAGAGATTTAAATTTAAGAGAAATAAGTATCCATAAAGCTCTGTCACTATCATATATGAAAATTGAAGAAAGAGGAAAAACAGGATTTCTATTTGGTGCAGAAAGTTCCGGTTTGTCCAACGAAGAAATTGTGATGTCAGATTATTCTTTTAGTATACCTGTAAATCAAGATTTTTCATCTATAAACCTATCTCATTCCGTAATGATAGTTTGTTGGGAGTATTACAACAAATATATTGTTTGCAGCAAACAAATTAAGAAAGAAAGAGCAAAGAAAGTTCATAATCTAGCTACAAATAGTGAAAAAGAATATTTTTTTAACAAAATGAATAACATGTTACAAAAATCTAATTTTTTTCACTCAAAGCATATGAATAATTCAATAATGAAAAATATGAGATCTTTGTTTAATAGGTCCTCTTTAACTACTCAAGAAGTAAAAACCTTGAATGGTATAATAAAATCTCTATTTGATTATAATAATGAGACTTGACTTTAAATTTTCAAACGGTATTGTAGGCGATTGTTACTAAAATATAAGGTGATAAATGGCAAAATCTGATCATAAAAGAGTAAGTTCTAAACATAAAATAGATCGTAGACTCGGTGTAAATTTATGGGGAAGGCCTAAATCTCCACTTAACATGAGAGAGTATGCTCCTGGACAACACGGGCAAAGAAGAAAAAAGCCTACTGATTTTGGTGTTCAATTAATGGCTAAACAAAAGCTCAAAGGCTATTATGGAAATATTGGTGAAAAACAATTTAAAAAATATTATGTAGAAGCAGTTAGAAGAAAAGGCGATACAGGCGCAAATTTAGTTGGAATTCTTGAGTCTAGAATGGATGCAGTATTATACAGAATGAAATTAGCACCGACAGTTTTTGCATGCAGACAATTAATTAATCATGGTCACGTATTAGTTAATAACAAAAGATGCAACATTGCATCAAGAATGCTAAATGTTGGTGATAAGATAACCTTAAAAGAAAAGGCAAGAAATATACCAGCAGTCATGCAAGCTATATCTTCAACTGAAAGAGATGTCCCAGATTACGTTGAAGTCGATCATAATAAGTTAACTGGTGGCTTGACAAGAGTTCCACTACCTGATGAAATCCCATATCCAGTGCAAATGGAAACTAATCTTGTAATTGAGTATTATTCAAGATAATAAAATAAATACTTAAATCATACCCTCAACCGACACTGGTAAATCATTTGCTTCAATTGTATTAACAATTTCTGCTAAATGTTCCTGATTTTGGGTTTCGATTGTAATATTCAGCTTTGCAACACTAGCTGACAAATCCATAGCAAATCTACTGTGTTCAACCTTTAATACATTCGCACCTGCTTCTGCACAAATTTTTGAAATAGTACTAAGTTGTCCAGGTTTATCGGGCATAGTAATTGTTAATGTTGTAATTTGCCCAGCTCTAACTAAATCTCTCATTAAAATAGATGACAATATTTTTGAGTCTATATTACCACCGCATAAAACAAGTCCAACTTTCTTATTTTTAAAATTATCTTGCTTTTCTAATAAAGCTGCTAATCCAACAGCCCCAGCGCCTTCTACAACAACCTTTTCAGATAAAGCAAACATTGCAATAGCCCTTTCTATAGATGTTTCTGAGACAGTTATTACGTCATCAACTGTTTCATTTATTATCTGCAAAGGTATTTTGCCAATTTCAGAGACTGCAATACCTTCAGCAATAGTTGAACCTTTACAAGGTATATTTTTGTTATGTATTATGTTTGATAAAGATGGATACAATCTTGACTCGACTCCAATCACTTTTAATTTTTCATTCATTTCTTTTGCTACAATAGAGCAACCTGCAATTAGACCACCACCTCCAACTGGAACTAATAAAATATCTAATGTATTAATATCCGATAACATTTCATAAAACAAAGTACCTTGACCTTTAATTACCTCAATATCATTGTAAGGATGAACTTCAGTAAAACTATTTTCTTTAATTAATTTTTGAACATAATTGTATGACTCTTTAAGTGTATTTCCTTTTAAAAAAACATTACCTCCAAAATTTTTTGTTCTTCTAATTTTTGTAAATGGGGTTCCAATTGGCATGACAATATTAGAATTTGCACTTAATTTTCTAGCACTATAAGCTAATCCTTGAGCGTGATTCCCTGCAGACATCGCTATTACGCCTTTTTGTCTATCTTCATCGGTTAATGACAATAACTTGTTATATGATCCTCTGACCTTAAAAGAACCAGTATGTTGTCTGTTTTCATATTTTATGAATATGTTTGTACCAATCTTTTCAGAAATTTGTTGGGAAAAACTAGTTTCTGTCCATCTAACTTCAGACTTTATTTTTTTTTGAACATCTATGATTGTTTTAAGGGTAATACTCAATTTTTTATCTTTTTTTTCAAATATAAAATTAACAAAATACTAATAAATTGGTGTTACAATTTTGTAAAAAAAAAGCGAAAACACCTCTAATAACTTGACAAATTACTAGGAAAATAAATTTACAAAATTATTTTTGTTCTAAACCTTCTAAAACTTTTGGTGGTGACATAGGTAAACTGTAAAACCTTTTCCCAACTGCATTATATATTGCATTGGCGATAGCAGCTAACGGGGGTACAATTGGAACTTCACCAACACCTCTTACGCCTTGAGGATGTTTTGGGTTTGGAACCTCAACTATGACAGTATCTATCATTGGAAGGTCAGAACAGACTGGAATTCTATAATCTAAAAATCCTGGATTATCTAACTTACCTTTATCATTATAAATATATTCTTCATTTAAAGCCCAACCAATACCTTGAACAACTCCGCCTTGAAGTTGACCTTCAACATAAGCAGGGTGAATAGCTTTTCCAACATCTTGAATGGCCGTATATTTTAATATTCTTGCAATACCAAGCTCAACATCAACTTCAACATCACAAATGTGAGTTGCAAATCCACCTTCAGCACCAACAGTATTTACTTGATGGCCTGCACCAATTGGTCCTCCAGTTGGTGTAGCTTGATCAGCTATTTCAGCTAGTGTAAGTGGTTTAAATTTACCAGCATTATCTCCAGCTGGTTTAGCAACTCCATTTTCCCAATCTATAGCTTCTTTATCAATATTCCATATTTTTGCAGCTCGGTCTTTTAAAATATCAATTACTTGTTTTGTAGACTCAGTAACTACCAATGCAGATGCAAATAAAACTCTACTACCTCCAGTTAAATTGCTAAATCCTATAGAAGCTGTATCACCAATTGTTACTGATACTCTATTAATGTCAATACCAAGAAGTTCAGCTGTAATATTAGCGATAGAGGCTCTTGAGCCACCGATATCTGGATGACCAGTTGTAACTGCTACATTACCATCTTCAGTAATGTTCACTTGAGCACAAGACTCACCTCCAGCATTGAACCAAAAACCACTTGCAACGCCTCGTCCTTGACATTTTTTAAGTGGCAATTTGTAATGTGGATTTTTTAAAGCAGCTTCTAAAGTTTCTACATATCCCATTTTAGGATATGTAGGTCCGTGAACAGCTTTGGTTCCTTCTTTAGCTGCATTTTTTAGACGAAACTCTAAAGGACATATATTTAGAGACTCAGCTATCTCATCTAGGACACATTCAACAGCGTATGCCCCAATAGGAGCTCCAGGAGCTCTGTATGCTGCAACTTTAGACCTATTGGAAACTACATCATAGCCCAAGGTATGAGCATTTGGTATATCATATGGAGCCAAACAACATCCCGCAGCACCCCTTATTGGAGAACCTGGAAAAGCTCCAGCTTGCAAATAAAAAACTCCTTTAGCAGCTATTATTTTACCATCTTTTGTCGCACCAATTTTGACAGTGCTTTTGGAAGCAGAAGTTGGGCCACTTGCTCTCATAACTTCTTCACGCGTCATCATCATTTTAACAGGTCTACCGGATTTTTTAGATAAAATTGCCGCAACAGGTTCCAGATAAACAATTGTTTTTCCTCCAAAACCACCACCAATTTCTGCTGGTATGGCTCTTATATTACTTTGAGGAATACCAGTTATAAAAGATGTCATAGCCCTAACCATAAATTGTCCTTGACTTGAACTCCAAATAACAGTTTTATCATCTGGTGCAACACTAACTAAACATGCATGATTTTCTAGGTAGCCTTGGTGCACTGCAGCTGTTTCAAAATCTTTTTCTATTATCACGTCAGCTTCTTCAAAACCTTTATCTATATCGCCTTTTTTATGTTCTAAAGTACCTGCAATATTGGATGGCTTACCATCAAATTTAATAAAGTCATGTAAAATTGGTGCATCGTCTTTAATTGCATCATTTATTTCTATGGCCCAATCATGAACTTCATAATCAACTTCAATTAATTCGCATGCTTTTTGAGCTATTTCTTCAGTTTTAGCAGCTACAGCGGCTATTGGATGTCCATGAAAAAGTACTTTTTCTTTCGCAAGAACGTTTCTAGCCATCCACCTCATATCTTGAATGCCTAAAATTACTGGTGTGTCTAAGGGAAAGTCTACGGAGTCATCGTGGGTTGCAACTGCATGGACACCAGGTAGAGACTCTGCTTTTTTTGTATCAATGGATTTTATTGTTGCATGGGGATACGGACTTCTAAGAATTTTGCCCCATAGCATGCCTGGCATTGTTGTATCAGCAGCATATTCAGCACGACCAGTAACTTTTTCGGCTCCATCTGGACGAATTGTATTTTTACCTATCCATTTGTTACTCATTTCATTCATTATGCACTCTCCTTAATTTCTTCAGATGCGGCTTGAACAGCCCTAACAATTTTATCATAACCAGTACACCTACAAAGGTTTCCTGCTAACCAAAAACGAATTTCGGTTTCAGTTGGCGAAGGATTTTTGTCTAACAATGCTTTTGCTGCCACTAACATACCTGGAGTGCAAATACCACATTGTAGAGCTGCATGTTCTAGAAACTTTTGTTGAAGTACATGAAAATTTCCATTTTCTGTCATACCCTCAATTGTTCTAATTTCTTGTCCTTCGGCTTCTGCAGCAAGCATCAGACAAGAGCAGACTAGCCTGTCATTAAGTGTTACACTACATGCCCCACAATCGCCAGAGCTACATACTTCTTTTGAACCTGTTAAGTTTAACTGGTTTCTTAAAACATCTAACATTGTATCGTATGGTTCACACAAATATTCAGTTTCTTCACCATTTATCGAAGTTGTAACATGAATTTTTTTTGACATATATTTTACCTTTTTGCCCTTTCAACTGCAATTTTCAATGCCCTTTTAAACAATACCCCGGATACTCTTTTTCTATAAAAAATTGTACCTCTTTTATCATTAATCGGATTACAAGCATCTTCACAGCATTTTGCTGCTTTTTCAATAACATCATTATCTAGTTTTGTTCCAATAAGTAATTTGGCAGCCTCATTTACTAATACAGCTGTTGGCGCAACAGCTCCAAGGGCAACTCTTGCGTTAATACAAGTATCTTCATCCATTGTTATATTCACAGCGCATCCGACTACAGCTATATCCATTTCAGTTCTTGGTATCATTCTTAAATATGCATCAGCTGACCCTTGTTCTTTAGTTGGAAAATCAAAATTAATTAGAATTTCATCATTCTTTAAATTTGTTTTTCCTGGTCCAGCATGTATTTCTTCCACAGGTAAGTTTCTTTTTCCATTTGGACCTTGAACATTTGCAGTAGCACCTGATGCTATTAAAGCTGGGACACTATCACCAGCTGGCGATGCATTACATAGGTTTCCACCAAGAGATGCTCTGCCTTGTATTTGCTCTGACCCAATAAGTCGAAGTGCTTCTAAAACACCTGGCCAATAATCTTTAAACTCTTCATTTTCCTCTAGTGAAGCACCTGAAACAGCTGCTCCTATTGTAAATGAACCTTCACCATTATTTTTAATTTCACTAATCTCTTTAATGTTTTTTATATCTATAATAGTTTCAGGTGATAAGACACCACTTCTAATTTGAACAAGAAGATCTGTACCTCCAGCAAGTATTTTAGATTGACCTTGGTTTTTGGAATATAAATTAACAGCTTCATCAATTGTCTTTGGTGATAAATATTGTGTTTCAGTCATATAGTCTCCAATAAAATATAATTTGAAAGTAATTACAATTTAAAACAAAATCAATACCTCAATTAATTTAAGTAATGCCTTTGTCTTCAAAAAATTTTGTTAACTCTCCATTTTCATGCATCTCTCTGATGATATCACAACCTCCAACAAATTCACTTTTTACATATAGTTGCGGGATTGTAGGCCAATCAGAAAATTCTTTTATTCCTTCTCTTATTTCTTGGTCTTGCAAAACATTGAGCGTATCGTATTTCACTTGCATATGATTTAATACGCCTACCACAGCGGCAGAAAAGCCACATTGTGGCATATCTGGTGTGCCTTTCATAAACAACATAACTTCACTGTCATTAATGATTTTTTCTATTTTTTCTTTAATTAAATTTTCCATGATTTATTCTCCTGTTTTTGGAACTGATGTGTTAAGTGCTAAAGCATGAAGCTCATTTCCCATTCTGCCACCTAATGCTCTATAAACAAGTTGATGTTGTTGGACTTTACTTTTGTTTTCAAATTCTTTGCTCTCAATATAGGCGGCATAATGATCTCCATCTCCTCTAAGATCATCAATTTTTACTATTGCATCAGGAAAAGCCTTTAGTATAAGGTCTTCGATCTCTTTAGCTGACATTGGCATATATCAATCCTTTATCAAATCATAATTTTAGGTAATTTATTTGCATATATATGATAGCATTTTTTAATTGAAAATCTATCTAATTTTCCAAGCAAAATTTCACCACTAGAATTTGTTTGTCCCAAATGAAATATTTCTATTTCATTTTCCTTTGCTAATTCGATGACTTTTTGTTTATCTTCCGTAGAAATCAATATTCTGGACTGGTCTTCACCAAAACACCAACCATGGAGTTTATAAAAATCTTCATTTTTCAAATCATCAAAAAATTTTGGTAATATTACATTAATACCTAATTTCTTTTTTAATAACATTTCAATAAGACATGGAAGTAACCCTCCATCAGAAACATCATGAGCCCCATCAATTAAACCTAGAGAATTTATAGATAGTAAAAAATCCATTAATTTTTTTTCTTTTTCTAAGTTAAGAGAAGGAATTTTACCATCACATTTATCGTGGATTACTTCTTGGTAAAAACTACATCCAAGCCAACCATCTATTTTATTTTCATTCTGACCTAAAACTAAAATTGATCTTTTTGATTTAGCATGTAAATTTATTACCTTTTCAATATCATTTATGATACCAACCATACCAATTATTGGGGCTGGCATAATACTCTTTCCATTAGTTTCATTGTAGAGAGAGACATTTCCGGATACCACTGGAGTATTAAAAAACTCACAGCTTTTTTTTATTCCAAGAATACTTCCTACGATTTGTCCCATGATTTCACTTTTCTCTGGATTCCCAAAATTTAGATTATTGGTTACCGCCATTGGTGTTGCTCCCGAACAAACTAAATTTCTAGCAGCCTCTACGACAGCTAATGAAGTTCCTTCCTCAGGATTATTTTTCACGTATCTGGATGTACAATCAGTAGAAATAGCTAAGCCTTTTCCTTTAAAGTGATTTTTTTCAGTTCCATGTATCTTAACGACAGAAGCATCACTATCATTTGAGGTTAAAATAGTGTCTCCCATGACAGAACTATCATATTGTTCATAAATCCATTTTTTAGAACAGAAATTAACATGACCTAATATTTTATATAAAATATCTTTTATAGATTTATCAATAGCAACTTCTTTAGAGCTCAGCTGATTTTTATTAGATGTTAACTTATAATCTCTATGATATTCTGGGGCATCCTCTACAAGTAGATTTAAAGGTAAATTACAAATAACCTTATTATTTTTTAGTAAAGTTATTTTTTCTGTGTCTGTAATTTTGCCTATTATTGAGAAGTCTAAATCCCATTTTTCAAATATTCTTTCAGCTTTTTTTTCAGACCCTTGTTTAAGAATCATCAACATTCGCTCTTGACTCTCTGAAAGCATAATTTCATAGCCAGACATATTATTTTCTCTTAAAGGAATTTTATCTAAGTCTATATGTATACCTAGTTTACCTTTAGATGCCATTTCTACACTGGAACTAGTAAGACCAGCAGCACCCATATCTTGAATTGATAGAATAGAATCTGTTTCCATCAACTCAAGACAAGCCTCCAACAATAGTTTACCTGTAAAAGGGTCTCCAACTTGAACAGTCGGTTTTTTTTCTTGTGTGTCATCAGAAAACTCTGCGGATGCCATTGTTGCACCATGTATACCATCTTTACCTGTTTTAGCTCCAACGTATATTACTGGGTTTCCAACACCACTTGCTGCAGAGTAAAAAATTTTATTTTTTTTTGCTAATCCTACTGCCATTGCATTGACTAAAATATTTTTATTGTAAGACTTGTGAAAATAAGTTTCACCTCCAATCGTAGGTATTCCAATACAATTTCCATATCCACCTATACCCTTAACAACTCCATTTAATAAGTGTTTTGTTAAAAAATTATTTTCTTCACCAAATCTCAAAACATTCATTAATGCTATAGGTCTAGCGCCCATTGTAAAAATATCTCTTAAAATACCCCCTACACCTGTAGCGGCGCCTTGATAAGGTTCTATAAAAGAGGGGTGATTATGAGACTCAATTTTAAAGACTATAGCATTATCATCACCAACATCTATCACGCCTGCATTTTCACCTGGCCCTTGAATTACTTGCTTTCCAGAAGTAGGGAGGGTTTTTAACCATTTTTTTGTACTTTTATATGAGCAATGTTCTGAGTACATTGCTGAAAAAATTCCTGTCTCAACAAAATTTGGAGTTCTTTTTAATTTCTTACAAATCAATTCAAATTCATCTTTACTTAACCCCATTTCAATAGCTTTTTCTAAAGTACAATTTTTAGTTTCCTCTAAAGCTATTTCTTGTTCTCTTGATACTCTCATAATTTATCCTAATAAGTGCTTGATTAAGCCATTAAAAAAAAGTTTTCCATCTTGAGATGAGTGAAAGTTTTCAATGGCTCTTTCAGGGTGAGGCATCATACCAAGAATACGACCATTTTCTGATAATACCCCTGCAATATTATCAACTGAACCATTTGGGTTATCATTAGGTGAATATTTAAATGCAATTTGTCCTTCATTATGAAGTTTTTTTGTTAATTCATCATCACAAAAGTAATTTCCATCATTGTGTGCAATGGGGAAATTAACTTTATCTCCAGGTGTCAAACCATTTGTAAAGGGACTTGGTCGGGTTTTTTGAGTAATTAAAGAAATATCTTTGCATACGAAATTTAGATTTTTATTGGTAATTAAAGTACCTGGTAATAATTTTGTTTCAATAAGAATCTGAAATCCATTACAAATGCCAAGAACTGAACCTCCTCTGCTTGCATGATCTTTTAAAGAATTAATAATTGGAGATTTTGCTGCTATAGCACCACATCTTAAATAATCTCCAAAACTAAAACCACCTGGTACAACTACTAAGTCTAAATTAGGTATTTCAGTTTCTTTATGCCAAAGAATTTTTGGTTTAAAGTTTGAAATAGTTTTCAATGCAATTATGACGTCTCTATCACAATTAGATCCTGGAAAAACAATTACTCCAGCCCTCATAAATTACTTTTCCTCGTCAATATAAACTTTATAATCTTGAATAATTGTGTTAACCAACAATTTTTCACACATTTGTTTTGAATATTCCAAGGCTTTTTCTTTATCTTGTTCATTCAAATATATCAAAATTTGTTTTCCTAGTTTTATTTCTTTTAATTTATCAAATCCAAGATCTTGAAGTGATTTAGTTACAATTTTAGTTTCAGGATCTAACACTTCTTCTTTAGGAAAAATTTCTAATACAACTTTAATCATTAATTAATTTTAACACCTAATCTATCTGCAACTTCTTGATAGCCAGAAATAAGATTGCCTAGATTTTTTCTAAATATGTCTTTATCAAGTATTTTTTTTGTTTCTTTATCCCATAATCTGCAATTATCAGGACTAATCTCATCAGCTAAAATTATTTGTTTTTCATTTTTTTTATTAAAACAATGACCAAATTCTATTTTAAAATCTACTAAATCAATTCCTGCATTATCAAAAATTTTAATTAAAATTTTATTAATCCTTAATGCTTCTTTTTTCATTAATTTTATTTCATTATTATCTGACCAACCAAACTCTTCTATGTGTTGCTCATTAAGTAGTGGGTCATTTAGTGAATCGTTTTTATAAAAAAATTCAATTAAAGGTTCAGAAAACTTTATTCCTTCATTGATACCATATCTTTTAATTATGGAACCTGCGGCCAGGTTTCTAACAACTAACTCTACTGGGATTATTTTAACTTTTTTTATAAGTTGTTCTCTTTCATTTAGTCTTTTGATAAAGTGCGTTGGTATACCTTTAATTTCTAATGATTTCATTAAATATTCTGATATAAAATTATTAATAATCCCTTTGGAGAGAATTATAGAATGTTTTTCTGCATTATTTGCAGTTGCATCATCCTTGAAGTATTGTATTAAATTAGATGGGTTAGAACAGGAATATAGAATTTTAGCTTTACCTTGGTATATAATATTTCTTTCAACTTTATTAAGTGACATTAGCATTTATTCCTTAAAAACTCGTTTAAAAATTTCATCAATCTGTTTTGTATGATAATTAAAGTCAAATTGCTTAACAATTTCTTCTTCCGTTAATACTTTTCTTACTTCTTTATCAATTAATAGCAGGTTTTTAAATAGATCTTTTCTTTTGTAAACTGGTTGTTTCCAAACTTTCATAGCATTTTTTTGTACAAGCTCATATGCCTTTTCTCTGCTCAATCCTTTTTTAGTAAGAGAAAGTAAAATCTGTTGCGAAAATACAAGTCCTCCCAAATTATTTAAATTTTCTAACATTACTTCTGGGTAAATTATTAATTTTTCAATAACAGAAGTTAATCTTGAAATTGCAAAATCTAATGTGATAGTTGTATCAGGTGCTATCATTCTCTCTACAGAAGAGTGAGAAATATCTCTTTCATGCCACAAGGAGACATTTTCAAGTGCTGGTATTATTGAACTTCTGATTATTCTAGATAATCCTGATAAATTTTCTGTTAAGACTGGGTTTCTTTTGTGAGGCATAGCACTAGAACCCTTTTGACCTTTTGAAAAAAATTCTTCTACCTCTCTTACTTCTGTTCTTTGTAAATGCCTTATTTCAGTTGCTAGTCTGTCTATGCTTGCCGCAATTACAGAAAGAATTGAAAAATACATTGCATGTCTATCTCTTGGAATTACTTGAGTTGATATTACTTCAGGTGTTAAATTAAATTTTTTTGCAACATATTTTTCTATGAAAGGATCAATATTAGCGAATGTACCAACTGCTCCAGAAATGGCACATTTCGATATTTCTTTATCAGCTAACAATAATCTTTTTTTGTTTCTTTGAAACTCGGCATAAAAAGTAGCTAGTTTAAAGCCAAATGTTACAGGTTCAGCATGAATACCATGAGATCTTCCAATTGTTAAAGTGTTTTTATGTTCGTACGCTCTTTTTTTAATAGCCTTTAAAAGCTTATCAATTCCAACAATTAGAATTTTATTTGCTCTATTAAGTTGTATTGATAAGGTCGTATCTAAAATATCTGAAGATGTCATTCCCTGATGAAGAAATCTTGAATCATCTCCAATGTTTTCTGATAAATTAGTTAAAAAAGCTATTACATCATGTTTTGTTAGTTTTTCAATTTTATCAATTTTTTTCACATCAAACTTAGCCTTTTTCCAAATATTTTCTGCAGATTTTTTTGGAATAATACCAAGTTTTGCCATTGCATCGCATGCATGGCACTCTAACTCGAGCCAAATTTGAAACTTTTGTTCGGAGGTCCATATTTCACACATTTCTTTTCTTGAATATCTTTTAATCATATGTATCCTCTATTAATTGAATATAAATAAAAAACTAGAAATGATAAGTGAATTTTTTACCTAATACAATTTCTAGTACTTTTTGAGGAAATTAAAAGCAATAAAATGGTTTCAGGATTGTTTAAATTAGCTGCAAAAGTTGTCTTGTCTAATCCTAAATTAAGAAAAGAGGCTATTGATATAGGAATTAAAACTTTTAACAAAGCTAAACCGAAAATTAAAAAAAATGTATCTGCATTAAAAGAAACTATCAAAGAAGTATCTCCAATTGATGATCCAAAAAAATTTAGAGATGTTTATAAAAAAAAAATAGATGATCAAAATGATTAAGCATATATCGGTTGAGTGAACCCTTTAGGAGATAATGTAAATATCTCAAAACCAGAGGATGTTACTCCAATACTATGTTCAAACTGTGCTGAAAAACTTTTATCTCTTGTTACAGCGGTCCATCCATCTGACAAAACCTTTACTTCATGTTTACCCGAGTTAATCATAGGTTCTATTGTAAAAAACATACCTTCTTCTAAAACAACGCCTGTTTTTGATTTTCCATAGTGTAATATTGTAGGTGAAGTATGGAAAACTTGCCCTAATCCGTGTCCAGTAAAGTCTCTGACAACGGAAAACCCATTCTTTTCTGCATGTTTTTGAATAGCATTGCCAATATCTCCGGTAGTATTACCAGGCTTTACTTGTTCAATGCCTAACATCATGCTTTCATAAGTTATTCTTGTAAGAATTTTTGCTTTCATAGGAGGTTCACCAACAAAATACATTCTACTAGTATCACCGAACCATCCATCAAGTATTACAGTTATATCAATATTAAGTATGTCACCAGTTTTTAGAACTTTTGAACCAGGGATTCCATGACAAACAACATGATTGACAGAAATACAGGTAGATTTTGGATATCCACGGTAATTTAAAGGAGCTGGTATTGCTTTATTAGAAATTATATAATTATGACAGAGGTTATCTAAATACTCAGTTGTCACATTAGGTTTTATAAAATCTGTGATATAGTCTAATACTTCAGCAGCTAGTCTTCCAGCTTTATGCATTTTAACAAAATCTTTTTTTTCGTGTAAAGTTATAGAAGACATAAATATTTATGTACTAATTTTTAAAAAATTTGTAAATTTTATTTTTAGAAAGATTTTACTTTTATGGTTTCAACAGCAGGTATTGTAATAATTGGTGACGAAATTTTGTCTGGTCGAACTAAAGACACAAATTCTAATTGGTTAGCAAAAGAATTAAATTTGTTAGGTATAAGGTTAAAGGAAATAACTGTAATTCCTGACCATAAGATAAGAATAATTGATTTAGTAAAGTCTTACTCAAAAAAATTTACTTATGTTTTTACATGTGGTGGTATTGGTCCGACACATGATGATATTACCACTGAGTCAGTGGCTGAGGCGTTCAATCTAAAACTTGAAAAAAATAAAGAAGCCATGAAAAGACTTGAGATTCATTACAAAAATTCTAAAATCGAATTTAATGAAGCCAGACAAAAAATGGCTATAATTCCAATTGGTGCAAAGTTAATAGATAATCCTGTTTCTGCAGCACCTGGGTATATTGTAGAAAATGTTTATGTTTTTGCTGGTGTTCCTCAAATCATGCATAGTATGTTTGGAGGTATTAGTAATCAATTAACAGGTGGAAAATACATTTTTTAGTAAAACTATTGTATGTAATCTTGGTGAAGGGAAAATAGCTAAGTCTTTAAATGATATTGAAAATAAGTATGAAGATTTAAAAATAGGTTCATATCCATATTTCAAACCAGAGGGATTTGGTACCTCAATCGTTCTTAGATGTGAAAATGAAGAAATACTAAGATTAGCTGGTGATGACTTAATTTGCTCAATAGAAGACAATGGAGGAAAAGGCAAAATTTTATAGAGTTAAATATTTATTTACTTGATGGTAAAGTGCCTTTATTTAAATTTTTATTTTTAATAATTTTGTTTTTTAACAACTTTGTCAAAATCAAACCACCAAAAAAGCCTCCAATATGCGCCATATAAGCTACTCCACCATTTGCAGAATTTGTATCTAAAAGAAGAAATTGTAATAATACAAACCCACCAATCAAATACATTGAAGAGATGTTAATTGGTATTAAAAAGAATAATAATACTTTAATTTTAGCTCTAGGAAAAAGAATAAAATAAGCACCTAAAACGCCAAATACGGAACCCGAAGCTCCTATCATCGGTATATTGGAATTAACATCTGTAACAGCTTGAGAGAAGCCAGCTACACACCCACAAAATAAAAAAAACAAAATGTATTTAATTTTTCCTAGATAGTCCTCAACATTATCTCCAAAAATATATAAATAACCCATATTACCTAATAGATGAAGCCAACTGCCATGAAGAAAAATGTATGAAATTGAAGAAAAGAAAGCTGGGAAAACCCTTATCTCTGATGGTAACTCAGAAAACCCAATTAGGACAGAGGGTATCATGCCAAATTGAATGATAAACAACTCATTTTCATGATAGTTAAGTTTTGTCTGCAAAACAAAAACTATTGAGCAAATAATAATTATTGCATAATTTATTATTGGTAAGTTTTTAGTCGGGTTCTTATCAAAAAGAGGAATTAAAGCCATTAAAAAAATTCAATATTATCTATTAACTTCGTATTTCCTAACCTTATAGAACCTAAAAATATTTTTTTATTTCTTTTATTAGTGTTGTCTAGGTTATTAAGGTGATTGTCTCTTATCTCAAGATAATCAACTTCAATGCCTTTGTTGATTAACATGTTTTTTACTTCTTTTTTTGTAAAATTAACATCATTGTTTTCCTTATAATATTTTATACCTTGCTTTAATGATTTAAATAAAAATGGAGCTATTTCTTTTTCTTTTTTTGTAAGATATGTATTTCTTGAAGATAATGCTAATCCATTTTTGTCTCTAATTATTGGACCAACTATGATTTTAATTTTTGGAAAAAATTTCTTCGACATATCTCTTATCAAAATTTGTTGCTGGTAATCTTTTGCACCAAAAACTGCAATATTAGGTTTAATTAATGAAAATAGTTGATGAACTACTGTTAAAACCCCATCAAAATGTCCAGGCCTTTTTTCTCCACACAAAATATTACCTAATTTTCCAGAATTAATCTTTTTAATTATATGTGTTTCTGGAAAAATTTCTTGTTCTGACTTTGGAAAAAATAGTAAATCACATTTTTTATCAATTAACTTTTTCATATCTTTTTCAAGTGTTCTTGGATATTTATGAAAATCTTCATTTTCTCCAAACTGTAAAGGATTAACAAAAATAGATACTATAACTTTTGAAGAATATTTTTTGGCTAACTCAATCAGAGAAAGATGACCTTCATGTAAATTACCCATGGTGGGTACTAATGAAATTTTATCAGAGTTTTTTTTTAATAGCTTTATAGACTCATCCATCTCTTTTTTTGTTTGGACGAAAATCATAGAAATTCTCTCTTTAAAATGGTACGAGCGGGGGGACTTGAACCCCCACGACCAATATGGTCACTGGATTTTAAGTCCAGTGCGTCTACCTATTCCGCCACGCTCGCAAATTTAACTATGAGATTTAACAAGTGATAAAGAGTAAAGCAAGTTTTTTATTCAATTTACAAAAGCATTAAAAATATTATTTTAATATGCGTTTAATTATTTAAATATTTTGTTTTTAAATTATATTCTAGTTAATTTTAATTTTTTGTCATATAAAGTTCTAAATTCTATGTAGATAAATTAATGGATTATTACGAAATTCAAAAAAAATATAGAAATAAGAGATTTAAAACAATTGGTTCATTTGTTTTAAAGGGTTTTATATTGGTATTTGTGTTAATTCTTGGTTGGAGGATTGGTGCTTCTGACAATGATTTATTAATCCAAGAAAATGAGAAAATCTCAAAAGAACTTGAAGACATTAAAATAGATTTAGAACAAAAACTTATATCTACCAAAATGAAACTCAAAGAAGCTAACCTTGCTTTGGAAGCAAAAAATATTAGAGAAGGTTCTTTAGACTATGGTTTCAAATCTCAGAAAATGTTGTCGATAGCTTTGGCCAAAGGTGTTTCAGAAGATAAGATAATTCGTCATTTAAGAGTTTTAACCAATAACAAGATATGTCAAAACCAAGAAGTTAATGAACTACCAGTATCAACTGAAAACTTTGTGCCTCCAAACAGTACACTCACAATACTTGGAGGTAGTTTAAGATTGAAAGCACAAGGTTTTACAAAAAACAAAACAATCGACAAACCTTTTTTTGATTCCACTAAACCATTATTAGTTACTTTAATGTTTTTTGGTGGTAAGGAGACTATAGAAGAAAAATTACCGATAAAAAAAGAAATTATGGCTAATCAATTCTCAATAGATTTAAATATTGTAAGTTCTTCTCTTAGAGGAAGTGTCTTAGTTAAGTATAAGGTGTGTAGAAGTTAATTTTTTATGATAGTAAATAAAGATTCTTTAGCTGTTATAACTGGCGCAAGTGAAGGTATTGGTTTTGCCTTATCAACAGAATTACTCAAAATAGGTTTTCAAGTGATTGGAATAAGTAGTAATAAAAATAAAATTTTGAGAATGAAAAAAAAATTAAATCATTTTGGTAACAAGTTTACCGGAATTTGTGCTGATGTCAGAAATTTAAAAGATCTTCAACTCGTCGCAAAAAAATTTGATGGACCAGATTTATTAATTTTAAATGCAGGAATATATTCACCTGTTTACTGTGAAAATCCTGATATTGAAATTTTTAAAAAACATAATGAAGTAAACTATTTAGGTGTAATTAATACGTATGTTGCCTTTTTAAAAAAAATGTTAACTAAAAAAAAAGGTATCATAGTTATCATGTCAAGTATATCAGGCTGGTTAGGCCTGCCCAAAGCGGCAGCTTATGGGCCTACCAAAGCAGCTCTTAGGTCATTTTCTCAATCTGCGAGGTACGATTTAGAAAAATATGGTATAACAATAAAGTTATGTTCTCCAGGATTTGTAAATACACCTGCAACGTCTCAAAATAAATTTTACATGCCAGGTTTGTTAGAGCCAGATGTAGCTGCAAAAATTATCATTAAAAACTTGGAATCTAAAAAGTTTGAAATTTCGTTTCCATTCTTTTTTAGTTATTTCATGAAATTTCTTAGTATTTTACCTGATATGATTTCCTATAAAATCATCAGTAGCGGTACAAGAAATAATGACAAATAAATATTTAAGAGAATATTTGAATCTATTTGAAAATCTAACGATATCAAATCTAAATACGTTTGATAGACTTATAGATAAAAATATTATTTTTATTGATCCATTTAATAACATCAAAGGAAATGAGGAATTTAAAAAAATATTCAAAAACACTCTTCTAAAAATTCAAGAGCCTAAATTTCATGTAGAAAGTATCACCTCAAAACAAAACTTAACTTTTATAAAATGGAATATGACTTTTGTAGCTTTTGGAGAACAACAAAAAATTACAGGATTATCAGAAATAATAACTAATAAAGAGGGTAAAGTGAAATATCATTATGACTATTGGGATAGCTTTAGTCAATTTTACATAAAACTTCCTTTTTTAGGTTCTATATTTAAATTATTCTCAACTTTGGTAAAATCTAAAATTTAGATTGGGATTATCTTAATGTGGTTAAGATCTATTTTTTTAGATTTAAAACCACTTTCGCAGTAAGATAAATAATAATTCCATAATCTTATAAACTTTTCATCAAAGCCAATTTCTGTAATTTGTTTACGTTTCTCGTTAAACTTTTTTTTGCCAAAGATTTAATGTTTGAGCGTAATCGTCTGAATAACTATTAATAGACTCTATTGTTAAGTAGTTTTTATTTATAATTGTTTTTAAAATCTCAAGACTGATTAGCATACCTCCTGGAAATATGTATTTCTGAATAAAGTCTGGATTTTTTGAATAATATTTATAACTATCATCTTTAATTGTTATTAATTGCAATATTATTATTCCATTGTCATTAATTAATTGTCTAATTTTTTTAAAATAAATATCCCAATAATCTTTTCCAACTGCTTCAAACATTTCAATCGATATAATTTTATCAAATTTCCCAGTTAAATCTCTATAATCTTTTTTTATTAATTGAGCATTTTTATTAAGTTTTAGATTATTCAATCTTTGTCTTGCAAAGTGATATTGTGCATCTGATATAGTTGTGCCAGTAATTTTACATTTTGAGTTATTCAATGTATATTCCATAAATCCTCCCCAGCCACAACCTATTTCTAAAACTTTGTCCTTATTACCTATCTTTGATAATTGAGATATCTTTTCGTATTTATTTTTTTGTGCTGAGTACAAGCCAATATTTTTGTTATTAAAAATAGCAGATGAGTAAGTCATTGATTTGTCTAGCCAGTTTTTATAAAATTCATTTCCTAAATCATAATGATATTTTATATTTTTTTTAGCATTATACTTTGAATTTTTTCTTAAAAAATGTTTAACAAAGTTTGTAAGTTTAAAAATTATGCTATATCTAAATTTTTTTTCAATAAATTCGTTATTAAGAGCAAAATAATACATCAAGTCAGTTAGGTTTGAGGTACGTATTTTATTTTCAATAAAATCCTCTGCAAAACCAACTGAACCCTCAGTCATAATTTTTTTTAAAGAACTTTTATTTAAAATCTCAAGATTAACATTCGGACCATTTTTAGTCCCTTTAAATTTAAATATTTCTTTATTAGGTAACTTTATATTAATGTTACCGTATGGCAGATTCCTTAAAGAGGATGCTAGTAAATTAGACCAAAAATTCATTTTAAAACTTATTATTTATTATTTTTTTCGCATAAGAATGTTTTACTGTTCGTTCTTTAGGTATTTTTATTAACTTATTTTTTTTTATCCATAACTTTAGAGCTTCAAAATGTATGTTCATCCATATTTTACCAGGGAAAATTATAAATTTAATTAAGTTTTTTAAAATTTCAAGACTTGAAAATTCAATTTTTTGTGCATTAACATTTGCATGTAAATGAAGAGTATTTTTTATAAAATATTTTATATCAATCTTAACTTTATTTTTAATAATTTTTGAATCAAGGTAGTAATAACCTTTGTTTTCAAAAAAGGGAGATACAAAAAGTAGTTTTTTTACTTTTTGCAAGGTTCCATCTAAATGTATTTGTCTAAGAACGTAATGATGGATATCACCAAATGTGTTTTTAACTTCGAATACAATTTGTGATAACTTATTTTTTTTATAGCAAAAATATATAGAAAGTGGATTAAATCCAAATCCAAATACTCTCGGTAAACAAAACAAAAATATTTTATCAAACGATTTATTATTTAATTTTCTCAAAAATTTAATTAAATCCTTTATATTTGATTTTTTTTGTCTATCACCATGGTCTTCGGCGTACCATGACAAAATATTAAATTTATTATATGAAAAAAAAAATGGTGTTTTATATCCAGAGTTAGATTTAATTTTTGCAAAATTAATCAATTCTATTAATAAAAAAATTGAGGTATTTTTAAAAAAATGTTTATGACCATAAGTCCTTTTATGAAAAATGTGACCAAAAAAAATATTAATTAATTTATGATTTATTTTCATAAATTTATCCAAGAGGGTTCTATATCTAATAATTTGCAAACATTCAAAGCAGAATTGACTCCATCTTCATGAAAACCATAACCGTTCCATGCCCCAGCAAAAAATATTTTATTTTGTCCTTGTAATTTATTTATTTTCTTTTGAGTTTTTATTGAATTAAAATCAAAAATTGGATGACTATAATTTATTACTTTAATTATTTTTTCATCTTTAGGTTTTGTAATTGGATTTAATGTTACAAAAATATCTTTATCTGTATTTAGACTTTGTAGTTTGTTCATCCAATAAGTTATACATGATTTTTTATCCTTTGATTGACATATATAATTCCAACTAGACCATGTAAGTTTATTTTTCGGCATAAGTTCTTTATCTGAGTGTAAATAGGTAGTGTTAGGTTGAAATCTGAAATTTTTTAAATTTTTTTCGTAAGCTTTGTCATAATGCGTTAAAATTTTGCAAGCTTGATTTGTATGGTTTGCAAATACAACACAATCAAAGTCATGTTCCTTTTCGTTTTTATCAATTAATATTATTTTATTATCAATTTTTTTTAATTTTGTAATTTTTTTGTTTAGATAAAGTTGATTACCTCTACTTTTTAAAATTGACAAAATTTTGGAAACATAAGATGCAGAGCCGCCACTTATAGTTTCCCAAAGAGGACGTTTAACAAAATTTAATAATTGATGGTTGTTAAAAAAATCAAGCATAGTATTTATAGGAAATTTCAAAATATCTTTTTCATTTGTTGACCAAATCGCTGAGGCCATTGGAATAAGATGATTATTTCTAAATGATTGTGAAAAATTACATCTATCTAAATAATTCTCTAATGTTTCTTTATCAGAATTTTGAATTTTGTAAGATAGCCCATAATTAAAAAATCTAAAAATATCCCTTAAAATTAAAAAATATTCTTTATCAAAAAAATTTTTATAATTAGCAATTAAACCTAAAATTGAACCAGAATACTCTAATTTTCCATCATCTATAGAAATTGAAAAAGACATATTAGATTTATAAGAATTAATATCCAAAAAATTTAATAATTTTGAAAAATTTGGATAATTAGTTTTATTAAATACTATAAAACCTGTATCGACAGAAAAGTTACCTAATTCATTAGAACTTACGTTTATTGTATTTGAATGACCTCCAAAATAATTATTTTTTTCAAAAAGAGAAATTTCATGCTTCTCTGATAAAATTGTTGCACAAGTAAGCCCAGAAATTCCTGAACCAATTATTCCTATTTTCATTATTTATCTCTTTTTAGAATTGAGTATCTTTTGAGGGCTCTTTCTCGAGCAAATTTATGATCTATTATTTGTTCAGGATAATTTAAATTGTTTTTGGATGATTGTGGATTATGAATTTCATCTTTGCTTAAACTTGATAGAATAGGAAGATGTTTTTTAATATAATTACCATAAGGATCAAACTTAATACTTTGAGTTGTAGGATTGAAAATTCTAAAATACGGTGCAGCATCAGCACCACAGCCTGATACCCATTGCCAACTGGCATAATTTGATGCCAAATCACCATCAAGCAAAGTATCATGAAACCAATCAGCCCCCCACTGCCAGGGTATTAAGAGATGTTTAGTTAAAAAAGAGGCGACAATCATTCTAGATCTATTATGCATCCATCCATAATCCCATAGTTCTTTCATAGCTGCATCTACAATAGGATAACCTGTTTTACCTTTTTTCCACTTTTCAAAGTTGGCTTTATTTTCTTCCCAGTTAAAATTATTAAAATATTCTTTTATATTTTTGAAATAAAGACTCGGATACAAAATCAGTAGGTTTTTTGCAAATTCTCTCCAGACAATTTCGGATAAAAATACTTTTTTTGACTGTGAAAGTGACTCATAATCATTATCAACAATTTTATGCCAAACATACCTCGGTGATACTTCTCCAAAATTAAAATGAGGGGAGAGCTTTGAGGTGCCTTCTATGCCCATAATATCTCTAGATAATTCATATTTGTAAATATTTTTACTTACAAAAAAATTAATTTTTTTAATTGCACTTTTTTCTCCTGCTTTCCAATGAGATAAAAATTTTTTCGTCCAATTATTTTTAGATAAGTTTAAATCATCAAGTTTTATCGACTCATTAACTTTTAATAGAGAAATTGACTTTGGTTTATCTAATGGCTTTGGAATTTCATGGTTTCTAATTAATGAATTTTTATAGGGTGTAAAAACTTTGAGAGGTTGACCTTGTTTACCTTTTACTAACCATGGCTCGATGAGTGTTGAGCCATTTGATGTTTTAACTACGACATCATTATCTGTCAGTTTCTTATATAAATTTTTTTCTGTTATTATATTTTCTAGTTCGTATCTTCTGTTAAAGAAAACATTTTTAATTTTATAAGTTTTGCAAAGAGAGATTATAATTTTCTCAGCATTGCCTGAAAAAAAATTAATGCTTTGAGACAATTTATTCTTATTTATTTCACAGAGATCTTTATCTAATTCAGCAAGACTTTGGTGCAACCACCATTTTGCCGCAGATCCATAGTTAGAAGAAAAATGTTTTGTAGTTTCATTAATATAAATACATATAACTTCTGAATTTTTTTTTAAAGATAGTTCATATGCGTTTTTCAAAGCAGGGTTATCGTTTAACCTTAAGTCATTTCTAAACCATAATAAAATAGGAGAAGATATCATCAGTGCTTTAATTATTTTTAATTATAATGTTTTTTCTGGGAGTACATTTGTCTGAAAACATTTGTTCTAACATTGATTCTTTGCAATTGAGGTGATCTGGTACAGGCATATTTGAATATTCTCTGTATATCGAAGAAATTATTAATATGGAAAGAAGAGTTAGTAGTATCCACATTGTTTTTGTCATAAATAAATTACTCCCAATCATATATATAGTTTGTTATATCATTTTTTCTAATTTTTTTTTCATTTGTTACTTTATTTCTGACACATATATTTTTTCGTACCATTTTTTCGATACTTCCACTGATTAAATGATGCCATTCAGGTAAATCTTTACCATCATTGATTAATCGGTAAGAGCAGGTTTTCGGCATCCATTCTAAATTTTTTATATTATCTTGATTAAGAACAACACATTCTTTTACAATTTTTTTTCTATTTTTATAGTTTGTACAATTTGCAGTTTTTGTGCAAAGTAATTTACAAGAAACATTTGTATAGTGAATTTTATTTGTATCAACATTCTCAAGTTTTACTAAGCAGCATTTGCCGCATCTATCACATAATAATTCCCACTCCTCTTTTGTAAATTCACAAAGCTTTTTGTTTTTCCAAAATTCTTTTTCTAACATAATTATTATTTATATTTATAATCAAGATTATGCAAAACAAATTAAAAAAAACTAAAATAATTGTTAATAAAAAATCAGTTAAATCTATCGTTTATGATGAGTTTTATTTTAATTCAGAAGATGGTGTAGGTGAAAGTAAATACGTTTTTTTGGATGCAAATAATTTAGAAGAAAGGTTTAAAAATGTAGAGAATTTTGTCTTAGCTGAATTAGGTTTTGGAACAGGGTTAAATTTTTTATTAACATCTAAGCTTTGGTATAAAACAAAAACAAATAATTCTTTTCTTCATTACATTAGCTTAGAAAAAAACCCACTATCTAAAAAACAAATGAACGATATTTACAATAATTTTCCTAGTTTAAAAAATCATTCGACTATACTTATAAATAATCTACCCAAAAGAACAACTGGCATTCATGAAATTTTTTTTAAAAACGAAAAGATTTTACTTACTCTAGTTTATAATGACTTTTCTTACATAAATAAATTGGACTTTATGGCTGACAGTTGGTTTCTAGATGGGTTTTCTCCAAAAAAAAATGGTACTGCATGGAGACAAGACTTGATAAAAACAATTTTTAAAAAAACAAAGAATAATGGAACATTTTCTACTTTTACGTCTTCATCCGCAGTACAAAAAAAATTAAATATAGCTGGTTTCGAAATTTCTAAAAAAAAAGGATTTTTAAATAAAAGAGAAATGATATTTGGTACAAAAAAAAGAAAATTAAATAAATCTTTTTTAATTTTAAATGATAATAAAAAAAATATAGAGCCTGTCGCAATTATAGGGGCAGGTATCACTGGATGCTCAATTGCTTATTCTCTAAAAAAAAGAAATATTGACTGTTTCATTGTTGATAAAAGTAATGAAATAGGTAGTGGTGCAAGCGGTAATTTAATAGCTTTTCAACTTCCAAAACTAACATTGGATGAAAGTTCTTATGGTATATTTTCATTAAGAAGTTATTTCTATTCAAGAAATTTAGCTAAAAAATTGAATGTTTCACCGCCTTCAAAAGGTGTAATTGTCTTTCCGGGAAGGGATAGAGAAATAATTAAATTTTATAAATTATTAAAAATGGGTTGGAAAAAAAAGTTGTTGAATGAATATTCAGGAGAGTTTTCTAATTATTCTGAAGTAAGCCACCATTTTCCTGACGCTGGAATAGTTGATACTAAAAAATTTTTAAAACATCTATCATCTAATGTAAAATTTTATAATGGTTTTAAAATTTTGAGGGTTGAAGAGGGCAAAGGTCAGAAAAAATTAATTAGTGAATGTGGTAAGTCTATTCAAGCCAAGTCCGTTGTTTGGGCAAACGGATTTGAAATGAAAGATAAATTAAAAAAAGAAATTATTATACCAGTTTCAGGTCAGGTGACTTATTTAAAAGCAAATCAAATTACAAATAGTATTGATTTAAATTTTAGTTATGGGAAGTTTTTCTCCCAATCTTATCAAGGGTTGCATCAAACCGGATCAACGTTCAGTAGAACTAACTTTGAAAATTTAAAACAAAATGATTTAGAAAATATTGAACAACTTCCAACTTTTATAAAGGAGAAACTTAATATTTCAATGAATAATAGTTTTCACTCTAGACTGAGTGTTCGTGCATCCACGAAAGATAGATTACCTTTTTTTGGAAACATTGATGATAATAATGAATATTTTATTGGCGGTATGGGTACGTGGGGTTTTGTACAAGCACCATTCCTATCCGAAATTTTAGTTAGAAAAATGTTAAATGAACCAA
>QCNS01000021.1 GCA_003210055.1 SAR116 cluster bacterium AG-426-I14
AATGTTATTTTTTTAAAATACACCCAATTAAAAATTAATAATGGAGATATGCAAATTAAAATTAAGATTAAAACCCAAATTAAATCATGTTCTGAATAGTTTTTTTTTACAAAAAATAATAAATATAATGATATGGCTATACATAGAAAGCTCACAAATGATATTAATCTGCTGAATTTAAAAATTAAGTCATTCATAAAAACGTTTTTCTATATTGTTATTATTAGATTAACCACTATAACTATTTTAGACAATATGAAAATAAATTTTAATATATGCTTATCTATTGGATATTGATTTTTATGTATTAAGATTTAGTTGTGCAGAGAGTTCTTTTTTATGATTAGAATAATTGTTTTATTAATTTTAGTTTTAGCTATTTTTTTTATTTTACTAAATATTAGAAAAATTAAAAAAAAGCTATCTTTTAAACATCTCATTTTACTAGCAGTTTTTTTTATTATTTTATTAATATTATTCATAGTTTTACCAAGATTAGGAATAAACCCAATTGCAGGATTTCAGGCATTGATTGGAAAGATTATACCTATTTTAGGCATGTTAAGAAGTTTTTTTATATCTTAATTTAAAAAAACAAAAGTGGAAAGAATTATTATGATTGTAATTTTGAAAATGTTGAAAATTTACATTTTTATATATAAATGAAGATCATGTTAAAAAAAATTTTTATATATCTATCAATAATTTTTTTAATTAATCCAGCTATCGCAGATGAAATTAAATTTGATTTTTTTTGGGGTAATATACCATTTTGTAATTCTGGTAAACCATTTGAAGTTAAAAGCCCAAAATTCGTATTTTCATCTTTACCAAAAGATGCAAAATGGGTTTATTTTAAGATTAGAAATATAGGTTTATCAGATTTTGATCATGGTGGTGGATGGGTTGAATTAAGAGGAAACTCAACAATTGAATACGGAAAGTTTAATTATTTTAGTCCTTGCCCGAAATCTGGAAAAGAAATTTTTCAATGGACTGCATATTTTACTACCAAGAAATCATCACTTTTTTTTTATGGGCAACCATTAGGGGTCATTCATAAAGTTTCTACTAAAAAAAAATACCCATAAATTTCTATTTTACAAATAATTTAATGCTTAAATCTTGGTTTTGAAATATTTAAGTAGAAAAATTAAAGTTTTTTATGCTTTTACAAATTATAAAAATATCTATGGATAAAACCTAACCGAAATCAAATATGATTTTTTAAAAATTAGTTTTAAATCAGCCATTTGTATAAGAAATTGTTAATATCTCAATTCATGTTTTTTAATAAATTTGCATTTTCAATTAAATCAAGAGCGTGAGATTTAGTATCTATACCTAACTCGCCTTTATCATCATAAGTAGTATACGTAAAAATTATACCATCAAGTAAAGTATCTGCAGATATTAATTTTTCTTTATATTGTTCATTATTAACGAGATGTGAGGAAACTACAGAACTTATTATTACATTTTTATCAAACCAAACAATAAATGGTTCATTATATCCAATTATTTTTGAATTCATTCCATATTCATCAAGTAAATTCTTAAGATTTTTATTTTCATGTTTTACAATTTTATCATAGATTTCTGTCTTTTTAATAAGCTTTGCTTTTAATTTATTAAATGTTTCTTGATTATTAATATATTTATTTTTTCTAGTACCTAAAAAACCCCAAGGAAATATTTCATTATTACCAGTATTACATAGTCTATAAACTAATCGAGGGTAAGAAGCCGTAGGACTTTTCTTCTGTTGTTGTTTAAGAAAATCAATCACTTGAATTCCCCAAGCAGTATCAGAATAATTACAAAATTTAGAGGGTATAGGAACAATATAATTTTGATTTTCAATTTTGATTACATCTCTAGCATTTGAAATTTTAGAACAAAATAGAATTAAAATTAAAATTATCAATCTCATTTTTTTACATTTTTTATTATTAAGTTTTATTAAATAATTAAATCAATTTGAAAAACTTAAGTAAAGTAAAAATTAAGAAACAAGATTTAGTTTAAAGATATTTTTTGTATTTAATTTTAACCAATATAAATATAAGATTAATTGATACTTCTTAAATAATTAACTGCATTATTTTTTTTATAAAAGTTCTTAAGTGGAATAATAAATTTTTTATCATCATTAAAAGAAAATAGTCCGTAGATATTATAACTAATATCCCATCCCATTGAACCTCCACTATAATCACCAACAGATATTAAAAAAGATGCCTCACATTTTCCAAAGATATGAGGTGCAAGATTTTTACAATTTTTGAGAGGTACTTTAGATAAGATAGTATACGCGTATTCAATACAAGAAGACTTAGTAAAACAAATTTTATTATGAATAGATTTATCAATTATTTTTGGATCAATATTAGTTGTTTTAACTATACCACCACCTCTTAAATTACCTTTAAAACAATCTGTCAGAGATGCTGCTAGATAAATTTTTTCATCCCACGATGCATTGATAGGTTCTAGATTAGGTATTTCCTTACCTAAAAATTTGCCTGGATTGTTAGAAAAATCTTTATAATTTTTGATGTCGAACTTTTTTGAAAATTCCTCGTAATTATCACCAGACATCCAGATAGTTGAAAAACATTGAGGTGGGATAATCTTTTTAGATACTTTCCAACCAATAGGTAATTTTTTTTCTGAAATTATTTCTTTTTTTGCACCCAAAATTGAAAACACATACCATTTATTTTTATCTTTATCTTTGTTAAACCATATAGATCCGTGATCAAGCATAAATCCTCTCCATCCAACAGGTGAACAAGGAGATTTACTTTCAAGTAAACTGTTTCGCCATTTATCAGAAAAAATATCAGAAAACTTTCTATTATTTACAAAGTCTTTTCTTGGACCAGAAGTTAACTCACCCTGAACAAGATTAAATATACTCTTAAGGTTTTTTTCTTTGACTAATTTTTTAACAGTTTCACCAAAACTATATGCTTCTTCTGGATCATAGTAATTCTTCCAAAATTCTGCATACTTTCTGTCTTTTTCTGTACAGTTTAAAGCACTTTTTTCTTTACTTAAAGTTAATGAAGAATTTAAGCAAAAAATGATTGTAAAAATAAGAATATATATATTTTTCATATTTAAACTTTAATCCAAATAATTATTGTTAGTAAAAAATTAACCTTTCAATCATGATAAATATAAATAAAATTTTTGTAAATTTGTTTCATTACGATATTCTAATAATGAATAATGGAAGTTCAAATCATTTCAAAATAGTTATTTTATTATGCAAAATAATTTTAAAATAAAAATTAAAGAAAATATTATCCAAGAATTAAATCAAGACTTGTATCGTTATTTAAATATGGACTTGTATGATGTGGATCACTATTTCGGTTATCATAATGGGTATTTATATAAATTAATTAATAAAGTATATAATAAGCATGGTGCAAAGGGTCTAAGAATTGAAATTAAATATATAATCCAATATTTAATATTTTTATTTAATAAATTAAAAAATAATTCAAGTTTTGAGGACAATATTTTAGTAATCATTTATTTTCGTTTATATTACAAACATTATTCTTACAGAAAAAAAACCTATGAAAATCAAATACGTTTTAATTTTTGAAAAAATAGTTTTAAATTCATTTTTTTCAACTCAAAATTATAAACAAAAATATTATTCAAGGTAAAGGTATTTATAACTCATTCCATAGTCATAAAAAGACTAGATATTGTCTTGTGTCTTTTGTTGTACTGGAGAATATTTTTCGTTTCGTTTTAGTGCAAACTTATTCGTTCTAACTGTTACAGAAAAAACAAATAATGATAATATTTTAGAGAAATTATTTCATAAGTTGAAATTATTCTACTGTAACCGAATAGATTTAGAATTACTTTTTTAAGTTTAATGTTCTATTTAACTTCACCTTGATTTATACCGTTCTCATATAACTCTTTTTTTATATCTCCATTTTTAAAATAAGTACTTTTTATACCATTTAAGTCACCGTCTTTATAAAAATATTTCATATATTTAATTTTATTTGAATTATCCTCTTCGTCACTCTTAAAATATGAGTAATCTTGTGTGTATTCTATAATTTCTTTAGACGAGTCAATATTATTATTAGAATAATTAATTTCTTTATAAGGATGTACTGTAAAATTTGGATAACCAAAAGGTATACATCTTCCAGAAATTCCTTGAAGATTTTTTCCTGGAGGACAAAAAAAGTAATCTTTGTATATACCCTCCATTTTTCCGTCTTTCGTTTTAAATTTATATCTTATACCACTTTCATCAATAATAGAAACATTCCCATCAAGTTTACCACTTTTAACTTTTAGGTATACTTTTGTCTTAAAGTTACCTTCAAAATATATATTTTTAGTTGTATACAGTTCGTAATATTCTCCATCAAATTCGGAGTCATTTTTACCATAAATAGTAACATTTTTAATATTATCGATAATTTCACCACCATAAGAATCGAATATAGATTTTAAGTTACCTGGACTTAGGAAAAAGTGTTCTGAATTTAAATCAATATTTTGTTTAAAATACAAACTATCGGTCTTAAAATCTTCTACTATCCGTTTACCATTTTTATAAATAATAAAATCTTCAACAAATCCTTCTTTATCTAGAAACTTGATTGGTCCATCAGGATATTTACCATCTTTCATTACATATGAGGTCCTTAATGATCCATCATCATTAAACTCTTCAACTTTTCCTTCTTGTGTTCCTAATAAATACGTTTCTTTTTTTTGGATTTGTCCATTCTCATAATAGGTAATGAATTCTCCTGTCCTCATACCATTTTTGTACTGACCAACAAATGAAGTTTTTCCATTTTTATGATTATCTTCAACTTTTCCAGAATATAATTCACTATCTTCCTTGGTATAATATTTTTTATCTCTTTCAACCAACTCCTGTGAAGTAACCGTTGATTTAAACATATCTTTTAACCAGTTACCGTAAGAACTTGTTGATAGTGAAATGGTAAATATTAAAATTAACAAAAACCTCATGATATACTCCTAGTTGATAACTAAAATGATAATTTTATTTTAATTTTTTTAAAAGTAATTTTTTAATCTCATCTTTTGATAATGAGACTTTAATACTTTCTTTAATTCTCAAAATTTTATCTGATTTTCTAGATGATCTATTTTTATATTTATGAATAGTCATCCAAATCAATTTTGGAGTATATTTTTTTCTTGTTCTAGGAGTTTTAAGATTTTGAGAATTAAGGTGATCTGAAATTTGTTTATTAGACCATTCCTGAAGATGTAAATTATAGATTAAGTCTAATCTTTGTTTTCTTTTAGGATTTAAATTAAACACACCTAATTGTGTTGTCTCTATCAGGACATCATACTCAAAGTAAAATTTTTCATCACCAAAAGTAGTTCTAAATCTATTCCACAGTCCCAGATTGCGTTTGACTGATGAAATAACTTTTGTCCATTATTTAACTTTCTCTTTATTTTTTTTTTGAGTTCTATTTCTTTTAGAAATGAACTTCATAACTTCTTTACTTCGTTCTCTATCCTTACCCTCTATTATCTCATAAGTTTGTGGAGAAACACTTTTGTTAATCCAGTTCAAACTGTCATCAACTATTTTCATCTTGAAAAGAAACTCTACTGAATGTCCTTTTTGAACTTCCTTTTCATCTCTATTAAAATCATGTTCTGGATTTATGATAATAGTTTTTAGAACTCCGTTTAAGAACTCTTTTTGTTTTTCTTCATTAGAAGTTTTTAGTTGTAAGGTTTGTCCATATTTTTCTACCCAGTTTAACCACTTCTTATCTTGTCCAAGATTATCTATTTGGTTTTCAATCTCTTTGTAATATTCGTTTCTTTGTTCAAGTTCATCTCCGTATCTTTTAATAATCTTATCTACTATTTTTTCATCTTGTTTCCCAAGTCCTTTGGAAACTTCCATCTCTACAATATTGTTTTCTATTCTTTCTATTTCTGTCTGGATTTTTTGTAGTTGGTTTTCTAACCTCTTTTCAGTTTCTTTAATGTCTTTCATCTTCTGGAACTTATCTTCCATAACTTCTTTCTTAAACTTTTCTTTTAGAAGAACAGATTTAGAAACTTTATCTTTTACAAAGTTCAAAACATATTCGTTTAAAGAATCCATTTGTAATGATTTTCTATTCTCACAAGTTCTATTCTTGGAAGTTTTCCAATCGTTATGTGAGGACAAACAATAATAAGTTCTGGTATTAACTTTATACCCCAGAGATGAAGTTGTTTTTAGATGTCTTGAACCCATCCTTGTTCCACATGAACAAACAAGGAAATCTTCCAATAATGAAAAATGTTTTTTGTTATTATCTTTATACTTTTGGTTTCTCTCCAAAAGTTTTTGTATTATATTGTATTGTCCAACATTTATTATTTTGGGAACTTTGTATGTGAATGTTCTGTTAATCTTTTTTTGATGACGAGTATGTATTCCAGTAAAAGTTTTATTTTTTAACATGGATAAGATTGTTCCAATATCCCAGAGTTCTTTTCTTCTTGGTTGTATTCCGTTTCTATCTAAATCGTCTTTAATATCTTTTATTGTTTTTCCCTTTTCATAACTATCGTAAATATACTTTACCCATTTGGATTCATCTTTATTAACTTTCCATTCTTTATTTACATTTTTGTATCCAAACAAACTTGTTCCACCAAGATATATTGGTTTAGTTGGTGATTCCTTTTTTAGTTTATGAACAACTCCAAGTTGAGATTTTCTACTTCTATTTTCGTTTTCATACTGATTGAACAGCATAAGGATTCCATATTGCAAGTTCTCTTCTGGACTATCCAAATCTAACTTTGTTGGAACAGAACCCTCATACAAACTGATTTTATATTTTTCCAAATAATCCCTACGGAATAGTAATCCATCAGTCATATCTCTAAACAATCTACTCTTATCATAACTCCAAACATTTTTTATTTTATGTTGAGTTATTCCAAGTTTCAGTTCTTCTAAAACCTCTCTATATTGTGTGGTTGAACTTCTAACTCCCTCTTTATGAAGTCTAAACTTCAATCCAAGATTTTTAGAAACTTGTTTCCCTATTGTTTCTTGAACTTCAAGAGAGTTTCCCTCTTTTTCTTGGGAGTCAGTTGAAACTCTTATATAACAATCAAGATAAGGATTACTCATACTCTGGACTCTGTAATAATATTTCCTATTGAAGAAAGACTGATAGTAGAAACTTCTTTGTGGATTTTTCTATAACTCAATCCCTTTTCTCTCAAATCCAATACTTTTTGTTTAGTTTCATTAGAAATGAGTTCATTTCCACCATACTTAAATCCTTTAATAGTTCTTAATCTATTGATAGATGTAAGTTGTCTTTCTTTACGAAGTGAAGTTTCTATCTCATTAAATATCCCTACAAAGTAAAAGAACATCTTTCCTAATCCACCATCATCAGTATCCAAGTTTTGTTTCCAACTGAATAATGATATTTTGTAATCATCTAATAATGAAAGTGTCTTTACTAACTCACCCATATTTCTTGATATTCTTGATAAGTCATAACAAACTATTTTTGAGAAATACCTTTTCTTCATATCTCCTAACATTTTAGTAAGTTCTTTTCTATCTTCGTTCTTCTTTGTTCCAGAAACAGTTTCTTTGTAAATCTCTACAATATTCCACCCTCTCCTCTTACAAAGTTCTACGAGTTCAAGTTCTTGGTTGTCTGTATTTTGATGAGAAGTTGAAACTCTTAAATATAAACAAACATCAGTCATTAAAACCTCTTTGTTATTTCATCATTCATCACATTTTGATTCTATATTATTATGATTATGGAGTCCAGAGAAATACTTTGATTGATGAAATAAATATATGAGATTAACCGAGTCATTATAGATTAGTCATTATACAGCAGTTTTGGGTGGGGGGTGTTTTTAAAGTAGATGATTAAATCAATCTTTTTTACTTTTGAGTAGAAAGTTAAAATCATATCCATAAAGTTCTTTCCATTCTTTATAAACTTGTTTCCAACTCATAGATTTTGTTTCTGGTCTTTTGCAATCATAAAACTCTGATGCAGTCCTTTTTTCTCCTTTTTTTGCATCTTTAAAATCATAGTATCTTGCAATCCTATTACTATCCATAATAATCATATAAGTTGTTAAATATGATTCTACTTTGAAAGGACTATCTTTATTTCTATCTGGATTCCAACCCCATGCATGTTGAACTCCTTTCAACATATAAATGGAATATATTATTGTAGATGTATCGTGTAAAACTATCCTTCCTACAAGTTCATCACTATCCATAATATTACTATCTTTCAAGTATCCAAGAGTTAGAATATGTTTTTCATATTTGTTTTTGTAATCACCTTTATAACACTTCCATTCTATTATTTTCTGGTCTGATTTTTTATTATTAGAAGTAGATTCTTTGGTCTGGTTTATTGAGGTTGTTTTTTTAGTAGAAACTACATCAGACTTTTTATATACATTTGTAGATTTTCCCTCATCAAGAGTTATGCATCCACTTAATGCAAGAGATAAAAATAATATTAAAATCAGTTTTTTCATGGGAAAGATTATAGCATTTTATTTCATTTTATTTTTGTAAATCCAATCAAGTTCATCACTTATTTCATTCATAGGTTCTTTCTCACATCTTTTGATGATTTCTAAAATAACACCGTCAAAATCAGTATTTTCATCTATTGTTTTTTTCTTTGATACATTCATTGCAGAAACATAACCTTGAATCCAAGAAGATAGTTCAAAGTTGTCCAAAAAGTTTAACATACCACTATCTGTTCTACTTTTTAGTAAATCTGCACAAGATAATGCACCCCATCCATAATATGTATATTTTTTACCACCAAAACTTGTTGAAGATAAAAAAGAAATAAAAACCAATGAAATAATAAAAACTTTTTTCATGGGAAAGATTATAGCATTTTATTATTAAGTGTCCAAGTGTCCTCAAAAACAGTCCTCTGTAATCGTTGGATTACCTACACCTATTTTTGTGATTTTAATGGTGTCTATGTGTAAAGACTTGGACACAAAAAAAAAGACTTTCACCCATGACTGAATAGAAAGTCTTTTTCCCTACAAGATAAACTGTGATGTAAAACTATATGTAAATGGAGTTCATCTGTAATATTATTTAGTTGGTTCTACTGGAAGTTCCATTTAGGAAACTTTGTTTGAAAGTTGTTTTATTTCTTCTAACTTGTTCCATTTGTTTTTTCATATCTGGAACTTTGTTGAAATCTGTATTAGTTCTTTTCATCAACTTGTTATGTTGATTTTCTTTATACATCTTTTCATTTTCTATTTTATCTAACTTTGGTTTAGTTAGATTATATTGAAAAGAAGAAAGTAAAGTCATTATACACTAACCATGTTGGAAAGTGTTTCTCTGGTTTTTCTTCTTTGCGATAAATGTTGTTTTTTAGATTCTACAACATATCTCAAACCCTCTGTAATCATGTTATTAAAACTTTGATTATCTAACTGTTTAACTTTACTAACATCTTCCCAAGTTGATTGTGGAATACGACATAGATACTGGTGGTAATACATTATTTTAATCTCCCTTTTTTATTCACAGTAAGATAGTTTCTCAACTCTCTAAAAAAAGAATATCCCTCATTCATTATCCAACGAGGTTTCACTCCAAATCGTAGTTTATCATCTCGTCTATCTCTTTCTTCATAGAGAAATCCAAGTTCATTAAACTGTCGTTTAGTCCTCTTTATATCGTGTTGTATGTCCTCTAATATTAGAGGTAATCTTCTATCATTCATATTGGTTATGTCCTCTGGTGGTAGTCTAATAACCCTTTATTATATGATATATTTATAAGTTCATCTTCTGTAATCATTTCATTTGGATATGGATGATTAGACTTCTGTATGTAATATTTTATTAGTTGATTTTTGTAGTATTCATAAATGGATTCACATAAATCTTGTAAGTATAAGTTCTTGGTTTTGTATTCTTTTAGGAACTCTTTTATTCTTTCTTCTCTTATCATTTTTCTCTCTCTTTCTGTTTTAGACATAGGAATAATATTAGAGAAAGTTGGATTACTTCCCTCTGGTATTATTTCTCACTAAACAGAAGTTTTCATTTGGACTTATCCAAGTAGAAACAACTTTTTCTACGAGTTAATACTTACACTTTTATTCGTGTAAGAGTTTATCTCATCTACCCCAAGTTCAGTTTTTATTGACTGGTCTTTACCCAGATATTCTTTTAAGTCTGGAAGATAATAAACTGGTGTAAAATCATAACTTTTGATTCCACCTTTAGTTTCTAACCAAGACTTCAATACAAATCTCTCAAAATCTTTTTTAGATAAATGTATTGGTGTTTCTATAATCAAATGAGTGTGTAGTTTTTTATTTTTCTTTCCCTTTTCTACTACAAATAATCTGGTGATTTCTTTTTTATTTTTTCTAAAAACTTTTTTATGTAAGAGTTCTAAAAACTCACTATTGTTTTCTTTCACCTTATCAACTTTACGAGAGAAATATTCATTCACATAACCAGTAAAAAAAGTTGGTCTGTTGAACTCCCAATCGTCTAACCAGAAAGTTCCATCATCTCTGTAAAGACATCTATTTTTTTCATATATATCACTCATAATAATATATATAAAAAAAGGACTCTCAAAAATGAGAATCCTTAAAAAAAAGTTAATATTTTTTATTTTTTTTTCTTACATAACAAACTTTATAAACAAAACATCTACATTTATTTTATGTTTTTCACATTTGTATTTAGGGATATATTATTTTGATATAATCAACGGATTGTTCCGTCAGATTGTCCGTTGATAGATAGTCTAAATCCGTTTCCCCAGACTTTATAAACTCATCTATGAGTTTTCTTTTTCTATCTTTATATTTCTTCCATTGTTTAGGAGTTAATGGTTTGTAGTTTGGATTTTCATATAGTTTAATCCATTTAGTTAATCTCATTTTTCTCCCATACTACTTTCATTTTACTCCAATCTGGTTCGTATTCCCTATTCAAGTATTCTATTCTTTCTTCTCTTTCTCTATATCTTTTCAAAACTGAATATACAGAGTTTCCACTAACTCCCCATTGGTTTCCATTTGGAGTCAGTATTTTATTTTTATTGAGATATTTTGTAATCCTACGATAAGACATACCATTATCGTGAAGTTGTTTTATTTTATCGTGAAGTTTTTGTTGTTCTGGTCTGTATTTTTCTATTGGAAAATAAACAAACTTATTTGTTCTAACTTTAACTGAAAAACATAAAAAATATGAATATTCTGGTAAAGTTATTTCATCAGTCAAACTTATTCTACTGTAACAGATTTTGCTAAATTTCTTGGCTGATCTACATCAGTTCCTCTTTCTCTAGCAACATGATAAGCCAATAATTGTGCAGGAATAGCCATTAAAATTGGAGAAAAAGTAGTTACAAATTTTTTTTCGAATTCTGGAATTTCGATAGCAAAATTTACAAATTTAGCTTTTGCTATACTTTCTTTATCAGCTATCAAAATAGTTCTAGCACCTCTAGAAACTGCCTCTTGCAAATTACTTATTGACTTATCTTCTAAACCATCAGAAATCAAAAACATTATTACAGGTAAGTTTTCCTCGATTAAAGCTATTGGACCATGCTTCATCTCCCCAGCAGCAAACCCTTCTGCATGGATATAACTAATTTCTTTTAGTTTTAAAGCACCTTCCAAAGCTAGTGGATAAAGATAACCTCGACCTAAAAAAATTGTATGAGATGTGTTTTTAATTTTTTGTGCAATATTAATAATGTCACTATTAATTTTTAGACACTTAGATAAAGAATTTGGAAGAGTTTTTATTAATCTTACAAAGTTTTTATAATCTTTATTATTAATAGAATTATTTTCATTTGCTAATTTAATGGATATTAGAAAAAGAACCGTCAACTGTGATGTAAAAGACTTAGTGCTAGCCACACCAATTTCCGGACCAACTCTAGTATATATTGAATAATCTGCCTCCCTATCGATCGTACTACCTTCAACATTAACTATAGCTGTTGTTTTTAAATTTAATTTTTTTGCTTGTCGCATAGCCATTAATGTATCTATACTCTCCCCTGATTGAGAAATAACTATCATACTAGAAAATCCTATATTTGAAGGGTTTCTGTATCTATATTCTGAAGCTAATTCTACACTGACAGAAATATTTGCAATTTTTTCTATCCAGTATTTTGCAACAACTGCTGCATAAAAACTTGTACCCGCGGCTGAAATCAAAATAGATTTATTTTTTTTAATTCCCATTTTTTGAGTACTTATATCAATTTTATCGTTTTCTTGAAGTAAAGAACTTATTGTATTAATTAATACATTGGGTTGTTCAAAAATTTCCTTCTCCATAAAATGTCTATAGCCATCTTTAGTTACAACTCCAATATCAGTATTAACATTTACTATTTTTCTATTGGTGATTTCATCTTTTTTATCATATATTTCTATCTCTTTATCTCGAATTATAGCGTAGTCCCCATCCTCTAGATAGATGACTTGATTAACTAATTGAGTTATTGAGTGTGAGTCGGATCCTACAACTTTAAAATCTTGTCCTACACCTATAACTAATGGTGAAGTATTTCTTGCTACAAATATTTCATTTGGAAAATCTTGATGAATTGCAGCAAATGCATAAGCGCCTTCCATTAATTTTAATGTTGACTTTGCCGATTCAAAAAAATTTTTCCCATTACTAACAAAACTATCAATTAAAACGGGTATGACTTCTGTATCTGTTGTAGTTTCAAAATTATATGATTTTAAAAATGATTTTGCTTTTAATTTTTCGTAGTTTTCTATTATTCCATTATGAACCACTGCAATTTTTTTATCATAAATTATTGGATGAGTATTTTTTATATTTACCTTTCCATGAGTAGCCCACCTTGTATGGCCAATAGCAATCTTTGATGATTCTAGTTTACTATATTTACTCTCTGATATTACTTTTATTAATTTATTTAATTTACCAACTGATCTAACATTAAACATTTTTTTATCAGAAATATAAGCTAACCCAGCTGAGTCATATCCTCTATATTCTAATTTTTTTAGACCATTGAGCACATGCTCACATGCGTTTTCTTTACCTATTATTGCAACAATTCCACACATATGAATTTAAAACCTTTAATTAAAACTTTAAATACTTTATAACTTATAATTTAATATATTTGAAATTTTTAAACTAAAAAATATAAATAAAATATGCAAATAGCCTCTATAATACTTAGTGCAGGAAAAGGCACGAGAATGAGATCTGATTTTCCAAAAACTTTTCATAAAATTGCAGGGAAAAAAATGATTGATTGGGTAATTGATGTAAATAAATCTATTAATCCTGACAAAATTATTATTGTTGGGTCTAATAAAGAACATTACGAACAATATATGGATGATTGTGATATTATAATCCAAGATAAACCTCTTGGTACTGGAGATGCAGTAAAGAAAGCAAAAAATAAATTAAGTAAATTTAGTGGAGTTATTTTAGTTTGTTATGGTGATACACCTTTTTTAACAAAAAAAACCCTTAAAAAATTAATTAATTCAATTTCCATTAAAAAAAATAATTTAGCCCTAACATATTTTATTAATAATAAAAAAAATTCTTATGGGAAAATTATATTATCAAAAAAAAACCAACCAATCAAAATTTTGGAGGATAAAAAGTCTTCATGCAACGTTAAACTCTGTAATGGTGGTTTAATTGCATTTAATAGTAAAGACTTAGAGAATCTTTTATCAAAATTAAAGTTAAACCCATTAAGTGATGAATATTTCTTGACTGATTTAATTGAGATTGCTGCAAAAAAAAGTATGAAAATTGATTTAATTAAAATAAATGAAAATGAAATTTTAGGTGTCAATGATAAAATAGATCTTAGTAACGCAGAAAAAATTGCTCAAAAAAACATTAGAGATAAATTTCTTGCTATTGGAGTAACTCTTCTAGACCCAGATACAATTTACTTTGCACATGATACTATTATAGAAAAAGATGTTATTATACATCCAAATGTTGTGATTGGAAATAACGTAAAGATAAAGAAAAATTCTGAAATATACTCTTTTACACACCTTTCTGAATGTATCATTAATGAAAATGTAAAAACTGGACCTTTTGCGAGAATTCGAGGATTTTCAAGTATTGATAACAACTCAAAGATTGGAAATTATGTTGAAATAAAAAAATCAAATTTAGGGAAAAATGTTAAGGCAAATCATTTATCATATGTTGGTGATAGTAATGTAGGTTCTAACACCAATATTGGAGCAGGAACAATAACTTGTAACTTTGATGGACACAAAAAACATACAACTGTTATTGGTAAAAATACTTTTATTGGATCAAATTCTACTCTTATTGCTCCAATAAAAATTGGAGATAATGCTACCGTTGCAGCTGGAAGTGTAATAACTGAAAATGTTCCAGAAAACTCTTTATCAATAGCAAGGAAAAGGCAAGTTAACAAAAAAAATAAATCTATAAAAAAAATAAAATAACTAATAGCCTCTGTCAGAAAGTCTTTCATGCGTAAATAAACCAGGTCCCAAAATTATTTCCCAATTTTGATTTCTCCACCATTCGTCATTTAATTGAATTTCAATATTTTTAAAGCCATTTATTTTTTTTCTGTTCTTCACTAATTCTGCCCTTTTAATAATTTTTTTAAGATAAAAATCTTTGTCTACTATTATTGCTAAATTTGACCAATTTAAAACTTGTGTAGAAACTGAATAAAAGCCATTTGCTACTTTTTTAATATATTTTGGATGTTTGAGATCAGGATTTTTCTCAAGATAAACTGAAGTCCCAATTAATTTTCTAGCCTTATAAGGTCTCATTAATCTTCTAAATTTATTGGCCAATCCATCTTGCCAATACAAATTATATTTTTCAATTGCTACAAAGGGTGTACCAGGAAACTCTCTACTTCTAAGTCTAATTTGAGCAGTCTTTTTTTTATTTAATAAGTCTAATGATAAGCATAATTGGTCATAAGTTTTTAATTTATTTTCTACCAGAGGTAAGTCATTCTCCAAAAGTAATAATGGACCATCCGGCATTTGTTTTGCCAATTGTTTAAAACCATCTAATATTCCCAAATTTTTTTTATATAATAAAGGCTTATATCCAAATTTTTTTGAAAGATTTATACCTTCGTTTGTATACTCAGGTAAACAAATAAACTTTGAAGAAATCATGGAATTTAGTCCATTTTTTTCATAGCTTTTTAATGCATTATGAAGACTTTTGTAACCTTTCCAACTAAGTATTCCAATTGATAAAGATAGTTTTTGCATATTATCATTATTTTTAAATCAATTTGTTTTTAAATCTAAACCTTTTGGAATATTGAGTTGTTTTTCAAATTCCCTTAATCTTTTCCAAACAGAAATTAATTCAACTATTGTACTCCAACTCCTCACTAAAAATTGTAAAGAACCCTCAACTCTTCCAAAAGCCCTTGTTATTTGCTGAACAAAACCTAATGTAACTGCTCCTGTAACAATTGTTGGTGCTAATGCTAAATATGGTACAATTACCATAAATTGAAAATAACTCCATTTACACGCATTAAAATAAAGGTAGTGAAAATAGCTTTTAAAGTGGATATACCTTACCCTTCCAAATAACTCAGCTATAGTAGGTGGTTTCATGTGATCATCACTATCTTCACCTAAAACAAGTTCCTTTCTATAAGCCGCCTCTTCTTTTTGCAAATCATACTCAATTCCTGGTAATTTAAATCCAACTGCAGCAAGCAGAGCTGTACCTCCTAATGCAGCAATAATTGCGACCCAAATTAATGCATGATCTACTGGCCCAATCCATGGTAATTCAGTAACTTTTTTTGATAACCCATACAAAATCGGGAGAAACGCAAATAAAGTCATAACACTATCTAAGAAGCCAACCCCTAAACTTTCCATTATTCTACTAAATTTTATTGTGTCTTCTTGAACTCTCTGAGATGCTCCTTCAACATCTTTAGCGTAATCCCACATACTATGATAGTAATTAACCATAGCTGTTCTCCAACGAAACAACCAATGAGCTACAAAATATCCAGTTATAATTGAAATAACAATCCATAAACCTGCAACTCCTGCAAAAGTCCACAAATAACCTATAAATTCATCTAAAGTAACACTACCTGGTTTAGCAAGAGCTTTTTGCAATGTGTCATAAAATTCTCCAAACCATTCATTAATTTTTACATCTAATTGTACCTGGTACCAAGTTGAAAGAAGTATCATAAAACCTCCAAGCCATGACCAAATAAACCAATCTTTATTGGTAAAAAATTTAAACATATATAACTACTCCAAGTTTATTAAAATTTATCTTTATGGACTCTTATACTTTGTACAACACCTAGACCAATAAAAACAGTAAGAAGTGAAGTACCTCCATGACTGATAAATGGCAATGGTGCACCAACGACTGGTATCAAACCAGTAACCATTCCTATGTTAAGAGAAACGTACAAGAAAAATAAAAAAGATACACCAAATATTGTGATTTTATTAGCTAAATTTTCTTCATTAAGATAATTTTTTAATAATAAGTATATCAATAATATAAATAACAAAATAACAAATAATGAACCAATCAAACCCATTTCTTCTGCAACTAAAGTGAAAACAAAATCTGTATGTTTTTCAGGTAGATATTCTAGTCTGCTTTGACTTCCTAACAAATAACCTTTCCCAAATATTCCTCCAGACCCAATAGCAATTTTTGATTGCATTATTTGATATCCACTACCTAATGTATCAGTTTGTGGATTCAAAAAAACCATTATTCTATGTTTTTGATAATCATATAAATAATGCCATAAAACAGGAATTGATCCAAGGAGAACGGTAATTAAAAAAACAAGTATTTTCCAATTTAAACCTGCAAGAAAAATAATTGTACCCCCCAGCAAAAGAAGCATAAAACCAGTACCTAGGTCAGGTTGATTCATTATTAATAATGTTGGTAACAAAACCAAAATAAATGGAATTATAAGGAAAATAACACCACTTTTTTTAATTGGGAAATCACTAAAATATTTTGCTAATAATAAAATTAGTGCAATTTTAGTTAATTCAGATGGCTGTATATAAATAAACTTTAAATCTATCCATCTTTTAACATCTCCCACCCCAAAAAATTCAACATAAATTAAACTCATTATGGATATTAAATAATAAAAATATGAATATTTTAAAATTTTTTCAGGTTTTATTAACGAAAAAATAAGAACTAATATTATTCCTATAAAACACCTATATGCATGATTTAAGGCCCATGGATACCAATCACCTACAGAAGCAGAATATAAAGAACCAATGCCTATGATACATAAAATTGTAACTATCGATAATAAGAACCAATCGATTAGTAGTAACTTTTCCCATCTTATTAATGAACTATTATAAAAACTCAATTTTTTTTTCATAATTTCAGCTTTTCAAATTGAAAATTTTCTTAAAGACATCTCTTGCAATAGGAGCTGCCATAGTTGAACCACTTCCTCCATGCTCCACGACGACTGATATTGCATACCTAGGTTTTTTAAAAGGAGCATATCCTACAAATAGAGCATGATCTCTTTTTTTCCAGTCTCTATCAATATTTTTTATTATTCCTTTTTCTCTTTCTAATTCTGAAATTCTTACAACTTGGACAGTCCCTGTTTTTCCAGCCATTTCAAACTTAGAAGAACCTATTTTAGAGTTTTTTGCTGTACCAAAATTACTTATTACTACTTGTTCCATAGCATTTTTAATAAAATTTATATTTTTTTCACTTATTTTGAGTTTTTCAAAAAATTGTTTTTTGTCTTTTATCAAGGTTGGTTTAACCGCATAAATACCATTAGCAATTCTTGAAGTCATAGTTGCTAACTGTATTGGGCTTGTCAACATGTATCCTTGTCCAATTGATGCATTTATTGTTTCACCTGGGGTCCAACTTATTCCATCTTTTTTAATTTTCCATTTTTTTGAAGGGACTAAACCACTTTTAATCTCATTTAATTCTATTTCTGATCTTGAACCTAATCCTAATTTTCTAAGCATTTCCGCTATCTTTTCAATACCAACTTTTAATCCAAGCTCGTAAAAATAAACATCACAAGATCTCTCAATAGCTTGTGTTAAATTTAATTTACCATGACCATTTTTTGCCCAGCAATGAAATTTCATATTTCCAAATTCTTTAACACCTTTACAAAAAAAATGAGTATTAAAGTTTAAAATGTCATTTTCTAATGCGGCTAACGCAATTGCCATTTTAATTGTTGATCCAGGTGGATATAATCCTGCTACAGACCTGTTTAGAAGAGGTGACCTTGTATTATTTTTAATTTGTTTCCATTCTTTAATATTCAGTCCCCTTGAAAAAATATTTGGATTAAAATGTGGACTTGATACAGAACATATAATTTCACCTGTATGTATATCCATTACTACTACAGAACCAGTTTCAGGTGGTACAACTCTGTTTTTTTTATCTAAATAAATAAAATCGGATGAGATTTTTTCATTAAGAGAATTTTTTATTTTTTTATAATAACTTGAGTTTTTTGATACAATTCTAGAATTACCTTTTTCTAACCTATCAAGAGCATAGGATTGAATACTTAAATCTATTGATGTTTTTAAACTGCTTCCGGATTTAGGGTTTTCAAATAAATTTGAATCAATAATCAATCCTCTTGCAGTAACTTCATCTCTTTTTCTTCCAAAATCTCCTCTTAAGTAACTATCAAAGTATTTTTCAAGACCTGATTTCCCAATGTCTAAACCCGGAACTTTAGGAATATTTTTATTTTTAAGATCTGAAGTTGTAATTATACCAGTATAACCTGTGAGGTGACTAGTAATACCACCCTGTGGATAGATTCTCTTCTTCGCCATCACAAAATTTAATTCAGGAAAATCTACAATCTTAACGGCTAATCTTGATACATCCTTTTGAGATAAATTTTTAGTTATTAAAAGTTTTTGAGACTTTATTTTATTTTGATAAGCATCAGATATTCTTTTTTTTAGATATCGAACTTCAGAATCACTTATAGATATTATCGATTGAATTTTAAATAAAATGTTTTCGACATTTAGTTCTTTTTTCCAATTTATTATTAAGCTAAAAGCATCTCTATTACCTGCTAAAACTCTATTTTTTCTATCTAAAATTTGACCTCTTTCCGGTAAAACCAAACTAAAATTAAATTGATTCTTTTCAGACAATCTCTCATATTTTTGGTTTTCTCTAAATTGTAAGTCAAATAATCTCCAACCTAATGTTAAGAAAATCATGCCTTTTAAAGAAGAAATAAATAAAAACCTTCTATTCATACTTTTTATATCTTTATCTTTGAAAGACATGAATTATTTACCAACTAAATTAAAAAATAATTTTGGCAAATCTATTAAAAACCTTACTAATGGAAAAATAAGTAAGGTTGATCCTAAATTAAAAATAATTGCAAACATATCTGGAAACTTAAAAGTTGCCACTATAAATACTAATTTTGTAACTAATAAACTCGAAAAGTAAACAAGAGAAAATAATATCCACTCTCCCAATTTTTTTGAAATTTTAAATTTAAGTTCAAAAAAATCCAAAAATAATTTTATTAAAAAAAATAAAAGTGAATGCATGCCTAAAATTGTTCCAGTAAGAATATCAAAGATCACGCCAAAAAAAATTAACAAAATTTCTGATATTGTTTTTTTTGAATTTCTCAATAAAAGAAAGATTATAATTACTATTAGATATGGCTGAGATATCTTAAAAATTGTTAAGAAATTTAGAGACATTTGAATAAAACAAAATAAAAAAATTATACAAATATTAAAAATATTTGCTTGTAACCAAAATAATATATTTAAATTTAATTTTAATAACATTTCATTAATTTATTTAGTTAATTTTATTAAATCCTTTTAGATTTAACCATTTTTTATTATTTTGTAGCGGCGCCATACCCAAAGGAGATTCTTTTGATGATTTAAAATCACTTCCAGATATCACAGAAACAAACCTTAATCTTTGGGGGTCGGCAGAAAGCTTAACAAAATAACTTGATGATGAAATCTTTACTATCCTGCCAACATTAATTCCTGGTGGGAACCTACCTCCATGACCAGAAGTTTCTATTATTTCATTATTGGTTGGTTCTGCTTCCGAAGACAAAAATTTAACTTTGAGTAAATATCCATTTTGTCCTTGAACTATTGCTGGCCATCCAGTTTGTGTAAGAAAAATAGGTACCATGGAATTAATATCAATAAGTAACAATACCCGACTTGAATTTGGTCCCACACTAATTATTGACCCTACCAAACCATCAGAAGAAATAACTGGTTGACCTTTCTTTATTCCATCTTTTTTACCTGCATCAATAAGCATTGTTTTTGCAAAAGTTCCACCTGATAGATTTAAAACTCTACCTGTTATCAGAAAATTGTTGTCTCTTGGGATTGAGTTTAATACTTTTTTTAACTCAATAAGCTCACTTTCTTGAATTTCTGATTTCATTTCAACATTCCGAAGTCTTTTAATTTCATGTTTAAGGAGTAAATTTTCTTTTCTTAATTGAGTTGCAGATTTTACATCCTCAATCACTATCTCAAGTTCCTTAGCAGGTTTATTAATGAAAGATGATATTGGGGCAAAAAAATCTGTTAAAAAAGAAGAAACATTTCTATATGCAACTAGGTCTAATTTACCTATAATGACTAATATTACACATAAAAGGACAAGCAATATATTAAATGTTTTGTTAAATTTGTTTGAAGGGTTATTTTTTACCATAGAGTTAATCTTCAATAATAAATTTTAATAAAGATCAAGCTCCTATTAGAACATTTTTTAGTGATTTCATCTCATCAAGGCATCTACCAGTACCCATTACAACACATGTAAGAGGATCTTCTGCAATAACTACTGGCAATCCAGTTGCCTCTCGAAGTGTAGTATCTAAATCACCTAATAGAGCCCCTCCACCTGTTAAAACAATACCTCTTTCAACTATATCGGCAGCCAGTTCAGGAGGTGTTTGTTCTAAAGCAGTTTTAGTGGCTTCAATTATTTGACCAACTGGTTCAGCCAGAGCTTCACAAATCTGAGCCTGATTTATTTCTATTTCTTTAGGAACTCCATTTACCAAGTCTCTTCCCCTAACTTCAATAGAGGCACCAAGTCCATCTTTAGGTATTTTGGCAGTAGCAATTCCTTTTTTTATTCTTTCAGCAGTCATTTCTCCAATAAGTAAATTATGATGTCTTCTGATAAATGCTACTATAGCTTCATCAAACTTGTCACCACCTACTCTAACAGAACGGGCATAAACAATGTTTCCCAATGATAAAATCGCGACCTCAGTAGTACCTCCCCCAATATCAACCACCATAGAACCAGAAGCTTCAGTGACAGGTAAATTTGCTCCAATAGCAGCGGCCATAGGTTCTTCAATCAAATATACTCTCCTTGCACCTGCAGCCTCAGCAGATTCTTGTATTGCTCTTCTCTCCACAGCAGTTGCACCAGACGGAACACATACTACAACTTGAGGACTCATTAAATTTGTACTATTAACTTTCTTGATAAAATGTTTTATCATTTCTTCTGCTACATCGAAATCAGCTATAACACCATCTGCCATTGGTCGAATAGCTCTAATATTACCTGGAGTTTTTCCAAGCATAGTTTTTGCCTCTTCTCCTACAGCAAGAACATGGTTTTTCCCTCGTACTTCTGTGATAGCAACTACAGAAGGTTCATTTAATAATATACCCTTACCCTTTACATATACCAAGGTATTTGCAGTACCTAGATCTATTGCTAAATCTGCAGAGAAAAAACCTTTAAATGATGAAAACATGAATATTACCCTCAAAATTATTGTTATTACAATATCATACGACCAAAACTGAAATAATATAAGATCAATTTTTATCTTTATCAACTAGTCTGTTTTCTGTAATCCAAGGCATCATTGCTCTTAACTTTAAACCAATTTCTTCAATTTGATGCTCTGATGCTTTTTTTCTAATTGATTTAAAACTAGTTTGGTTTACTTTATTTTCTAACATCCATTCTTTAGTAAATTTTCCAGATTGAATATCTTTCAAAACTCTTTTCATTTCTTCTTTAGTTTCAGAGTTAATTATACGCGGTCCTGTTACATACTCCCCATATTCAGCAGTATTACTGATAGAATAATTCATGTTTGCAATACCTCCCTCATAAATCAAATCAACAATTAATTTTACTTCATGCAAACATTCAAAGTATGCCATTTCCGGGGCATAACCTGCTTCTACTAATGTCTCAAATCCAGACCTAATTAGTTCAACTAATCCACCACATAAAACAACTTGTTCACCAAACAAGTCAGTTTCACATTCCTCTTTAAAAGTAGTTTCAATGACACCTGATCTTCCACCACCTATGGCACAAGCATAGGATAAACCTATATCATGTGCATTTCCACTAAAATCTTTATTAATAGCAATCAAACATGGTACGCCTGCACCACGAACATACTCTGAACGAACGGTATGTCCGGGACCTTTAGGAGCAACCATAAAAACATCAATATCATCTCTTGGGTCAATTAAATTAAAATGTACATTTAAACCATGAGCAAAAGCAATTGAAGATCCAGATTTCATATTATTTTTAATATGATCATTATAAATATTACCTTGCAATTCATCTGGTGCTAACATCATTATTACATCAGCCCATTTTGCACCTTCTTCAACAGTTTTAACATCAAATCCACCATCTTTAGCTTTTTTGATTGAACTTGAGTCAGGTCTCAATGCAATACTCACATCTTTAACACCACTATCCTTCAAGTTTGCTGCATGCGCATGGCCCTGACTACCATATCCAACAATCAGAACCTTTTTTGATTTAATTAATCCAATATCAGCATCTCTATCATAATAAACTCTCATATTATTTACTCCTATTAAATTTGAAAAATTAAGACTTTGATTTCTTTGAAATTATTTTATTTAATAATTCAGTTTCAGTCTCGTGACCTCTTGCTAAAGCTGAAACACCAGTTCTTGAAATTTCTGTATCACCCAAAGATTTCATTAAACTTACAAAAGCATCTAATTTATGGGGTTTACCAGTCAATTCAAAAATAAAACTTTTAAGGGTAACATCTAGTGTTTTTGCTCTAAAAGTATCAGCTATCCTTAGAGCTTCCACTCTGTTTAACCCAGATGCAACAACTTTTACCAAAGCAAGCTCACTCTCTAAAAAAGGACCTTCAATAGTCAAGTCTCTAACAAGTCTAACTGGAATTATTCTTGATAATTGAGACTTTATTTGTTCTATAGTAAGAGAAGTTCCTTTTGTTACTATAGATATCCTTGACAAATGTCTTTTTTTATCTATTTCTGTTACGGTTAAACTTTCAATGTTGTAACCTCTTCCAGAAAACAAACCAACAACTCTTGCAAGTGCACCAGGTTGATTGTCAACAATTACAGATAAAGTTCTTAAACTTTCTTTTTCATCAATATTAGATTTTTCGTAAATAGACATTATTTTATCATACCAATGCTAAACCTTCTTTTGAAACTTTATTACTTTTTTCTTCTTTACTCAAAATCATCTCATAATGAGCTGATCCAGATGGTATCATAGGAAAACAATTTTCTTCCTTTTCTACGCATATATCAGCAATAACTGGTCCATTAAAATTTATCATTTCATCAATTAATGAGTTTAAATCTCCAATTTTTTCAGCTCGCATCCCTTTAATACCAAAACTTTCAGCTAATTTAACAAAATCTGGTAAAGAGTCTGTATAGCTCTCACTATAACGTGAACCATGAATTAATTCTTGCCATTGCCTTACCATACCCATCCATTGATTATTAAGAATAAAAATTTTAACTGGAAGCTTATATTGTACAATGGTAGATAATTCTTGCATATTCATTAAAAAAGATGCTTCACCTGATATGTCTAAAACTAGAGACTGTGGGTGGGCTAATTGAACTCCAATTGAGGACGGAAGTCCATAGCCCATAGTACCCAAACCACCAGATGTCATCCAATGATTAGGTTTGGAGAAACCAAAATATTGGGCGGCCCACATTTGGTGTTGACCAACTTCAGTTGTAACAAAAGGATTCAATTTTTTGGTTTTGTCATATAAACATTTGACAGCATGTTGCGGTTTAATTATTTCACCAGTTTGATTATAAGAAAGTGATTTTTTACTTCTCCATTCATTAATCTGACTCCACCAATCCACAATATTATTTTTAAAATTCCTGCTATCTAATTCTTTTAAAAGTCTCTTAAGTATTGTTTTTACATCTCCTTTTAAAGGAATATCTATTTGAACAACTTTATTAATAGAGGAAGGATCAATATCTAAATGAATTTTTTTTGAGTTAGGTGAAAAAGCGTCTAACCTTCCAGTTACCCTATCATCAAATCTAGCACCAATATTAAATAAAACATCACAATTATGCATTGCTAAGTTTGCTTCATAAGTTCCGTGCATTCCTAACATTCCCAGAAAGTTTTTATGCTCACTGGAGATACTTCCTAGTCCCATTAGTGTAAGTGTTACAGGAGAATTAAGTTTTTCAACTAATTCACACAACAATTTACTTGCATCAGGTCCAGAATTAATAATTCCACCACCACCATAAATTACTGGTTTTTTAGCATTTATTAACAAATCAATAGTTTTTTTAATAAGTAAATCTTCAATGTCATTAGATTTCACTTCCAAATCTTGTTTCATTAGACTATCTGATTTTTTTTCATAAAAAACTTGGGCAAGTTGAATATCCTTTGGAAAATCTATAAGTACTGGCCCTGGTCGACCAGATGCAGCTATATGAAAACCTTCATGAATAATTTCACAGAGCTTGTTAACGTCTTTAACTAAGTAATTGTGTTTTGTAGCCGGCCTTGAAATACCTGTTGTATCAGCTTCTTGAAATGCATCAGTTCCTATCAGATGAGTAGGTACTTGACCAGAAATACAGAGTATTGGAACTGAGTCCATAAGCGCGTCTGTAAGACCTGTTATTGAGTTAGTAGCCCCTGGTCCCGAAGTTACCAAAACACAACCAACTTTACCAGTTGACCTTGCATAACCCTCAGCCGCATGAACTGCTGCTTGTTCATGCCTTACAAGTATATGCTTTATTTTTTTATTTTTGAATAAAGCATCATAAATTGGAAGAACTGCACCACCAGGATAACCAAAGATTATCTCAACATCATTTTCTTCTAGCGCTTTTACAAGAGCTTCTGCACCATTTATTATTTTTTTTGACATTTAATTACTTTCTAAACTATTTCTATATCACTTAACTTCGTTTGACAACTTGGTCAAACAAAATTTATCAAAAAAACAAAATTATTTAATAATATCATAAATTTATAATAATATTTGAATTAAAATTATGTTTAAACCACGTGATTTGTCTTTTTACATAATGTCTAGTATCTCTTTTAGTTATTCTAATTGCTTCTTCCAATGTTAAATGCCCATCAAAATATTCAAGAAGTCTTCTAAGTCCAAGTGATTTTAATGGGGAAATATTTCTATCTAAATTGTATTGCCAAATTTTTTTTGCTTCCATCAAACCACCATTTGAAATCATTAAATCAAATCTTTCGTCACATTTTTTGTATATATTACTTCTATCTGATGATAGTAAAATTGAAAAAATTCTTCTATTAACCGCACCTTGATTTGGCATTTTGTGCCATTCTGTTAAAGTCTTTCCTGTAGAATAATAAACATTGTAACTTCTCAATAATCTTTGCACATCATTATTTAATTTGATGTATTCAGGATCTAACTTTTCTAAAAATTTCTTAAACCTAGAAATACCAATTTCATTTATCAATAATCTCCCTTCTTTTTTAATTTCATTTTTGATTTTAGGAATAGGAGAAATTCCACGAATTGCTGCTTGAATGTATAAGCCTGTTCCCCCAACAAGAATAGCTATTTTATTTTGATTTTTAATATTTTCTAGTGTTTTATTTAGTAGAGCTAGCCACTTCCCAACAGAAAAATCTTCTTGTATATTTAAAAAACCGTACAAATAATGTTTAATTATTTTTTCTTCTACATGTCCCGGCCTAGAGGAAAGAATTCTTAGGTCCTTATAAACTTGTATTGAATCAGAATTAATAATTACACCATTTAATGATTTCGCTAATTCTAAAGCAAATCTGGATTTTCCTACTCCTGTAGGGCCAGTAATAATTATTAAGGATTCATCAATATGATAATCCTTAAAGTAAAATTGAATTTTTTTTTTAAATCTATAATCGACATATTATATATTATAAGTTAGATAAAAATATGGCAAACTACTTATTTATAACAAATAGTTCAAAATTTTGTATCGACAATACAATTATCACAGTTATTAACAAATATATCAAAAATAATTTTAATTCAAATTATTCGATAACCGAATTATCCCCAAAAAAAGCATACCAGTGGAAAATAGAAAAAAAAATAATTAATAAAACTCTACTTAAAAATCTTAAAAAACTATTTGTTAATTCTCCAGTAGATTTAAATTACATAAGTATTGATACGCCTAGAAAAAAAAAATTATTATTAGCTGATATGGATAGCACAATGATCAAAGAAGAAACTTTAGATGAAATAGCGGAACTTCTTGGTATTAAAAACGAAGTTAAAAAAATCACAACACTGGCAATGAATGGAGATATTGAATTTGATGAAGCTCTTATAAAAAGAGTTAAGTTACTAAAAAATCTTCCATTAGAAGTAATCTTCAATTTTAGAAAAAATTTGAACTTTTCTGACGGTGGAATAGAACTAATTTCAAGTATGAAAACATTTGGAGCAAAAACTATTTTAATATCTGGAGGATTTCATCCAATAGTCAATTTTGTTGCTGAAAAATTAAAATTTGATTTTTGTCATGGAAATCAGTTTCTTTATAAAGAAAATAAAAATGGTGTTAAAGTTCTAAATGGCAAAATAAAACTCCCCATTATTAACTCAAATAGTAAGATAGAATTTTTAAAAAAATATCAAAATGATTTAAAAATTTCATCTTATGACACCATTGCCGTCGGTGATGGTGCAAATGATGTTCAAATGATAAAAGGAGCAGGCATAGGAGTCTCATTTAATGGTAAGAAGATTCTCCAAAAAAACGCAGATGTAGTTTTTAATCACACTAATCTTAAAGGAGTTTTATATATCCAAGGAATAAAAGAAAAGGAAATAAACAAAATTATTTAATTTCGACAGCAACAAATCTATTACCTTGTTGAGTTCTTACTAACATTAATAAAGCTTTCCTTTTCTGTTTTTTTGCAGATTTAATAGCATCACTAATGACCGAAACATCCTTAACCTCAGCCTGACCAACTCTTAAAATTACCATTCCTTCTTTAAGACCAGCTTTAGATGCATTAGTGTTATCTTTTACAGAAGTAATAACAGCTCCGTAGGAAATATCTTTAATTTTATATTTTTTTGATAATTTATCATTTAGCTTAATAACTGAAAAACCTAGCTTAGCAAACTCTTTAACCTCATTATTTTGATTAGACCCTGAATTTAGCAAGTTAGATTTTTCAGCCAACTCTAGTTCACCAAGTTTAACTATTAATTTTTTTGTTTTTCCATTTCGCCAGATTTCAATTGGAACTGATTCTCCAACTGGGGTTCCAGCAACAACTTTTGGTAATTCTTTCATGTTTTTAATTTCAACATTATTAAATTTAGTGATTACATCACCAGACTTAATACCAGCATTAAAGGCTGGACCATTTTCAGTTGCTGAAGATACTAGCGCTCCTTTAACTTCTTTTAATCCTAAAGAGTCTGCAATATCTTGCGTAATTTGTTGTATAAGAACACCTAACCAGCCTCTTTTAGTTCTGCCATATTTTCTAAGTTGATCAGTAACTTGCTTTGCAAGGTTTGATGAAATTGCAAACCCAATTCCTACTGAACCGCCTGATTGCGAAAAAATAGCTGTATTAATACCAACAACATTTCCATTCATGTCAAATAAAGGTCCACCTGAATTACCTCTGTTAATAGAGGCATCGGTTTGGATATAATCATCATACGAACCACCTATATTTCTACCATATGCCGACACAATTCCAGCAGTGACAGTTCCACCAAAACCAAAAGGGTTTCCGATTGCCATGACCCAATCACCAACCCTTAAATTTTCAGAGTTGCCTAATGTGACAGCCTTTAATTTTTTTTTCTTAGGATCAATTTTAAGAAGAGCTAAATCAGTTTTAGGATCTCTGCCAATAACTTTTGCTTCAAATGATGTATCATCAAATAATATAACCATAATTTTTTCAGCATTTTCTATTACATGATTATTAGTAATAATAAATCCATCTGTATCAATAATAAAACCTGAACCTAATGATTGAGCTTTTCTTTTTCCTTGGTTAGGATTTTCAAACTGCTTGAAAAATTCTTCAAATGGTGAACCAGGAGGAAAAGTTGGGTAAGTATTTTTTCTATCTTCAATAATTGTTGTGGTTGATATGTTGACAACAGCTGGACTTAATTTTTCAGCCAAATCAGCAAAACTTTCAGGTGCTTGTTTTGCAAATGAAATACATGGCAAAAAAAATATAATAGTTATCAAAAACTTACTCAGGAAATATATTTGTCTCATCTAAATACCTCAAATTATAAAATTTATATATTTGGAAAGTGTCATAATTTTGTTAACTTTTGGAAGAATTAAGGTTGATTGCCTTTTTTATCCCCAAAAAAACTAAAAAATTCACTTTCAGGGCTAAGTATCATTGTAGTGTCTTTATCAACAAAAGTTTTTTCATATGCTTGCATAGAACGATAGAATTTGAAAAATTTTGCATCTCTACCAAATGCGTCAGCATAAATTTTAATAGCTAAACCATCACCTTGACCTCTTATTGCTTCTGCCTCTCTTTCAGCTTCAGCTAACAAAACGGTTTTTTGTTTTTCAGCATTAGCTCTAATTTTTTGAGCCTCTTCTGCTCCCTGTGCCCTAAACTCTTTAGCTTCTTGCTCTCTTTCAGATCTCATTCTGTTGAAAATATTTTGACTAGTTGCCTCAGGATAATCAGCTCTTCTAATTCTAACATCTATGATTTTCATTCCAAGTCTTTTAACTGTTTCATTAACTTCTGAACCAATGTCTTCAACAATTTTTTTTCTTGCATCTGACAAGATAGAAACTA
>QCNS01000022.1 GCA_003210055.1 SAR116 cluster bacterium AG-426-I14
AGAGAGTTTCAATGATTGCTCACCAGTTCAAGAAAACAAATCCAACTGCAAAAATTGTAATTTTGGATCCAAAGAAAAAGTTTTCAAAACAAGGTTTGTTTATGGAAGGGTGGCAAAAACATTACCCAGGTATGATAGAATGGATTAATTCCGAAACACATGGTGGTATAAAAAATATAAATGCCGCTAAAATGGAATTTGAAACTGATTTAGACACGTTTAAAGCAGATGCTGCATGTGTTGTTCCAGCTCAAAGAGCAGGTGGAATTGCAATGGCAGCTGGAGTAAATAAAGGTGATTGGTGTCCTATTGTACCAGGTACAATGCAGTCTCAAGCTGATGAAAATATCTATGTTTTAGGTGATGCATCTGTTGCTAAATCAATGCCTAAGTCTGGTTTCTCTGCAAATAGCCAAGCGAAAGTTGCGGCTAATCATGTAAGGGGTAACTTGACTGGTAGTAAAGTTTTTCCAGCTCGATATTCAAACACATGCTGGTCACTTGTAGCAACAAATGACGGTATAAAGGTTGGTGCTAGTTATAAAGCAGGTGCTGAAAAAATAGATAAAACAAGTGGTTTTATATCTAAAACAGGGGAAGATAGTAACTTAAGAAAAGCAACTTATGAAGAATCTCTTGGTTGGTACTCAGGTATAACAACTGATATGTTTTCTTAAAAATAATATTTATCAAAAATGAAATAGGCGATTTTAATCGCCTATTTTTTTACATACCTAAAACTTTAACGGGTTTTGAATTTATTGGTTTAATTATTTTTTTCTCAGTTATGTATTTTTCTAATAAATTGTAGATAGCGGGGCCTTCTACATCAGGATTTACAGAACCCCAACCTCCAACAACATATTTTTTGCTAGAAATGAGTGGTTCATCAGATGAGGTTATTCTTAAATTACTAATTCTTTCACCAATTTTTTTCTTTGGATAACAAGTATATGTTAAACCACCAACTCTTACCATATCTCCACCTTGTTGAAAAAATGGATCAGGATTAAAAATATTGTCACATACATCTTCTAGTAAGTTTTTTATTCTTTCTCCAGTCATTTCAATTCTATATACCTCAGGATAATTCATAGATGTTTGTGCATACATGTCATCTATAGTTATTTTTTGCCCAGGTAACAATGTAGTTCCCCATCTAAATCCTGGACTTAAAGAAATTTCAGTATCTCTTTGTTCCATAATTGCGTCGCATATAACATCATCCCATGTACCATTGAAATTTCCTCTTCTGTAAAGCAATGACTCTGTTTGCCCAATCACTCGGTTACATTCATTTTCAAACGGAGATCTAATTTTACTAATAAGTTTGGTCATCTTTTTGTCGGGTTGAATGACATTTGAAAAAATTGGTATTAAGTTTGAACTCGTATCAACTACTTTTCCATTTTTAACTTTAAGATCTATTCTTCCTAAATACTTACCATGTGAACCTGAAGAAAGAAGTAATGTATTTTTAATTCTAATAGCTTTTGGAATGGCATCATGAGTATGACCAGTCAGAATGACATCTATGCCGTTAATTAAAGAAGCAATTTTTTGGTCGACGTCAAATCCATTATGAGATAACAATACGACTATCTCAGCTCCTTTTTTTCTAGCTTTATTTACATTTTTTTGAATAATCTCTGGTCTTATACCAAAGGACCATCCTTTGACCATATAACTTGGATTAGCTATTGGTGTGTATGGAAAATGTTGTCCAATAACAGCTACATTTACTCCACCTTTTTTCAAAAAATTTAGTGCTTTCAAAAACTGGTTCATCCCATTCTGTATCAAAAACGTTCCCACCTAAGAAAGGATACCCCATTTCTTTTATTAGTTTTTTCAATTGCTGTTGACCAAAAGTAAATTCCCAATGACCAACCATAGCATCTGTGCCAATAAATTTCATTGCCTTAACCATATCATGGCCTTGAGTTTTTAATGATGTATAAGAACCTTGCCAAGTATCACCGCCGTCTAAAAGAAGAACTTTGTCATCACCTCTTTCAGCCCTAATTTCATTTATGAGTGAAGATGTATGATCTAAGCCTCCTAATTTACCATATTCTATAGCTAATGGGACATAATCAAGCATAGTATGTGCATATGCTAAAGGAGTATTTGGTAAGATTCCAAAATGTTCTAGAAAAGCCTTTCCAACTAGGTGAGGAGGTATACCTTCAAAAGCATCAACACCATAATTTTCCGAAGGGGGACGAAAATAAATTGGTTTTAATTGACCATGTAAATCTGTTAAATGAAGTAAAGTTACTTGTCCTTTAGAGTCAAACTTTAATAAATCTTCTGTTTTTAATTTTTGTTTTGCAGCAATTGAGTTCCAAGGTCGTGAAGCTAGAAGCAATGATGATAAAAAAGCTAATTGAATAAACTCACGTCTAGAACGCATAGATTTCCCTTTCAATTATGATTTATTTTCTTCTGGAGTAACATCTATATCACGAGCTTTACCAATTATTTTTAATGGTACTGTACAATTTTTCATACATGGTTTTCCATTGATGATTTTAACATCAGGTCTTGGATCAGGAAGTAAAAATCCATTACGATTGGGCATCTTAATTTTCCCAATATTTTTTTCAGTTAATTCAAAATCTTCTTCAATGATCTCATTCATATAAAGAAGATAAGCTACAATTTGATAAGTTTCGTCATGTGATAATGATTGTGCGGCTCCAAATGGCATTGCTCGGTATATGTAGTCATAAATTGTTGAGGCATAAGGCCAATAACTTCCTGTGGTTTTAATAGGGTCATGAGTATCTAAACTATCATGTCCTCCTACTAATTCAGGCCATCTATCAATTCCCTCACCAAAATCACCATGGCAAGATGCACAAACTTCAGCATAAATTTCTTCGCCTTTTATTGCATTACCTTTTCCAATAGGTGCACCTTTACCATCAGGACGAACATCAATATCCCAACCTGCAACCTCTTTTTTTAGAGCAATCTTACCCAAATTGAATTTTCTCTCAGAAGCAAATGCTGAATTCATAAAGAATAGTGAGGTAATTATCAAAGTTAATAATTTAACCCAGTCGAACATTGTCAACCTTTCCAGTTTTACTTACTAACCATGTGGCAATAGAATTATTATGATAAATTGAATTAACCCCACGAATTTTTTGAAGTTCTTGGATAGTAGGTTGAACATAATTAGTTTCATCTATTGCGCGAGATTGAATGAGAAGTTCTTGGCCATTCCATTCAAACGGAAATGTAAAACGTGCTAAACTTTTGCTCATAATTGGTTCATGCAATTCTGCTGTTTTCCAATTTTTTCCACCATCAAGTGAGACATCTACACGTTTTATTTTTCCTCTTCCTGACCAAGCTAAGCCTCTTAACTGGTGTATGCCTTTATGTAAGATTGGCTTTTCGGGACTTGGAGAAGTTACTACGGATTTTGCATCCATAACCCATGTGAACATTCTTGCTTTACCATCAGAGAGAAGGTCAGTATACTTTGATGTTTCCTCTCTTGTCATATAAGGCATATCTCCGAATTCCAATCTTCTAATCCATTTAACCCACATATTCCCTTCCCAACCAGGTACAATCAGGCGTGCAGGATAACCTTGTTCTGAACGTAAAGCCTCACCGTTCATTGCCCAAGCAATTATACAATCATCTAAGATTTTTTCGATTGGGATAGACCTTGTCATACCTGAAGAGTCACTTCCCTCAGCAAGAACCCATTTAGCTTTTGGTTTTAATCCTGTCTCAAGTATTAGGTCAGATAGTTTGACACCAGTATATTGAACATTGTGAATCATACCGAAGGTATACTGACAACCATTCAACTGAGATCCTCTCCATTCCATTCCACCATTAGCAGCACATTCTAGAAAATAAAATTTGTTCACTTGGGGAAATCTTTTTAGGTCTTCAAGTGTGAAAATCATTTCTCTATCTACAAGTCCATTGATCATTAGTCTGAAATCTTTGGGGTTAATAATTGAAACGCCGCCATGGTGTCTTTCAAAACACAAACCATTTGGCGTAACAATTCCTTCTAAATCTTGAATAGGTGTAAAATTAACTGAAGACTCAGTGCTAGCGGTTAACCATTCAACATTTCTTCGAATAACATTTTTTTCAAATTCAGACGGCATTCCATATGGGTTGGCATCTACACCCTCACCAAGTTCTGAGGTCCATTCTGGTAAGTTTGGTGGAAGATTTTTAGATTTATTTTCATCAGATAAAACACTTTTTGAGGCAAATGTCATTGCCCCTAAAGATGCAGTACCTGCAAGTAAATCTCTACGATTCAATTTAAAATTATTTAGTTTATATTTTTTCAAAAAATCTCCAATTATGCTACGCTACTGTCATTTTTCGTTTCATAGAATACTTGTCCCCATTATCGTCTATCCATTGAAAATCAAAAGTACCACTAACTTTTGCTTTAAAAGGGAAAGCTATATAAGGGTTAGTAGAAATTGAGGGTTCAAGGTTCATATTAAAAACTTCTTCATTATTAAATTTAACAACAAATTTATTTATTATTCTTTTAGGAATAATTTTACCGTTTTTATCTTTCATTCTGCCACTATGCATAGGATGTCTAATAAGAGTTTTAATTTCAACAATCTCATCAATAGCCGCTTTTTTTGGTACTTTGCCTCTTGGTTTTATTTTTGACATTTTATACTCCTTGAATCACCCACCACATCCTCCAATAGTTACTTTCACTTTTGACTTAGTTGTAGCATATTTCCCATTACTATATGCAGCTAATAAATGTACATTTTGTGTTTTTGATAATCTAATTCTTGTTGTTGCTGAGCAAGAACCTAATGCAGGAGTAAAAGTAAATTTTGCAACATTTGGAGCCGGATTTCCATCAGCAAAAATATAAACTTCCTTTACATAATCTTTATCTGTCATTGGGCTTTCAATTTCAAATGAAACTTTAACTTGATTTCCATTTTCTGCTATTTCAGGCAAATCAAGAAATAAATCACTTTCCTCGGCACCTTTACCATTTGTAATTTCATTAATTCTATCTGAAACCATTTTACTTGAGGCAGTTGAACTAAATGGAAACATTATTGAACTACCTAAAGCCCCAATCATAAAAATTGCATCTCTTCTTGTTACAGTTTTCAACTTATACAATTTCATTAGTTACTCCACAATCAATATAAATAGGATTTTATTAATAATAATTATCATTTACATATAATAAAGAAATAGATTGTAATCAATAAAATAAAACTAATTTTGTTCTAAAATTTCATCAACTCTCCACCAAAACATTTCTGGATTGGAGTAACCTAAAATTTCTCCTATTACCTTATCATTTTTTATAAATAAGAAAGTAGGAGTTACCCTAGCTTTTTTTAAACCTTTTGGAATATTTTCGTTAAAATATTTTATTTCAATTCGTTTTATAGGATATTGCTTTGCAATATCAGTTTTGGGATATATTTTGCCTATTTCTTTTTCCCAAACAATACAAAAAATACAGTTTTTATCTGTAATCATTAACAACTTTTCTTCGGCGTAAGTGACATTAGAAAAGGTGAACAAAAAGATTATTTTGTAAATTAAAATTATTAAAAAATGTTTCATAATTGGAAATTTAGTTAACTATTACTTACAATTATAATGGATTAAATAAAACATAAATTTTATGGTATCAGAACTATTGAACCTGTTGTTTCTCTTGCTTCCATAGCTCGATGGGCTTCTCCAACATCTGACAATGGATAAATATGATTTACATTAGATTTTAATTTCCCTTTGCCCAAAATATCAAAGAGATCTTTTGCACTTTCTAACAAATGATGTCTTTTGGCCATATAGTGCATAATAGCTGGTCTTGTTAAAAATAAAGAACCTTTCATACCTAACTCAATAACATCTACCGGGTCGGGAGCACCAGATGCATGTCCATAAGAGGCCAACATACCCATTGGTCTTAGGCAATTCATTGATTTTTTAAATGTATCTCTCCCAATGGACTCATAAACAACTGGACATCCTTCTCCGTCAGTTACTTTTTTTACAACACTTTCGAAATCTCCTTTAGAGTGGATGACAGTATAATCTGCTCCTGCTTTTCTTGCTTGTTCAGCTTTTTTTTCACTACTTACTGTTCCAATCACAGTTGCTCCCAATTCTTTACCCCACTGACATAGTATCAGCCCCATACCTCCAGCTGCAGCATGAACTAAGATTACGTCACCTTGTTTAACAACATATGTTCTGCGAAGTAAATATTGTGCTGTAAGTCCTTTTAACATAACAGCTGCAAGGTCTTGGTCTTTTAGGTTAGATAAAAAATCTGGAACTTTCAGCAATTTTTCAGCTGGATAATTCCTTTCTTCACTATAAGATCCGTGAGGTGGTAAAGCATATGCAACTCGATCACCTTTAGTAAAGTTTTTTACGTTCTCTCCAATTTCCTTAACTATGCCAACACCCTCAAATCCTAACACAAGTGGTAGTTCAGGAACTGGCCAGGGGTGTGGCATTCCACGGCGATGATATGTATCTACGTAATTTATTCCTATCGCAGTATTTTTTATTTGTAACTCAAATGGTCCAGGGTCAGGAACTTCTATTTTTTCCCATTTAAAAACTTCTGGACCACCTTTTTCATATATTACAGCTGCTTTTACCATTTTTTAAGATTATTATGCTTGAATACATTTTTGACTTTGTTCACCTAATCCCTCAATACTTAGTTTCATAACATCTCCTGATTTCAAAAAGACCGGAGGTTTCATCCCAAGTCCAACTCCAGGAGGTGTTCCTGTCGCTATAACATCACCTGGATTTAAACTCATAAATTGAGATAAATAATGAACAATATGATTGACTGAAAAAATCATTGTCTTTGTAGTTCCATTTTGCATCCTCTGTCCATTTACGTCCAAAGTCATAGAGAGATTTTGAGGATCATTGACTTCATCTTTTGTAACTAGATACGGACCTATTGGACCAAAGGTGTCACAAGACTTTCCTTTTGTCCATTGCCCAGATCTCTTTGCTTGAAAATCTCTTTCTGAAATATCATTTACTACACAGTATCCAGCTATATATTGTTGTGAACTTCCTTCAGAAATATATTTTGCTTTTTTACCAATTATAATTCCAAGCTCAACTTCCCAATCTGTTGCAGAGGATGTTTTAGGGATTTCAACATCATCATTTGGACCTATAATTGCCGAAGTCGCTTTTTGAAATAAAATTGGTTCTGGAGGAGCTTCTGCACCAGTTTCTGCTGCATGATCAGAATAATTTAAACCTATGCACAAAAATTTGCCTACATTTCCAACACAAGGACCTATTCTTGGGTTATTATCTACAACAGGTAGTGAAGACATATCTACTTGATTTAATTTATTTATTCCATCATCACTAATAGTTGAACCGTCTATATCATCAATTACATTTGATAAATCTCTTATATTTCCGTCATTATCAATTATTCCTGGCTTTTCTGACCCAGCATTACCGTATCTTAATAACTTCATTTTTTTCTCCTTGTTTAAAATAGATTAAATACAAATTCCACCATCTATGATATGAAATTGACCTGTTGTAAATCCAGAATCATCACTTGCTAAATATGTAGCTAAAGCCGCCACTTCCTCGGCCTCACCAAGTCTTCCCATAGGTTGTCTTGCTACGAATTTAGATTTAACTTCATTAAAGTCTCCACCTAGATCAGTTATTCTTTGATTGAGAGAAGGACTTTGTATTGTACCTGGACAAATTGCATTACATCTTATGCCTTGCGTAACAAAATCTGAAGAAATAGACTTAGTCATTCCCAGTACAGCAGCTTTAGAAGCTGAATAAATAAATCTACTCGGTATACCCTTTACTGAAGAAGCTACAGATGAAATGTTAATTATAGAACCACCTCCTTTTTTTATCATCAAAGGGAGCACTCCTTGAATCATGTGAAACATTGCTTTTGCATTTACGTTAAATGCAAAATCCCATTCTTCATCATTAGCATCAACTATAGAGCCATCATGAACAGTGCCTGCACAGTTAAACAAAACGTCAGGTTCTTCAATATTACCTAATAAATTAGAAATTGCATTTTTATCAGTTACATCAAGAACATGAGTTTCAGCAACAAACTTTGACAATTCATTCAAAGTTTTTTCATTGATATCTGATGCAATGACATGAGCACCAGCCTTTGCAAATGCCTTTGCTGTTGCAAAGCCTATACCTTGTCCAGAAGCAGTCATCAAAGCAATTTTTCCTTTTAAACTATTCATAATCTTTTCCTTACATAGTTGCTCCAATTTGCCATGGAACAAATTCTAAATCACCAAGACCCTGCATTTCAGACTTTGACTTTTCTCCAGATGCAACCCTAATAACAAGATCAAAAATCTCTTTACCCACTTCTTCAATACTTGAATTATCAGAAACTATTTTGCCTGCATTTACATCCATATCTTCTATCATATGATTAAACATATCAGTATTAGTTGCTATCTTAATAGAAGGAGAGGGCTTTGAACCAAAGGCAGAGCCTCTTCCAGTAGTGAAACTGACCACATTACAACCTGTAGCAATTTGTCCAGTTACTGAGGCAGGATCATAACCCGGACTATCCATAAAAAGAAAGCCCTTAGATCTTGATTTCTCTCCGTACATTAAAACATCGTTTAAAGGTGTTGTTCCACCTTTTGCAGCTGCCCCTAATGATTTTTCTAAAATCGTGGTTAGACCTCCAGCTTTGTTACCAGGCGATGGATTATTATTCAAGCTTCCCTTATTTTTTTCAACATAATCTTCCCACCATAGGATTCTATCAACTAATTTTTGACCAACTTTTTTATTAATTGCTCTTCTAGTTAAAAGATGTTCTGCTCCATAAATCTCTGGTGTTTCAGCTAAGACTGCTGTACCACCGTTTTTAACTAAAAGGTCAGCAGCATAACCAAGCGCTGGGTTTGATGTTATGCCAGACCATGCATCTGATCCACCACATTGTAAAGCAAGAGAAATATGTTCAATTGATTCTTGTGAACGTTCTATTTTATTAACTTCTGGCAACATTACTTCGACTCGTTTTATACCTTCTTCAATTGTTTTTCTCAAACCACCTATTTCTTGAATAGTCATGGTTTGGAAAAAAGGATTTTCATTTAAATTAAATGCATCTAAAAGAAATTTGATTTGATTAGCTTCACATCCCAGTCCAATTAGTAAAACCCCAGCTAAATTAGGGTGTTGAATGTAACCTAATAATATTCTTTGCAAAGCTTCAAAACCGTCACCCTCACTTGCCATGCCACATCCCGTACCATGAGTGAATGAAACAACACCATCTACATTTGGATATTGAGAAAGTTTATTTTGATCAAACACCTTAGCTATATTTCTAGCAGCGGTTGCTGAGCAGTTAACAGAAGTTAAAATACCAATATAATTTCTAGTTCCAACTTTACCATCATATCTTTTATAACCATTAAAAAGGGGTCTTTCTTTTTCAGGAATAAAATTTGGAAGTTTTACTGAAGTTGAAAATTCATAGTCATGATCTGAAAATCTAAACTCAGTATTATCTGTATGAACGTGTTCACCAGGTGAAATGTCTTTTTCAGCAAGTCCTATGATTTGGTCATACTTGATAATTTTTTCACCTTTATTTATTTGTTTTAATGCTATTTTATGACCTTTTGGTATCACATTTTCTGCTTTAACATCATGGGTGATTTGTCCTGATGAAATTTCACTAAAAGCGGTCGCCACATTGTCATTTTTATTTAATTTTATACTTAATTTATCCTCAAGACTCATTTCACAAAACCCTTTCAATTTAATTAACAAAAAAACATATAGAAGTTTCAGGAAACATAATCTTATACCAAGAGTGTGATTTTTTCACTAAAATAAAATAGAATTCTATTTATAAAATCTATTCATTTTTTTTTTTGAATTATTTAAAAATTGTTTTACATTAAAATAAGGTAATTTATAAAAGGAACAAATATGTCTTCAAAAGAATTCTCGCCAAAATTAAGAAGTCAGCACTGGTTTGACAATCCATCAAATCCAAGTATGACAGCTTTATATTTAGAAAGATCTCTGAATTTTGGTTTTACCCCAGAAGAATTAAGATCAGGAAAGCCAATAATAGGTATTGCTCAGACTGGTTCAGATATTTCTCCTTGTAATAGAGTTCATCTTAAATTAGCTGAAAGAGTGAGAGAAGGCATCAGAAGTGCAGGTGGAATTGCTCTGGAATTTCCTGTTCATCCAATTCAAGAAACTCTTAAAAGACCAACAGCCTCTGTAGATAGAAATTTAGCTTATCTTGGATTAGTAGAAATTCTTCATGGTTATCCAATTGATGGGGTGGTGCTAACAACAGGATGTGACAAAACAACTCCAGCATGTCTAATGGCGGCTGGAACGGTAGATATACCAGCAATTGTTCTCTCTGGAGGACCAATGTTAGACGGCTGGCATAACGGTAAACTAGCTGGTTCTGGAATGGCAGTTTGGGATAGCAGAGTTGAGCTCGCTGCAGGTAGAATAGATTATGAAGAATTTATGGACATAGTTACTTCATCTGCCCCGTCAGATGGACACTGCAATACTATGGGAACCGCTTCTACTATGAATTCATTAGCTGAGGCACTAGGTATGAGTTTGACTGGAAATGCAAACATTCCTGCTCCTTACAGGGAGAGAGGTCAAATGGCTTACCGTACTGGGATGAGAATAGTTGAAATGGTCAATGAAGATTTAACGCCTTCTAAAATCATGACAAGAAAAGCTTTTGAAAATGCAATAGTAGTTAATTCAGCAATTGGAGGATCAACTAATGCTCAAATTCACATCACAGCTATAGCTAGACATGTAGGTATAGATTTAGAAACTGATGCTTGGCAAAATTTTGGTTATGATATTCCTTTGATGGTTAATATTCAACCAGCAGGAAAGTATCTTTGTGAGAGTTATCATAGAGCAGGAGGTACTGCTGCAGTAATGAATGAATTACTAAAAAATGAAAAAATTCATGGTGATGTAACTACTGCAAGTGGCAAAAAATTATCAGAGTGTTTAAAAGATAAAAATATAAAAAATCATGACGTGATAACCTCTTTCAATGAACCACTTAAAAAAAGAGCTGGATTCATAGTTTTAAAAGGAAATTTATTTGAGTCTGCAATAATGAAAACATCTGTAATTTCTGACAAGTTTAAGGAAAATTTTTTATCTAGACCCGGCCAGGAAGGTATATTAGAGGGAAGAGCTATAGTTTTTGAAGGTTCGGAGGATTATCATGATCGCGTAAATGACGACTCATTAAAAATGGATGAGAATTCTATTTTAGTAATTAGAGGAGCTGGTCCGGTAGGATGGCCAGGTTCTGCTGAAGTAGTAAACATGCAACCATCTGACAAATTAATAAAGCAGGGTGTTATTGAATTGCCATGTATTGGAGACGGAAGGCAATCAGGCACTTCAGGGAGTCCTTCTATTTTAAATGCATCTCCAGAGAGTGCTGTTGGCGGAGGTTTGGCATGGTTAAGAACTGGGGATATCATAAAAATAGATTTAAACAAATTTACTGCAAACATGTTGGTAGATGAGAAAGAAATTGAATTACGAAAGAAAGATGGTCCTCCAAAATATCCTGATCATCAGACCCCTTGGCAGGAAATTTATAGATCTCATGTGGGTCACATGTCTGATGGTGGAACATTAGAAAACGCAGTCAATTATCAAAAAGTAAAAAAATCAATACCTAGAGATAATCATTAGTTTACAGGACTTAATAGTTTTTTATTGCTAAAAAAAGCTACTATATTGTCGTAAACCATTTTTCCCATTTCGTATCTAGTTTCAATTGTTGCAGAACCAACATGTGGAAGAAGCACCACATTTTCAAGTTCAATTAAATCATTAGGAACATTTGGTTCATTATCAAAAACATCTAATCCAGCCCCAGAAATTACACCAGCTTTCAAGGCTTCAATCAAAGCTTTTTGATCAACTACAGAACCTCTTGCTATATTAATCAAAACACCATTTTTACCAAGTTTTTCAAGAACACTTTTATTAACTAAATGTTTGGTTTCTTCACCACCAGGAGTTATGACGCACAAGGTATCAACATTTTCTGCTAAATTTTCTAAGCTTGAAAAATATTTATATTTTACGTTTTTTTTATTTCTTGAATGATAACTTATATCACAATCAAAAGCTTCCATTCTTTTGGCAATAGCTTTACCTATACGTCCCATACCAAGAATACCAAATTTAGTTCCTGAAAACTTTCTTGATAAAGGAAATTCAGATTTTAACCATAATCTGTTTAATAAAAATTTATTAGCTTCAATGATTTGTCGATAAACTGATAAAGTCAATGCAACAGCCGTATCCGCAACTTCATCATTCAATACATCGGGGGTGTTTGTTACCATGACATTTGCATCGGATGCTTTTTTTACATCTATGGCATCAAAACCAACGCCAAAATTACCAATGATTTTTAGTTTAGGAAGTGAACTTATTATTTCTGCTGACACAACAGTAGGCCCCATTACAGCAATACCATCTATTATTGGAGAAACTTCCTTTAAATATTTTTGTTTATCTGTTTCCTCATAAAGTTTAAAAGTATTGAATGTTTCGTCAAAATGTTCGACAACTCTTTGAGGAAATTTTGACATTATTAGAATATTCTTATCAATCTTCATGGTTTACTCTCTATTAAGTTTTGCATTTTTGATATAGGTATAATCGCCCCATCATATTTTATTACTGACCTTGTCAAAGAATGAGCTTTTAATATTTTTTGTTGTATAGTCATATTTATCTTATTTGTTTCATTAGCTAAAAAAGAGCCATTGAAAGAGTCACCAGCAGCTGTTTTATCCTTTGCAGTAACCATTGGGACATAGATTTTTCCAATTAAACCATAATATGAATAAATAACATGATCATGCAACCTCAAAAGAATGATATTATTCTTTCGAGAATTTTTTTTTACAAAATCTATAGCGTCTGTCTTACCAAATATATCAATCATGTCATCATACGAAATAAAATTTATATCTACAAATTGATTGATTTCATTAAATAAATTTTGTGTTTCGATTTTGTTAGTATGTAAATTTTTTCTATAATTAAAGTCAAACGCAGTTAACTTTGCTTTTGAGGCTATTTTAATAAGTTTAGATTGGTATTTTTTTTCTAAAATATTTGTACTTATTCCTGAGTAGTAAAACAAATCACAATTATATAACTTTTGAATATTTTTAGAACCTTTTAAATCAGACAGCATCGATTTAGCGGCTGATTGACTCCGCCAATAAGAAAAATTTCTGTTACCTAGTTTATCAGTATGTATTGAGTACAAACCAGGATATTTATTTTTGATTGTTTTAACTAAAGAAGTATTTAGATTTTCATATTCAAATCTTTTTAGCATCATTTCAGAAAATTTATCATCTCCAACAGCTGTAAAATAATGTGTGACAAAGTTTTTATTACATAGTCTTGAAAAATATACAGCCGAATTAAAAGTGTCTCCACCAAAGTTTACTTTTATTTTCGCTTTGGAAGTATCCAATGAAGATAAATCTCCACTGATCTCAATCATACACTCTCCAGCAAAAATTGCTTTTTTAATTTTCTTTTGCATTTTTATATATATTTATAATATCATTATAATATTAATCATCATTTATTGTTAAATTCAAATTGTTAAAGCTAGGAAAAAGAATTGAGTGTATTAGTCAAAAACCATAAAGATTTAGTTAAAAATGTAGATTACAACAAAGAAGAAGCTATAAAGGTTTTAAAAAAAGAATTTGGACAACAATTTTCTGATTCAAAAAGTGTAAGAGAACAACACACTGATACGACCACAATTCATACTTCAAAATTACCTGATGGTGTAGTGTTTGCTGAAAATGAGAGTGATGTTAGGAAGACAGTAGAAATTTGTAACAAATATAAATGTCCTATTATTCCATTTGGAGTAGGCTCTTCTCTGGAAGGTCATGTGAATGCTCTTCATGGTGGTGTTTCTGTAGACTTAAATAATATGAACAAAATTCTAAGTATTTCACCTGAAGACTCACTAGCTGTAGTCCAACCAGGAGTAACAAGAGAACAACTGAATACCTATCTCAGGGATACTGGTCTTTTTTTCCCAATTGATCCTGGTGCAAACGCATCTCTTGGAGGGATGTCAGCAACAAATGCATCTGGCACTAATGCTGTAAGATACGGTACCATGAAAGACAATGTTGTTTCATTAAAAGTAGTTATGCCCAATGGAGAAATTTTAAAAACAGCTAATAAAGCTAAAAAAAGTTCTGCAGGTTATGATATTACTCGATTGATGGTCGGTTCAGAAGGTACATTAGGAATTATAACTGAAATAACACTAAAATTGTATGGGATACCTGAAGTAATAGCAGGGGGTAGGGTAACATTTCCGTCAATTAAAAATGCAACTGAAGCTGTCATAATGGTCATACAATCTGGAATTCCAGTTGCAAGAATTGAATTGCTTGACCAAGAACAAGTCAAAGCTTGTAACGCTTATTCAAAACTGGATTTACCTGAGGAGCCATTATTACTACTAGAATTTCATGGTAGTGAAGCTTCAGTAAAGGAGCAATCAGAATTGTTTTCAGAAATTGCAACAGATTTTGGTGGAGGAAATTTCGAATGGACTTCAAACAACGAACAAAGAAATAAACTTTGGAAAGCAAGGCATGATGCATATTATGCAACAAAATCATGTAAACCAGATGATGAATATATAGCTACAGATGTATGTGTTCCTATTTCTAGATTGTCAGATTGCATAATGGAAACCCAGGTAGATTTGAAAAAATACAATTTATTTGGACATATTGTAGGTCATGTTGGAGATGGCAATTTTCACGTTCAATTAATGGTAAATCCTAATGATAAAAATGAAATTGAAGCATTAAATTTTTTTCTTGATAGATTGTCAAAAAGAGCGATTAACATGGAAGGAACATGTACAGGTGAGCATGGAATTGGTCAGGGGAAAAAACAATATCTAATTGATGAACTTGGACCGTGTGTAAGTTTTATGAAAAAAATAAAATCAACTTTTGATCCAAATAATATCATGAATCCAGGAAAAGTTTTTTGACAGGAATTAAAATGATTAAAGATAATCAGTGGCTAGGCCAAGTTTATGACTCAAAAAATATTAAAAATTGTATAATTAAAATTAAAGAAGAGTTTGGTCAACAATTTTCAGAGGCCAAAAGTATAAGAGAACAACATACACATACGATGACTATTCATAAGTCTGAGTTACCAGATGGTGTTCTTTTTGCAGAATCTAAGGATGATATATCTAAGGCTGTTAAGATTTGCCATGATTATGGATGTCCTATAATTCCTTTTGCTGTAGGTTCTTCATTTGAGGGCCATCTGAATGCCCCATTTGGTGGTTTATCAATTGATATTAATAATATGAATAAAATTTTAAAAGTTCATCATGAAGATTTGGCTGTAGTAGTTCAACCCGGAGTAACAAGAGAAGACCTTAATACTTATTTAAGGGATACAGGTCTTTTTTTTCCAATTGATCCCGGCGCCAATGCATCTTTAGGAGGCATGGCTTCAACCAGAGCGTCTGGCACTAATGCTGTAAGATATGGTACCATGAAAGATAATGTTATTTCTATAGAGGCTGTGATGCCCAACGGAGAAATAATAAAAACTTCTAATAGGGCAAAAAAAAGTTCTGCTGGATATGATCTTACCAGGTTAATGGTTGGTTCAGAAGGGACACTTGGAATTATAACTGAAATTACACTAAAACTTCACGGTATTCCGGAAAAAATTGCTGGTGGAAGAGTTACTTTCCCAACTGTTAAAGAAGCAGCAGATACTGTGATAATGACTATTCAATCAGGTATTCCAGTAGCAAGAATTGAATTATTAGATAAAAATCAGGTTAAATCATGCAACAATTATTCAAAATTAGGTCTTCCTGAGGAACCTTTGCTTTTAGTTGAGTTTCATGGAAGTGAATCTTCTGTCAAAGAGCAATCTGAGTTATTTGGTGAAATTGCATCTGATAATAATGGAAAAGATTACGTTTGGACATCTGATAATGATGAAAGAACAAAATTATGGAAAGCTAGGCATGACGCCTACTGGGCAAATATGTCCTTTAGGCCAGGAACTGAGATGTATGCAACAGATGTATGCGTGCCAATATCTAAGCTTTCAGAATGCATCGTTGAGACTATTGAAGATTTAGAAAAGAATAATATAGTTGGTCCATTAGCAGGTCATGCTGGCGATGGAAATTTTCACGTTTCATTGATGATAGATACCAATAATAAGGAAGAATTATCCAAATTAGATCCATTCTTAGATAGACTTTCTAAACGAGCGATAAGAATGGATGGTACTTGTACTGGAGAACATGGTATTGGACAGGGAAAAAGAAAATATATGTATAAAGAATTAGGTAATACCGTTGATTTTATGAAAGATATTAAAAAATCTTTTGATCCAAATTTAATAATGAATCCTGGCAAATTATTCCTTTAAATTAAAGTTATTATTTTACATTTTGACCATGTTAGCTTTTGCAATAGCAATTTTTTTAATGATAATTACTCCTGGTCCAGGGGTTCTTTCACTCGCTGGAACTGGAGCGGGTTTTGGCTGTCGAGCAGGTGTTATTTACTTACTTGGACTGTTTGTTGGTACAAATTCAGTAATGATAATAGTTATAACTGGTTTTAAAGGCGTTTTATTTAAAATCCCTCTAGTTGAACCAATTTTTTTGATTGTTTCTCTAACATATTTAACTTGGATTGCTTGGAGAATTTCATTTTCTGATAATAAAACGTCCATTAAAAGTTCTCAAAAAGAACCTACATTTTTTGAAGCAATTTTTCTCCAATTAATTAATCCAAAAGCCTATTTGGTAAATGGTATTTTGTTTGCTGGTTTTCCTATCGAAAATTTAAATTTTAGCCAAGAAATATTGGCTAAAGTGATAATTATAAATTTAGTTTGGGTACCCGTTCACTTTTTTTGGCTTTGGCTTGGCATTAGGCTAAGATCTTGGGGATTACAAAGTGGAAAACAAAAAACAGTAAATAAGTTCATGGGTTTTAGTTTAATTTTAGTTGTAGTTTTAGCTGGGGCATCATATGTCTAAATCTTTGACTAATTTAATGCATTGGCTTTGCACGCATATCAACTAGGGACAACTCCACCATCTATATTGTAAGATTGACCTGAAATATTTCTACCACCTTCTGAAGATAAGAATTTTACCATTAGAGCTATTTCTCTTGGATGATTTGCTTGTCCTGTGGGAACGTCTCTTAAATAATGTTTTAAAACTTCTTCTCGTGTTTTGTTCTGTTCTTTAGCTCTGGTAGCAATAATTTTTTGAAGAATATCAGTTAAAGTAACTCCTGGACAAATTGAATTTACCGTAATTCCATATTTACCTAATTGCTGAGCAGCTGTTTTGGTCATGCTAAGCACCGCGCCTTTACTTGCTGCGTAAATCGCATTTGATACATCAACAAAACCCTTAGCCCCGTTTGAAGACATATTTATAATTCTTCCTCCAGTTTTCTGCTTAATCATTTGTTTTGCAGCTTCTTGTAAACAGAAAAAAGTACCTTTTGCATTAACGTCAAAGATCCAATTCCAATCTTTTTCATTTAAATCTTCTATTTTAGCTGCCCTTGTAACTCCAGCATTATTGACCATTACATCCAAAGAATTAAAAGTTTTTATAACTTCATGAATCATTTTTCTTATTGCTTCTAAATTTGTGACATCTGTTTTTAATGCAATCGCTTTTTTATTGAGAAGTTTGAGAGTTTCGTTTAATCCATCAAGGTTAATATCCGCACAAGCTACATTATAGCCAGCTTTATTCATTTCAATCGCAATAGATCTTCCAATTCCACCACCAGCACCAGTTATACAAACCGTTTTATTTTGGTTATCTAAAATATCTTTCATTTTTTTCAAAAGCTCAGAAAATTAATATGTAGCCCTTCCTCCAGATATGTCAAACACCCCAGCTGTTGTAAAACTATTTTCTTTGCTGACTAAAAATGAAATTAGAGAAGCAATTTCTTCAACTTTAACAAATCTGCCTCTTGGTATTTTGGAACGCATATATTCAATGAACTCTTCCGAAACTTGATCTAATATTCGAGTTTTAGCTGTAGCTGGAGTAATACAATTTACTGCTATGTCTTGATCGGCAGTTTCTTTTCCTAAAGACTTTGTTAAACCTATTACTGCTGCTTTTGAAGCGGAGTATGCTGGTGCATTGGGATTACCTTCTTTACCTGCAATTGAAGCTATATTGACAATTCTACCATAGCCTGTTTCTCTCATATTTTTTACAATATGTTTATTACAGTAAAACAGACCATTAACATTTACATTAAATACATTTAACCAATCCTTAGTAGGATAATCCCAAACAGGATGTGTAGGGCCAGCAATACCAGCACTACAAACCAAGATATCAATTTTACCTAATGTTTTTATTGAATTTTCAGTTGTTTTCTCAACCAGATCTTCATTTGTTAGATCTACTTTTAAAAAATGACAATTTAATTTTTCAGATGATTCTTTACCTAATTTTTCATCCATATCCCATATCATAACTTCACAACCATCATTAATTAAACGCTCGGCTGTAGATAGACCAATACCTTGAGCTCCACCTGTTATTATTGCTGTTTGACCATTAAAATTTGTCATTGTTTCAACCTTTAAAAATATATGTTTAAATTTCTTTTTATAAGAAATGTAATTTTTTAATTTTATAATTTTATTTTCTCAAATACTATAATAATTTTAAAAGTATTTAAGAAAAGAGGTAAATTTTGATAACCATCTATCACATAATAATTGTCGGTTTGCTGTCATGTCTTGTTATGGACTTATGGCAAAGACTTTTGAAATTAACTTATGGAATAAATCCCTCAGATTGGAAAATTATTGGAAGATGGTTTATTTACTTGGTTTTGAAACAAAAAATATATAACCCTAATATTGAAAATGAGAGTGCATACAACAATGAATTAATGATAGGTTGGATATTTCATTATTTTATTGGCGTGGTCTATTCCTTTGGTTTTTATATTCTTATGGAATATTACAATGTTTTTGAAGCAACTCTAATAGATGGACTAATTTTTGGACTAGTTACATTGGTCATACCATGGTTTTTTATGTTACCTGTGCTGGGAAAAGGTTTTCTAGCTATGAAAACACCCCGTCCATTATTTATAAGTTCTTTATCAGTTTGGAGTCATTTAGCTATTGGTATCGCAATAGGTTTATTATATAAATCTTTTGGCTATTAATATATTAGGTTTAGTTGGTAAATATGAAAGATAGTAGCTTAAAAGAATTGATGTGTGATTTAGGTAGATCAATGTTTGATAGGGGGCTTACCCATGGTTCTACAGGAAATATATCTGCTAGAAATGAAGATGGTGACATTCTGGTAACTCCCACAGGATCCTCATTTGGTAGATTAAAACCTGAAGATATTGTTACAGTTACAACATCAGGTCAAATTATAGGAAAAAAAAATCCAACTAAAGAGCTTTTTCTTCATAAAGCTTTTTATGAAAATAAAGAAAGTAATACAGGTGCCGTTTTTCATTTACACTCTACTTATTCAGTAGCTTATTCAATGTTACCTGACTTGGATGAGGATAATGTTTTTCCTGCTTTGACGCCATATTCGATAATGTTATTGGGTAGGGTAAAATTAATACCATTTTTTGTTCCAGGAGACATGGCTTTAGGAGAGGCAATTAAAGGAGTTGCTGGTAAAAGCTCTGCTGTTTTATTGGCTAATCATGGTCCAGTAGTAGCGGGTAAAAATTTAGAAACAGCTGCCAATGCAATTGAGGAGCTAGAAAATACTGCTAAGTTAGCATTAATTTTATCTGGTGCAAAACCTCTTTTACTTAGTAACACAAATATAACTGACGTAATCAATAAATTTAAAATTAAATGGGATTAGATCAATGAAATATTCAGCTAATTTAGGTTTTTTATGGACAGAATTAAAATTAGAAGAAGCTATTGTTCAAGCAAAAAAGAATAATTTTGATGCTGTTGAATTACAATGGCCATATCTTGAAGATCCAAAAGTCATCAGAGAAGTGTCAGATAAGACAGGTTTACCAATATTGTGTTTAAATACTATTAAAGGTAAAGAAGAAAAAGGAGAATTTGGATTATGTGCTTTACCTCATAAAAAAAAGGAAGCAAGAGAAGCTATAAATCAAGCATTTGATTACGCTGATAAAATTGGATGTAAGAATATACATTTATTAGCTGGGAAGACTGATTTATCTTCGAAGTGTCTTGTGACTTTGTTGGATAATTTGAAATACGCAAGAGATTTATGTGAACCAAAAGGCATTGGAGTTTTAATTGAACCAAAAAATAGAAGAGATATTCCAAACTATTTTATATCCACAATTGAACAGGCATGCGAAATAATTGATTTAGTGGACTCAAATAATATAAAATTAATTTTTGATTTTTATCATATTCATATTAATCAAGGGGATTTGATGACAAAAATTGTAAATTATTTGTCATTTATAGGTCATTTTCAAATCGCCTCTCTTCCTTATAGAAACGAACCTATTGACGGAGAAATTAACTATAGCTGGATTATTCCAGAAATTGATAAGTTAGGTTATTCAGGTTACTCTGGAGCTGAGTATAGACCAAAGTCAACAACTGATAAAGGTATATCATGGCTAAAAGACTTCCAATCATTTTAAAAGTTAAATTTTAGTATAATGAATAATTTTTTTGGTCCAAATAAACTTAAAAATTCCTCTTTATGTTTTGGAACAATGCAGTTTGGTGAGGGCGCTAACGAAAAAGAATCTCAAGAAATGTATTTAGCATGTAGAGAAGTAGGAATTAATTTTTTTGATACAGCTTATGTATATACAGGTGGAAAATCTGAAAAACTTCTTGGCAATTTCATTAAAAATGAAAGAGAAAAATTAATTATTGTTACCAAAGCAGGTTCAAAAGGAGGCGCTGAACCAGAGAATTTGAGATCTCAATTAAATGAAAGTTTAATAAGATTAAAACAAGATTATGTTGATGTTTTTTTTATACATCATTGGGATGAAAAAACACCATTAGAAAAAAGTCTAGAAGAAATACAAAAGTTAAAGGAAGAAAAAAAATTTTTCCATTTTGGTGTATCTAATTTTGCCGCTTGGCAAATAATGAAATCTCAAGCAATTTCTAAGATAAATGATTTTCCTTTGATAGAGTTTCTTCAACCAATGTATAATCTTGTTAAAAGACAGGTAGAAGTTGAAATACTGCCAATGGCAATATCTGAAAAATTAAATGTTATAAGCTATAGTCCCCTAGGAGGAGGCTTGTTAACTGGAAAATATAGCCAAAAAGTTATCAATAAAGACAATATTATTGGAAGATTAGATCATGATGAAAAATATAAAAAAAGGTATGGACAAGAATGGATGAAAGATGTAAGTGAAAATTTTATAAAACTATCTGATAGTCTTAATTATAATCCTATCTCACTTGCAATTGCCTGGGTCTCTTATCATGAAGGAATTACGTCCCCAATCATTTCTGCAAGAAATTTGGAACAATTACAACCTTGTTTGGATTCTTTAAATATTAAATTAACTGATATTGTTTATCAAAAGATTAATGATATTACTCGTACACCTCCACCGGCAACAGATAGAATAGAGGAGGTAAATTAATTCTTATGCGAGTTAAAAAAGAAACATTAAATGAATTCTGGGAAGTATATTGTGTTAAATACGCTGAAAGAGTTGATAGAACTAGAAATGAGAGTTTTATCTTTGATGATCACTCTAATGAAAATCATGTGATAGACTATTTTGTTTGGGTGTTAAAATCTGGTTCAAAAACTATCGTGGTTGACACAGGTTATGATTATAGCGAAGCGAAAAGACGGCAAAGGCCAATTTTAAGATCACCTGCTGAAGCTTTAAAGACAATAAATATTAATACATTAGATGTAACAGATGTAATCATCACTCATCTTCATTACGATCATGCTGGTGGATTAAATGATTTTCCTAATGCTATATTTCATCTTCAAGAAACAGAAATGTCATACGCAACTGGACCTTGTATGTGTCACGAAGTTATAAAAATGCCATTCACCGGAAAGCATGTTTGTCAAATGGTCGAAAATGTTTTTTCAGGAAGAGTAAGGTTTTACAAAGGTGATGGTTTTATTTTACCTGGCGTGACTGTTCACTTGATAGGAGGTCATTCTCGAGGTCTACAATCTGTTCGTATAAAAACTGAAAAAGGATACTTATGTCTAGCATCAGACGCAACGCATTTTTATGAAAACTTTTTAAAAGGAAAACCTTTTCCAATAGTTATAGATCTTCAAGAAATGCTTGATGGTTTTGAAAAAATCAAGAGATTAGCTTCGTCAGATGATTTGGTTATTCCAGGTCATGATCCACTCATAAAAGATTTTTTTCCATTACACGCAAGAAGTAATTTTGTATGGAGACTTGATAAAGGACCAATTAAACAAATCATAATTTAAATTGTCTTTCCATATTTTTTCTGTAAATTATAATTTCATCATTTAAATCAAATTGTACATCGTTCCAAGTTAGAATTTTGTTTTTTTCAATATCTCTTTTCAATTTTAGATTATGAGCAAGACCAATTGGAAGGGCATTCAATTTTAGTGACTTTTTAGCTGGAATTAATTTTCCCCAAACAGAGAAACCTCCTTCTCCATCTAAGGTGCTTCCTTTAGATAATTTTTTTTTGGAAGTAGCCGCTACATCTGCAAAGAATGATTTTGTTTGACCAGTTGGAATTTTTAAAAGTGCTGCAGAAAAAATAGAGGTATTTAACTCCATACCAATTAAATGAAATGGTTTATACATTGCAGAAAATTCTCCAGTATCATCTGTATTCATTCCATATTGTTTAAAGCATGATGCAGCATAATCATTAGGTGCCTGTAACACAGCATAAACACCCCATCTCAAATCTTTATAAACGGGCTTACCATTTCTATGAACTGAAGACACAACTTCAACTTGTCCATCATATTTTAAAACTCCATTTTTATTTTCTGGTTTTAATTTTCGAGCCAAGTCGTCCATTCCACAAGGAGTAAATAAAAGTCCATCATCAGGAACGGACATTTCAGATGCGTTGGCAATTGCTGCCATTTCCAAAGAAGATTTTGTTCCATCTAAAAAAGAATTAAACATTTTTGGATTCATGCCAGCCATTTCTGCTTCTTGTTTAGTTAAACCATAATAATTCCAAACTGTTTCTGGAGTAGAAAAGTGAAATTCTGGTAAATATTTTGTTCCTTTTCCAGCTGCTGTAACATTAAAACCCGATGATCTTGCCCATTCAATAATTTCTATTGTTAAAGCTGGCTGGTCACCATAAGCCATAGAGTAAACAACATCAGCTGATTTTGCCTCTTTTGATAGAAATGCCCCGGCTAATACATCAGCCTCAACATTTACCATTATAACGTGTTTCCCATACTTAAAGCATTCTCTAGCGTGTACAATTCCACTCCCTGGACTGCCTGTAGCTTCTACAACAACATCAACATCATCACTTTTTATCGTATCTTTTGCGCTTTCAGAAAAAACTGTATTAGAAATTAAATCTTCAGACCAACCAACATCTAGACAAGACTGTTTCGCTTTTTCGATATTTAAGTCACAAATCTTAGATACTTTAATTCCTTTTGTTGAAGGAATTTGACTTAGAAACATAGAACCAAATTTACCTGCACCAATTAATGCGACTTTTATACTTTTGTTCTCGGATAACATTTGATTTATTTTTTGTTCTAAAAACATACAACTATTTATATATCGTCAAAAGTTTATTCAAATCCTCAGTTTTAAAGCCTAATTCTGTTAAAAAATAATTTTTTACAGATTTATACTTATTTTTTATAATTTCTCTAGCAGAATTTAGGTAAGAAATTTTTACTTTTCCCAAAGTTAATAGCATTAGAGGAGTTACTAGATTGTCTGAATGAATTAGAGTATCTTTTTGTTCAGAGACTGCTTCTCTAGAGGAAAGCATGTCATTTGAAAGAAGGTAATTTTGATCAATTAAACTTTGGTCTGCTCCACACAAAGATTGTATCAAATAACTTGCTACTCCAGTTCTATCTTTACCTGCTGTGCAATGAAATATTATTGGCATACCTTTAGCTGCAATTAAAATTTTGAAAAAACTTCTCCATACATCTTTATGATTTTCGATATAAAGCTTATAACTTTCTTCCATCACTTTTTCATAAAATATTTTATCATCTTTAAATTTCTGTCTTGCATCAATCATTCTTGATAGTGTCTTTGCTGAAATGCTTAGGTTGATATAATTATCTTTCAGATCTTTTGATAAATTATCAGGTGATTTTCTAATTTCTTTAGGGTCACGAAAGTCTATTATTTTGTATAAATTTAGGTTATCTAATTTTTTTTTTTCTAAATCGTTCAGATTACTTAATTTAGCGGACCTAAATAATTTACCTCTGGACATATTATTTATAGACACATCTCTAAAATTACTGACACTTTTAAAATCAAAACTCATATCAAATTATTACTCTGCTGCTGTCAGCTTTTCATTAATTAGATCAGTTAAACAACTATCTTTTAGAGCTACAATAGGGTCAAAGTTTCTATGAGCTATCCATTCTTCTCTCTTGAAAGCCCTTATATGATTTTCAACATGACATAATGATAAATATACTATAGTTCTTCCAAAAGGTGAAATGTTTGGAGGGCTTGCATGAACAAGTAAAGATGAAAATAAAAGCATGCTTCCAGCAGGCCCTGTGGGAGCAACACATCCACCTCTATCTGCAAGTTCTGTGACTTTATCTCTACTCAGTGTCCATAAAGGATAGCTAGTTGTCTTAAGATCGTGACCAGCTTCAACCACACCTGATTTGTGACTACCTGGGATGAATAACAATGGACCATTAGCAGCTGTGACATCATCTACAAAAACAGATATATTCATTGCCCTAGGTTCTGGCATTTGATCATCCCTATGCCAAACACCAAAATCTTGATGCCATTGCCATACATCTCCATCAAAAGCCGCTTTAGCATTAACTTTAAATTGGTGCATATAAACATCGCCTCCAAGAATTTGTTTTACAGGGTTTAATAATCTTGGATGAGCTCCCAATCTTTTAAAAGCTTCATTATATGTGTGCGCTGCAAAAGCTGTTCTTGCAACACCACTTGACTCTCTCCAAACTTCTTTTCTTTTCAAAGAATAAACATTTTCTGATTCTTTTTTCAAAAGTTCAGTTTCTTCTTTTGAAAAAACCTTAGGTAAAAAAATATAACCATCATCTTCAAATTTCTTTAGTTGTTCAGCAGATAAATTCATAACTTCCTCTTCAAAATTATATATATATTATTTTTTTTTTGAAAAAGAAATCAAGATAATTTAAATGGTTTATTCTTTTTAATTTGCGTGTTAAAAAAAATAAAGGAGTATAAATTGACTTTGATATCACCATTAAATGAATTAGAGGTTCCTATAGTAGGTTCACCTTTATTTTTAATCTCCAACCCAGATCTTGTTTTAGCTCAGTGTGTAAATGGAGTTATGGGTTCTTTCCCAGCTTTAAATGCTAGAGAAGAAGATGGAGAACCAAACATGCTTGAGATATGGCTAAAAAAAATTACAGAGGGTATTGATAGTCATAATCAAAAAAACCCAGAACATCCTGCAGCTCCTTACGCAGTTAACCATATTGTTCATAAATCAAATGTAAGGTTGGAAAAAGATATTGAAATTTGTGCAAAATGGAAAGTTCCTGTTTGGATAACATCACTGGGCGCCAGACCAGAGGTCAATCAGGTTGCGCACGAAGTAAAAGGAATAGTTTTGCATGACGTGATTAATAATTTTTTTGCAAAGAAAGCTATTGATAAAGGTGCAGATGGATTAGTAGCGGTTGCAGCTGGAGCAGGTGGTCATGCTGGTACATTGTCACCCTTTGCACTTGTTCAAGAAATTCGAGAATGGTTTAATGGGCCATTACTATTATCTGGAGCTATAGCAAATGGAGGTGCAGTTCTAGCTGCACAGTCAATGGGAGCTGATTTAGCATATATTGGTTCAGCGTTCATAGCTACAGATGAAGCTAATGCAAACCAAAAATATAAAGAGATGATTGCGTCATCAAATGCTGATGACATTATATACACAAATCTATTTACTGGCGTGCACGGTAATTATCTTAAGCCATCAATAAAAGCTCAAGGAATGGACCCAGAAAATTTAGAAACAAGTGACTCATCAAAAATGAATTTTAGTAGTGGGGCATCAAAACCAAAGAATTGGAAAGATATATGGGGCTCGGGTCAGGGCATTTCTGCAGTAAAATCAGTAGGGCCAGCAAAAATGTTAATTGATAGATTAAAAGAAGAATATGAAGAGTCAAAAAATAGAATAATTAATGAAGATTGGATTAAAACATGAGTGTTGTTAATTTTAAAAATATTGATGATATATGCTTAATAGAGATAAATAACCCTCCAGTAAATGCTATAAGTGCTGAAGTAAGAAAAGGTCTACTCAAAGTTGTTATTGAACTAGAGAAAAATAAAAAAATTAAAGCTGTAATAATTTGTGCTCCAAACAGAACTTTTCTTGCTGGGGCAGATATTCGTGAATTTGGAAAGAATGTCGATGGTCCTATACTATCAGATATTTGTAATCGACTAGAAAGATTAGACAAAATTGTTATTGCTTCATTGCATGGCACCCCATTAGGTGGAGGCCTTGAAGTTGCGATGGCTTGTCATTACAGGATTGCTACCCCAAATACTAAAGTAGGCCTACCAGAGGTTTTGCTTGGAATAATTCCTGGTGCCGGAGGGACTCAAAGATTACCAAGGCTAGCTGGTATAACTGTTGGACTTGAAATGATGTTAACTGGTAAACACGTACCTGCCAAAGAAGCAAAAAATAATGGTATAATTGATGAAATAATTGATAATGATGATACTGTATCTAACGGATTAGAGGTTGCAAAAAGATTAATATCAAACAATTCAAGACCATTAGCAACATGCTTACGAAATGAAAAGTTTGTAAATACTGAAGAGACAAAAATCTCAATAGAAAAAATAAAACAAAAATTTGCTTTAAAACATAAAAATCTATTCTCACCGCACGCTATAATTCAAAGTCTTGAGGATGGATTAAATTTAACTTTTGAAAATGCTGTTCAAAATGAGAGAAAGTTATTTGCTGATTGCATAAAAAGTCATCAAAGAGAAGGATTAATACATGCATTTTTTTCTGAAAGGGCTGTAAACAAAATTCCTGAGTTAAAGTTAGGAAAACCAAAAACTATAAAAAAAATTGGTGTTATTGGTGGTGGTACAATGGGAACTGGTATTTCCATGGCAGCATTAAATTCTGGGTTTTCAGTTGTAATGATTGAACAAGATCAGAATGGTCTCGACAAAGCTTTTGAGAAAATCGTTGGTACTTATGACAGAAATATTAATTTAGGTAGAATGTCAAATAATGATAAAGACAGTATTTTAAATAACTTTAAAGGAGATACTGATTTAAATACTTTATCTGATAGAGACTTAATAATTGAAGCCGTTTTTGAAGAAATGGAAGTTAAAAAAGATGTTTTTAAAAAATTAAATTCTATTTGCTCAAACGAAACTATTTTAGCCACTAACACTAGTTATTTAAATGTAAATGAAATTGCAGAGGTTGTCTCAAGTCCCGATAGGGTTTTAGGATTACATTTTTTCTCTCCGGCAAATATTATGAAATTATTAGAGATAGTAGTAGCAGAAAAAACTTCTAATCATACAGTTGCTACAGCGTTTTCTCTTGCAAAAAATTTGAAAAAAATTCCAGTTAGATCAGGAGTTTGCGATGGATTTATTGGAAATAGAATATTATCAAAATATCTTGTTGCCATCTATCATATGGTTGAAGATGGAGCCAGTATTTATGACATAGATAGAGTTATTAGAGAATTTGGTTGTGCCATGGGTCCTTTTCAAGTCATTGATCTAGCTGGTGGAGATATTGGTTGGGCAACTAGAAAAAGAAAAGCTCCATATAGAGATAGTAACGATAGATATGTAGAAATTCCAGATAGAATTTGTGAAAGAGGTTGGTTTGGCCAAAAAACTGGTAAAGGGTATTATTTATATGGTAAGAATGTTCCATTTTTAACACCAAATCCAGAAATAGAAAAAATTTGTGAGGAAGAAAGAAATAGGGCTGGTATAAAACCAAAAAAGTTTACCGATGAAGAAATTTTAAATAAATATATCTCATCATTGGTTTTGGAAGGGATAAAAATTTTGGAAGAAAAAATTTCCATAAGACCATCAGATATAGATGTAGTTTACATTAATGGTTATGGGTTTCCAAGGTGGAGGGGTGGCCCTATGAATTACGCTGATAAAATTGGACTTAAAAATATTTTGAAACACATAGAAACTTATGAAAAAGAAGATCCTAGATTTTGGAAATGTCCTGAATTACTTAAAAAATTAGTTGCTAATAATACATTATTTAGAGATTTGAATTAATTTATTTAGTCGGATCTTTATTCAGTTGAACGATTAGTTTACCAAAATTTTTTCCATTCAATAATCCAATAAAAGCATCAATTGCATTTTCTAATCCATCAACAAAATCTTCTTTAAACTTCAATTTTCCTTCTTTTATCCAATTTGATAATTGTTCAATTGACTCTTGTCTTTGGTCATAATGATTAAATACAATAAATCCTTTATACATCAATCTTTTGGTTAACATTTGCCTAAAAAGAAGAGGCAGTCTGTCTGGTCCATCTAATTTTAGGGAGGTAAGATTATAATATGAAATTAAACCACATACGGGTATTCGTGCATAATCATTAAATAATGGCATTACCGCATCGAAAGAAATACCACCAACATTTTCCCAATATATATCAACTCCATTTTTACATACATCTCTAAGGTTATCTTTAAAATTGGGATCTTTATAATTCAAACATTCATCAAAATTATACTCTTGTTTTGTGAATTCACATTTTTCATCTGAACCTGCAATTCCAATAACTTTACAACCATGAATTTTGCCTATTTGACCTACTGTTCCTCCCACTGCTCCTGATGCAGCAGAAACAACCAAAGTTTCACCTTTTTGTGGC
>QCNS01000023.1 GCA_003210055.1 SAR116 cluster bacterium AG-426-I14
TCAGCAACTCTAGGTAAACCTCCAGTTATATCTCTAGTTTTTGTGCTTTCTCTTGGAATTCTTGCTAAAACAGTTCCAGCTTTCACTTTGCTTCCATTATCAATCTGAAGAATTGCATTGACTGACATAAAATATCTAGCTTCGAGACCATTATTCAAATTAATTACATTTCCATCTTCATCTCTAATGGTAATTCTTGGTCTCAAGTCCGCTCCACCTTGCTGCTGCTTCCAATCTATTACTTCACGGTTAGCTATACCTGTAATATCATCAACAACTTCTCTCATTGATATACCGTCGATTAAATCAACATAGTTTGCAGTACCTTTTTTTTCAGAAATGATTGGAATCGTATAAGGATCCCATTCAACTAATATTTCACCACCTTTAACCTTATCACTATCGTTCTTGAGCAATTTAGATCCATATTGAAGTCTATATCTAGCTTTTTCGCGCCCCTGAGCATCTAGAATCATCATTTCAGAAGATCTTGACATAACAACTTGACTCCCATCTTCAGTTTTAATTAAAGAAGCATTATCAAGTTTTATTTTTCCATCAAAAGGAGCTTCTATATTTGACTGCTCAGCTCCTCTTTGAGCTGCCCCTCCTATATGAAAAGTTCTCATGGTTAATTGAGTTCCTGGTTCGCCTATTGACTGAGCCGCAACAACTCCAACAGCTTCACCCATATTTACGGGAGTACCTCTAGCCAAATCACGACCATAACATACTCCACAAATTCCTTCCTTTGCTTCACATGTTAGTGGAGACCTAATCTTAACATGATCAATTCCAGATTTTTCAATAAGATCTATTGCCACCTCATCAATTATTTGTCCTGCTTCAACTATTTTAATATTATTTTCGGGAGAAACAATATCTTCAACAGCAGATCTTCCTAATATTCTGTCACCGAGGGACTCAATGACTTCTCCACCCTCAATAACTGCTCTGGTATCAAATCCGTTGATTGTGCCACAGTCAACTTCTTTGACTATACAATCTTGTGCGACATCAACAAGACGTCTTGTTAAATAACCAGAGTTAGCTGTTTTTAATGCAGTATCAGCAAGACCTTTTCTTGCACCATGCGTGGAGTTAAAATACTCCAATACGTCAAGACCTTCTTTAAAGGACGAAATTATTGGTGTCTCTATTATTTCGCCTGATGGTTTAGCCATTAATCCTCTCATGCCAGCCAATTGTTTTATTTGAGCAGCTGAACCTCTTGCGCCTGAGTGAGCCATCATCCATACAGAGTTTACAGGCTCATCATCTTTTATTGTTGAAATATTCTTCATCATTTCATCAGCCACATCATCAGAACATTTAGACCACACATCGACAACCTTATTATATTTTTCACCTTGAGTTATCAATCCATCTAAATATTGTTGTTCAAAGTTTTTTACCTTTTTCTCAGCCTCAGAAACTAAATCTGATTTTGCTTTAGGCGTTTCTAGATCACATATTCCAAAGGAGATGCCAGCAACACAGGCATGGTTAAAGCCCATAGCCATTAATCTGTCACAAAAAATTACTGTTTCTTTCTGACCACAATGTCTATAAACATAATCAATAACATTTGTAACTTCCTTTTTTGTCATTAACTTATTTAAAATTTCAAAAGTAATTGAGGAATGGTTAGGAAGAATTTTTGATAATTTTGCTCTACCAGGAGAAGTTTCGACTAGTTTAATGTTTTTATTTCCATTTTCGTCTACAGAAGAAACTCTAATTTTTACTTTAGCCTGTAAATCAACTTTTCCATGATCAAGAGCAATCAGCGCTTCATCAGAAGAAGAGAATATCATATTCTCCCCTTTAGCCTTATTTTTCAGCATTGAAAGATAATATAGCCCAAGAATAATATCTTGAGAAGGAACAATTATCGGCTTTCCACTTGACGGAGAAAGAATATTGTTAGTCGACATCATTAGAACTCTTGCTTCCAATTGTGCTTCTAATGACAAAGGTACATGCACAGCCATTTGATCCCCATCAAAATCCGCATTGAATGCAGTACAAACAAGAGGGTGTAAATTAACAGCTTTACCTTCAATCAAAACTGGCTCAAAAGCCTGAATACCAAGTCTATGTAATGTTGGGGCTCTGTTAAGTAGGACAGGATGTTCTCTTATTACTTCCTCTAAAATATCCCAAACTTCTGGTCTTTCCTTTTCCACCATTCTTTTAGCGGCTTTAATGGTATTGGCTAATCCATAAAGTTCTAATTTCGAATATATAAATGGCTTAAATAATTCCAAAGCCATTTTTTTTGGTAAGCCACATTGATGTAATTTAAGTTCAGGGCCTACCACAATCACGGAACGTCCTGAATAATCAACTCTTTTACCTAATAGATTTTGTCTAAACCTACCTTGTTTCCCTTTAAGCATATCAGAAAGAGATTTTAGAGGTCTTTTGTTGACACCAGTAATTACTCTTCCTCTTCTACCATTGTCAAAAAGAGCATCAACTGATTCTTGAAGCATCCTTTTTTCGTTTCTAATTATTATGTCTGGGGCTCTTAATTCTATGAGTCTTTTCAATCTGTTGTTTCTGTTTATTACTCTTCTGTAAAGGTCATTTAGATCGGAAGTAGCAAACCTTCCACCATCTAGTGGCACTAAAGGCCTCAGCTCAGGAGGTATGACTGGCACAACCTCTAAAATCATCCATTCTGGCTTTGCTCCTGATTCTAAAAAAGATTCAACAAGTTTTAATCGTTTAACAAGTTTTTTTCTTTTGATTTCTGAATTTGTTTGTTCTAAATCTTCTTTAATTTTTGATAATTCGTCTTTGAGATTTAATTCTGATAATATTTTTCTGATTGCCTCTGCACCTATAGCCACTTCAAAACTCTCATCACCGAAGTCATCAAGAGATTTATCGTACTCTTCTTCAGAAAGTAATTGTCCTTTTTTCAAAGGTGTCAAGCCAGGCTCTGTGACAAGAAAACTCTCAAAGTATAAAACTTTTTCTAAATCTTTCAAAATCATGTCTGTTAATAGACCTATTCGTGACGGCAAAGATTTTAAAAACCAAATGTGTGCTACAGGAGATGCTAACTCTATGTGACCCATTCTTTCACGTCTAACTTTAGACAAAGTAACTTCAACGCCACATTTTTCGCAAATAATTCCTCTATATTTCATACGTTTATATTTTCCACACAAGCATTCATAATCTCTTACTGGACCAAATATTTTTGCACAAAACAAACCATCTCTCTCGGGTTTAAAAGTTCTATAGTTAATAGTTTCAGGTTTTTTAATTTCACCAAACGACCAGCTTCTGATGGCCTCAGGTGAAGCAATTGAAATACCAATTTTATCAAACCCTTGTGAAGATTCAATCTGATTAAATGGATTTACAAGTTCATTCATTACATACACTCCAATAATTAATTATTCAGAATTTTCCATATTAACATTTAAACCTAACGACTTTAGTTCCTTTATTAAAACATTAAAAGATTCAGGTATACCAGCCTCAAAGTCGTCATCACCTCTTATAATAGCCTCATAAACTTTAGTCCTACCAGACACATCGTCTGATTTAACAGTAAGCATTTCCTGTAAGGTATATGCGGCGCCATAAGCTTCTAGTGCCCAGACCTCCATTTCACCAAATCTCTGACCACCAAATTGAGCTTTACCACCCAATGGTTGCTGAGTTACTAGTGAGTAAGGCCCGATTGATCTTGCATGAATTTTATCATCAACTAAGTGGTGTAATTTGAGCATGTAAATATAACCGACAGTTACTTTTCTATCAAATTTTTCACCAGTTCTTCCGTCTGTTAGATTTATTTGACCAGTTTTGTCTAAACCCGCTAAATCCAACATTTTATAAACATCATCTTCATTGGCTCCATCAAAAACAGGGGTAGCCATTGGAACACCCCTTTTTAAATTCTTAGCCTGCTGGAGAAGCTCGTCATCTGTCAATTTTGTGAAATGTTCTTTATAATTTTCACCATATATATTTTTCAATAATGATTTCAAATCAGATAACTTTTTTCCATTATTAATTTGATTGACCATATTAGAGATTTTTTTACCTAATCCAGATGCTGCCCAACCTAAATGAGTTTCTAATATTTGACCTACGTTCATTCTAGATGGAACACCCAAAGGATTTAAGACTACGTCAACAGGTGTACCGTCATCTAGGTATGGCATATCTTCTACAGGTAAAATTTTAGATATTACGCCCTTGTTACCATGCCTACCTGCCATTTTATCACCAGATTGCAACTTTCTTTTAACAGCGATAAATACTTTAACCATTTTCATTACACCTGGTAATAATTCATCGCCTCTTTGCAATTTATCAACACGATCATTAAATTTGTTTTCTAACTTTTTAGATACTATTTCAAAATGTTGGTTTAAGTTTGAAATCTGTTTCTGAACTGTCTCGTCATCTACAACTAATGACAACAATTCATCTTTTGAAAATTCTTCAAAATCAGCTATTTTTAAAATTTTTCCTTTTTTAATTTTTCCTATATTCTTATTTACTTTTTGTCCATTTAACAGTTCTTGGAGTTTTCCAAAGAAACCTTTTTCTAGGATTAATTTTTCATCATCTCTATCTTTTGCAAATTTCTCAATCTCATATCTTTCTATAGCTCTTGATCTCTCATCTTTTTCAATTCCCCTTCTTGAAAAAACTCTTACATCTACAACTGTACCAGATACACCAGGTGGCACTCTAAGAGATGTATCCCTCACATCTGATGCTTTTTCACCGAAAATAGCTCGAAGTAGTTTCTCTTCAGGAGTTATTGGACTTTCCCCTTTTGGAGTAACTTTACCAACTAGAATATTACCAGCTTGTACTTCAGCCCCTATATAAATCATACCAGCCTCATCCAAACTTCCCAGTGCTTCCTCACCAACGTTAGGTATATCTCGTGTTATTTCCTCTTGACCTAGCTTAGTATCTCTTGCCATTACTTCAAATTCTTCAATGTGAATAGAGGAAAAAACATCATCTTTAACAATTTTTTCTGAAACTAGAATTGAATCTTCAAAGTTGTAACCATTCCATGGCATGAATGCTACCAGAACATTTCTACCTAACCCTAGTTCTCCATCTTCAGTAGAAGGGCCATCGGCTATAATGTCACCCTCTCTTACTAAATCTCCAACCTCTACTAAAGGCCTTTGGTTAATACAAGTATTCTGGTTACTTCTTTGAAACTTCATTAATGTATATATATCAACAGGAGATATATCCTTTTCGTCATCAGTCAAAGCTTTAATAACTATCCTAGTGGAGTCTACTTGGTCTACAACGCCATTTCTTCTTGCAACAATGTTAACGCCGGAATCTCTGGCAACAGTCGCTTCAATCCCAGTTCCTACCAGTGGACTCTCGGCTTTTATCAATGGAACTGCTTGTCTTTGCATATTAGAGCCCATTAAAGCTCTATTAGCATCATCATTTTCTAAAAAAGGAATTAAAGCTGATGCAACTGAAACCAATTGTTTTGGTGAGACATCCATTAGCTCAATATCTTCTGGTTTGGCTAATCCAATATCACCTGCCTTTCTGACTGGAATTAACTCTCCAGTAAAAACGTTATTACTATCTATTTCAGCATTTGCTTGTGCAATTGTGTATCTACCTTCTTCAATAGCAGATACATATGTAACAGTATCAGTAACTTTGCCATTTTCAACTTTTCTATAAGGTGTTTCAATAAAACCATATTTGTTGACTTGTGCAAAAGTTGCTAAAGAGTTTATAAGTCCAATATTAGGGCCTTCAGGTGTCTCAATTGGACAAATCCTGCCATAGTGAGTTGGGTGCACGTCTCTGACTTCAAAACCAGCTCTTTCTCTGGTAAGGCCTCCAGGTCCTAGTGCAGAAACTCTCCTTTTATGAGTTATTTCTGATAAAGGATTTGTTTGATCCATAAACTGGGAAAGCTGACTTGAACCAAAAAATTCTCTGATCGCAGCAGCAGCAGGCTTTGCATTAATTAGATCTTGGGGCATTAATGTTTCAATTTCATTAGCAGAGCTCATTCTCTCTCGGATAGCTCTTTCCATTCTTAACAAACCAACCCTGTATTGATTCTCTATCAATTCACCTACCGATCTAACTCTTCTGTTTCCAAGGTGGTCTATATCATCAATTTCTCCATACCCATCTTTAAGTCCCACTAACACTTTAACAATTGTTAAAATATCAACTTTTCGTAGTGTTCTTTCTGTATCATCAACCTCTAAATTTAATCGAGCAGACATTTTAACTCTTCCTACAGCTGACAAGTCATATCTTTCATTATCAAAAAACAGGCTTTTAAAAAGAGCTTCAGCCGTATCATAGGCAGGGGGTTCGCCGGGTCTCATCACCCTGTAAATATCAACTAATGCCTCTTCTCTTGAAGCATTTTTATCTACACCAAACGTATTCAATATCCAAGGACCTGCATTATTACTGTCCACAATTAGTATTTGAATTGTTTTAGGTTCCAATTTTTTTAGAATGTTTATTGAATCTTCATCTAATTGATCCCCAGCTTCAAATAAAACTTCACCAGTTTGCTCATTAATTAAATCTTCAGATAAATAAGAACCAATTAATTCTTCCTCTTGAATGAAAATCTTCTTTAAACCGTCATCAGACAATTTTTTTAAATTTCTAGGAGTGATTTTTTCATTATTAGCTACAACTATAGTTCCGTCTTCAGCATTAACTAAATCAAACTTTAATTTTTGATTTCTATACTTTACAGGGTTAAAATCTGCAACCCAACCATCGACTGTATTAGTTATTGTTTCACTTTTGTAAAAGAAATTAAGTATTTCTTCTTTTGACATGCCGATTAACTTTGATCTTTCAGGATGAATATTCTTCTTAACACAGTCTTGAAGATATTTTTCAGACTTTTCGCTTAAAAGAGCTAACAAAAAAGTTGTACATGGAATTTTCCTTCTTCTATCAATTCTGACGTTAATTATATCTTTTGGATCAAATTCAAAATCAAGCCATGAGCCTCTATAAGGTATCACTCTGGCAGCAAATAAGAACTTACCAGATGCATGCGTTTTGCCTTTATCATGATCAAAAAATACTCCAGGAGATCTATGCATTTGAGAGACAATTACTCTTTCAACGCCATTAACTACAAATGTTCCATTAGGTGTCATTAAAGGCATTTCTCCAAGGTATACATCTTGTTCTTTCATGTCTCTTACTGATTTTGTTCCAGAGTCCTCATCAATATCCCAAACTATTAGTCTTAAAGTTACCCTTAAACCAGAGGCAAAAGTTAAATCTCTTTGCTGGCATTCTTCAACGTCATATTTTGGTGGCTCAAGATTGTAAGAAACAAACTCTAATCTTGACTTTCCTGAGAAATCATCAATTGGAAAAATTGATTTAAAAACCTCTTGCAAACCCTCATCAATTCTGTCTTCAGGATTTATATACATCTGAAGATATTGTTCATAAGAATGTCTTTGAACTTCAATTAAATTAGGCATTGATACAGCTTCGTAAATTTTTCCGAAAGATCTTCTTTTTCTTCTTCTATTTAATAGAGTACTTGTTTCCATAGGTTTAGATATCCTCTAAATGGTAATTTAATTTCTAAAATTAGTTGCTTTGTAAATAATATTAAATCTACAAATCTATTTCAATTCGACTGATGCGCCTGCAGCTTCAAGCTTACCTTTAATTTCATTAGCTTCAGCTTCTGCAACACCATCTTTTATAAGTTTTGGAGCACCTTCAACTAAATCTTTAGCTTCTTTTAAGCCTAGTCCTGTTATTGTCCTCACTTCTTTAATAACGTTAATTTTCTGTGAACCAGCAGCAGTTAAATGAATAGCATACTCAGATTTAGCTTCTGCCTGTGGGGCAGTTTCCCCACCAGGGGCTGCGGCGGCAACTGCAACAGGAGCAGCAGATGAGACCCCCCACTTCTCTTCTAAAATTTTAGATAATTCTGCAGCTTCTATGACTGTAAGAGCACTCAAGTCATCTGCAATTTTTTGTAAATCAGCCATCTTAATCTCCTTTTTGTTAAATTAGCTTTTCTTTGTATTAAAAATTCGTGTTAATCTGGATGACGGTTCTACAACCGTTCTCAATAATTTTTCAGCAGAGCCATTTAGTAACCCAATTAATTTTGACCTTAATTCGTCCAATCCAGGTAAGTTAGCAAGGTTATTTATTTCCTCAACTGATAGAGATTTTGAGGGTAACCCTCCTCCAATTATGGTTATTTTATCACTTTCTTTGGCAAACTTTACTAGTAGCTTAGCAGGAAGTATGGTATCATCGGATAAGCCTATAGCTGTTGGTCCATTAAATAAATCTTCTAAGTATTCATATTTTGTTTTTTTTAATGCTAATTTTGCAATTCTATTCTTAGTCACTTTAAATTTACAATTACTATTTCTCATAATGGTTCTTAACTCAGTACTTTGAGTTACTGTTAATCCATTAATGTGCGTTACAATTATAGACGAAGAATCTACAAAATATTTATGTAGTGTTTCTACCAATTCTTCTTTTTGTTTTCTATTCACTAAGGCCTCCAAAAAAATAAATCAACAAGTATAAGGCCTGTCCATTTTTTAATTTCAAGTCTATGTAGGAAATTAAGAATTCACTTCACCTACAGTCTTGGACAGGTATAATTAATAATTACACTATTTCACAATTAAGACTAACTCCCATAGTAGACGAAATTGAAATCTTTTTAACATAAGTACCTTTCGCACCAGATGGTTTTGCTTTCTTTATTGTATCAATAAACAAATTTACATTCTCACAAATTTTTTCAACACCAAAACTAGCTTTGCCAACGCCCGCTTGTACTATTCCATTTTTTTCTGCTTTAAAATTAATCTGTCCTGATTTAGCTAACTTTACTGCCTCAGCAATATTGGGTGACACAGTACCCATTTTTGGGTTTGGCATTAAGCCTTTAGGTCCTAAAATTTTTGCAATTTTACCAACTATTCCCATCATGTCTGGAGAAGCGATAATCCTATCATAATTCAAGTCTCCTTCTTCCATCTTTCTAGCAAGATCTTCTGAACCAACTGCATCTGCACCCTCAGCTTTAGCTTCATCAGCATTTTTGTCTTTAGCAAAAACTGCAACTTTTATATCTTTACCAATACCATTTGGAAGAACAACTGTACCTCTAACCATTTGATCAGCGTGCCTAGGATCTATTCCTAAGTTCATAGAAACTTCAATAGTTTCATCAAATTTTTTTCTTTTATTTTTTAGAATTATTTCTATTGCATCTTTAACTTGATAAAGTTTGGATTTATCAACTTCTTTATAAGCATCTAAAATTAGTTTACCCCTTTTCATTAAATCACTCCACAACCTCAATTCCCATTGACCTAGCTGAACCCTCTACCATCTTAACAGCACCATCTAAATCTGCAGCATTTAAGTCTTTCATTTTATTTTCAGCTATTTCCTTAACCTGTTTTGAATTAATTGAAGCAACAATATCTCTTCCTGGTTCTGAAGAAGCCTTATCTTTTCCTGCAGCTTTCTTAATAAAATAAGATACAGGAGGTGTTTTTGTAACAAATGTAAATGATTTGTCAACAAATACAGTTATAATTACTGGGATTGGCATATTTTTTTCTAATTTCTCAGTTGCGGCATTAAATGCTTTACAAAACTCCATAATATTTATACCTCTTTGTCCAAGGGCTGGCCCAACTGGAGGAGAAGGATTTGCTGCCCCCGCGGGTATATTTAACTTGATGTAACCATCTACTTTCTTTGCCATATCATAATTTCCTTTATTACTTTATACCTTTTCAACCTGAGTAAAATCCAAATCAACAGGTGTAGCTCTTCCAAAAATTGAAACTGTTACTTTAAGCCTAGATTTATCTTCATCAACCTCTTCTACTAGACCATTAAAACTTTGAAATGGTCCATCTGAGACTCTTACTTCTTCACCTATTTCAAAAATCACATTTGACCTCGGTCTCTCAACTCCTTCAGTTATTTGCTCTAGTAATCTTGCGGCCTCTTTCTCACTCAAGGCAACTGGCTTACCTTTTGCTCCCAAAAAATTTGTCACTTTAGATTGGGATTTAATAAAATGCCATGATTCATCGGTCATTTCCATTTTTACTAGTATATAGCCAGGAAAGAATTTTTTTTCTGTCTTAACCTTAGATCCTTTTCTGATTTCAAACAATTCTTCGGTAGGAACCATAACTTCTTCAATATAGTCTGTCATGTTCTTTGACTTTGATTGTTCTTCAATGGTTTCCTTCACTCTTTTTTCTGAACCAGAGTATACGTGAACAACGTACCATTTTTTCTTAGCCATCACTTTAATAAAAACCTAAAAATTACTTCAATTACCCAAACTTAAAATTAATTCGACAATATTCGATAACAATAAGTCCACTAAAAAAAAGAACAAAGAAGCTATTGTAACCATTATTAAAACGGTTATAGTTGCAACTAATGTTTCTCTTTTAGTAGCCCAAGTTATTCTTTTAATTTCTTGTCTAACCTGTCGTACAAATTGGGCAGGATTTGTTCTAGACATTAGTTAACCTTTCTGATCGATTTGTCAATATATCTTTTTTTTATTTTATGTCAAAACAATATGCAATCAAAAACACATAATATGGCAGGAGTGGAGGGGCTCGAACCCCCAACCCCCGGTTTTGGAGACCGGTGCTCTTCCAGTTGAGCTACACTCCTAATGAGATGATATTAAGATTCAATGCTTGCAACAACACCTGCACCTACAGTTCGTCCACCTTCTCTAATAGCAAATCTCAATCCTTCATCCATTGCTATTGGAGATATTAACTCTACTGTCATCGCAATATTATCACCTGGCATTACCATCTCTGTTCCAGATGGTAACTCCACTGAACCTGTAACATCTGTTGTTCTAAAGTAAAATTGTGGACGATAATTACTAAAAAATGGTGTATGTCGTCCTCCTTCTTCTTTTGTTAGCACATAAGCTTCTGCTTTAAATTTCTTAAATGGCTTAATTGATCCAGGCGCAGCTAACACCTGACCTCTTTCCACTTCTTCCCTTTTTGTACCTCTTAAAAGAACACCAACATTATCTCCAGCTTCTCCCTGATCCAACAATTTACGGAACATTTCAACACCAGTACATGTGGTTTTTGTAGTATCTTTTAAGCCAACAATCTCTATTTCTTCTCCTACCTTAACCACACCTCTTTCAATTCTTCCTGTAACAACAGTTCCTCTACCAGAAATTGAAAAAACATCTTCAATAGGCATTAAAAAAGGCTGATCTTTAGGTCTTTCTGGTTGTGGTATATATTTGTCAACTTCTTCCATAAGGGATGTGATTGACTTTATACCTATCTCTTCATCACGACCTTCTAAAGCAGCTAAGGCACTACCCTTGATAATAGGTATATCATCTCCAGGAAATTCATAACTAGTCAGCAATTCACGTATCTCTAACTCAACTAATTCAAGAAGCTCTGCATCATCAACTTGGTCAACTTTATTTAAATAAACAACCAAAGCTGGCACCCCAACCTGACGGGCTAATAATATATGCTCTCTTGTCTGAGGCATAGGACCATCGGCAGCATTAACAACTAGTATTGCCCCATCCATTTGTGCCGCTCCAGTAATCATGTTTTTAACATAATCAGCATGGCCTGGACAATCTACGTGTGCATAATGCCTATTTTCAGTTTCGTACTCAACGTGCGCAGTTGAAATTGTAATACCCCTTTCTCTTTCTTCAGGAGCTTTATCTATCTGATCATAAGCAGAAAATTCAGCACGACCCGCGTCTGCCATAACTTTTGTAATAGCAGCAGTAAGTGTTGTTTTCCCATGATCAACATGTCCAATTGTACCAATGTTTACATGGGGTTTGCTGCGATCAAATTTCTCTTTAGACATCTTTAAAACCTTTCAATCTGTTAAGTTTACCTTTTAAAAATGGTGGTGGGGGTAGGATTCGAACCTACGTACGCTACGCGGGCAGATTTACAGTCTGCTGCCTTTAACCACTCGGCCACCCCACCTTCAAATTTAACATAATATTGATAACTTATATTAATGTTTAATTATTGCCAATTAGAAAAGGTTTGAACAAATGTCAACAATAAAGTAGTTAAATAGTTAAATAAATTTATTAATTGAATTTTGATATTGTTCAAAAATAAAAGTTATATACTTATGAAAAAAACTAATAAAACTGCAATATCGTATATTAAAAAAAATTTTTATACTAAAAATCACGTCATAATTTATGGAAAACACTCTTGTTTATCGGCCATTAAAAATAAACAAAGAGAAAAATTACTCTTATTAACTAATGAAAACAATTATAAGTTTTGGGCCAGAAAGATTTCACAAATTAGTCTTAATTTAAAAGTTTTAACTTTGAGTCAAAAAGAATTAGACGAAATCTCAAACTATAATCCTCATCAAAATATAATTTTATTTGCCAAGCCACTTAAACGTATTTCAATGAAAGATTATTTAACAAAAGCATATGATAAAACTATACAAAAATTAGTTTTATTAGATCAAATTACGGACCCTCAAAACATTGGTTCAATTATAAGATCAGCTTTTGCTTTTAATTTTGATGCAGTTGGAATCTTAAAGAACAACTCACCAAATGAGTTGTCATCTCTTGTAAAAGCTTCTTCGGGAGAAATAGAAAAAATAACCCTAATAGAGTTAAAAAATCTGGTCAACGATATAAAATTATTGCAAGAAAATGGATATTTCGTTTATGGATTAACAAATGAAGGTAATATAAATATAAACAAAATATTAAATACTGATCAAAAATTTGCCTTGGTAGTTGGTTCCGAGGGTAAGGGTTTAAGAGAGTTAACAACAAAAACAGTTGACGATACAATTCATATTCCAATAAATAATCGATGTAACTCAATAAATGCGTCTAACGCCGCTGCAATAGCTTTTTATCAATTATCAAAATAAATAAATTATCTACCTTGTAACAAAGTCAATTTTGTTATAAATATTATCTTGTGCCGGCATAGCTCAGCTGGTAGAGCAGTTGATTTGTAATCATCAGGTCCGCGGTTCGAGTCCGTGTGCCGGCACCATCTAAATCAGAATTGTTTTTTTTAATCTATTTGAATTATAGATAGCTTCTTCAATTTTAATATTAATTAAATATTTTTCGATTTGATTAGTGATTGTTTTATTTTTGTTCAATTGTTCTATTACATATTTCTGAAAAAAATACACACTATCTCCTGCAAATCCTTTCTTACTCCATGAGTAATTGATTTTTTTTTCATTATTACTTAAAAATTTTCTAAAAAAAATATTACCATTACCATCTAACCTAATTGTTCCTTTCTCACCTTCCAAAAACAAGTCTCCTATTGTAAGTCTCTTATCCACAGCAATGTGATCACTTAACCTATTAGCATCAAATATTCCTTTAATACCGTTTTTAAATTGAAAAATAACAAAACCTTGATCCTCACCTTGAATATTTTTATTCAATTTAAATAAAAACGCTGCAACACTTTTTATTTCTCCAAAAAAATATCTATACAAATCTATAAAATGTATTCCAGTTTCATGTATTAAAAATTTCTTCATTTTTTGAAAATAGGGTTGTCTATTTAAATAAGCATTTTGACCTCGACCATCACCGGGCCTCATTTTAAAAGTAATTTGAAAAGGTTTACCTATAATTTTTTCTTTTATCATTTTTTTGATTTGAACATGCCATGGTTGAAATCTAAAGTTTTCATGAACTATTATTTTTATTCCTGATTTTTTAGCTAATTCTAGAACCCTATTTGCTTCTTTTAATGAATTCGTGAAAGGTTTTTGACATATTATATTAATCCCATATTTGGATATCTTTTTAATAATTTTCAGATGTTCTGTAGGTGGGGTAATAATATCAATTAGGGTTGGCTTTGTTAACTCAATCATTTTTTCAAAATCAAAAAAATGTCTACAGTTATTAAAAGAAGATGCTATTGACCTTGCTTTTTTTTGATCCAAAGAACAAACACCAACTAAATTTACTTTAAGACGTCTCCAAGCATCATAGTGAAACTGACTAAAGTAACCTGTACCAATTACTGCAACTCTCTGAGTTTTATTTGCCATGTGTCCTTAATCTAACAGTTTTTCCAAAAAGCGGGTTTCAAGCCACTTATGTTATAAGAGAAGTATGCTATTTGTTGACCAAGTAAACAACCTAAATAAATATCTTTTAATTCTTTACCACCAAATGCAAGACTAGAAATGTTTTTGAGTTTTTTACTTTTTAAGTCATTCATTAAGGGCCTTGTTAAATTTCCATTTTGAAACGCTAGTTCAATTGAATTTAAATATTTTTTATTACTATCTTCAAGAATATTTTGTTTTTCACCATTCGGCAAAACCCTAATTACTTTGTTGCTAAAAATTGAAGTTACCCAAAATGATCCCTCGCTATCAAGGGTTAAACCATCAGGAAATTCTCCAAATTCAAAATTTGAAAGAATTTTTTTATTAATTAATTCTCCATTTCTACCAATTTCAAAAGAAGAAATTTTTTTTCCAAATGTCTCATTAACATATAGTTTTTCGTCAAAGGGATTAAAAAAACACTCATTAGCGAAACCTAACCCTTCAGCAACAATTCTTGGCTTGCCATCATCTATCAAAATAATAAATCCATCATCACAATATCGATTATGAGATAAGATTCTTGGAATTTTTTTGGTACTGACAGTCACCCAAATTCTTCCATGAAAATCGTAATGTACATAGTTAGTAGGTGGGATTGGTTTGTTTTCAATTTCTAGTAAATATGGCTCAATATCACCATTAAAATTTAACTTGTAAACACCCCCCTCTTTTTCATCTAAGTGAGTAACCAGCCAAGAATTTTTATTGTATATTGTCAAACCGTTTGGCTTTATTTTAAAGCCATTATTTGGCTTTGTTAACTTTATTTTCCCACTTGAATATATTCTTGTAATCCCTCCTCTAAAATCCGAGATATGAAGTGTATTTTTTGGATCAATTATGATACATTCAGGCCTTCTTAAACCTTTTCCAACAAATTTGATTTTACTTAAGCAGCTCATAAAATTTTGAAATTATAAATCATTTTTATGTGAGGTATGTTATCTTCAAAGAACTCGCTGCCTTCTGGCTCAAAACCTAATTTTTTGTAAAAATTTTTCACTTGGGTCTGACTGTGCAAAAGAATTTTTTCTAAACTTTTTTTGTTAAGAGAGTTTTTTATTACCTCTTTCATTAACAATGCACCTAAACCCAAAAACCTATAATCTCTTAGAACCGCAACACGCTCAATTTTATATACACCAGATTCCTTTTCCCTAAGTCTTGCAGTTCCAACTGGTTTATCACTCTTAAAAATTAAAAAATGATCACATTCCTTATCAAGCCCATCAAACTCAATATTTTTTGATACTTTTTGTTCTTCACAAAAAACAACTTCCCTGATTTTTTGCGAAATTTTTAATTCTTTATTATTACTAACGCATATAACTTTAATATCAGACATGATTAAATTCCTTTTTTTTAAAATGATTTCTCCATGCAGCAAATAAACCACTTCCTACAATCAAAAATCCACCTATCAAAATAGTTTGTGTTATTTTATCATTAAAAACAAAAATACCAATTACAGAAGCAAACAATAATTGAAAATACGTAAATGGTTGCAAAACACTAGCTTGAGCTGTTTCAAGAGCTTTTATTAATAAAAAATGCCCACAAGTACTTAAAAAACATAATAAAATTAGATATTTCAAATCTTCTAATAAAATTGGCTCCCAAAAAAAAGGTCCAATCAAGCTCATTATCAAACACCCCATCATAGCCACCCAAAAAAAACTGGTTTCCGAGCTATCAGAACTCGAAACTTTTCTTGTTAAAATTGTATAAAAAGCTAATAAAAATGATAATGAAATAGGCCATAAAATATTTAAATTAAAATCAAATGATAATGGATTAATTATTGTTAAAACGCCAATAAAACCCAGCAAAACTGCTAGCCATCTTCTCCACCCAATTTTTTCTTTTAAAAATGGACCTGATAATGCCAGTACAACCAATGGATAACATGAAATTATACAATGAGATGTTACAAGTCCTAAAATTGTAAATGAATGGACACCAATACACACACAGCAAATAAGAATAGTTCCCCTAAGTATTTGTAAGACATAATTACCTGATTTTGATACTTTTTTTATACCTTGTCCTTTTCTAATACTTATCAAAATAACTATTATTGCCAAAACCCAAGCTCTAAGCATATTTATCACCATAACGTTATAAGTTTCAGCTAAATATCGAGAAACTCCATCCATAACTGCAAAAAACAATGTCGCAGAAAGCATGAGAATAATTCCCAAACGAATGTCATTTTTCATTATTTTCTCTTTGCATAAATTTGAGTATATTATAGAAATAAAGAATTAAAAATTAGATGTATGATATATGAAAAATTTTTTAACATAAGTAATTTTATCGTTTAAGTTAATAAAATTTGTATCAAATGAAATCAAAACATGAAAAAAACCTCTCAATCCCCATTATAGATGCTCATCAACATTTTTGGGACCTTTCGATGTTGAAACATCCTTGGTTATGTGAAAAACCATTAATAAAGTTTAGGTACGGAGATTATTTAAAAATTTGCAAAAATTTTTTACCATCTGATTATTTAAAAGTTAGTAAAAACCAAAATATTATTAAGACAATTCATATGGAAGCGGAATGGAATAAATCTAACCCTGTTGAAGAGACAATTTGGTTGCACAAAGTTTATGATAAATTTAATTTTCCCAATGCTCTGGTTGCTCAGGCATGGTTACATGAAAATGAAGCAGAGAGTATTTTAAAACATCACGTACAATACCCTCTAGTAAGAGGTATAAGACAAAAACCTAATTATAACGATAAAAGTAAACCAATTCTTAAATTAAATGATAAAAATTTTAGAAAAGGATATCAACTTTTAAGTAAATATAATTTACTATACGAACTACAAATCCCTTGGGAATATCTTCCTGATGCAACAAATCTTGCAAAAAGTTTTCCAGATATAACAATTATCTTAAATCATACAGGATTACCACATGATAGGAGTAAAAATGGTATTTTAAAATGGAAAGAAAATCTTACCGAGTTCTCTTATCAATATAATACAGCTTTAAAAATTTCAGGCATCGGTCTAAAAAATCAACAATGGAATTTGAGAAATAATGGCGAAATAATTAATTCTGCAATAGATATTTTTGGGATTGAACGTTGCATGTTTGCATCTAATTTTCCAGTGGATAGTTTGTGCGCAACATTTGATGAAATTTACGATACTTTCTTTGAAGCAACAAAAAGTTTAAATTTTGAACAAAGAAAAAAGTTATTCCATGATAATGCACTAAAATATTATAGACCTCTATAAATTTAAAAACCTTTAAAATTTGGTTTTCTTTTTTCCATAAAAGCTTTTCTTCCTTCTTTGTAGTCTTCACTATCAAAACAATCAGATACTAGTTTTTCACATAACTCCAAATCTCTATCTTCTGGATTTTTCAGTATTTCAATGCCGATTTGTTTCATTGCCTTAATAGTTAAAGGAGCATTAATTGAAATTTTTTCAGCATAATCTTTGACAAAACCCTCGAGATCCTCGTTTTTAACTAACTTTTGAACCAATCCACAATTTAATGCTTCAATTGAACTTATTCTGTCAGCTGTAAACATAAAATGTTTAGATATTCCTGGTCCCATAGTATCAAAAAGTCTTTTTATAGACGACAAAGGGTACCCTAAAGACAATTTTGCAGCAGGCATGGCAAATTGAGACTTTTCTGAGCAGATCCTTATATCACAGCAAACTGCTAAATTTAACCCTCCACCAATACAATACCCATCAATCATAGCAATTGTAGGTTTGGGAAAAATCTCTATACGATGATAAATTTTTCCAGTTCGTTTATTATAATTTAATACTTGTTCTTTAGTAGACCTATCTTTATCGAATTTTGAAATATCAGCTCCTGATACAAAAGATTTTCCACCAGCACCTTTTAAAACTACAACCCTTACATTATTATCTTTCTCAAGTTGAAGCATCATTTCTCCAAGAGTTTCCCACATTTCAAGTGATACTGCATTATGCTTTTCTGGATTATTGAAGGTTATGTAACCCACTCCTTCACTTATTTCTAAAATCATTTTAGAATTTGTCATGCTTTCTCCTTAAATTTTTAAAAATTTCTATATAATTTTTTTATCAATTAAACCTTGAAACTTGTCAGATGAAATCCCTAGCTCATCTAAAATTTCTTCCGTGTGCTCTCCTTTATGAGGTGGCCTTTGTTTAAACTCACTTGGAGTTCTACTTAATTTAAAAGGTTGACTTACTAATTCTGTTTTTCCAAAGGGATGTGTTTCAATAGGTTTTGCCATTTGTAAGTGTTTAACTTGAGGATCATCAAACATCTGATCTATTGTATAAATAGGCCCACATGGACAACCAACTTTTTCTAGAAGATCCACCCATTCCTCACTAGTTTTTAAAATAGTAACCTCTTCAATTAATTCATTTAAATAATCTCTATTTTTTAACCTAGATTTTGCATCTTTAAATTCATCCATTTCAATCCATTCTTTTTTGTCAATTGCTTCAGCAAAACGTCTGAAAATAGTTTCTCCTGCTACAGCTAAATTCATTGTACCATTTGATGTTTTAAAAACTCCTGTAGGAACGCTTGTTGGATGATTATTTCCCGCCTGACCTGCAACAGTTTTTTCACATAACCACCTTGCAGCTTGAAAATCTAGCATAAAAATCTGAGCTTGAAGTAAAGATGTATTTACCCATTGACCTAACCCTGATTTTTCCCTTTCAATTAATGCAGTTTGAATTCCCATAGCACAGAACAAACCAGCTGTAAGATCAGCTACAGGGATTCCTACTCTCATTGGACCTTCTCCAGGAGAGCCCGTTATACTCATCAAACCACCCATACCTTGAGCTATTTGATCAAATCCAGGCCTTTTACCATAAGGTCCATCTTGACCAAACCCCGAAATGCTTCCTAAAATTATTCTTGAATTAATTTTTTTTAAATCTTCGTAATTAATTCCAAGTCTATCCTTTACGTCAGGTCTAAAATTTTCTACTACCACATCGCTTTTTTTTACAAGTTTATAAAATATCTCTATTGCTTCTTTTTCTTTCAAGTTTAAAGTTAAACTTCTTTTATTTCGATGAAGATTTTGAAAATCTGCTGTATCTCTTTTTGCACCCAAAGAACCATCTGGCTCTATACTCTCAGGCGCCTCTATTTTAATCACATTAGCCCCCCAATCCGCCAACTGTCTTACTGCAGTTGGCCCAGACCTTACTCTTGTTAAATCAAGAACAGTAATATGTGATAAAGCGTCTGAAGCTTTTTCGTGAGGCATAAATTTCTCCTTTTAAAAAAAATAATTTGGCATATTCACTTTTTCATAATAATAATTTTATCGCACTTTATACAAGGTTTTTACAAATGGTTTTAAATAACTTTGACGAGATTAAGCTTAGTAAAGAAATTTTGAAATATGAAGAAAAATCAAAAAAAATTTTTACTCAGACTGAGGATACAAATATTTGCTGGAGAGTTTGGGGTCAAGGTAAGCCAATTATTTTCTTGCACGGCGGATATGGAAGCTGGAAACATTGGTTAAAACAAATTGATTTTTTTTCAAAAAATTATTCAATCTTCGTTCCTGATATGCCAGGATTTGGAGACTCTGAAGATTTAACGAAACCTCATACTCCCGAAAAAATTGCTAAAAACCTTTTGGAAGGGTATTTGAAAATGAAAACTTCCGATTATAACAGAGTTAACATAATAGGTTTTTCCTTTGGGGGTTTAATTGCTGGACATTTATCTTTTCATTTCCTGAATTCAAGCATTAATCCAGAAAAAGTTATTTTAGTTGGACCAGGAGGTTTAGGTGCAAAAAGAGGCCCAATGGAAGAAATGGTCAGAAGAACCCCATCCATGACAAATGAACAAGTTTTAGATGCTCACAAAAAGAATTTAGGAATCTTGATGTTCTCAGATAAGTCCAAAATAGACAAATTATCGTTATATATTCAATTACAAAATACTAAACAACACAGAACAAAAAGTAGACCCATATCTGCAACTGATACTTTGACTAAAATTTTATCAAAACAGAAAATTCCTCTCTATGTAATTTGGGGTGAAAAAGACTCAACAGTAGGACCATATTTAGAAGATAGGATGACAATATTAAGAAATATTAATGCAGATGTAAGATTTCATGTTGAGTTTAATTCTGGTCATTGGATAATGTATGAAACACCAGATATCTTTAACAAAATTGTGTCTAATATTTTAGAATAATTAATTTAAATCAAACCCATTATTTTTTAACCAATTGCTAAAGTCTAACCTTTCAGGTATAGATAATTGTCTTGAAATGTTTTCTGACCACGTTCCTTTTTTAGCAGGTCCATATTTGTCAACATGCCTTTGTTTAGAGACTGGAATAGGATTTTTTTTAAAAAATAATTTATCATATTTTTTCAATTCCTCTATTATTTTTGCGTCTGAGTATTTATTTCTATGAAAAATTAAGTCTTTTGATAATCGCGGTGATACTCTCTTTGTTTCTGCAGGCCAACCAACTGAAAGGCCCGCTATTGGGAACACTCCCTTCGGTAATTCACATATTTGTTTTATTTCCTCTAAATGGTTTCTTACCATGCTAATGGGACAAATCCCCAACCCCCAAGATTCTGCAGCAACAATTAGTGACTGCATGCTTAAAGCTGAGTCAATTACCGCATTCATGAAATGGTCCATATTATTATTTTTATATTCGTATCCTTTATATTCTGTAATCAACTGATTTCTTCTTATATCTGCAAGGAATAAAAAAAATAAAGGAGCTTCCAATGCCCATTTAGTTTCCTTTAATAATTCTGCTATTTTTTTTTTACTTTTTTTATCTGAAATTATTAAAATGGAATATTGTTGAAGATTTGATTTTGTTGGAGCAGATTGTGCAGTTGCAATTAGTGTTTCTAAAATCTCGTCTGAGACATTTTTTTTTTTGAATTTTCGTATTGACCCTCTTGAAATTATTTGACCTACATTTTTTGGAATTTTTTGTTTAACATTTTTTGAACTACTTTCCCCATACCTTGCAATTAATAATTTTATTAAATCATTCATAATTTATTTTCTTAGTTAATTTTTTGATGTTTTTAATGTTATGATAAAAAAATTATTTTTTAAAGAGGCATTAATGTTTAATCTTAAAAATAAAATAGCAATTGTAACCGGCTGTGGCTCCGAAGGAAATGGTTGGGGAAATGGAAGAGCTATTGCTACAATCTTATCTCGACAAGGAGCTAAAGTAATTGGAACAGATTTAAATATTAATCATGCTAACAATACAAAAAACTATATTGTAAATGAAGGAAATTGTTGTGAAACTTACGAGTTAAATATGGTTGTAGAAAGTGAAGTTGATCTATTTTTTCAAAAAGTTATAAACGAATACTCTAAAATTGACATTCTAGTGAATAACGTAGGTAGATCTGAGCCAGGTGATCCAGAAAACATGACCTTTGAAACATGGCATGAACAGTTCAATGTAAATATTGATGCGGCTTTTTTATGCATTAAACATGCCTTACCAATTATGAAAAAAAATAAATCCGGATCTATAGTTAATATATCTTCAGTCGCTGGATTGCGCTATATCGGGAAACCTCAAGTTGCGTATAGTGCATCTAAAGCTGCTTTAATTCAAATGACCAAAACAACAGCAGTTATTCATGCTAAAGATAATGTAAGATTAAACTGTGTTGTACCTGGTTTAATGCATACTCCTCTTGTTGAGAGATTAGCTAAGAAATATGCTGACGGTAAATATGAAGAGTATGTTCAACACAGACACAACCAAGTTCCAATGAAAAAAATGGGTAATGCATTTGATGTTGCCAATGCTGTTTTGTTTTTATCTTCAGATGAAGCAAAATATATTACTGGGACAGAAATCGTTGTAGACGGAGGATTAACTTCAGTTACACCTTGAAAAAAATATGTTATAATCTTAACTCGGATCTTAAAAAATGAAGAAATATATTCAAATTCAAAATAGAACATATGAACTATTAGCTCGAGGTTCTGCCAAAGACTTACAAAGTTTGATTGTAGACATTTTTCTTTTTGTTTTAATTTTATTAAATGTAACTGCAGTTTGTTTAGAGTCAGTTAGCTTTATTAGAGAGAGCTATTCAACTTCATTCCTTTATTTTGAAATATTTTCAGTCATAATTTTTTCTATTGAATATATTTTAAGAGTTTGGTCTGCTCCCAGTCAAAAAAACAAAGTTTCAAAGTCTGCGTTTAAAAAAAGATTAGGTTATATTTTTAGTTTTACAGGAATAATCGATTTGGCTGCTATCCTTCCATCTATTTTACCAATTTTCTTTGGTGGATTAGATCTTAGATGGCTCAGAGTTTTAAGACTTTTAAGACTCCTGAAAATTTCTAATTATTCATCTGCTTTAGAAGATTTTTTTTCAGCTATAAAGGAAGAGTGGCAGTCATTTAGTGCCGCTTTATATTTAATTTTGATAGCATTATTTTTATCTAGTTCATTAATGTACATTGCTGAACATGAGGCTCAACCAGATAATTTCAGTTCAATACCAGAAACAATGTGGTGGGGACTTATAACACTTACAACAGTTGGTTACGGAGATGTTTCACCAGTAACTCCGCTTGGAAAAATTATTGGAGCTTTTACTGCAATAATGGGAGTTTGTACTGTTGCATTGTTGACTGGAATTGTTGCTACATCTTTTTCAAATCAAAGATCTAGAAAAGCTGCAATGTTTGAAGCAGAAATTAATGAAGCATTAAAAGATGGTTTTATTTCAGATGACGAAGCAAAAAAAATTGAAGAGCTCAGAAAAAAACTAAATCTTTCTGAAGAGCATTCAAAATCTTTAATTGATTTAATGTCAGATAAAAAATAGTTTTTTATTAAATCTTAGCAAATCTTCGCTCATATTGTTTTGGTAAATTTACATTCACACCTAAAGTATATCCAGCATCCCAAACCCATCTCGGGTTTGTAAGAAAAGCTCTACCTATTGCAACCATATCAGCTTTATTGTCTAGCAATATTTTTTGAGCAGACTTTGGTTTAGTAATCATGCCTACCGTTCTTGTTAAAATATCTACATTATTTTTAATTTTTTTTGCCAAATGAACTTGATAGTGAGGTTTAATTGGAATTTTGGGTCTTGGAGTATTTCCTCCACTTGACACGCATACATAATCACAACCTAAATCAGCAAGTTTTTTTGAAAATGTTATACAATCTTCAATAGTAAAACCTTCTTTTTCCCATTCAGTTCCTGTTATTCGTACACCTATGGGCGTTGAACCAGCAATCATTTTTATTGCTTCAATTACTTCAAGGGGAAATAACATTCTATTATCTAAACTGCCTCCATAAGCATCATCTCTTTTATTAGATATTGGTGATAAAAATTGATGTAAAAGATAACCATGAGCTGCATGAATTTCTATAATATCAAATCCAATTCTCTTTGCTCTAAGTGTAGCACTGATAAAAGCATCCTTGATTCTTTCCATATCATCATATGACATTTCTTTTGGAATATGCCAACCCTTATCAAAGGGAATAGATGAAGGAGCGTAGGTTTGCCAAGGTCTCTCGTGTTTTTTCAAAAACAACCTTCCCTCCCATGGCCTTTGAGTTGATGCTTTTCTTCCAGCATGACCAAGTTGAATACCAAATTTAGTCATTTTATTGGAAATCTTTTTTACTTTGTCCAACCTCGATTTTATAGAGGACTCGCAATCATCATTGTATAAACCTAAACAATAGTTTGTGATTCTACCCTTTTCTTCTACTGCCGTTGACTCTACCATTACTAAACCAGCAGCACTTAAACCCATCTGAATTAAATGTTGAAAGTGCCAATCATTCATCAATCCACTTGATGCAGAATATTGACACATTGGAGAAATTACTATTCTATTTGAAATTTTACTATTACCAATTAATAGAGGTGAAAAAAGCATTTTTAATTTGTAACCACTTTATTTATCCAATGATTAACCAATCGTCTTGCTATAGAATCAACCCTTGGTAACTTAAAACCATCAATAAGTTTAGGATGTTTTAATTCTCTTAAGTGTTCGATTCGAAACCAGTGAGCATTCTCAATTTCATTATAATCTATGCATAAGTCTTGATTATATGCCTCTGCAAAAAAACCTAACATTAAAGACGCAGGAAAAGGCCAAGGTTGAGAACCAAAGTATGAGACCTTTTTTATTCTTATACCTGACTCTTCAAAAACTTCTCTTTTAACTGCTTGTTCAAGAGTTTCGCCAGGTTCAACAAAGCCTGCAAGTGTACTGTACATTTTGTCAGGAAAACGAGGTGATCTACCAAGTAAAATTTCCTTTTTAAAATATACTAGTGTAATTATTGCAGGATCTGTCCTTGGAAAATGACTTGTGTTACAACTTTTATTTGAACATTTTAGTACAAAACCAGCTTCTGCTGTTTTATTTTGTTCTCCACAGACACTGCAATACTTGTTTCTTAAATGCCAAAATGTCATTCCTTTAGCTAATGCCAGAAGCGAACTTTCTAATTCACCTAAATAACTTCCGTAAAATCTTAATTCTTCACAAATAATCTCCTTTTTGTTAATATAAGAGGGAATATTATCTAATTTTTCACAGAGATTAATAGAGAAATAAAAAATATCATTTACTTTTCCCAAGAAAATTAAATTTTCTAGGAGCATATTTGGAAAAATTAACTCCATATCAATTTTATTAATAATTAGGGCATCAATATCTTCATTATTTTTTAGAAAAAAGTTTTTTGTATCCCAAACTGGGACAAATCTGGAATTTTTACTTTTTATAATATTATTTATAAAAGAACTATCTGTCCTTAACTCTGAACATCTATCTATTTTATTACTAGTGTATAATACTTTATTCATTATCTTTATTTATTTTGTATTTTTACTATACCAATGATTCTCTTTTATAAAAATTTTAATTTTTTACATTAGTACAATTTTTAAAAAAATTTATAAATTTCAATAGGTTAAAAAAAATTCTTGAAGTTTTTTTTGTTGTTAGCAATATATATCCATGATTAAAATAAGTAGAATATCCTCTCCATTAAAGGAAAAAATAAAAAATGTTGATACTTGCTCTCAATTAGATGGTGATGGTTTATTTGAAGGTAAGTATACTACTACAGGAACAGTTCTATTGAGAAATGGTTTCGTGGGAAGTTTAACAGCAGATCAAACCATTGTGGACTCTAATGGTAATTTTGATGGTGATTTGTCCTGTTCTGAACTCATTATATCAGGCACAGTTAATGGTAAAATTAAAGCTGACAGTATTATTATCATGGAAACAGGTAAAATCTCTGGGGATATCAGCTACAAGCAAATTGCTGTTTTTGAGGGTGGTATTATCGACGTTGCTGGTATGAAGCCTAATAATGAAACAAAATCAGATAAAGTCATCGAAATAACAAAAAAATCTATTAACTAAATATAGATTTCAAACTTTAATCACAAATTCTAAACCTGAATGATTGCATACATATAGACTTGGTTTAATCTTGTTAAATCTCATAATAATATCATTAAGCTCTACATCAATTCCCTTAGGATGCATTCTAACTATTCTGGCTTTATTTGTTTTTTCTGTATCAGTACAAGAAACAGAAACTATTTGATTTAAATACATTTTTTTCTCCTGTTATCATTGTAAAGAAAACTGCTTTAGAGTATCTATATCAATTAAAGACAATGTCAAAATATTTGTAGATTCTAATTTAACTAATGGAGCTTTACCATCCAAAAATGCCTCTTTCCACCTAGAAGCACATAAACACCAATGATCACCACTTTTTAGCCCAGGAAAATTATATTCTATTATTGGAGTACTTAAATCATTTCCAACCTTTTTACTGTAGTCTAAAAACTCTTCTGTCATAATACTGCAAACTGTATGTAAACCAAAATCTTGAACATCTGTATTACAAAAGCCATCTCTATAGAAACCCGTAATTTTAGAATTTTCTTTCAATTCAGACTGACAATTACATAACTCTAGTTTATTTCCCAAAACATTAAGTTGAGCTTTTCTTTTTTTATCAAAAAATCCATCCATTTATATTTCTTCCTCAATTAGTTTATTTGTTGCGTCTTCAATTTTTCTTTCTAATAATTGCATAAAATCATTTTTATTCAATCCTACAGGTATTTCTTCTAAAATCTTAATAGTTACACATTTTGATTTTAAATTATTTGGATATTTCATAAAACTATTTTTAGGCCAAAACAAACCAGCATTATGCGCAACAGGTATTACGGGTAAATTTGATTGTTTATACATAAAATAAACACCAGGTAAGTAGGGATATTTTTTTGTATTAGAATTAATTGGTACTCTTGTACCTTGAGGAAAAATCATGATGGACCGACCTTTTTTTGAAGCTTTTTGAGCTTTAACTGATATTTTTTTTAATGAAGCTAGGGTATTTTCTCTTGAAATGGCTATTGAACCTCCAATCAAGAAGTATAAACCAATAATTGGAAGAAAAATTAATTCTTTTTTCAAAACAATTGCAGGCATTTTAAAAAAGTCAGTGCAAAAAACTGTTTCCCATGCAGAGTGGTGTTTAACTGCATAAATAACCTGTTTTTTTGGATTAAGTTTTCCGATAACATTTATTTCTAATCCTAAAAAAATTCTCATGCCACTTTTTAAAATCATTCCCCAAAAATTACTTACTATTTTCATTCCTTTGTATGAAAACATCAAAAGTGGTAAGCAAGCCAATACTAAAAAGCTTGTAAGAATATAAAAATAAATATTAAATAAAATTGATCTAACTAAAAACTGAAATCTAAATAAGTTATTCATATTATTATTTTTTCATAATTTTAAAAATAAATTTACCATCACTTTTGTTGGTAATACTAAGATTCAATCCTTCGTTATTACATAAATGTTTAAAGTCTATTGGACTAGCAGGATCATCACATATGAAAACGTGTTCTTCATTGAAATCCAAATTTTTGACTACTCTTTTGGCTTTCAAAACAGGTAAAGGACATTTTAAACCAGTATAATCATGACTATTCAAATAATTCTCCATAAAGATTATTTTTAATAATTAACAAATTTTTGTCAAAAAGTATTGTATAATTGAGATTAAGATTTTTAAAAGTAATTAGTCATGAATATTTGGGGAAAACTTATTGGAAGTACTGGAGGGTTTGCCTTAGGAGGGCCATTAGGTGGTCTATTAGGAATGATTGCAGGTCATGCGATAGATAAAATTAAAAATAAAAAACAACCAGAACAAATAGTCATTAAACAAGTTGGCTTTACAATAGGAGTGATTGCTTTGTCCGCTAAAATGGCAAAAGCAGATGGTAAGGTAACACGAGAAGAGATTATATCTTTTAAAAGACAAGTAAAAGTTCCTCAAAAAGAAATAAATAATTTAGGAAAAATATGGAATTTAGCTAAAAAATCAACAGCTGGTTACGAAATATATGCGACTCAACTAGCAGATCTATTTGAACCAAAGTCTCAAGTTCTTGAACAATTAATATTTGTTCTTTTTAACATAGCAATCTCAGATGGAAAAATCACCAATGAAGAAATTGATTATTTAAAAAGAGTAAACAAAATTTTTGGTTTTGATAAAAATGATTTTAAGAGAATTAATTCTCATTATGAAACAAATGCAAATGACCCATATAAAACTCTTGGAGTAGAACCACACACTGATTTAAAAGAAATTAAAAAAAAATGGATTAAAATGTCTAGAGAAATACATCCTGACAAGCTTTTAGCTTCTGGTATGCCAGAAGAATTTATAAGCAAAAATACTACAAAATTACAAGATATCAATAATGCTTGGGAAAAAATAAAAAAACTGAAAAAATAAATTTAATCATTTTACAAAGTTGACATATCTGAAAATAAAATTATTTTCGAGTAGAGAGAGCTGTGTAGTTGCTATATATTAGAGGAAAGTCCGGACTCCACAGAAAAAAAGTGCTGGATAACTTCCAGCGGGGGCGACCCCAGGGAAAGTGCAACAGAAATTATACCGCCATATTATTTGGTAAGGGTGAAATGGTGTGGTAAGAGCGCACCGCGTTTATAGCAATATAAATGGCAATGTAAACCCCACTTGGAGCAAGACCAAATAGAAGAAACAATAAGTTTTTCTGCTTAGTTTCTTGGGTAGGTCGCTAGAAAAACTTGGCAACAAGTTTTCGAGATGAATAACTACAATCATATTAATGATACAAAATCCGGCTTACAAGCTCTCTCATAATCATCTGATTACAATTTAAATTTTTAATTTTCCCATTGACACCCATAAAAACCCATGTTATCCCATTTATTTAAATAATATTTGAGGTTTCTCGGTAATTAATCAATGTTTCTATCAACCTCACATAATAAAATAGATAAAAAAGGCAGAGTATCTGTCCCTGCCTCATATAGAAATCAACTAGAAATTGAGGGTGGATCATTAATTTTATTTCAAAGTTTGCAATTTAAATGTTTAGAAGGAACAACAGTAAAAAGAATGAAACAATACATTGACGCTATAGACGATCTCGATGCTATGTCTAATGAAGCATCGATTTTAAGAATGATGATGGCTGATTCATTTGAACTAAAATATGATAGTGAAGGAAGAGTAGTTGTTCCTGAAAAACTTCTTTCTTTTGCAAAGATAAAAAATA
>QCNS01000024.1 GCA_003210055.1 SAR116 cluster bacterium AG-426-I14
TCAAAAGAATTAATGGCTTTTGAGCATAATGGCTTTTGGCAACCTATGGACACAATGAGAGAAAGAGATTATTTAGATATGCTATGGAGAGATAAAAAAGCACCATGGAAAGTATGGAATTAAATTGCAATATAAATATAATAATCTAAAAAATTTCTACAAAAATAAAAACATTTTAGTAACAGGGCATACTGGCTTTAAAGGTAGTTGGCTTACCTCGTTTCTTAAATATTTGGATGCAAATATTCTTGGTATTTCAATTAACAGAATTAAACAAAATGAGAAATCTGGCTTTAATAAAGACATGATCGATCTTGAAGTGATTAGTGATATAAACGATTTAAAAAATTATTCAGAACAAATCAAAAAATTCAACCCTGAAATTATATTTTATTTAGCAGCTCAACCTCTGGTCAGAGAAGCATACATAAATCCTTTACATACATTTAAATCAAATGTAATGGGCTTAATAAAATTTTTAAATTTCATAAAATCTTATGACAACAATATAAAAACTATAATTACAATCACTAGTGATAAGGTTTATGAAAAAAATGAAACAAAAAACAATTTTACAGAAAATGATAAATTAGGTGGTTTTGAACCATATGGCGCCTCAAAATCAATGCAAGAAATAATATCTCAATGTTTTTTTGAAAGTTATTTGAAAGAAAAAACTAATATTGTAACCGTAAGAGCAGGCAATGTTTTAGGAGGTGGTGATTGGGGTCAGGACAGATTAATTGTTGATATAGTCAAATCAGTAAAATTTAATCATTTGATGGAAGTAAGATATCCTGATAACACAAGACCATGGCAATATATATTAGATCTTATTTTTGGATATCTCAGTCTAGGTGCAAAAGTTACTAATGAAGAAAAAAGTTTTTTTAATTCTTATAACTTTGCTCCAAAAGTTTCTTTCCCAGCGATTGATATTATAAATTTTGCAAAAAATTATTGGGGAGATAGATTTAATTACAAGTTAAGTAATAGTGCAGACTTGATTTATGAGGAAGCTAAATTGTCAATTGATAGTAATAAAATCTATAAATATTTAGGGTGGGAAACTGATAATAATTTTACAAATATTTTAGAAAAAACTTTTTCTTGGTATAGTTCTTATTTAGAAAATAAAAATATGAATCGTTACAATAAGATTATGATAGAAGAATTTTTAAAAAATAAGTGATATGTATACTTGTCAAATTTGTTCTAAAAAATTGAAAATAAGCCTGATTAATATGGGGAGTGTCCCTGTGGCAAATCACTTGCTTTTAAGAAAAGACCAATCATGTAAAACATACCCACTTGAAGTGTTTTTATGTAAAAAATGTAAATTATACCAATTAGGTAAAAGACTAAATCCTAAAACAATTTTTAATAACTATTTCTATCATTCAAGTTATTCTTCAACATTTTTGGAGCACGCAAAAAAATTTGTGAATGACATTTGTAAAAAATTAGATTTCTCAAAAAATAATTTTGTCTTGGAGATTGCCTCAAATGATGGATACCTTCTGAAAAACTTTGATAAAAAAAATTTTAAGGTTTTAGGCATTGAACCTTCAACCAACGTGGCGAATATCGCAAAAACACTGGGCATAAATACAGAAAACAAATTTTTTAATATAGATTCAGCAAAATTTATTAAAAAAAAGTATGGTAATCCAAAACTTATTATAGCCAACAATGTTTTGGCTCATGTTCCTAATATAAAAGTATTTTTTAGAGCTCTAGATATAATTGCTGCAAGTGAGACAATTATCAGTATTGAGTTTCCTTCTGTTAAAAATTTAATCAAGTTTAATCAGTTTGATACAATATATCATGAACATTATACATATTTATCATTGTCTACAGTTGATAGAATTCTTGAAGAATTTACAATGAAAGTTTTTAAAGTAGAAAAACTTCGGACACATGGTGGAAGTTTAAGAATATGGATCTCAAAAAACCCAAAAAAAATCTATAATTCTGTTGAAAATGAGAGACTATCAGAAACTAATGAAAGAATATTTGAAACAAATGTAAGGAAAATATTTTCTAAAAATGCAGAAAATAAAAGAAAAAATTTTCTAAATTTTGTAGAAAAGAAAAGTAAATTAAATAAGGTTATAAGTGCTTATGGAGCTGCTGCTAAAGGAATTAGTTTTCTAAATTATTGTGGCCCAAAAGCAAAATACATTTCCTCAATTTTTGATAAAAACAAAATGAAACAAGGATGTTTTATTCCAGGCTTAAATATAAAAATTTTAGACCCTGTAGAAATACAAAACCAAAAACCAGATTATGTTGTTATATTACCATGGAACTTGAAAAATGAAATCAAAAATGAATTGGAATTTATAAAATCTTGGGGTGGGAAATTTATTTCTTTTGATTAAAGTTATGGAATTTTTAAAAACAAATTTTGAAAATCTCTATTTAATAAAATTAGAAACAAATTCAGATATTAGAGGTAACTTCTCAAGACTTTTTTGTGAAAAAATTTATTCTAGTTTTAATATTGACTTTAAGATTAAGCAAGTAAGCTTTGCAACTAATATCAAAAAGCATACTTTGAGGGGTATACATTTTCAAGGGCATCCTATGCAAGAACAAAAACTTTTACATTGTTTAAGAGGTGAAATATGGGATGTAGTAGTTGATATAAGAAAAAATTCAAAAACTTTTGGAAAATGGCAAAGTTTTCATTTAGATAAAAATAATTGTTTATTTATTCCTAGAGGATTTGCTCATGGATATATTACCTTAACTAGCAAAGTTGAAATTATTTATTTTATGGATGAGTTCTATGATTCTCAGTCAAGTAAAGGTTTAATTTGGAATGATAAAGAAGTGAATATTTTGTGGCCTTATCAACCAAAAGTCATTTCAAAAAAAGATCAAAATTTATTTAAATTAAATGAGTTATGAAAAACATTCTTATTACAGGTGCATTCGGATTTATTGGGTTACATCTATTGGCTGAATTAAAAAAATCTAAATACAATTTATTTACATTTTCTAGATCAAAAAAAAAATTGTCTAATCATTTCTCTGGTAATTTACTGGACGAAAATAATTTCGATGAGATATTAAATTATGTTAAACCGCAGATCATTATTCATTTAGCTTGGGAAACTACTCCACCTGAATTTTATAATCATGAGTCAAATATAAAATGGTCTAATGCAACTATAAATTTAATTGAAAAATTTTATCTTCAAGGTGGAGAAAAATTTATTTTTTCAAGTACATGTGATGAGTATGGAATTAAAACAAATGAAAAGAATATTAGTGAATTAAATGCGTGTAAACCAAAAACATTGTATGGTAAATCAAAAAACTTAGTATCTAACTTTCTTAAAAAAAACTATAAAAATAAAAGTGTAATTTTAAGAAATTTTTTTGTGTGTGGACCCGGAGAAAATAAAAATAAATTATTATCTTCAATTATTTTAAACCTTAATAATAATATCACAATTAATTTAAGGAGACCAAACGACTTAATTGATTTCATTGATGTAAGAGATGTAGCAAATATTATTTCTCAATTCGCAGTTGATAAAAATTATGGAATTTTCAACATAGGTTCTGGTAGTTCGAATACTCCTTTAAATTTGACAAAAAAAATTATAAAAATTAAAGGTAAGTTTAATAATAAACAGTTAATAAATAAAACTAAACAAGAAGAGGTCATTGGAATTATTTCTGATAATTCAAAATTAAAAAACACTCTAAAATATGAAATAAAGTTTAATATTAATAAAACTATAAGTGATTTGATAAAAATATATGATGTTTAAAAAGAAAGATTGGAAAATTAAATTCAAAGATTGCCTTACCATAGGAAAATTTACGTATGGTCTTAATAGAGATTGTTTCATAGGACTCAGTAATGAAACACCAATTCAAATTGGTATGTATTGTTCATTTGGACCTAATGTAAAAATGTTTTTAAATTCAGATCATCCTATAAATTTAGTATCTACATTCCCGCTTAAAACATTAGTTAAACAAAAGTCTCCGTGGCCTAATTTGGATGTAATATCAAAAGGAGGAGTTACAATTGGTAATGACGTGTGGGTAGGTGCAAATTCATTGATAATGTCAGGTGTAAAAATTTCAAGTGGATCCGTTATAGCTGCTGGATCAATTGTAACAAAAGATGTGGGGCCATATCAATTAGTTGGAGGAAATCCTGCAAAATTAATTAAAACCAGGTTTAATAAAAAACAAATCGATTCTCTTTTAAGAATAAAGTGGTGGAACTGGTCTGAAGAAAAAATTATCAGTGAAATTGATGATTTTTATAATGATGTAACTAAATTTATAAAGAAACACGACAAGTGATTTTAAATAATATTGTTGTATAGATAACTTTGACTATCTGAATTTACTCCCTGTTTTGATTATATAAAATCAACTATTATTTTCATGATCAAACTCTGGGTCTATTGGGACTTTAATACCATTTAGCAGATGATTGGTTCGCCCTGCAAGTGACACAATTGATAGAAATTCAGCATACTGTTCATCACTCATGCCTTTAGCACGGGCAGCAGCAGTATGTGAGTGAATACAATATTCACAACTGTTAGCAATAGAAACTGCTGCATAGATAAGTTCTTTAGTCATTGGATCAAGATTACTAGGTTTTGCCATAATGGTTTTTACTTCGTTCCATGTACTCTCAAGTAACTCTGGATCGAAGGCAAGGTAATACCATAAATTATTTATGAAATTACTTCCACGTGTAGCACGAATGTCATCGAAAACTATTTTCACTTTTGGATTTGCTTCTGGATTTTGAGGAGGTGAAACAGTGGGCATTGAGGAACTTTCTTTTTAAATTACAATTTAAACTTATAGAAAAATTATTTTAAAGGTTAAAATCATATTGCATGTTTTCCAATTTAGATCAAATAAGTATTGTAGTAATTTTGTTTTCGTTATGTTTAGGTGGTTTCACTAAAGGTGTAATAAGCTGGGGATTTCCAGTAATTTCTTTACCAATCCTTACTATTGTTCTGCCGCCTACATCAGCACTTTTCCTACTTTTTTTCCCAATTATTTTTGCAAATATAAGAGAAATAAATTTCAAAAATTTAAGTTATTATAAGAATTTGATACCTTTTAGTATTGGTATCTTTTCAGGAATATTAATTGGGAGTTATATTTTTCATAATACTAAAAGTGAAACAATTAGTATTGCAATTGGAGTAACAATTATAATTTTTGCATTAATAAATTTTAAAGGGTTCAAGATAAATGAGGTGTTAGTATATAATAAATTATTTGGACTTTTGTACGGATTATTCTCGGGGGTAATTGGAGGAATGACAACTGTTTTAGGTCCTTTAATGATTATATATTTAGTTAGCTTAAATTTGTCTAAAGAAAAATTTAGTCAAAACGTTTCTTTTTTAGTTTTTGCAACCTTAATTCCACTTTATATAATGTTTTTTATATATCAAAAAGTTGTGGTAAGTGATTTTTTAGTAACATCCTTAGCATTGTTTCCAGCTATGTTTATGCAATATATAGGCTTAAAAGTAAGAGATAAAATACCACAAAAAACTTTTAAAAATTTAACACTTATTTTTTTAACTTTTGTTGGATTATTAGTTCTTTACAAACATATATTATAAAATGTTTATTGGCGGAGAGAGAGGGAATCTCTTCTTATTCCTAAAATCTCCACAGTATAACTATAGTATTCAAAAATAAGGTTGTCAATTGGGTACATTCTGGGTACATTTGACAAAATGGCTAGAAAATACCACAAAAACTTTATATCAAAAAATGGTAATAATTACTATCTTCAGTTTCATATAAAAAATTGGATGAGAATGTTGCCTAACTTATCTCACTTACCTACTAGTAAAAAAAATTTTAAAGAAACTTTAAGAACATCAGATTTTAATCTTGCTTATGAAAGAGCAAATAAAAGACTTAAGGAGTTGCAGATTTTAGAAAATCCAAAACCTTATCGTCTTCTTGTAGGGGCTGAAGCATATTGGAAAGGTGTAGAGAATTTTCAAACTCTTACTGATGAGCAATTAGAAGAGGAAAAAGAAGTTATTCTAGAATTAATTCATAATAGCACAGATACTTTTCGTATACCTGGAGAAACAGTTGTTGTTGATGAAAGAGAATTTAGTAATGCTTATAATAATTTAAATGCTTTAGAAAGAGAACAAGAGAAAAGAAGAACTAAATTTTTTGATAAACCTCACCCTTATCCAGTTGGTCTTGAAGTCATTTCCAAAAAATATATGGAAGAGTTAAAATCAGAGGGAAGACCTACTAAAACGCAAAATAAAGTTAAAAATGCTACTAAAAGATTTTTAGAATATAGAGAAGTTGTAGATATAGAACTAAGATTAATTACTCCAAAAATAGTAAGCGATTACGTTAAATTTGCCAGAGATGAAAATAGAGCTTCAACAACATTTTCAAACGATATGAGCTATCTTGCAGCTGTTTACTCCTATGCAGTTAGACAAGACTTTCTAGATAACTCTCCAAACCCCTTTAAAGGACACAGACTTACAAACTTTAAAAAAACAGTAAACAGAAAACTATTTACAACTGAAATGATTAAAAAACTTTTAGAACTATCATCAAAGGATAAGGAACTGACACAGTTAATTTATGTTAGCTACTATACAGGAATGAGATTAGATGAAATTTTTACAGCCAAATTAGATAGGATTAATAATATTCGCATTTTTAGAGTTGCAGAAGAAAAAGGTAAAACTGAATCTGCTAAAAGAATTATTCCCTTACACTCTGAACTAAAGAAAATTGAACTTTTACCATGGAAATCTCCTTCCTCTACAGCTCTTGGAAAACGATTTGGAAGACTTAAAGATAAAATGCTTAAACAATTTGAATTAAGTCATGAAAAACAAACTTATGTTCATCATTCATTTAGACATGGGTTTATAACTCTTTTACTTCAAAATAGATTTAGTGAATTAGAATTTTCAGACATTACAGGTCACAAGAAATCCAACATTGGAAGAACACAAGCTGGAAAAAGCTATTTTGCAAAACAGGATATTTCCAAATTAATTGAAATAATTGAAAGTATTCCAAAAATCTAATTAGGGTAGGCATGACCCACACCCCCTATACGTTATACTATACTCAAGCTCTTACACAGATTAGGAAATTTTTTTAACTTGGGTAAATTAAATGATTAATTCTAATAAATCATTCCACAATATCTGAAAGATGAATTTTAAAATCTTTAAAAGCATCTTGTTTATTTTGAAGAATATATTTCTTTGTTAGCGGCTCAAATTCAGAATTCTTTTTAACTTCTCGTTTTTTTAACTCCAAGTAAGGATGTTCCTCTGGTGTTTTTTGAATATAGGCTAAACCACAAGTCCAATTATTACTATTTTTATAAGAAATGTACCAACATACAAATTCCCTTCCACCAATCATGCTCCCACCTGGCTTAACATAGGGTTTAACTTTATTACTTTTCCAATTAAATTCTTTTTTTATTTCAGCTAAAAATTCTTCTAATAAAACTTGAGCTGCAACACTTTTATTTCCAAATATTTTTGCCGATTGCCTTGGATATTTAATTCTTAATATTCCAACTAATTTTTCAGTAAGAATCTCTTTTTCATAATCAGTGATTTTTTCATATTCTTGAACATTGTTATATAGACTAATATACTCTTTATAACTCATTTCACCCTTATTAATCCTATCTAGTACTTGTTGAACTATTTTTGAAATTTGGGTCTCTTCATTCATAAATTATTTTCCTTTTTGAAATAAATTAGGAATAACTTTCATCATCTTTTTCATAAAGAGCTATAAAATCCTCTATTTCCATATCTATATAAAAATTATCTTTTGAACCTCTAATCCCCTTTAATTCAGTAAAGCCTGAAACTACTAGTTCGTTAACATTATTTATTTTTTTTTCTTTTTTTTTAGGAGTTAGTTTAAGAACATTATTTCTTTTTGTTTCTAACAAAACTTTTCTTGTAGATTTTTTACTATGACCTAATTCAGTTAAACTGTATGTAGCCTGTTCTAAATTTATATTACCTCTAATATAATTGGTTATTACACTTAAACTTGCTTCTAAATATTCATTACTTTTGCTCATAAAAATTCCTCTTATAAAAAAAACTTATGAAAATCTCAGGTTAGGAAAATGAAAACAACAAAATAAAAGGAGAAACCTAACCTGAGAAATTTGTTAATTATAATTTGCCACGGACTTTAGTTGGTCTTGGAGGGAAGCCTAATGTCCATCTTAGCATATCACCAACCTTGGGGAAAATATCTGAATGTCTACTACCAAAACGCACTACTTTATTTTTCTCATCGTAAAGCCCATAATCTGGCAAGTAATCACTTGTCAAAACTAATATATCGTTTAGTCCTGGAAACAAACTATCCCTTTCCTCTGCAGTCATGAACAAACATCTCCAAAGTTTATTATCATGAGAAAAATCAATTTTTTGAGACTTAATTGCGTCCAACAAAGTTTCGTAATGTTTTTCATTCTTAATCTTTGAATGTCCCCAATTTAAACTGTACGATAAAGCAGCAACACCCTTCATCACCACTGGTTGAGCGAGAACTGTTTGTTTTTTTGCAAGAGGCTTTGCAAAACCAGGAACAGATATAAATGCTCTCCACAAATTTATCATATATTGTTTTTTACGATTTATGTCGTAAGGAACTGCTTTTTTTGAGTTAGTTGTTCCTAAAGCCATAATTGAAGTGATATTATTAACATCTTTTCTACTCATTGTACCTGTATCTCTATCCCAATGATTTTGATCCATATCAGTAGGTTCAAAAGGTAAAATATTTTCATCAATTAGAACATTTCTAACAAAATTATTTATGGAGTCTGCATGATCCATTCTATATGAAAGTGACTTAGAAACAGTTTTGCCAAACCTATTTAGATCAAAAAATAATTGCTGTTCTTTTTCTTCTTCTAGACCTATATGACATTCTACGCATAACGTGCTATCCATTATTGCAATTTGTCTTACGTCAGTCCAAAATTGAAGCATTTTTTCTGAAAAGTGTGAATGTTGATCAAAATCTATTGGTTTGAACAAACCACCTTTAGAATAATTTCCTCTCCTAATAATATCGTTTAAGAACACTAAAATTCTTTCAAAACCAGCTGATCTATGCTGACCATCAACAATAAACATTCTATTATTCTTTTTTGAAAGAGTTAAATTATAATAACCAGTTCCATTACCATCTGCTTGAAGCTCTTGCGTACCAAGTCCCTTAGTATTTCTAATGTTAACAACAACTGGTTGAAGGGCACAAAATGGAGCCTCTGTTATTTGATCAATAATTTTATAAACCTCTTGAGGCACTTCAATATTTTGTTGTTTCATTCTATGTACTCTAGAAATAACAAGACCTTTTAAAACATATAATGCTAATCCTGTCGCATGGTTAGGATCTAAATTTCTTTGAGCAACATGTTCATCCTTGAGGTCATCAATTTTCTCAATATTTTTTGGATTTGCTACATCAGAAAAATCAATAAAATCTCCAATAGACATTGAAACTTTAAAAGTAGGACTTCCTAAATTATATCCAAACAAAGCTTTAAACTGTCTTTGATCACTTTGTTGATTACTATCTACCAATTCATCAATTGATTTTGATTCACTAAAATTTAAATTGTTCATATTAAACCCCCTCTTTACTTTCAAAAGTTGTTAATAAATTTGCCAATGCTGCAGTTCTTTGCTGACCATCAGCAATAAATGTTTGTTTAGGCAAATCATTATTCTGATTTAAAGATGTATTATCTGACGAATAGTTTTTAATCATCCAAGAAATTTGTCTAGCATAAGATCTACCTTCTTGGTCTGCTATCTGCTTAAGTTTATTAAAAACCTCAATTGGAATAGCTACAGTTCTATATTTTCTCATAAAATACTCCAGTACTAATTTTATAAACTCATTATGTTTCATTAAAAGACACTTGTCAAGTGTATTTTATCAAGTGAGTTATTATTATTAATAAATTATATTTTAAAAAAACTCAAGTGACTTTTTAAAAAAATGACGCTTTATACATATAATTTCATTTTTATTTCTTGAAACCCGCATAAAATTTGACTTTTTCATCATTTTGAGTATAACTATATGTAATAAGAGCCTCTTATTTTTCATGCTACTTCCTAGCTAGAACCCATGAAATTTTAGACCACTTTTTAATTGATGACTAAGTAACTAACTTTTTGGCAACGAGTTCAGGATGTGTAGAATAATACTGACTACTACTGTATAAAAAGGTCAATAGAAACAAGCAGTTTATATATTACTGATAGCATTGGGCAATGCTTTAAAATTGTCACCTCATAAAAGTGAAAAGTCATGTTGGGTGAAACCCCCTTGACAAAGTATTCATGAAGTGTGCAAACGTACTAGGTCATTTTAGCCTTCTACGTTGCCCACCTATGGATACCACATTTAAGATGTTTTTCTTAAGATTGTTAGTATTAAACATTTCTTATGTGAACATCTATATGCCCTCACTAATAGGAGTTAATTAATGGGTAGATTATATTCACATAATAGTCTCAAAGAAGCTAAAGAACAGTTTGAGATTATGTTCATAAATGATGTCTTACAGGATAATGAGTACAGTCTTCGTAAGTCTGCTGAAACATTAGGTATGCATTATTCTGGCTTACACAGGAAAATGAATCATCTAGGTATGCCTAAAGTCTATAAAAAGGTTATTAGAGATGAAAAATAAACAGCATAAATACTATAATCAAAAATTATCTGATATGCCTTTTTACCTTCGTGGCTTCTCCAACAAACGTTGGGGAGATCATAAAAGTAACAAAATGAGAGGCTTAAGAGGAACTAGATATGGACCTGCATCTGAGTGTAAACGTATAACTATCAACCCTGAGTTAGAAGCTGAGTATCAAAGAAAATATAACTCATAAAAAAGTTTTTCCAGACAAGTGAAGGTACAATGATCTCAAATTTATGTGTTCTGAGCATTGTAATCAGCAAAATGATTATTCAATTGAATTTGCCATGAAGATTGGAATAGTTTTGCAGTATCCTTGGAAGCTGTTAATCGTAAAAGCGAGTCCTTTTGACCACCTCGCCTATTTGATCCATCATTAATATTCACTCTAAAGTTGTGTTTAGATTCTAAATAATCTCTTGTGTCATATAAAAATTTTGTACCAAAAGTATCAACTTGCAAAGCGATCCTTTGTAGTTTATTTAATCTATCGCCTGTACTAATTCTTGAACGAAAATCACTATAACCTTGAATAAAATGTATACCTATGTCAGGGTTTATTTTGTTTAGATTTTTTGGCAGATTAGGAACTAACTTTATTGAACTTCCTCTAATTTTTTCACAATCTCTTACATATTCCAACATTGATTTCCATAATAGATTAGGATTTTTAAATTGTAATTTAAATTCATAAGATATTTCATTTTTGGTTTTATCTTGAAATATTATTTTAGAATCAGGATCATATTTTAAAAGGAAAGATTCATAGGTTTTTTGCCATTGTCTAAAAAATATACTCAACGTTTCTTTTTGAGGTAGCCTTAATTTAGGCTCTTGATCATCAATTCTAGAACTAATAAACCCCTGATCTTCAGTCCCTGCGTTAGCAACTCTTCTTCTGAACTTAAAAACAAAGATACCTTTCTCTACATTTTCTTTAGATTGAAACCGAATATTTGCCGCTAAAGCTCCTATTAAATGCAAAAGCTCCAAATTAGTATTAATAAAATTTTCATTGTTATTTAATTCAATAATTTCATTACGAATTAAGCTCAGACTTTCTTCACTTATGTCTTCAAAACCTTTTCTCTCCCAATTTTTGAATGATTTTTTATATTCATTGAAGATTTTTTCATGATAGAGAGGATTAATTGAAAATTTATCATTCCATAAAGATAAGGAAAATTTTTCAGATTCACTAAATAATTGATCATCACAGTCATCAATATGTATTGAACTTTCAATATTGCTTTTCAGACCTCCTTGCGAAAAATTATTAGAACCAACAATAATACTTTTAGTCTCATATCCTTCAAATAAATATAATTTTGAATGGATAAATTGATGTTTATCATTTCTAAGAGAAATTTTTACTTTCACATCTCCCGGGGCTGTGGCCAATTCTTCTATAAGATCAGGAGATGTCATTCCTTGAGATATATCAAAAAGAAATTTAGCTGCTCCTGCTTTTTTCAGAAATTTATTAAAGTTTTCTTTAACTAATTCATATCCATTAATACTTCCAAAGGCAGATACAAAAAAAATATTATGCGAATTAGAAATATTGTTGTTAAATCTAATAAGAAAATCATTATTATTATTTGTTACAAAACTAGTTTTCATCTTTTTCAAATTTTTTAAATAAACTTGTAGCAATTGCTTTTGCCAAAAAAGGAGGCACAGCGTTTCCTACTTGTGACATTTGGTCAGTTTTAGACCCCTTGAAAAAAAACCAGTCTGGGAAAGATTGGATTCTAGCATTTTCTCTAATTGTGCTTCCTCTTGCTTGAGATTTTGAGTAATGGAATGCTCTTCTATTTGTGCTTCCTCCTCCAGCACCAAGAGCTTTTACCGTGTAACCAGGAGCCTTAGGGTTCCATTTTTTTGAGTCATGATATTTGTCATCTACACTCATTCCACATTCTGTAATTTTAATCTTATCTATTAACTTTTGCGTGTGATTAGATGCCTCGTGATTATATACCTTTGGTTTTTCATTTTTTCTTGGGCAAGATTTCCAATTTCTTATCATGTGCTGATAACTTGATAAATTATCATCATTATCATCATAATCTAAAGTGATACTTCCTTCGCCTGAATTTAGTTTAGGTAAATCTGAAATAGCTTCATATACATTAACAGGGTATGGAAGGGTTTCTATATCATCAAACAAATCTCTAATACCTTCTACCTTGTTTTTACTCTTTATATATTTTAAATGAGAAGGTTTTGGTGGCCAATTTAAATTGCTAGCATCTATATCTTTCCTAAAACCTAGGTAAAAAAGTCTTCTTCTAATTTGTGGAACACCATATTGTTCAGATCTTAAAATTGTGGGTTTATGACTTTCAAAATGACTATAACCAATATTTTTAAAATGTTCTAATATTGCTTTATTTAAATTTCCATCATTTGTAGACAGTAACCCTGGTACATTTTCCATTACAAAAGCTTTAGGTTTGCAAAAATTAACAGCCTTTACAAAAGATTTAAAAAGTTGATTTCTTGGATCATCATTTAATCTTTTACCAGCTAAAGACATACCTTGACATGGAGGTCCGCCAATAATTATGTCAATTTTTTCTTTTAATAGTTTATTTCTAAAATTATCATATTTTGTATTCTTTTCCTCAAACACATCATCTACTGAATCCAATAAAATATTTTCAATTGGCACATCTGGAAAATTGTATTTATATGTTTCCAGAGCAGGTTTCCAATTATCAATTGCTCCAACAACTCTATACTTTTTTGTCAAATGAAACCCCAAAGACATTCCTCCCGCACCACAAAAAAGATCTAACAATTTGAGTTTCATTATTTAATTCTTAATCAATAAAGTTTTATGAATAATTATTCCTACAAAGTAAAAGTTTAATTAATTAATTACAATATTTTAATATTATTACAGTTTCATACGATTTTTAAAACTGAAAAAAATATAAGACAATAATTAGACTTATCTGCATCTTTAATTATTAACCAGCTTTCTTTTAGTTCATTATTTATGGATATTAAATTTTGAGCTTCCATATATTTTTTTGCTAAGGAATCATTCAGATTATGAAAAAGTGTACTAGACTAGAAGTAATGGAAAAATATTTATAATAAAAAAATGGGTACTTACTGGGTACAATTAATATTTTTACTTATATAAATAATTGTTTTTATTATATTATAATTTTATGGCGGAGAGAGAGGGATTCGAACCCTCGATAGTATTGCTACTATACACGCTTTCCAAGCGTGCGCCTTAAACCACTCGGCCACCTCTCCTTTGACAATTTATATTTATAATTGAAATATTTATTATATAATATAAAAAAGTAAAAGAATATTATGGGAAGATTATTAATTATTTTAGGTTTGTTATTATTCATACTTACGCTTATGAGTAATTATTTTGATGTCAAAAAATATCTTTTTGATAATCCCAATGTTACTAATCACATTGCAGGCGATAGTGGGATAACACAAATAGGTCATTTGTGGGCTTATATAAGTTTTGAGAGCTTACAAATAGCTGAGGCTATAGTTAGTAGATATATTGATCCTTGCTCATCTTTTGAAATTTTAAATTGCTCAGGATTTTTGTGGCATCCTTTAATATCTTCAATTTTAACTTTACCCGCAGGCCCCACTTTAGCTATTTTATCTTTTGTACTTATATATTTTGGCTTAAAAAAAAGAAAAAAAATGTCTGCTAAAAATATCAAAACTTAAATTTTTAAAGCCTCAAAAAAAGCATTTTGTGGTATTTCAACTTGTCCGAATTGACGCATTTTCTTTTTACCTGCTTTTTGTTTTTCTAATAATTTTCTTTTTCTTGAAATATCTCCACCATAACACTTTGCTGTTACATCTTTTCTAACAGCACTGATTGTTTCCCTGGCTATTATTTTACTTCCTATGGCAGCTTGAAGTGCAACCCTAAATAATTGTCTTGGAATTAGATCCTTCAATTTTATACAAATAGATCTTCCTCTTTGTTCAGCTTGCTCTTTATTTGTAATCATGGCTAGAGCATCTACTGGATCTCCATTAACTAAAATAGATACTTTGACTAAATCTCCTTTTCTATATGCATCAATCTGATAATCAAAACTTGCATAACCAGAAGTAACACTTTTTAACTTATCATAAAAATCAAAAACCACTTCATTTAATGGAAGCCTGTAAACAACCATAGCTCTTGTACCAGCATATGTTAAATCTATTTGTTCACCCCTTCTACTAGTACATAAAGTTAGTACTGAACCTAAATACTCATCTGGAACTAATATTGTAGCCAGTATCCATGGTTCTTCTATAAAATTTATGTGATTTGCTTCAGGTAAATCAGCTGGGTTATGTAACTCTATTGTTTCATTATTTGATTTTAATATTTTGTAAACCACTGAAGGAGCAGTTGAAATTAATTCTAATTTAAATTCCCTACTCAATCTTTCTCTGACTATTTCCATATGCAGTAGTCCTAAAAATCCACACCTGAAACCAAAGCCAAGAGCAGCTGATGTTTCAGCCTCGAAACTAAATGAACTATCGTTCAAGGATAGTTTATCTAGAGCATCTCTTAAGTCAGTAAAATCAGCATTATCAGTTGGAAAAAGACCACAAAACACAACTGGCGTCGAAGGTTTAAACCCTGGTAACATTTTGCTAGTTGGATTTCTGTCTTCAGTAATTGTATCACCAACTTTACAATCAGCAACTGTTTTAACTGACGCTGTAATAAAACCCACTTCACCAGGACCAAGTGTTTCAACATTCAATATTTTTGGTGTGAACACACCTAAACTTTCTACAGTATAATTTGCCTTTGTAGACATAAATCTTATTTTTTGTCCTTTGAAGATTTTTCCATCTACAACTCGTATTAAGGTTAAAATTCCTAAATAAGGATCATACCAACTATCAACAAGCATTGCTTTTAATGATTTACCTTCATCTCCTGCTGGGCATGGCAAGGTGTTAACTAAATCACTTAAAACATCTTTTATACCCTGACCAGTTTTGGCTGAAACCTCAATTGCATCTTCACCAGGTAATCCAATAACTTCATCAATCTGCTTTCTAACTCGTTCCGGTTCAGATGCTGGCAAATCTATTTTATTGAGTACTGTTACAATCTCATGATTAGCATCAATTGCCTGATAAACATTAGCTAATGTCTGTGCTTCAACTCCTTGAGAGGCATCTACCACTAACAGGGAACCCTCACAAGCTGATAAGGATCTAGAGACTTCATAGGAAAAATCAACGTGTCCTGGGGTATCCATTAAATTCAATGTATAAATAATACCATCATCGTGCTTATATTTTAGTCTTACTGTTTGAGCTTTAATCGTAATACCTCTTTCTCTTTCAATTTCCATATTATCCAGAATTTGCTCTTTCATTTCTCTATCTTCTAAGCCTCCACATACCTGTATCAACCTATCTGCAAGGGTTGATTTACCATGGTCTATATGCGCGATTATAGAAAAATTTCTTATATGTTTTATGTTACTCATAGGTATTATTTAACTTTATAGACTAATATATAATTTATTGACATAAGATTTAAACTTTTAATTAAAATATATTTATATTAAGTAATACACCTTGACTATTGTCATCTCTAATTGTTACCATACTGCGAATGTCTAAGTCGCATAATTATATGATTGGAACTATTTTAGCTCTACTAATTTGCCCTGTCTCTGCGGAGCCAGGGATTAAATAGTTAATTTTTTTGAACTAAAATTTTATAGGAATTTAATTATATTATGATGACAAAATACACAAAATACACATCATATCCTCAAATAAATCTTAAGAATAGAACTTGGCCACTTAAAGTAATTAAGACTAGTCCTATTTGGTGTCCTGTTGATTTAAGAGATGGAAACCAAGCTTTAGCAGAACCAATGGATTCTGAACGCAAAATGAAGTTTTTTAAGAAACTTATTGAAATTGGATATAAAGAGATTGAAGTTGGATTTCCATCAGCATCTGAAACTGATTTTAACTTTGTAAGAGAATTAATTTTAGATGGACACATACCTAGTGACGTGACAATCCAAGTCCTTACTCAATCTAGAGAAGAGTTGATTAATAAAACAATTGATAGCTTAGAAGGGTGTGAAAATGCGATCATACACCTTTATAACTCAACAAGTACTTTACAAAGAAGAGTTGTTTTTAAAGAAAATATGGAAGGCGTCAAGAAAATCGCTACTGATGGTGCTAAAATAATTCGAGATAATGTCTCTAAATTGAATAAATCCAATGTTCGTTTTGAATACTCACCAGAAAGTTTTACTGGAACAGAGTTAGAATACGCATTAGATGTCTGTGAGAATGTTTTAGACATTTGGAAAGCATCTGCTGAAAAGCCTGTGATTATAAATCTTCCAGCAACTGTTGAGATGTCTACTCCAAATATTTACGCAGATCAAATAGAATGGATGAATAATAATTTTTCAAATAGAGATAGCATAATTTTATCACTTCATCCTCATAATGATAGAGGTACTGCAGTAGCTGCAACTGAGTTAGGAATTATGGCTGGAGCTGATAGAGTTGAAGGAACTTTATTTGGCAATGGTGAAAGAACAGGGAATGTAGATTTAATTACACTTGGATTAAATTTATTTACACAAGGTGTTAATCCAAATATTGATTTATCAAATATAAACTCTCTTATTGAGGTTGCAGAGTATTGTAATAGAATTCCAGTTCATCAAAGACACCCTTATGCAGGATCTTTAGTTCATACCGCCTTTTCTGGAAGTCATCAAGACGCTATAAGAAAAGGAATGGATGCTATAGAAAAATCTAATACAGATAAATGGGAAGTTCCTTATTTACCTATTGACCCTGCGGATATTGGTAGAACTTATGAAGCTATAATTAGAGTGAATAGTCAGTCTGGTAAAGGAGGTACTGCTTGGATTTTGGAGACAGACCATCAAGTAAGGCTTCCAAGAGATGCTGAAATACAATTATCAAAGCATGTACAAAAAGAAGCTGATAAAACTGGAACAGAAATAACTAGTGAGAAAATTTGGGCAATTTTTAATGAAAATTTTTTTTTAACAAACCCTTTCAAGTTAATTTCTTTTGAGTCAAAAGCTTCAAGTAGAGGTTCAGGCCTTGAAATCATATCAGCTGAGATAAAATATAAAAATAAAAAAGTGAGAATTACAAGCGAGGGGAATGGACCGATTTCTGCTTTTGTAAATGGAATGAGAGATAATTTTAATTTAGTTTTTAAGTTAAAAGATTTTGGCCAAAACACTAGGAGTGCCACTTCAAAAGCCGAAGCTGCGGCATATGTAGAATTAGTCGATAAAGATGATGTTTCTGTTTTTGGTTGTGGAATTCATACAAGTATTACCTTAGCTCCAATTTTAGCAGTAATTAGTGCCATTAATAAATTATAATAATTTTGTAAATGATTTTTCTAATTTCAAATAACTTATTCCACAATTTAAAAGTGTCAGAAAAGTAACTATTTAGTAAGTCTGGATTTAAATTATGACAAAGAAAATTTCAGTTTTGAATAATAGATCTATAATTCAAATATCAGGTTCAGATAGCATTAATTTTTTAAATAATATTTTAACGAATGATATCTTAAATTTACAAGAGAATGAGATATGTCCGTCTGCCTTGTTAACACCACAAGGTAAAATTTTATTCGATTTTTTAACTTTTATACCTAATAAAGGACTTAATGTAGTTTATATTGAATGTAGTAAAGGACAAAAAAACGAGTTAATAAATAAATTAAATCTTTATAGTTTGAGACAAAATATTAAAATAAATGAAACAGAATTAATGACTATTGTAACAAATAAAATAAGTGATTTTCAGCATGTTTATAAAGATGTAAGGTTCTACAAAACATATATTGGAAGAACTTATTTAAAGAAAAATGAATTTGATCAAAAATCTATGTTGCATTTCACTGAAGATCATTTTTGGTACCATTATGAAAAAGTTAAAAATTGCGTTCTTGAGGGTGAAAAGGAAGTTTCATCTAACAAACTTTATCCTTTTGAAATAGGAATGAATTCTAATAATGGAATTAGCTTTGAAAAAGGTTGCTTCATAGGTCAAGAAGTTATTGCTAGGGTAAAATATAAAGGAAATATAAAAAAATATTGTTGTGGATTTGAGAGTCTAGAAAAGATCAATCTAAACTCTCAAAATAACTCTAAAATAATTAAAAATGACGACTTTGATTTAGGAGAAGTTATTTTTATAAACAATTTTGAAAATAATGCCTTAGGTTTTTGTATAATAAAATCAAAGTATTTAGTCCAAAATGATAGTGAATTTAAATGTTTTTATAATGAATATCCATTAGTTGTTTATAAACCAAAAATAATTAATTAATAATTAAAAACTAAAATTGACTTTTTGTGATTTAAAAACTAGTTAATAAATACTATAAATTGAAATATGGAGTGAGAAATGCCTTCCTTACTAATGCCTAAAGCTACTGCTGTATGGCTAATAGACAATACCACACTAACTTTCGAACAAATTTCAGAGTTTTGTGATTTGCATATATTAGAAGTTCAAGCAATTGCTGATGGAGATGTTGGACAGGGGATTTTAGGATTCGACCCAATTCTAAATGGACAACTTACAAAAGATGAGATAGATAAATGTACTCAAGATCCAAATGCTCGTTTAAAACAATCAACTGATGTCTTGCCTTCATCAAGTGATAGAACAAAGGGTCCAAAATATATACCATTATCTAGAAGAGGTGATAAACCAAATGCTGTTGCTTGGATAGTTAAAACTCATCCAGAACTAAAGGATAGTCAAATTTCTAAATTAGTTGGCACTACGAAATCTACTATAGAAAAGATAAGAACCAGAACACATTGGAATATTTCTAACATTACTGCGAAACACCCTGTTTTATTAAACTTATGTTCTCAAGAAGACTTAGAGAAAGAAGTCATTAAATCTGGAGGTACAATTCAATTAGAAAATTCTGATGAATAGTAAAAAATTTAATTTATCATGAAAAAATCAGAAAAAAATTTGGTGGCTGTTGTAATGGGCAGTCAATCTGACTGGGAAACTATGAAAGATACTGAAAAAGTTTTGAATGAATTAAATATTAATAATGAATGCAAAATAATCTCTGCCCACAGAACACCTAACAGAATGAACCAATTTGCCAAAAAAGCGCAAGAAAAAGGTTTTAAAGTAATCATTGCAGGAGCAGGCGGTGCAGCTCATTTACCAGGAATGATTGCATCTCATACCAATATTCCTGTCATTGGTGTCCCAATTAATAGTACGTCTTTAGATGGTTTAGATAGTCTTTTATCAATTGTTCAAATGCCAAAGGGTATCCCTGTTTCATGTATGTCAATTGGAAATTCTGGAGCAATTAATGCTGCAGTTTTTGCTGCAGAAATATTAAGTTTAGAAGATAAAAAAATCGAGAAGTCACTATTGAATTGGAAAAAATTACTTTCAAAAAATGTTCCTATGTCTCCTAAAGATTAAATGCAAAAAATTAACTTAAATACAACTTTACCTATTTTACCCTCAAGTAAAAATGTAATAGGTATTTTAGGTGGAGGACAATTAGGGAAAATGACTGCTATGGCTGCAAAGAAAATGGGTTTTACTGTTTTTCTATACTGTCCTAAAGGAGATAATCCAGCAGAAAGTGTAGTTGATGAAATTTTTTATGGAGGATGGGATGATAAAATCAAAATTGATGATTTCGCTTCAAAAGTATCTTGTGTAACTTCTGAATTTGAAAATATTCCATCAAATGTTTTACAAATAATTTCAGACAAAACACTAGTTTTTCCAAATAGTGAAACTTTTAAGTGTGCACAATTTAGAGACAAAGAAAAAACACTTGCCACAAAAGTTGGATTTAATGTAGCTAAATGGTATAAAATAAAATCAATTGAAGATTTATTGAAATATGGAAAATGTTTAAATTACAAAGGAATATTAAAAACTAATTCTCTTGGTTATGATGGTAAGGGACAGTTTTTAATTAATTCAAAAAATGAAATTAATGAAATATGGCAAAGTATTAACTTTTCCGACTGCATACTAGAAGAAAAAATTGATTTTAAAAGAGAAATTTCAATATTATATGGGAGAAGCGCAAATAAAACAGACTGTTTTTTTCCAATTTCTCAAAATTTTCATGAAAAAGGTATTTTAAAAAAAACAATTGCACCAGCTTCGATTGATGATAAAAAATTAATAGATTTAAAAAATTTAGTAAAAAAATTTTCTGATATTTTGAACTTAGTTGGTTTATTAACAGTTGAATTATTTGAATTAGATGACGGAACATTGATTTTTAATGAAATAGCACCTAGACCTCATAACTCATTTCATTGGAGTATTGAAGGTTGTGATAATAGTCAGTTTGAAATCTTAGTGAGATGCTTATGTGGCTTAAAAATTAAAGATACAAATAATAATGGGAAATGGGAAATGTATAATTTAATTGGTAATGAAATAAATGATTTAAAAAATCTAATTGATGATCAAAAATATTCTTATCACATTTACGGGAAAAAAGTTGTTAAAAAAGGAAGAAAAATGGGACATTTTACTAAAAGGTCCTAATCTTATTCAAGTCAAAAGGCACATCTTGATATACTTCATTTATAAAGTTTGCAAAGAGTAAAAAAGCATATGGCCTCCATCGATTAATTGGTTTCTGACTCGTATCATTTTGAGGAAAATAATTTTCAGGTCTTACTATTTCAATATTTTCTGCCTTATCTCGTAAAAACTCTTCATTCAAAGTATTGGCATCATACTCTAGATGATTAAGTATAAACAAATCTTTCGATTGAGGGCATCTTGCCATACCAACACCAGACTTATCAGAAATAGCTAGAATTTCCAAGCCTTCGGCTAAAAGTTCATTTGTTTTGTTTTCAGTGAACCTAGAAACTGGCATTGGAAAATAGTCTGTAAAACCATGTAGTAATCTATTATTATTTTCACTTAATTGATGATCGAAAATACCAAACATTTTATTTTTCAATTGATGTTTCTCAACATTATGAAACACTTTTAATAATACTTGAGCACCCCAACAAATACCTATTCTTCGGAAAATGTTTTTTCTGGACCATTCAAGAATATTTAATAACTCATCCCAATATTTTACATCTTCGAATGGAATTTGTTCAACTGGTGCTCCGGTAACAATCAAAACATCATAAAAATTATTTTTTACATCATCTAATGTTTTATAAAACTCTATTAAATAGTCATTTTCTGTATTTTTTGGTTTGTAGGTTTTGGTTGTCATTAAAGTGAGCTCAATTTGTAGCGGTGATGCCCCAATTAATCTTGCAAACTGTATTTCTGTATTAATTTTTTTTGGCATTAGATTTAATAATAAAAATTTTAGGGGTCTTATATCCTGCTTTACAGCTAAACTTTTATCAATCACATCTATAGACTCTTTTAAAAGTATTTTTCTTGCAGGTAATTTATCTGGAATTTTTATTGGCATAAATTTTAATCATTTGAAGCGATTAATTTTTCTACCAAAGCTATATTTGAAAATCGATCTTGGTATATTCATAAACGTTTCAAATGGCATTTTTGAAAAATTATTATTTTTATTCAAAAATGATTTAGGCTTTTTTAATTTGCCTATTTTTGAAACATCATCAAGTCTTCGATCTAAAAAAGCCTCAGTATTATTAAATTGTTTTGATTCATCATTTAACCAATAAAGAAGAGTTGATGAATAAACTCCCGATAAAATTAATCTTTTAGTATAGAAAGAAAAATCTGTAGATGAATCTCCAGAGGTTCTCCACATGATATCACAAGTTCTATATAACATATTAATTGACTTTTTTGTATTCTTGGGCATCGCCATGAACGATAGAGATACTCTTATGCTTTCTTTAAATTTTTCTGCAGCTTGTAATCTAAAAAGAATTAATTTTTTTATTTTTTCAGGAGTTTTTAATTTATCAATCTTTTCCTTTTGAAATTTTTTTTTCATCTTTTCATCTAAATAAACATTTAGATCATTAACAACATTTACTAATTTATAATCAAAAATTGATTTCAATTTATTTTTTTCTTCTTCTCCAAAATCATTCTCAAATAATTTTATATCTTCTGCACCAGTATATAATGCTTGCCAAGACCATCCATCAAAAGGGACGTTACTTAACATTGAAAGAAGGAGTTTTTCCTTTAATTTTTTAGTTTCGTTCATACTCATAAGACTTTATTTAAATAATTAAATTAAAATTGAAGTCAACCAATTAAAGTTTATATCACATTTTTTTTAAAAATTCTTGCCAATTGATATTTTTGTATGTTACATAAGCGTTCTTTAAAGGATTTTTATGTACGTTTCAGTAAGAGATAACAACGTTGATCAAGCTTTACGCATTTTGAAGAAAAAAATGCAAAGAGAAGGTATGTTTAGAGAAATGAAGAACAGAAGAGTTTATGAAAAGCCTTCTGAAAAAAAAGCTAGAGAACTTGCAGAAAGCACAAGAAGAGTAAGAAAATTAATGAGAAAGAGACTTGAGAGAGAAGGTTATTAATTTTTTAATACTTATTTAATCCTTGCCGTACTTAAAGTTTAAGTACGGTTTTTTTGTACTTAAGATTATAGGTTTAACATGAAAATCGGTTGTCCAGCTGAAATAACAAAAGATGAAAATAGAATTGCATTAACGCCTTCAAGTGCGCTTGAGTTAAAAAAGTTAGGTTTTGAATGTTTTATAGAAAAAAATGCAGGCTCAAATTCCGGTTTCTCTGACCAAGAATATCTTGACGCAGGAGTAAAGGTTCTTAATAGTGCAAAAAAAATATGGGAAACATCTGATGTAATAATTAAAGTTAGAAACCCATTACAAAATGAAATTAAACTTATCCAATCCAAAACGATATTAATATCATTTATTTGGCCAGCACAAAATAAAGACCTTTTGGGTAAATTAAATAAATTAAATGCTTCTGTAATAGCTATGGATATGATTCCTAGAATAAGTAGAGCACAAAAGATGGATGCACTTTCATCAATGGCAAATGTAGCTGGATATAGAGCTGTAATTGAAGCTGGAAATAACTTTGGCAGATTCTTTACTGGACAAATAACTGCTGCAGGCAAGGTGCCCCCAGCAAAAGTCCTTGTTATAGGGGCTGGAGTTGCTGGTCTTGCTGCAATTGGAACCGCTCAATCGTTAGGCGCTATTGTAAGGTCATTTGATGTAAGACCTGAAGTCGCTGAACAAATTGAGTCCATGGGTGCTGAATTTCTTATGCTAGATTTTCCTGAAGATGCATCAGGAGAAGGCGGTTATGCAAAACCAGCATCGAAAGAGTTTATAAAAAAAGAAATGGCCCTTTTTAAAGAACAAGCTTCTGAGATAGATATTGTTATAACAACTGCTCTTATACCTGGAAGGCCAGCTCCAAAATTATGGTTGGCTGAAATGGTCAAACTTATGCAACCAGGTTCTGTTATTGTTGATTTAGCTGCTGAACAAGGAGGAAATTGTGAATTTACGAAACCAGGAAAAATAATAGAAACTGAAAATAGAGTTAAAATAATTGGTTTTACTGACTTTCCTAGTAGAATGGCAGCACAATCCTCTAATCTTTACAGCAACAATATTAGACATATGTTAAGTGACCTAACTCCAAATAGGGATGGCGTGATTAATATAAATATGGATGATGACGTTATAAGAGGTTCTACTGTTGCTCATGATGGAAAAATTACATATCCACCACCTCCACCAAAAATAAAAGCTATTGCAAAAGTTTCTTCTAGTCCCAATCAGAAGACACCTCAAGAATTAGAAAAGGAAAACTACGATAAAGAACGTTCTTATGGTAGACGTCAAGTCATGCTTTTAATAATTGGTGGTTTTTTGATGTTTCTTATTGGTAGTTATGCACCACCAAGTTTCATGCAACATTTTATAGTCTTTGTTTTATCCTGCTTTGTAGGTTTTCAGGTAATATGGAATGTATCCCATTCACTTCATACTCCTCTAATGGCTGTAACTAATGCTATTTCAGGAATTATAATAATAGGTGCGTTACTGCAAATTGGGTCGTCGAATTATTTAGTAAACATATTGGCTAGTATTTCAGTTTTAATCGCAACAATAAATATTGTTGGTGGCTTCTTAGTTACCAAGAGAATGTTATCTATGTTTAAAAAGAGTTAAATCTAAATGACTAAAGAAATTTTAACTGCCCTATATATTGCTTCTAGCGTCCTATTCATTTTATCACTTGGTGGGCTAAGTAATGAGGAAAAGGCTAAAAGAGCAGTATGGTACGGTATCTTTGGAATGATAATAGCTGTTTTTGGTACCATTTTTGGACCAAATACTAATTATGATAAATGGCTTTTACCTACAATTATTATTGGAAGTATTATTGGTATCCTTGTAGCTCAAAAAGTTAAAATGACAGGAATGCCGCAATTAGTAGCAGCACTTCATTCATTTGTAGGTTTAGCTGCTGTGTTTATTGGGATAAATTCAGCTCTAGAACCTCCAAAAAATCTGGCAAATATTGAATTAATCATCCATGAAATAGAGATTTTTTTAGGTGTTTTTATTGGTGCTATAACTTTTACTGGTTCAGTTATAGCTTTTGGAAAACTTTCTGAATTAATAACGGGTAAAGCATTAGTTTTACCAGGTAGGCACCTTATAAATATTGTGATGACCTTAAGTTGTTTTGTGCTTGGTTACTTGTTTTTAAATCAATATGGTATTTCATCACTATATCTAATGACATTAATTGCTTTTATATTAGGAGCACATTTAGTTTTAGCCATAGGTGGAGCAGATATGCCAGTCGTTGTATCAATGCTAAACTCATATTCAGGATGGGCTGCTGCCGCCACAGGATTTCTTCTTGGGAATGACTTGTTAATAGTTACAGGAGCACTAGTCGGATCCTCTGGTGCAATTTTGTCTTATATAATGTGTAAAGCAATGAATAGAAATTTCTTATCTGTAATATTAGGAGGTTGGGGTGACTCAACTGGACCAACCAAAGAGATTGAAGGTGAGATGATACCAACTGATATAGAAACTATATCATCTTCATTGAATGATGCAAAAAATGTTATTATTGTACCAGGATATGGTATGGCTGTTGCTCAGGCACAAAGCTCTGTCTCAGAACTAACTTCCAGATTAAGAAAAAAGAAAATAAATGTAAGGTTTGGTATACACCCTGTAGCTGGAAGATTACCTGGACATATGAACGTTCTTTTAGCCGAAGCAAAGGTTCCTTATGATATTGTTTTAGAAATGGACGAAATTAACGATGATTTTTCGGAAACAGATGTAGTACTAATCCTGGGTGCAAACGATATAGTAAACCCTGCAGCTATAGAAGATCCAAATAGCCCTATAGCAGGTATGCCTGTTTTGGAAGTTTGGAAATCAAGTCAAGTTTATATATTTAAAAGAGGTCAAGGAAGAGGTTATTCTGGTATAGAAAATCCACTTTTCTTTAAAGACAATTCTCGAATGATCTATGGTGATGCCAAAAATAGTTTAGATAGTATTTTGCAACAAATTAATTAATAGTGTGACCAGCTTGAGCTAAAGCATTTTTTTGCTTTTTACTTAGTTGATCTTCATCATAATTTTCAATTAACTCATGGAACACTCTGTACCAATTAATTTCTGCTTTTAAATGCATAAACACTGAACCCAAACCTACGGCCGCTCTATCCATAAGAACAAATTCCCTAGGTGGTTTAACCCCTCCTATTTTTTTTAATTCTTGGTGAACTTTCTCTGCTGTCTTTCTACCATATTGTCCTGTTGGCATTTCACTTATTGGTTTTACTTTATCTTGTAATAAAGGTTCGTATACAAATCGAGCCCATATATTTAATATATCTATAAGCTCTTTCGTTGGATTTTCAAAACCCCAACTTTCGTATGCTGACACAGCTAAATCAGTGTCATTATTTTTAAGAGCACTATAAAGATCAATAACACCAGTCACAAATTTTGGTTTAAAAATTCTGATACAACCAAAATCCAATAAATTGAGATTTGCATTATTCATAATAGTATAATTACCTAAATGAGGGTCGCCGTGAATGACACCATATTCATAAAAAGGAACATACCAAGCCTTAAACATGTTCAAAGCTAATTTATTTTTCAATTTTTTATCTTCTGTATTTTTGATAAAGTCCATTACCTTTGTGCCTGAAGTCTTGGTCATGGTTAACAGTCTACTTGTAGATAACTCTTTTACAGGTTCAGGAAGTATTATTTCTTTATATTTTGACAGCATACTTCTATAAAGATTTAAATTTTTTAATTCATGTCCATAATCTAATTCTTCTAAAAGTCTTTCAGATAACTCTTCATGAATTGACTTAGTTGAAATTGCAGAATCATATTTTTCATATAATGAAAAAATTAATTTAAGTTGATTTAAGTCCGCTTGCACTGCTGATGACATGTCTGGATATTGCAACTTACATGCTAGTTTTGTATTATTTAAACCTTCTGCAAAATGAACTTGTCCAAGAGAGGCAGCTGCTGAGGCTGTTTTGTCAAAAGACTTGAAATTATCTTCCCAGTTAATTCCTAATTCTGCTCTCATTCTTCTTTTCACAAATAACCATCCCATGGAGGGAGCATCTGCTTGTAAATGAGCTAATTCATTTGCATATTCTTGTGGAACAGCATCTGGAATAGTAGATAAAATCTGCGCTACCTTCATTAAAGGTCCTTTGATACCACCTAGTGCATCTCTTAATTGTTTTGCATGGTTTTCTCTATCAACTTTTATACCTAGATATTTTTCGCCAGCTAATTTTGCCGCCAAACCACCCATAGCAGTGGTGACTTTGGCGTATCTTCTTAATTTTCCACCAGTAAAAGAACTACTAATTTTATCATTTGAAATTTTTTTTCTCGACATATTCTATAGTGTCTCTAATTCATCTATCATACTAGTAATAGATCTTAAGCCATTATGCCAAAAATTCTTCTTTTGTATACTAAGTCCAAATGGTTTCAATAACTCTTTATGATCTTTTGAACCGCCTGATGCAAGTAAAGCTAAATACAATTTAGAAAATTCTTTTTTGTCAGACTTTTGGTATTCTGCCCATAATGCGTTGACTAAACAATCTCCAAAAGCGTATGCATAAACATAAAATGGTGTATGAACAAAATGAGGAATATAAGCCCACAAACTTCTATAATTTTCATCTAAATTCACATATGGACCAACTGCATGTTTTTGCGTGTCCATCCAAATTTCAGAAATTTCGTCAGGAGTTAATTCGCCATTCTGTCTTGCAGTATGAAATTTATATTCAAATTGATGGAAACCTATTTGTCTAGCAACAGTATTCAACATATCCTCAATTTTATTGGCTAACATTTCTCTACGTCTTTTTTTAGTACTTTGATTCAGTAAATTTCTAAAAACAAGCATTTCACCAAATACGGAAGCTGTTTCAGCTAATGTTAGTGGTGTTTCAGAAAGCAATAAACCTTGTTTACCAGCTAAAACTTGGTGTACGCCATGACCTAACTCATGAGCTAAAGTCATTACATCTCTGACTTTACCTTGATAGTTAAGCAGAATATACGGGTGATGAGAAGGAACTGATGGATGAGCAAATGCCCCTGAAGCTTTTCCAGTTCGAACTTCAGCATCTATCCAGTT
>QCNS01000025.1 GCA_003210055.1 SAR116 cluster bacterium AG-426-I14
TATAAATTTATAAATTAAATTAAATACTTTAAGAATAAGAAAATTAAAATTGTCAGGACTTAAAGAAAAATTATCATTTTTAAAAATCACGCATATACCCAAGGTACAATGGAGTTCAAAAACGCCATTTAATATTAAACCAAGGTTGATTACTATATTTTATTTAATTTTAGGGCTTACCTTATTTGGATTAGGCGAAGCTTTACTAATTATATCATCACTTGGAGTAACTCCATGGACTGTACTAGCTGAAGGGATTGCTTTAAAATTAAAAATTAGTGTTGGATTAGCAACTTTTTTTGTAAGTATCAGTATATTAATCCTATGGATACCACTTAAACAAAAATTAGGATTAGGAACAATATCTAATGCAATAGTCATAGCAAGCACTATTGACTTATTTGTTTACTTGATTCCAGTAACTCCTTCATTTTTTATTTCAATTTTATATCTTTTTTTTGGAATACTTTTAGTTGGAATTGGAAGTGGTTTATATTTAACTACCAATTTAGGGCCAGGAACTAGAGATGGGTTAATGAAGGGTGTTTCAGAAAATTTTAATAAACCAATAAGTTTAGTCAGGTTAATTATTGAAACTACTGTCGTAATGTTAGGATGGCTTTTAGGAGGTACAGTTGGAATAGGAACCATTATGTTTGCAATTTTTATTGGACCATTAATATCCATAGCTTTATCATTGATTAGAAATATTTATAAATAATCTAGGCTTTATTTATATGATTATGAATAATAACAGAATTATAAGTTTATATCCCAGTGCATCTGATTTCATTATAGATTTAAATCTTAAAAATCAATTGGTAGCCGTTAGTCATGAATGTAATAACAAAAATCATTTCAATAAAACACCTAAAGTTACATCAACAATTTTAAAATCAGGGCTGAGTCAAGCTGAAATTAATTTTGAAGTTGAAAAAATAATTAGAAAAAATGAACCACTATATAAAATTGATATAAATTTAATTAATAAATTGCAGCCAACTCATATAATTACTCAAGGTTTATGTGATGTGTGTGCAGTTTCCTCAAAAACAATTGAAGTATTCTTAAAAGGTAAAAAGTATGAGTTAGATAGCAAAATAGATATAATTTCTTTAAATGGAAATAGTTTTAAGGGCATCTGCGACGATATTAAATATTTAGGAACTATTTTTAATAAAAACACAGAAGCACAAACTTTAATTAACTATCATAAAAAAAAATGGGCCTCTTTAAAAAAGGGTATTAATTCAAAAACACTACTTTTACTTGAATGGACTGATCCTCCTTTTAGTTCCGGCCATTGGATTCCAGAAATGGTCGAATTAGCAGGCTTTAAAAATTTACTCTCTTCTTCTGGTGAAATATCAAAAAAAATAAGCTGGGAAAATATAAAAAAATCAAATCCTGATTATATTGGGGTGATTTGTTGTGGGTTTGATTTTAATCAAAATAAGAAAGCTGCCAAAGATCTCTACAAAATAAAAATGTTAGACAAAGTAACAGCTATACGAAATGAAAATATTTTTGCTTTCGACTCGAATGCCTTTTTTAGTAAGCCATCACTAAAAATAGTTGAGGGAGCTGAATTAATTTGTAATATATTAAATAGTAATGAAAATGAGAATCGATGTTATAGGCCAATATGTTAAACAAAAAACAATTAGAAAAGTACTATCAAGATGGATATGTTATTCCAGATTTTCAAATGGCTGAAAAAGAACTTCTTGAAATTGAAAAATTACATGATCAATTGATAAAAAAATATCCTAAGTATCTAAATTATTGTCCAGCAATTCTTCAATATGAGGAGAGTTTCTTGAAGTATTGCTTGAATGAAAAAATTTTGAATCTTGTAGAACAATTGATTGGTAAGGACTTTGCACTTTGGAATTCAAGTTTTTTTGCTAAACCTGCATTCAATGGTCATGCCACACCTTGGCATCAAGATGGACAATATTGGCCAATTAGACCTTTGGCAACTTGTACTGTATGGTTGGCAATTGATGATGCTACTGAAGAAAATGGCTGCTTAAAGTTTATAAAAGGTTCTCATCGAGATAAGAAACTAAAAAAACATGAGTTTAATAAAAATGAAAATTTAACATTACATCAGGAATTACTCAAAACAGAATATAACGTGGATGACTCTGTTAATTTAATTTTAAATAGAGGTCAAATTTCACTTCATGATGTTTATTTAGTTCATGGTTCAGAGGCAAACTTTTCTCCGAAGTCAAGAAGAGGCATGACAATGAGATTTATGCCAACAACAAGTGTTTTTGATCATAAATTAGCAAGAGAAAAATATAATAATCTTAACGCTTCAAAATATTCAGAAAGAAAAATATATCATGCAAGAGGAATTGATAGATCTAAAAAAAATATTTTGCATTATACAAATATATAGTTTTAGAAAGAGCTAATATGTTTAAGATAGATAAAAATGTTAGAAGGCTTAGTGAAAACGAAATAAATCAGTATAATAAATTTGGTTATGTTACAGGTTTGCCTGTATTTTCTTCTGAAGCTAAATACGAGTTAGACAAATTATTTATAGATTTAAGTTCTAGGGTAGATAAGTCAATCGATCTAAACAAAACAGCTCAATGGCATAAAGCAAGTTTGAGTTTTTACAATTTGTGTACTACCCCCGAAATACTAGATTATGTTGAAGACTTGCTTGGTCCTGATTTTGTGCTTTGGGGAGGACAATTTTTTTTAAAAGAGCCTCTTGATGGTTCTGTTGTTCCTTGGCATCAAGATATTCAATATTGGCCACTAACTCCTGCAAAAGCTGTAACAGTATGGCTTGCCTTATATGACACTGATGAAGAAAATGGAGCGATGAGAATTATAAAAGGTAGTCATAAAAAAGGAATGTTTAAACATCATACTAATGATGCAAACAACCTAGTTTTAGATCAAGAGGTTTCGGAAGACCAAATTAATAGTGATGATATTGTTTCTTTAAATTTAAAAGCAGGACAGATCTCTCTTCATGACGATGGTTTGTTACATGGATCACTTGCCAATAATTCTGATAGAAGAAGGTGTGGAATTACAATGAGATTTTCACCAACTAATGTAAAAGCAGACCTTTCTGTATGGCCACACTTCGAAACTCAATTAGTTAGGGGACAAGACCCTTATAAATTGAACCCTATCGCACCAATTCCAAAAGGTGAGGGTACACCAAAAGAGAAATTTCAACATTCCGATGAATTTGTCGAACAATGGTAATAAATAAAAACTATAATAAATTACTTTATTTTTTTGGAGATAAATGTGTCTAAAAATCCAAAAATTCGTGGAGGAGAGATTCTTGCAAGATCTTTAAAAGAAAAGGGTGTTGAAGATGTTTTTACATTAGCTGGTGGTTTTTGTAATCCAGCTTTAGAAGGCTTTATGAATTGTCAAATGAAAGTTGTTAATTGTCCACATGAGCAAGTAGCGGGTCATCTTGCTGATGGTCATACTAGAATAACGAGAAAACCAGCAGTATGCTTGGTTGGTCCAGAGGGCTTTGCAAATGCTGTTCCTTCGATGATGGAAGCAGTAGGTGAGAGGTCTCCAGTAATATTTGTAACAGGTTCTTCAACCCTAAAAAGACAAGGAGCTGGTGGTTTTAAAGAGATTGATGATGTTTCGATTGCCGCTCCACTGGTTAAATATTCTGTTCAAATTACTGATGGAGAAAGAATAAGTGAATTTGTTGATAGGGCATGGGTTGCTGCAACAACAGGTTATCCTGGACCGGTTCACATAAGTTTGCCTGTTGACATTATGTTTTCGTCTTTTGATGACGATGCTGGTTTGAATGAAAGACCATTTGTCAGAACTTCGAAACCGTTACCAAAAGCATGGCCAGATCCAGATAAATTAAAAATAATTATGAATTTATTAATTAAGTCTCAAAGGCCAGTAATTATTGGCGGTCATGGAGTATGGTGGTCGTCATCTGAGAACAAATTACGAACTATTGGTGAAAAACTGAAAATACCTATTTTTAATGTCCCTTACCATCAAAAACTTCTTGGTGAGGAAGTAGAATGTTATATGGGACTTGCTGATTTCCATCAATATCATCCATCAAAACAGGCCATTCATGAGTCTGACTTAATTTTGTTAATTGGTGGTCGTTTAGATAACCAAATGAATTTTGGTAATCCCCCATTTTTTTTAAAAGACTCAAAATTAATTTGTGTAAATGGTAGTCATGAAGAATTAGAGTATAATAGAGGAGCAGATGAACTTTTACTTTCTGATCCTGGAGCATTTTTAGATATGGTTTCAAACATAGATAAAAATTGGAATAATTGGTATGAACTGCAAAGAAAGAGAAGAGAAATTTGGGTAAATGAATGGTTTGATCATATAGATAGAGAGACTAATAAAGATGAGAAAAATAAGACTAAAATGCATCCTTTACAACTATCTTTGGATGTACAATCTCATTTAAAAGATGATGACTGGTTAATTTTTGATGGGGGTAATACCCATTTTTGGTCAGAAATTGGTGTTAATATGGCTGGTTGGAAAGGTCAAAAGCTAGCAGGTATTATGCATCCAGGAAATTATTCATTGCTTGGAGTAGGTGTTTCTTTTGCTATTTCTGCTAAAGCCAAGAACCCAAAAAGTAATGTTGTATTAATAAGTGGAGATGGAGCTTTTTTATCTGGAGGTTTATCAATCGAAGCAGCATTCCAAGAGAATTTACCCATAATAGTAATCATAGATAATAATGGTGGATTGGATTGTATAAGCCAACAACAGGAGAGATTGTTTGCTAATGGAAAACATTTTGCAACAGATTTTCGTGATATACCTTTTCATAAAATGTTTGAAGGGTTAGGTGGATATGGAGAGCTAATAGAAAAAAGAGAGGACTTTAGTCCAGCTATGAAAAGAGCTATTGAAAGTGGAAAAACTGCTTGTTTAAACGTAAAATGTAGAGGAGTAATTAGTCCAATCGTAGCTGCGACTTCTGATAAAAGAGATAAGGCCTCAATAGAGTAATGGCTATTGTTTCTTCTCATGCCCTAAATGGTGTTGATGGGACGCATGCAGGTGGAATAATTGTAAAATTTAAAAGTCTTTCTAATGAAAGATTTTTTTTTAGTTCAATAATGGATAGTGGAGGTCGTTTGAAAGAAGAAATTAAACCAAATTTAATTGATATTAATGAGTATTGTGAATTAACCTTTTATACACAAGACTACTGGAATAAAAAAGGATTATTTGATAAAAAAAATCAAATTTTAAATGAAATTATTTTTAGGTTTAAAATGATAAATGTAAATAGCTCTTATCACATACCAATAATTATATCACCGCACAGTTTTTCTGTATGGTTATCAGGAGAACATGAATAATTTTAATAACATGACTTTCGAAAAAATTGGCATTCAAATTATAGAAAAATTTATTTCTGCATTTAATGCAAGACAACATCAATTAATGTCGGATTTACTTAATTATCCTCATATAAGGTTTGCAAATGGGAAAGCATGGATTTTATCAAAAGAAGAGTTTTTAAAAAGTCAGCAGAATGTAACAAAATTATTGAAGAAAGAAGACTGGTCTCATACTGAAATTAAAAATATAGCAACAATTAACTCTGGAGAAGAAAAATCTCATTTTAAAGTTCATTTTATTAGGCTTAATTCAAAAAATAATGAAATTCATGACTTTAAGTCTTTATGGATAATTACTAAGGTAAAGGGTAAATGGGGCATACAGTTTAGATCAACTTTTTTAAATTCTCCTGCAGCAACATTTGGAAGTGAGATCAAATAGATTTCAGAAAGATAATACATGAAAAGTAAAAGAGATTCATCAGTTCCTAAAGGGAGGCAGCTAAAACAAGAAGCCCTATCCTATGTTTTAAAAACTTTAGGTAATCTAGATATTAGAAGGGATACGTTGATAGAAGCCTTACACTTAGTTCAAGATAAAGAAGGTTATTTAAGTAAAGATAATATTGTTGCTTTAGCAGAGATTTTTAAATTATCTATGGTAGAGGTGTATGAAGTAGCAAGTTTTTATCATCATTTTGACTTAGTTGAAGAAGGGGAAAAACCACCAAATAAAATTAAAATCAGAATTTGTAATGGATTAACTTGTGAAATCAAAAATTCAAAAAATTTAAAAGATTTAATTTACAAAAATTTTGCCAAAGAATTTCATATACAATCTGTTCCGTGCATTGGAAAATGTGATAAAGCGCCAGCTGCTCAAATAGGGAAAAGAATTGTTGAAAATGCAGATTTAAATAAAATTAAAATTTCAGTTTTGGGGCCGTATTCACCAAAAATTCCAAAATATGAAACTTTTGAAAATTATATTAAAAAAGGAGGTTACAAAGTATTTAAAAAAATATTATGTAACAAAATTTCTCCAGATGAAATAATCAATATTTTGTCAGAATCTAAATTATCAGGGTTAGGTGGAGCTGGTTTTTTATCTTCTAAGAAATGGGAGATTGTAAAAAGCTATAATGAACCAAAATTAATGACAGTTAATGGTGATGAAGGTGAACCTGGAACATTTAAAGATAGATTTTGGATAGAAAATTATCCTCATCGTTTAATTGAAGGAACTCTTATAGCTGCAAATGTAGTTGGTTGCAAGAAAGTATATTTTTATATTAGAGATGAGTATCCAGCCTGTATTGAAATTTTAAAAAGAGAAATAAAGAAATTACAAGAAATAAATTTATTGAAAGTACCAGTTGAAATAAGACGAGGCGCTGGCGCATATATTTGTGGTGAAGAAAGCGCAATGATAGAAAGTATTGAGGGTAAACGTGGTTTACCTAGACACCGTCCTCCATTTATTTCTGAAAAAGGTTTATTTAATAAACCAACATTAAATCATAATATAGAGACTTTAATTTGGATACCTGAAATTCTTAATAAAGGTTCTAAATGGTTTTTAAATCAAGGATGGACAAATAAAAATTATGGACTTCGATCTTTTTCAGTTTCTGGGAGGGTAAATGAACCTGGAGTGAAAATAGCTCCTGCAGGAATACCACTTTTGGATTTAATTAACGATTATTGTGGGGGAATGCAAAAGGGACATAAATTAAAAGCTTTTTTACCGGGCGGTGCTTCAGGAGGTATTTTCCCTGCACACATGGCAGACAAATCAATGGACTTTGGTGTTTGGGAAGAAAATGGGGGTTTTATTGGCTCACATGCTGTTGTGGTATTATCAGAAAAAGATAATATTTTAAATGCTATAAAAAATACAATTAATTTTTTTAAACATGAAAGTTGTGGCCAATGTACACCCTGCAGAGTTGGTATTAATAAAATTTCTAAACTATTAGATCAAAAGTATTTCAAAAAGAATTTGTACGATGATTTAATATATGTAATGAGAGACAGTTCAATTTGTGGTTTAGGTCAATCGGCAGGTAACTGTATAAATCACTATTTTGAATTTTTTGATGATAATTAAAATGGATAAAACAAAACAAATTACAAAAACTAAAACCATAAATTTTTTTATGGACGGTCAAAAAGTAAAGACTAAGTCAAATGTAACTTTATGGCAAGTAGCTAAAGAACTTAACAAAAACATTCCACACTTATGTTTAAAAGACTCTGATGAGTATAGACCTGATGGAAATTGTAGAGCTTGTATGGTTGAGATAGAAGGTGAAAAGAATCTAAGTGCTTCATGCATAAGGTTTCCGTGTGATGGAATGAAAGTTAATACCACTGGGGAAAGAGTTAAAAAAAACCGTAAATTAATTTTTGAATTATTAGCTTCAGATTTACCACTGAAAAATTACTGTCCAGATCCAAATAGCCATTTTTGGAAACAGTACGATTTGGCAGGTGTTGAGAATAAATATAGGTTTCCTGGCAATAGACCTGGTTCTCAAAATAAAATACCAATTAATTCTATTTTAAATGATAATACACACCCTTCTATATCTGTAAATTTAGATGCTTGTATTTCTTGTGGCTTATGTGAACGGGCATGCAGAGAGGTTCAGGTTAATGATGTAATAGGTATGGAGGGAAGGAGTAATAATTCTCTACCTGTTTTTGATGTAAAAGATGACCTGGGTAATAGTGGTTGTGTTGGTTGTGGAGAATGTGTCCAAGCTTGTCCTACTGGTGCTTTAATTGAAAAAAAACTTATGGATACTAATGGTATTAAAAGAGAAAAATATGCTGATAAAGTTAAGAAAAGTTTATGTCCATTTTGTGGTGTAGGATGTCAAACAGAAGTACAATTACTCAATAATGACATCATTGCAGTTAATGGAAGAAATGGTCCTGCTAACAAGGGTAAGTTATGCATAAAGGGAAGATTTGGAATGGATTATGTTAGTTCAATTGAGAGGCTAACAAAACCACTTATTAGAAAAAAAACATCATTAAAAAGTTCGGAAATTTCAATTAATTTTAATAATATGTATGAACATTTTGATGAAGTCAGTTGGGATGAAGCATTAGATTTTGCAGTTAAAGGACTCAACAAAATTAAGGAAAATTATTCAAGTAATGCATTAGCAGGTTTTGGTTCTGCCAAATGTACAAATGAGGAAGCATTTTTATTTCAAAAGTTAATGAGACAAGTTTTTACTACCAATAATGTTGATCACTGTACAAGATTATGTCATGCCTCGTCAGTGGCAGCATTAATGGAAGGTATCGGGTCTGGCGCTGTCACAATCCCATTTACAGCAGCGGAAGACAGTGAGTGTATTATTTTAATAGGTGCTAACCCAGAAAAAAATCATCCAGTTGCTGCTACTTATTTCAAAAATGCTGCCAAAAAAGGAACAAAATTAATTGTTCTTGATGTCATTAAACAGGATCTTATGAGATATGCCACACATGGAATAGTTTTTAAAGCAGGAACAGATGTGGCATTACTTAATGCAATGATTTATACAATTATTGAAGAAGAGTTATGTGATTATAATTATATTAAAAATCATACTGTTGGATATGAGGATTTAAAAAAATCAATTAAAAAATATTCTCCTGAAAAAATGGAAAAATTTTGTAATGTTTCCTCAAAAAATATTAGAGACATTGCAAGAGTTTATTCAAACTCAAGCAAGTCTATTATCTTCTGGGGTATGGGCATTAGCCAACATATTCATGGTACAGATAATGCGCGTTGTTTGATAACACTTAGTTTAATAACAGGTAATATAGGAAAGACTGGAGCAGGCATTCATCCCCTAAGAGGTCAAAATAATGTGCAGGGTGCATCAGATGCGGGATTAATACCAATGGTTTTTCCAGATTACAAACCTGTTTCGGATAATACAATTCGGTTAAAATATGAAAAAGAATGGGATTGTGATTTAGATAATAAACCTGGATTAACGGTTGTTGAAATTATCAATAATATTTTAATTGATAAAATTAAAGGAATGTATGTCTTGGGTGAAAATCCAGCCATGTCGGATCCTGATCAAAATAAGACTAGAAAAGCTCTTGCTAAACTTGATCATTTGATTGTTCAAGACATTTTTTTTACAGAAACAGCTTCTTTTGCAGATGTAATATTCCCAGCAACGGCACAACCAGAAAAGACTGGGACTTATACTAACTCCAATAGACAAATACAACTTGCTAATCAAATCAGAAAGCCACCTGGAGAAGCCAGACAAGATTGGGAGTTAATTAAAGAAATTGCAAAGAGATCAGGATTTGATTGGCCTTATAAAGAAGTTAAAGATGTATATAGAGAGATGTCAATATTCATGGAATCTTTACAAAATATTACATGGGAAAGGTTGGAAAATGAAGGGGCTGTATGTTATCCCTCAAAAAATATAAATAAACCTGGTGATGAAGTTATCTTTTCTGATGGCTTTCCAACAAATAATGGTTTGGCGAAAATAGTTCCTGTTAAATTTTCTTATCCGAATGAAATGCCTGACCATAAGTTTCCTTTCATTTTGACTACTGGGAGATTATTAGAGCATTGGCATACAGGTTCAATGACCAGAAAGTCAGGAGATTTAAATATTCAAGAGCCAGAAGCAACTGTATCAATGAATCCTGATGATATAAAAAAATTATCTCTTAAGCGGGGTGAAAAAGTAAAAGTTGAAACCAGAAGAGGCTTTATTAAATTAAAGTTAAGAGAAGACAGAAAAATTACTAAAGGAGTTATATTTATTCCTTTTTGTTACATTGAAGCTCCAGCTAATTTCCTTACTGATAGTAACCTAGATCCATTTGGCAAAATACCTGAATTTAAATTTTCTGCAGCAAATGTGGTTTTGGATAATTAAACATTTAATCTGGTAAAATTGTTTTTTATAGAGGTGTTCAAATCTTAATCCTAGATTTGTATAATCCTTTTTTTAAACCAAAGTTCATTTTTCTTATTCATCTTAAATCATAACTTCTATTAAAAAAGGTCCTTTTGTATTTAATGCATCTAAAAAAACATTATACAACTCATCGGTATTAAAAACTCTTTTTGAATCTATACCCATACCTTTTGAAATTGATACCCAATTTAGAGAGGGATTATTTAAATTAAGCATGTTTATAGCTGAGGGACCAGGGTTGAGAACACCTACATTATTTAATTCAGCATGCAAAATTTTGTAACTTTGATTCGCAAAAATTAAAACCGTTATATCTAGATTCTCCCTTGCCATTGTCCATAGGGATTGAAGTGTATACATTCCGCTTCCATCACCTTCTAAAGCAATGACTTTTCTATCTGGACAAGCTAAAGAGGCTCCAGTAGCTGCAGGAAGGGCAAAACCAATTGAGCCTCCGCAGTTACTTAACCATGTATGTGGCTTAGAACCTTCTGTAAAGGGAAAAAACTCTCTTCCAGTTGATATTGATTCATCAATAATTATAGCTTCATCTGGTATAACATTTCCTAAAATGGACCCTATTGAATTGGGATTTAATTCACCTTTTTGCATAGATGGAAGAGAGTTGACTGCTATATTTTCATTAGGGTTTTCAACGGCACTTACATAATCACATAAGTTTTCTAAACCTTCAGTTATATTGTCATCAATGTTAGCAAAGTATATAAACTTGGTATTTGTATTTGTTAGGATACTTGGTTTATTTGGGTAAGCAAAAAAAGCAACAGGTTCTCTTGCTCCAATCAAAATAATCGTATCAAAATCTTTCAATAAACTAATAGCTCTATCTACATTGTATGGAATTCTTGTTGGTTTAACTCGACCCGCACCTCTTTCAAGTTTAGCGTTGAAGAAATCAGTCATTATAGGGCAATTATATTTGGCTGCTATTTTGGCAGCTAACATTAAATTATTTTCTTCTAAAGCTTGTCCACCAACTAAAATCATCGGGTTTTTTGCATTCTTTAATTCTTGTGCTGTAATATTTATTTTTTCTTTATCCACTTCATTTCTTGAATAGTTTTTAAGTGGAGCACAACTTTTACCTTCGTTCCAAGCAGTATCACCTGGAAGAATTAATGTTGCAATTTTGCCGGGAGGATTTGATGATTCTTTTACTGCTTCAGCAGCATTTTTTCCAACTTCTAGGGAGGACTTACAAGTTTTAACCCAATGGGAAACAGGTTTAGCTATTCCTTCTATATCAGATGTTAACGGTGCGTTTAATTTGATATGATCAATAGCATGTTCACCAACAATATTCACTATACCAGAATTTGCTTTTTTTGCATTATGAAGATTTGCTAATCCATTTGCTAAACCTGGTCCTAAATGCAGTAGAGTCGAAGCAGGTTTATTTTTCATTCTATAATAACCATCAGCAGCACCAGTTGCTCCGCCTTCAAACAAGCATAACACACTTCGCATTTTTGGATTATTATCCAAAGCTGCAACAAAATGCATTTCTGATGTCCCGGGGTTTGTAAAGCAAATATCGACGTCACTATCAATCAATGTTTTGACTAAGCTTTCAGCTCCATTTGTTTTATATTTTTCCATTTTTTTATTTCTAAAATCATTTTAAAAAATAACTTTAACTAAAAATTAATCACATAGAAAAACATGATGATTAAGAATTACAAAATTATTTGATGTAAATTATATTTAAATAATTTAAAATATAAATAAAATTTAAATATTTATGCCTTATCATGACTATAAAATAGAATCTATGGGTTCTGCCACAATTACCCCTAAGGGTTCTTTTGAAGCTGGTTCTTGGCAAGCATTTAAATTAATTTATAAAGTTGGTAAATTTGGCTTAGATGATTGGGGAGGTATATCAATTGGTTTAAGGCCTCATTTTGATGGAAGCAAATTACAAAAAACAGAACCAAAAAAAGAAGGTTACATAACTGTTGAAACTTCAAATAATGATCCCATTGAGTTTGAAATTGAATCAAGAAGGTTAATCAGGCCAAGAATGAAAAGTATTTTCATAAGGTGCTTAAGGTTTTTAAAAGAAAATGATGAAATAATTATTAGACTAGGAGATAAAAGGTTTGGCTCTCCTGGTTTAAGAATGCAAACATTTTGTGAGAAAATTTTTGATTTTAAAATCTTAGTTGATCCATTTGCAACCCAAGATTATATTCCTTTACCAAAAAACAAGAACCCATTTATATCGATTGTTCCCACAGATGGAAAAAATTGGAAACTTGTTGCCCCATCATTAAAAAGACCCAATAATTCGTTTAGAATATCTATAAAATGTGAAGATCAATGGGGAAATCCTTCTAATAAAATAAATAGTGAACTATTTTTATTTTCTAATACTAAAATTGTCAATCTACCAAAAAGTATTTTTTTAAAAACAGGTAAGTTTTCAAAAGTTATAGATGGACTTAAGATTAAAGAGGAGGGATCTTTTCATGTTATTCTCAAAAACAAAAAAGGCAAGGTTCTGGCAAAATCAAATCAAATTGTAATTGAAAATAAAAAATTCGAGCATTTTTGGAGCGATATGCATGGACAAAGTAAAGAGACAATTGGTACCAATTCAGCAGAAGAGTATTTTGACTTTGGAAGAAATAAATCTTTCTTAGATATTTGTGGTCATCAAGGAAATGATTTTCAAATTACTGATAAATTTTGGAAAGATTTGAATAATTTAACAAAAAAGTTGAATGAACCCGGTAGGTTTCTTGCTTTACCAGGGTATGAATGGTCTGGAAATACTGCTGTTGGAGGAGATCATAATGTCTGGTATATCAAAGAAGGAAGACCAATTTATAGATCAAGCAGAGCTCTAATTTATGATGATACTGATATTCAAAACGATGCTCATACATCAAAAGAACTTATAGAAAAATTAAAAAATGAAAATGCAATGGTAGTTGCTCATGTTGGCGGAAGATATGCAGATATTACTTATGCATATAATGCAAAATTAGAACCATCTGTTGAGATACACTCTGCTTGGGGAACTTTTGAATGGATGTTAGAAGATGCATTTAGAGAAAACTATAGAGTTGGAGTGGTTGCCGCTAGTGACGGGCACAAAGGTAGGCCAGGCGCAAGTTATCCTGGGGACAGCCTTTTTGGCTCTTATGGAGGGTTAACATGCCACCTATTAAAAAAATTAGATAGAAAAACTCTATTTAAAGAATTTAGGTCAAGACACCATTACGCAACTACTGGAGCAAGGATTTATTTGAATGTTGACGTTTCATTTGAAAAAAAAGCAAAATTATTAAAAGATCATAATGATGAAGTAGAGCATGAAAAAAAAGACTTTTTAATGGGAGATGCAATTAAAACTAATGAAAGTTTTTTCAACTTGAATGTTGATATTAAAGGAACATCTCCTTTAGAAAATATTAAAATATTTGATGGTTTAAAATTAATTGAAAATATAAATCCTTTTGAAATCTCTACCAAAAAAAGGTTCAGAATTACTTGTTCTGGTCAACACTACAGAGGTAGGAGTCGTTTAGTTCAGTGGGCATGTGAAACAATTTTAACAAGAGGTAAAATATTAAAGATTAAAGATATAAATTTTTGGAACCCAAAAAGAAAGCCAAAAATTATTAATGAAAAAAAGATTCAATGGAAAACTGTAACAACAGGAGGGTTTTCAGCTTGTGACATATGGTTAGATGAAAAAGCATTGAACGGATTATTAAAAATCAAAACAAATTTTAAAAATATTGAAGTTAAATTAAAAGATATTATTGAAAAAGAGAAGACTTTTCAATTTGGGGGAATGGATATAAAATTAAATATTAAATGTTTGCCAGATAAGTTGAATAATTCGAGTTACTCTATTAAGAAAAAAATGAATTTAAGAAAGGGAAATGAGTCTAGAATTTATATAAAAGTAACTCAAGAAGATGGTCATCAAGCTTGGTCTAGCCCTCTTTATATAAAAAGAGATAAATAAAAATATTTTGATTATTAAGGAGTAACTAATGTTTGAATTAGATAAAAATGTCAGAAGATTAACTAAGGACGAAAAGAAACAATATAATGATGATGGTTATATTACTGGATTACCTGTCTTTGCGGATGAAGCAAGTGAAGATTTAGATAATTTTTTTCATACTCTTACTTCAAGACTTGATAAATCAATAGATTTAAATCAAACAAATATGTGGCATAAGGCAAGTATAAGTTTTTATAATCTTTGCAGAACACCCTCAATTTTAGATTATGTAGAAGATTTAATTGGCCCAAACTTTTATCAATGGGGAGGACAATTTTTTTTAAAAGAGCCAAAAGACGGTTCTGTCGTACCATGGCATCAAGATGCTCAATATTGGCCTTTAAAACCAGCAAAAACTGTTACTGTATGGTTAGCTTTATATGATACAAACGAAGAAAATGGAGCAATGAAAATAGTTAAAGGAAGTCATAAGAAAGGGATTTATAAACACCGTATTAATGAAGCTAAACATTTAGTTTTAGATCAAGAGGTTCCTGATGAAGAGATAGATGAAAAAGATGTGATTTCACTTAACTTAAAAGCAGGCCAAATCTCACTTCATGATGATGGGTTGTTACACGGTTCACTTGCTAATAATTCTGATAGACGACGTTGTGGAATTACAATGAGATTTGCTCCTGTTAATGTTAAGGCCGATCTATCAGTTTGGCCTCATTTTGAAACTCAATTAGCTCGAGGTAAGGATAAATTTAAATTTAATCCTATTGCAAAAGTTCCTACTGGTGAGGCAACCCCAATAAAAAAATTTCAGTATTCTAAGGAATTTGAAGGCCAATGGTAATAACTTTGTTTTGAATACAAATCTAATAGTTAATTATAAAAAATCATAAACCAGTTAATGAATATGATTGATAGTTCTCAAAAAATTATTAAAGGAAATTGTTTAGAAGTTATAGACGATCTTTTTTCTAAAAATGGTGAGTATTTTGATTTTATTTTTGCTGATCCACCTTATTTTTTGTCCAATGGAGGAATAACTTGTCAAAATGGTAAAATGGTTAAGGTTAATAAAGGAGATTGGGACAAGTCTAAAGGTGCTGAATTAAATCATGAATTTAATAAAGAATGGCTAAAAAGATGCCAAAAAATATTAAAGCCCAACGGTACTATAATGGTATCTGGAACTTTACATGTAATATTCTCAATCGGTTTCGCGATGCAACAATTAAATATGAAAGTTTTAAATAATATTACTTGGGAAAAGCCAAATCCTTCTCCAAACCTTGCGTGTAGATATTTTACACATAGTACAGAAACTATAATTTGGGCTGCTAAAAATATTAAATCAAAACATTATTTTAATTATGAGTTGATGAAAAAGTTTAATAACAAAAAACAAATGAAAGATGTTTGGAGATTTACTGCTCCAAAAAAGGGTGAAAAAGAGTACGGAAAGCACCCAACACAAAAACCTATAGAACTTTTAAATAGAATAATACTCGCATCTACAAAGGAAAATGATTTTGTTTTAGATCCTTTTAGTGGGAGTGGAACAACTGGTGTTGCATGTAAGTTAAACGGTAGAAATTATATAGGTATTGAATTAGAAAAAAATTTTGCAGAATTATCTAAAAAAAGGATAAACTCAGTGAAACAACAGAAGTTGAAACTTGATTAAAATAATTATTATTTCAAAATCTAAAATTTTAAAGGGAACATTTTAATGATAGCATCCATTGATCATATTGTTTTGACAAGTAAAGATGTTGAAAAAACAATTCATTTTTACTGCAATTTGCTTGGAATGAAGCTTGAAAAATATTTTAATGAGAATGATAGTAAATTAAGAATATTTTTGAAATTTGGTAACCAAAAGATAAACATTCATCAAGAGAAAAATCCTTTTTCTCCGCATGCTAAAAATCCAATACCAGGTTCTGTTGATATATGTTTTTTAAGTAATCGTCCTATTAAAGAATGGATAAAAATATTCAATGAAAATCAAGTAGAAATTGAAATTGGACCAGTTAAAAGACATGGAGCAACTTCTCCAATAAACTCGATATATTTAAGAGATCCTGACTTTAACTTAATTGAAATTTCAAATAAAATCTGATTGACTAAAGTTTTAAAATCATCATTAAAAAATTAAAATGATAGTATCTAATTTTCAAAATTCAAAAATATGCATGTTTTTTATTCATGGTTTTTGTTCTGGTCCTGAAGATTGGGTTGAACAAGAAAAGTTTTTTGGAAATATCTTTACAGTTTTTTGTCCTACCTTAAGAGGCCATGATGGAAAAAATGATTTAGAGTTACCTATGAGCATTGAACAACTAACGATGGATTGTGCAAAAATTATAGAAAATCACAATGATAAAAAATTTATTTTTATTGGTCATAGTATGGGAACCCGGATAGCAATAAATTTATCTTATAAATTCAGAAAAAGAACTTTAGGTTTAGTTTTAGTAGATGGTAGTAAATTTGCAGATATTGAAAATTTTGGTGAAGTTATAAGTCACTTTGAAAAAACAATTTTTGAAAAGGATTATTTGTTTTTATTGAAACAAATGTTTTCATCAATGTTTTTTAATAAAAAATTTAATAATGATAGAGAAAGAATAATTAATAGAGCAATAGGCATCCCTGTAAAATATTCTTTAGCTTTAAGAAGGAATGTTATTTGGTTTGATGCCCATTGTTTAAAAGATTTATTGTCTAAAATTAATATACCAATATTAATTTTACACAGTACAAAACTAGATAATAAAAGAATTAGATCGCCTATTAAAAATAATGAAAAAATTGATTATGTAGAATTTATAAAATCTTTAACATTAACATTAGAGACAAAAACTTTTAAGAATACAGGCCATTATATTTCTTTAGAAGAACCAGAATTACTTAACAAAACAATTTTTAAATGGATGAAAAAATTATAATAAAAATTCTTTAAGTAAAAGAGAATATTGTGCACCATGCATATCTCTATCGTTCATATGACCTTGAACTACTTTTCTTGGAAAAGAGATTTTAATAACATTAAGATTATCAATCTTAAAAATTTTAATTTTTCTTTTATTTATTTTAAATATTGTACTTATTAAATCGACATCTATTTTTTTTAAAATTACTTTTAATGACTCTGCATCTAAACAAAAAATATCAATTGTGACCCAAAAAGGACCGGCATTTTTTGATCTTATGTTTTTTACAATTGAACCTAATTCATACATTATTTATCTCATTTAAAACTAACTTAAAAATCGACATTGGATCTTTCAATTTTAACTTATGATTTAATGAAAATTCATATAAGGCTCCTCTATCAGCATGAACAGGAGAGAATGGAAAGGCAAACGTAGGTAATTCTTCATTTTTAGTAAGGGGGTAATGAAGTAGGAATGGATTAATTAATTTTGATATTTCAACAGATAGTTCCTTATTTTTTGCTGTAATGATACATAAAACTCCAACCTCATTTGGATAAGAACTTTTATTTTCTAATTCACCTAATGTTGCATTTTTTCCTACATGACGAAATTGTAATTTGTAATCTTTTGAGGCCAAATTCATACGTTTTTTAATTTCTTTATTCAAAAATGATTTCAATTTAGAAGTCCATTGTTCTACGTTATTTACATAATTTTCGTCCCTAAGTAGAACTAAGGATGAGGTTTGATAACCCGAAATACGTGCTCCTTCTAATTTAACATAATAACTTTTATCTCTAATCCACTTGGCGCCTTTAACTAAGACTTTTTTATTATCTAATGCTTCGTAGTTTGCATTTCTAACATCCATATAACCACCTGGTTCAAAAAGAATAAATGGATTTGCATTTTCGTATAGCATATGGGCAGAGACAGTTTCAGGTGTACATCTTGCTTTTTCTGATAGAGGATAAATTACGAAGTGACTATGATAAAATTCGACCATAACCACACCACTTGTTGGTTCTGTTGAACAAAGAGCACCACATTCTGCTACCTTTGCTCCATGCCAGCTAATACCGGGATTAGAACCTTTTAGTATTGGTAATGCAGCAATTATAGCAGTATCTGTTGTCCTACCAGCAAGAATTATATCAGCTCTAGTATTTATTGCTGCTTGAATTTGTTCTATTCCTGCCAAAGCAACGGTGTGGGAGATATTATTAATAATTTTTTCATTAATTTTGATTTTAGGTTGTAGGTTTGCAATCGAACCGTTTCTATAATTTTCTAAAAGTTTTTCTTTTGATAATTCACTATAAATTTTAGCTATTTTGAGGTTTTGATTAAGTTCTTTAGAAAGTTCTAGAGTAATATCTTCCATCCAATCAACCATGTTATCAGTACCAGATGTCCCGCAACTACCAATAATCAATGGAATATTTAATTTATGTCTCGCTATCATCAGAGTTCTCCACTCTGATTTAATTGATGTACGTGAATATTTTGATGTCCCTGTGCCTAACGAAAAGGGTCCACTATCTGTTGAACCTCCATCAATACTTATTACATCTGGAGATAATTTTAACCCTTTTTCAAAAGCCTTTATATCAAAGCCTAAACCAAGTACGCCAGATGGAACTAAAACTTTTGTTTTCATTGTAAAATAATAAATCTATTTTTAGTTTTTTATTAATTATTAAAAATATTATAAAATTATCAATAATTTTGTTATTATATTGTTTCTAATATTTATGGAGTTTCGTATGGATGATTTAAATAAACTTAATCATAAAATAGAAATAAAGCCTTTTACTCCTAATTTAGGAGGTGTGATAAGGGGTATTGATTTATCAAAAAAATTAAATGATGTGGATTTAACAACTGTCAAAGAAGCTTTTAAGAAATATCAAGTCTTATTTTTTCAGAAGCAATCAGAGATACCACCTGAAATTCAGGTTCACTTAGGTAAGTCTTTCGGACCATTACATGTTCATCCAGCTGCTCCTACAATGAAAGGTCATCCAGAAATATTTGAAATACATACCCACAAAGATAGTAAAATTTCTAATGGAACGGAGAATTTTCATTCTGATGTCTCTTGTGACAAACACCCCCCTCTAGGTACTATGTTACAACTTCATATTTTGCCAGAATGTGGAGGGGATACTTTATTTACTAATATGTATATGGCTTATGATTGTTTAAGTGAGAATATGAAGATGTTTTTACAAAACTTAAAAGCATGGCACGAATCAGAACATATTTATAAAGGAAGGTATTCAGAGAGAGGTGTTTCAGATAAAGATATACTTTGTCCTTCCTCTTTACATCCAGTTATTAGAACACATCCAGAAACAGGGAAAAAAGCAATTTTTGTCAATAGGAGTTTTACTACTAAAATTGATGGGATGACTTCTTCAGAGAGTAAAGCAATATTAAATTTTCTATTCGATCATTGTGAAGATTTAAGATTTCAAATTAGATATAGGTGGAATAAGAATGATATGGCTTTTTGGGATAATAGATGCACTATGCATCGTGCTGTTTGGGACTACTATCCCATGGAAAGAAAAGGAAGAAGGGTAACTATTAAAGGTGATGAACCCAAATAGTAGAATTGGTAACTAATTATTTATAATAAAAGGTCTGAAAGATATGGTAAATTTACAAGGTGAGTGGAACCTTAAGGACTTAAAAAAAAATAAAGAATGGTTATTAGAACTTAATAAATCAGATCAAAATGAAATTATTAGAGCAACAAAACATTCTTTATCATTAAAAAAGAGTGTTTACAAAATTACAAAAGAAGATTTTCCAATATCCTCTTTTCAAGAGAGGATAAATATCATTCAAAATCAAATTCAAGGTAATTTTGGTTTTGTAGTTTTAAAAAAATTACCTGTTAAAGAATTCAACGATGAAGAGTGTAAATATATGCTTTGGGGATTAGGTCAATATTTAGGTTTTGCTGAGCCTCAAGACAAAGCTGGCTCATTGCTTCATATGATTACAGATACAGGCAAGTCTGTGGATAATACAGATAACATTCGAGGATTTCAAACTAGTGAAGAACTTCAATTTCATACTGATGGAGCTGACATATTTGCTTTGCTATGTATTAGAAGTGCGAAAGAAGGAGGTTTATCAAAACTTGTCTCCTCAGTAGCAATTTTTAGAGAGATTGAAAAAACTGAACCAGAATTATGTGAAATCCTTCTTAATGATTTTTATTTTGACACAAGAGCTCAAAACCCTAATGAAAAACAAATTCAAAAATTACCAATTTTTGTTAAACATGGCGGGCTTATTTCTGGACTTCACAAAAGAAAATATATCGAAACAGCGCAAAGATTCCCAGATGTGCCTAGATTAAGTGAAAAACAAATAGAAGCACTAGACCTAGTAGATAAGTTATGTTCTAGCCCAGAATTTTGTCTTCAATTAAAACTTGAACCGGGGGATTTAGAAATAGCAAGTAATTCTACTACATTCCATTCCAGAGAAAACTATATAGATTATGAAGATCCGAGCAAAAAAAGATTGATGCTTAGATTATGGCTATCTTTATATAATGGAAGACCATTACCAAAAGAATATGAAGAGACTAGAGAGTGGGAACCTACATTTAAAAGAAGAAGAGAAAACCAATTAAATATCTAAATCTTTAAAAATTGACAAGAAAAAATATATAAAGTTAAATTTTGAAAAAGGGTTATAAAATTTAATATGTTCAGTAAAACACAAATAAAAAAATTATTAGAAAAGCCAGATTTTTATGCAAGCGTTGTTCTTTTTATTACAGGTTTAGTTTTCTTTTTTATTATTATTCCTCAACAAATTATTGTTGAAGATGAAGCTGTAATTGGACCTGATCTGCTTCCAAATATTTGTATATTACTAATTACATCTTTATCATTTTTATTGCTAATTAAAACAATAAAAAATTTGGATGATGTTTCCCAAGAGATAAAAACTGATCTCACATCACTCGAATACAGGGAGCAATTTACACTGCTAGAGAGTAAAAGGGTGTTTTTATTATCTCTCAATATTTTAATAAGCATTTTAATTTTTACATTTGTTGATGTTTTAGTATCTGTTTTAATTCTGACGATTGGTTCCTGCCTAATCTGTGGTATTAAAAAACTCTGGATAATAATTATCTTACCAAGTTGTTTATTATCATTAGCTTATTTTTTACTTTATGAAGTATTAGGCACAGGTGTTGGATAATTAAAAAATGAATTTTGATGTAATATATACAGTTTTAACTTTTGATAATATTTTATGGATTGCTTTCGGTGTTTTACTTGGGTATGTAGTTGGTGTAATTCCTGGTTTAGGGAAAGGCACAGCAGTAGCTGTTTCAATTCCAATTACTTTTTATCTATCTCCATTGACAGGAATAGCATATTTGATTGGTATAGCAAAAGGTAGTACTGCAGGAAGCGCCGTTTCAGCTATTTTACTCAATACACCAGGAGAGCCTTCCTCAGCACCTACTGCATTAGACGGCTATCCAATGTCAAGACAAGGTAAAGCTTCTAAAGCACTTAAAATGGGATTATTTGCTTCAGTAATTGGGGATTTTTTTTCAACGTTGTTATTAATATTTCTAGCTGCTCCATTAGCAGAATATGCTCTTTTATTTGGTCCAGTCGAAGTTACTTCAATTCTTTTATTTTCACTGACTTTCATAGCGGCATTATCAGGAAATTCTATTATTAAAGGTTTAATTGCTGGTGCAATGGGTGTTTTAGTTTCTACTGTTGGGATGGAGGTGGAAACTGCTACTGTTAGGTTTTCTTTTGGTTTTCTGGAGTTATATGATGGTTTGTCATTGATTCCAGTAGCAATTGGTATGTTAGCAGTTGCCGAAATGTTAGTACAGTTAGGTTCATTAGAAACGATTGAGAATCAACAAAAACTTTTAAAAGAAAATGTAAAAACTGAAGTTCAAAGTATATCTTGGAAAGAATGGAAAATGAGTTTTCCGTCTATTATGAGGGGAACTTTTGTAGGTTCAATTATTGGAATTCTTCCGGGTTTAGGAGCTAGTGTGGCGTCTTTTTTATCCTATGGTTTAGCAAAAAAAGCTGCAAAAGATCCATCTAGATTTGGGAAGGGTGCAATTGAGGGGATAGCTGCAGCTGAAAGTGCAGATAATGCCGTTGTGCCATCTAGTTTAGTACCATTATTTGCTCTTGGTATTCCAGGAAGTGTTATAGCGGCAATATTAATTGGAGCATTTATAATCCAAGGTGTTACTCCAGGTCCATTAATGTTTGTACAACAACCTGAACTTGTTCATGGTATTTATATATCAATGATTTGTGCAAGTTTATTGTTATTATTTATAGGCTACTATGGTCAAAAGATATTTTCTAAAATTTCGTTAATTTCATTAAGAATTGTTATACCAACTGTTATCTTTTTCTGTTGCGTCGGTGCATATCTTCAGGGTGGTGGTATCATAGGTATATGGTTAATGCTTATATTTGGAGTTTTAGGCTATCTAGCAAAAAAATTAGATTTTTCTTTTGTTACTTTTCTTATTGGATTTGTTGTTGGCCCTCAGTTTGAGTTATCTATGAGACAAGCGATTGCTATTACTACAACTTACTCTGAATTATTACATCATCCAATAGCAATTATATTTGTTTTAATTACTTTTATAACAATTTGGAGGATTGCTGTTTCAAAAGGCAAAATGAAAAAAATCTAAAACAAGTTGACCCTTTAAATACTTTAGTTAATCTTTTTATAGAATTTATTAGACCTGGAGGTCTAAAAAATAATTGAGAAAATATAGAAATAGGAGGATTTATGTTTTTTTCAAAATACATTAGACCTTTAATAATGGTCTTATTATTTGTAACTTTTTCTTTTTCTTCCCAAGCTGACTATCCAAATAAACCTATAAAATTATACATTGGTTTTAAAGCTGGTGGCGGTACTGATACTGTTGGAAGAGTATTTGCAAAAATTTTAAGTGATCAGGTTGGTCAGCAAGTGAATGTAATTAATAAACCTGGTGCAGGTGGTTGTGTGGCTGCGATGGCCGTTTCAAGAATGAAAGCAGATGGTTATAATTTATTAATGGATCCATCTTCCTCAATTACTTGGGGACGTCATACTAATCCTAAGTGTACAATTAAAGTGCCTGATTTAACGTATGTTGGAATGATAGCACAATTTAATTTTGGATTAGTTGCCCATAAAGATGCTCCTTACAATACAATTGAAGAGTTTGTTAAATGGGGTAAAGGAAGAACTGTTAGTTATGTGTTATTATCACCTGGCGCAAAAGCTCTTATGAAGTATATTGCTAAAGAGTCTGGACTAAAAGTTAAATACGTACCTGCAAAAGGTGGAGCAGATATGATTAATTTAATTTTAGGAAAGCAAGTTGATTTAAGTTTCTCAGGTGGAATTCATTCAAGACATCCTGATAAAATTAAACTCATAGCATCTGTAGCAAGTTATAGACACGCTGCTAACCCAAATGTTAGAACTTTGAAAGAAAGTGGTTATAACTTTGAGGGTGGTGGTTTTCATACTGTGGCTGCTCCAAAGGGATTGCCAGCTAATATACTAAGTAAGTTAGAGGCTGCAATGAAATTTGCATCAACTCATGCCGCAATGAAAGATATTTCTAATAAAACAAAGTTTCCAATTTTTTATAAAACAAGTAAGCAAGCTCTTGAAGTTATGAAAAATCAGGATAAAAACTACGGTAACCTAACTAAAATTACCGGTAAAATGTAAAAATAAATTTAGGCTTAATCTATATTTAGGTTAAGCCTATCTTAATATCTTATAAATATAATTTATTAATATCTTAAAAACTTTTATTTTATTAATTTGTGGGGTTAATTTATAATAATCCTAATTTAATATTTTAAGAGGTGTTTGTTATGGGAAAAAAACCAAATATTATTTTCATTACATCAGATCAACAAAGAGCTGATTGTTATGGTTTTGCTGGTAGAAATATTAGGACACCTCACCTTGATGAACTAGCTTATTCAGGTACAAGATTCAATTCATGCATTACACCGAATTTAGTTTGTCAACCATCTAGGGCCTCAATTTTGACAGGACAACTTCCATTTACTCACGGAGTATGTGATAATGGTATAGATTTAAAATCTGAGGTGGCTGAACACGGTTTTGCAGAACAATTAAATAAAGTTGGTTACAAGACATCATTTATTGGGAAAGCTCATTTTGCAACTTCATCAACATTTGCTCCTACTGGGACGCCAGAGTGTAAACATAGTTCCGAACATTTTGGTCCAGATTGGTATGGACCTTATATGGGGTTTAAACATGTAGAACTTATGACTCTTGGTCATTGGTATAAAGAAAAAGGACCCACGCTTCCTCCAGGAGGTCAACATTTTGAGAGATTTGTATTTGATGAAGCAGGTGGCCCTGAGATTTTTGATATTTGGCATAAGCCTGCATTTAAAGGTCATGGGGCAGCACAAACTTGGCACTCATCTATGCCAGTTGCACTTCATTCCAGCACTTGGTGTGGAGACAGAGCTATTGCATTATTGAATAATCAGAAAGAAAATGAACCTTTTTGTTCTTGGATTTCATTTCCAGATCCCCACCATCCTTTTGATTGTCCAATACCATGGAGTACGATGTATAACATAGATGAAGTTGATCTTCCAAAAGAAGGAAAAAAAGATTTAAATGCAAGACCGTGGTGGCATAAAGCTTCATTGGAGAGCGAGCCAAATTTAGCAGACCCACAATTAAAATTTTTTAGAGCAAAGTTATCTAGATCGGAAGATCAGTCAGAAATTCAATTGAGAGAAATGACTGCAAATTATTTTGGAATGATTTCCTTAATAGACCATAATGTTGGAAGAATAATTTATGAATTAAAAAGGTTAGGGCTAGATAAAAATACTATAATTATTTATTCAACAGATCATGGTGATTTATTGGGTGACCATGGATTATATTTAAAAGGACCAACACCATATGAAGGTTTGTTAAGAGTTGGTTTAATAGTTAATGGAAAAAATATTCCAAAAAATAAAGTGATTTTAGATCCCGTTTCTACATTAGATATTCCTGCAACTATTTGCGATTTGGCAGGTGTAGAATTACCTTCGAAAGCCCAGAGTAAATCTTTGATACCTGTTATCAAAGGTAATCAAACAAGAGATGTTGCTCACAGTGAGTGGAAGGTAAATGCTAGTAGATGTGGTGTTGAACTTGAGTTGCATACAGTAAGAACCAAAGAGGCTAAATTAACCATTGAAAAAAATAGTGGAGCAGGTGAAATGTATAATCTCATTGATGATCCTAATGAGATGAATAACTTATATGAAGACAATAGCAATAGTCATCTTAAAAAAGAATTAACTGATATGATTTCAGAAAGACCGGGAGAAAAATTAGAAAAATTTGACGAACCAGTAGGTATGGCTTGATTTTAAATTTAAATGATATTGTTTTTTTGAAAATCATTTCTCATGATTTAAACTTTGTGGAGAAATAAATGTTTAAACCTCTTGAAGGTATCACAGTCATAGATTTAACGAGCGTTTTAGCTGGTCCATATAGTTCTTATCAATTAGCATTATTAGGTGCAAATGTTATAAAAATTGAAAATCTTGAAAGTGGTGATTGGACAAGGGTTGGAGGTAAAAATAAAAACCTTATTGAAAAATCTATGGGAACTTCTTTTTTAATTCAAAACTCAGAAAAAAAATCACTGCAAATTAACTTAAAGACAGAAGAAGGAAAAAAAATTGCATGTAAATTAATTAAAAATTCTGATGTTTTTATTGAGAATATGACACCAGGAAAAGCAGAAAAAATTGGATTAGGTTGGAATGAAATCTCTAAAATAAACAACAGTATTGTTTACTGTTCTATCTCTGCATTTGGTCAAGATGGGCCATTTAAAAATAGAGGGGCTTATGATCATGTTGTACAGGCCATGTGTGGTATAATGACTACTACTGGTACAATAGAACATGGCCCAACTAAAGTCGGAGCAGCATATGTAGATTATGCTACGGGATTAAATGCAGCTTTTGGAATTACAGCTGCTCTTCATCAAGTTAAACAAAAAAAAGAAGCTGTAAGGCTAGATGTTGCTATGCTTGATACATCTCTATTATTAATGGCTAATATGGTTACAGAGTATTTAAATAGTGGTTGGATACCAAAACAAATGGGTAATGAGGCTCAAAGTGGTTCACCTGCTTCAGGTATGTTTAAAACAAAATCTGCTCCGATATTAATTGCTGCAAATAATAATCAACAATTTTCGTCCTTAAGTAACGCCTTAGATACTATTGAGAAATTTGATAAAAATAAATGGAAGTCTGAAAAGTATAGGAGGGATAACCAAACCGAACTAAGAGAAGAGTTTCAAAAAAGATTTATTACAAAGACGGCAGAAGAATTAGAATTATTACTTAATAAATTCAGTGTTCCTGCAGGAAAAGTAAGAACAATACCAGAAACTGTATCTGAAGAACAATTTTCTATAAGAAAACTCTGGGAAAAAATTAAAATACCCAGTTTAAAAAAACATTTTAAATTACCTAGCTTAGGTTTTAAAGTTAATGGAAATACAGTTTCACCAAAAAACCCACCTCCTGAGTTAGGTTCTGATACTGAAAATATTTTAAGAGATATTGGTTATACTGAACAAGATATGAAAAATTTAAAAGAAAAAAATGTAATCAAATAAAATTAATTTCGTTTTAAAGATGTCCAATAGGTCAAATATTAAACTCTTTTAATTTTTTTTCATTAATAGAAACACCTAAACCATAACATGAATTTGGAACTTTAGATAACCCATTAAATATTTTCGGATTTGGTATCTCTAATAAACTATCAAAATATTTTGTTTCTTTGTACTGATATTCCATCAATGTATTTTTAACAGTCGCAGATGAAACTTGAAGTGAATGTGCATGTGCTATTGGGCCACTTGGATTGTGGGGTGAAAACTCTACATCATATTTATTAAAAAGTTTTTCTATTTCTAGCATTTCATCTGGTCCACCTGCGTATTTTATATCTGGCATCATAACGTCATATACACCTGATTTTAGGTATGACATAAATCCCTCCTTTAATATTTTTTTTTCAAGCCCAGCTAATTTTATTCCTTTTTTATTTGCCAAAGAGCGAATTGATTTTATATTTTCAATATTTTCATTATTTTCAATTATTGGACATTCAATCCAATACAAATTTAAGTTTTTACATTGATTAACTAACTCAATTGCTGTTTTGGGGTTAAATCTCCAATGACAATCAATTAAAACTTTAATTTTTTTGCCCGAGATTTCTCTGATAGTATTTATCCTTTCTAGGCCCTTACTTAGAGATAAATTAAATTCTTTATTTTCCATTTTTGGATTGATTTCATCAAAAGGTGCAAACTTAATAAATTGAAATTTATCATTCAACACTTCTTTTGTTTTTAATGTTATTCCTTCAATACTTCTATCAATGGTGGCTCTGTTAAAATTTGCATAAATTTCAACATGTTTTTTTTTAGAACCAAAATATAAACCTATTGTCTTTTTTTGTGTTT
>QCNS01000026.1 GCA_003210055.1 SAR116 cluster bacterium AG-426-I14
TCTAAAAAAATGTTACGATATTATTGTATAGTTAATTGTTGCGAATCGCTATCAGTACAGGAAATTATAATTTTTAATTTAATAATTTGATTTTTTTTGACAATCTAGATAGTTTTCTTGATATAGTATTTTTTTTAAAAACGCCTTTTGATACGGATTTATGCATTTCAGGTTGAGCTAGTTTAAATGCTTCATTAGCTAATTTTTTATCATTATTATTAATAGCGCTTTCTACTTTTTTTACAAATGTACGAACTTTGCTTTTTCTTACTTTATTAACTATTTCAAATTTAGTATTTCTTCTTATTCTTTTTTTTGCAGATTTATGATTAGCCATTTGTTTTCCTTATTTAAATTAAATTCGCTACATAGTTATTGAAGCTATGTCAAGTTAAAAGTTTTCTACTATAAAATTAAGATTCCACAAATTTTTTAAATGTCTTCTTATAATGAACTTTTTATGAGTATGTTTTCTATTATTTTCAAAATGTATGACACTTTCATTTTTCTTTAACAAAATCCAATCTGTATTTTTAAAAAAATTTTTATAAAAATCTCTCATTTCTTTCTCATATTTTGATTTCAATTCAAAATTTAAAATTAAAATTTTTCCTTGTTTGGAGTCAAAGTCAGAAGAATCCTGTTTATTAATATGAATCTTAGAAAAAATTGGAATTTTATCCATCGAGTCTATTAAAGTTAAGTTATTATTACTGTGAGCCAAAGATAAGCTGGAATAAAAAACCGTTAAAAAAATAATAAAAATGATTTTGTACACTTAGTTTTTCCTAATTTAGATTATCACCCTGACATTTTTCACAGACAAATGATGACCTTTGACTAATAACTAACATTTTTATTATCGAACCGCAAATTAAACAATGTAATCCTGATCTACCATAAACATAAAGTTCTTGTTTAAAATAACCTAATTTACCGTCTGGTGCTTTAAAATCTTTTAAAGATGTGCCACCATTTTTAATTGCTTCTTTTAAAACGTATTTAATATAGTAAACTAGCCTCTTTATGGTTTGATTATTAATTAATTTAATTTTTTTTAAAGGATGAACCTTTGCTAAAAACAAAATTTCATTAGCATAAATGTTTCCAATTCCAGCTATTATTTTTTGATTCATTAAAGCTGACTTAATAGTTAAGTTTTTATTTTTAAATTTATCTATAAGGTAACAGTGATTGAACTCTTTATTAAAAGGATCAGAACCTAATTTTCTAAGAAGAAAATGAGATTTTATCTCCATACTAGATGTTAAATCAATAAATCCAAACCTCCTAGGATCATTATATATTAAATAAATCTTTTCTTTTTTATTGTTTAATAAGGTCAGTTTTACATGATCATGTTTTAAGAGAACTGTTTTTTCTTTTTGTATTTTCAAACTGCCGGACATCCCAAGATGTATTAATATTGTTTTATTAGTATCAGTAGGAATTAAAATATATTTACCTATCCTATAAGGTGTTTTTAAAACAACTTTTTTTAAGTTTATTTTGAAATTATCTTTAATTTGCCATCTTAATCTATTATTAAATATTTCAACTTTACTTACTTTTGTATTTTTAATATTTTTCAGTAATACATTTTTTGTAGTTTCAACTTCAGGTAATTCTGGCATTAGTAACAGCTTGTTGTTTTATCAAAATTAATATTTAATTAAGTATATATAAATTTGGTATTAAAATGTCACAAAAAAAAAATAAAAATATTGATTTTGGATATAAAAATATCTCAATCGATAAAAAGAAAGATCTCGTAAAAGATGTCTTTGACAAAGTCGCTAGCAAGTATGACTTTGTTAATGATATATCTAGTTTTGGTCTACATAGGTATTGGAAGAATGAATTAATCTATTTATTAGCTCCACAAAAACATCAAGTACTCGGTGATTTAGCAGGAGGTACAGGTGATATAGCAAAGAGATATTTATTAAATGGGGGAGGCAAAGCAGATATTATTGATATAAACTTCAATATGATTCAAAGAGGTATAACCAAAAGCATCAGTAAAAATCTAAGACACTTAGTAGGTAACTGTGAAAGTATTCCTATTAAGGATAACACTTATGACAGAGTATCAATTGCTTTTGGTCTGAGGAATATTACATATCGAGAAAAAGCATTAAAAGAAGTTTATAGAATTCTTAAACCTGGTGGAAGATTTGTTTGTTTAGAGTTTAGTCATGTCGAAAATAAAGTTATAAAAAATTTATATGATATATGGTCTTTCAAATTTTTACCTTCATTAGGAGAATTAATTTCAGATAACAGAAAAGCATACCAATATTTAGTTGAATCAATAAGAATGTTTCCAAACCAAGAACAATTGTCATATTTAATGACAAAAACGAACTTTTCCAGAGTTAAATATAAAAATCTCTCTCAAGGAATTGTGGCTATTCACTCTGGATGGAAAATTTGAACAAACTAGATGAAAAATTAAATTATAAGTTTTATGAGTATCCTTTTTTTTTAATTCGTTTGATAAAAGTTTTTTTTGTTTTGTCAAGAAGTGGATTTTTTTCACTTCTATTAAAACTTAATTTTTTCTCAAACAGAATAACATGTCTCATAAAGCTAATAATTTTAGTTTTTGAAAGAAAATCATTTAACAATAATAATAATATATCTTTTTCTCAATCATTAATTTCTCTTGGACCGGGCTTTATAAAACTTGGACAAGCTCTCTCCACAAGGCCAGATATATTTGGCAAGGAAATAACAAACAAATTAATTTATTTACAAGATAAAATCATTCCCTTTTCTTCAACTTTAGCAAAAAAAATAATCGAGAATGAATTAGGTTTAAAGTTAAACGAAGTATTTAATAAATTTGATGAAAATCCAATTGCTTCTGCTTCTGTTGCACAAGTCCATAGAGGTATATTAAAAAATGGAGAGGAAGTCGCCATAAAAATATTAAGACCAGATATTGAGTCAAAATTATTTTTTGATTTCAAGTTTTTCTATTGGTTATCTAAACAAATAGAATTAATCGCCCCAAAATTGAAAAGATTTAAATTATCTGAAATGGTAAATATTTTTGCGACAACTTCAATTAATGAAATTGATTTAAGATTAGAGTCATCATCTGCAACCGAATTAAGTGAAAACTTTAAAAATTTTAAAAACTATAAGATTCCTAAGATTTATTGGGAGTATACATCAAAAAATCTAATGATACTTGAATATATCAATGGAATTAAGATTGATGAAATAGCAAAAAACAAAAATTCAAAAATAAATATATTACAATTGACAAAGCTAGCGTCGGAAATTTTCTTCCTTCAAGTATTTAGAGATGGTTTTTTTCATGCAGATTTACATCCAGGAAATATTATTATAGATAATGAAGGAAGGATAGTTCCCCTTGATTTTGGTATAATGGGAAGGTTGACTAATAAAGATAGAAAGTTTCTTGCTGAGTTATTAATGAATCTTTTAGACAAAAATTTTTCTTCTGTTACCAAATTACATTCAGATTATAACATGCTTGGTAAAAATGTATCACATGAATTATTGACCCACGAAATAAGGGCTCTAACCATACCTATACTAGATAAACCAATTGGTAAAATTTCTCTAGCAAGCTTGTTAGGAGAAATATTATCCTTGTCAAACAAATTTGATATTGAAATACAGCCAAAATTTTGCCTATTACAAAAAACTATGGTTATGGCAGAGGGTATGGCGCGTCAAATTAACCCTAAAGCCAATATGTGGCAATTGACTAGACCATTAGTTGAAAAGTGGATAGAAGAAAATTTTGATCCTTTTAATATTATTGAAGATTGGATAGATAAAAATAAAAAAATAATTCACAATTTACCTGAATTATTTCATAAAATAGATAAATTAATTGAAAAATTTTTAAAAAATAAGTAAAATAATATTATTTTTTGAAAAAATATGAATTATTATAAAAATATTTCACAACTTGTGTTTGATTTAGGTGGAACGGGTGTAGTTGCTAAAAAGTTAAACTTACGCCCCTCTACTGTATCAAATTGGAAAAAAAATAATAAGATTCCTTCTTCATACTTTGATAAAATTAATTTTTTATCCATGGAATTAATTAAAAATTCTTCTAATCCTAATTTATCTAGTGAATTTATTTTTTCTAATTCAAAAATTTATAAAGTTCTCATGATACTATGTGGAGGAGTTGCTTGCTATAAGTCACTAGAGTTAATAAGGGAGTTTAAAAAAAATAATGTTGAACTAAATATAATTCTAACTGAGTCTGCTCAAAAGTTTATTAATCCTATTCTTGTTACAAGTTTAAATGGTAAAAAATGCTACAGTGAATTATTTTCTAGTGAAGATGAAGAGAATATGAATCACATAAAATTAGCAAGGGACAATGATTTGGTACTAGTTGCACCTGCTACAGCAAATCTTATAGGCAAATTAGCTAATGGTTTAGCAGATGACCTAGCATCAAATGTACTTCTTGCTACAAATAATAATATAGTTTTAGCTCCCTCAATGAATCCTTTTATGTGGTTAAATACTGCTACTCAATCAAATATTAAAACACTTAAAGAAAGAGGAATTGAATTTATAGAGCCAGAAAGTGGTGAAATGGCATGTGGTGAAGAAGGAGTTGGTAGACTTCCTGAAGTTAAAAATATTTTTGAGCATGTGATTAAAAAACTCTCAAATTCAAGTTTTAATTTAGATGGTATAAATGAAGTTAAAAATTATAAATGTAAAAACCTAAAAGTAATAGTAACTGCTGGGCCAACAGAAGAGGATATAGACCCTATTCGTTTTGTAAGCAACAAATCATCAGGGAAACAAGGTTATGCTATAGCTGAAGCATTTAGAGATGAAGGGGCAAATGTAATTTTAATTACTGGCCCTACAAACATAAAAAAACCTAATGTAAATAAAATAATTGAGGTAAAAACCGCTAAAGAGATGCTAGATAATTCTTTATCAAATTTACCTGCTGATATTTTCATCAGTGCTGCAGCAGTTGCTGACTGGAAGTTAATACCTTTAACTGCTAATAGAAATTATAAAAACAAGACTATTAAACTTAAAAAAACGAACTTTAAAGATGATGAAATTCTTTTTAAAGCTAAAAGCAATCCTGATATTTTAAAGACTATTGCTGTAAATAAAAAAAGACCTAGATTAGTTATAGGTTTTGCTGCAGAAACTGAAAACTTAATAGAAAATGCAAAATCAAAATTACAAGAAAAAAAAATTGATATTATTTTAGCCAACAAAATTAATAATAATAATCGTGTGTTTGGAAGTGATTATAACGTTATTTCCTTCGTAGAAAAAAATAAGTTAGAAAATTATGATAAAAAAACCAAACAAGAGATTGCACAAATTCTTATAAAGAAAATAATTAAAAAATTAATGTGAATTTATTTTATGGAATTTGTTTTTGTCGAGAAAGTAAATTTTGGAAAAGACCTTCCTTTACCAAAATATGAGACTGAACTTGCATCTGGCATAGACTTGTATGCTGCAATTTCAAAAGTTATTACTTTAAAACCAGGTCAACATGAATTAATTGCATCTGGAATAAAAATAAAAATGTCTGCGAATTTAGAGGGTCAAATAAGACCAAGATCTGGATTAGCTCTAAAATATGGTGTGACAGTTTTAAATGCACCAGGTACTATTGATGCCGATTTTAGTGGAGAAATCGGGATAATCTTAATTAACCATGGAAATGAAAACTTTTTAATTAAACCAAAAATGAGGATTGCTCAATTAGTTTTTTCGCCAATTATAAGACCGAAAATAAAAGAAAAAAAATTATATCAATTTAAAACAATTAGAGGTAAAAAAGGGTTTGGTTCTACTGGGATTAGTTAATTATGTTAGACGAACAGGATTTAATTAGATATTCAAGACAAGTAATAATTCCAGATATTGAAGAACAAGGTCAGGAAATATTAATTGCCCAAAAAATTCTGATTGTAGGTGCAGGTGGGTTAGGTTGTCCTGTTGGATTATACTGTGCAGCCGCTGGTTTTGGGAATATTGAAATTTGGGATAATGATAATATTGAATTATCTAATCTAAATAGACAAATTGCTCACCAAACAAACGAAATAGGACTAAATAAAGCGAAAAGTTTAGAAAAAAAGTGCTTACAAGTTAATTCTTCAATTAACGTTAAATCTAGAGATATAGTCTTTAATGAAAAATCAGACGTAAAAAAATTTGATATAATTTTCGATTGTACAGATAATATAGAGGCAAGATATAAAATTAATAAATTAGCTCATCAAAATAAAAAACTTTTAATTTCTGGTTCAGCCACACAATTTGAAGGACAAGTTTTAGTAATTAAAAGTGGTTTGAATAAAAAATATCCATGTTATGAATGTGTTTTTCCAAAAACTTCTGAAAACAACGTTGATTTTAACTGTAGAAATGCAGGTATACTCGGTTCTATAACTAGTTTTATTGCAAGCATCCAAGTCACAGAAGCTATTAGAGAAATTTTAAAATTAAATAAACATAATATTGAAGGTAAAAATAATTTTTATCTTCAAAAATCTAACGCAGAATATTTGATCCTGTATGATGGTTCTTTACAAGAAATCAATAAGATTAAATTGAATAAAAACTTAAATTGTGATACTTGCAACTGATTATATGAAAAAAACTAATTTTCTCATACTTATTTGTATATTCGTTCTCAAAAGCTGTATTGCTTTTTCAAATGAAGTTTTGATTTCATCTAAATCAGGTCTAAAATTTAATAAATCTATTGCCTCTATTAAAACCTCCAAAGCAAATGTTAGGTTTGGACCAGGTGAACAATTTCCCATAAAGTGGACATACTTTAAAAGACATTGGCCTATTTTATTAATTGATAAATTTGATCATTGGAAAAAGATAAAAACAGTTGATAATACTATAGGATGGATACATGATTCACAAATTTCTAGAACAAAAACCAGTTTGGTCATTTTTTCTGATTATTTAAGAAAGTATCCTGAAACAAAATCTAAAAAGATTGCTTTTTTAAAAAAAAAGGTGCTTGTTGAGATTAAAAGCTGCAGAATATCTTGGTGTGAAGTACAAGTTGTTAAAGAGAAATATAATGGCTGGTATATTAAAAATTACCTATGGGAAGCTAATCTAGTTAAAATTAATGATTAAAGTATACTCATTCTTTGATTTATTTATAAAAAATATATATATATAATACTATTAAATAACATAGGATAAATTCTTGCCGTTACTAAAAACAAATTTTAAATATGAAGAATTAATTGCTTGCGCCAAAGGTAAATTAGCCGGCATAGACTTTCCACGTCTACCGATGCCTCCAATGTTAATGTTTGATAAAATCACAAATATTACTGATACAGGTGGAGAATATAATAAAGGAACTGCAAGAGCAGAGTTTAAAATTACTCCAGATAAATGGTTCTTTGGATGTCATTTTGAGAATGATCCAGTAATGCCAGGCTGTCTAGGGATGGATGGATTGTGGCAACTTCTTGGTTTTTGTCTTGGGATTATGGGTGGAAGAGGCAAGGGAAGAGCACTATCTGTTGGAAATGTAAAATTTAGTGGACAAATTTTGCCTATGGCAAATAAAGTCGAATATTTATTAGATTTTAAAAAAATCATAAATAGAAAATTAATGCTTGGCATAGCCGATGGAAAAGTTTTTTGTGATAATGAAATAGTATTTGAAGCTTCAGATATTAGAGTGGGTCTTTTTCAAGATCAATCAAAAACAACTTGATACGGAAAATTCATGGAAAATTTTAAAAGAGTTGTAGTTACTGGATTAGGCATCGTTAGTCCTATTGGCAACAACCAAGAAGAGGTTAAAGACTCTCTTATGAATTCTAAATCAGGTATAGTTTTTTGTGAAAATTATAAAGAAATGGGATTTAGAAGCCAAGTACATGGTGATGTAAAAATAGATTTTGAAAATTATTTAGAAAAAAAAGATCTCAGATTTATGGGTGAGGGTTCAGCTTACACTGCTATAGCTATGAAAGAAGCTATAAAAGATGCTAATTTGTCTGAAAAATTAGTATCAAATGTCGATACTGGGCTAATTGCTGGATCTGGTGGTCCAAGTACCGCAAATCTATTACATGCCTTTGATACTGCAAGAAATAAAGGTCCTAAAAGAGTTGGGCCTTTCATGGTACCTAGATGCATGAGTTCTACAGTGTCTGCCTGTCTATCCACAATGTTTAAAATAAAAGGATTAAACTTTTCTATAACATCTGCATGTTCTACATCCTCACACTGTATTGGGATGGCCTCAGATAACATAAAATATGGTAAACAGAAAATAGTCTTTGCTGGTGGTGGAGAAGAATTGGATTGGACATTATCAGTTCTTTTTGACGCTATGGGAGCTATGTCTAGCAAGTACAATGATAAACCCGAAATAGCATCTAGACCATATGATTTAAATAGAGATGGATTTGTCATTGCAGGCGGTGGTGGGATTATTGTTTTGGAAGAATTAGAACATGCTATAAAAAGAGGGGCAAAGATTTATGGCGAAATTATAGGGCATGCAGCTAACTCCGATGGTTACGACATGGTGGCTCCAAGTGGTGAAGGAGCCGTAAGATGCATGAAACAAGCACTAATTGGTATTGACAAACAAATCGATTATATCAACTCTCATGGAACAAGTACTCCTGTTGGAGATATTCAAGAAATTGAAGCAATAAAAGAAGTTTTTCGTGATAAAAAATTACCTACTATAACCAGCACAAAGTCTCTAACCGGCCATTCTCTTGGAGCAACAGGTGTTCATGAGGCTATTTATACTCTTATTATGATGAAAAATAATTTTATTTCAGGGTCATCAAATATTTTTGAACCAGACCCAGGTATTAAAAATATTGATATACCACGTACGTCTAAGAAAAATATACATATTGATACTGCTTTATCCAATTCATTTGGTTTTGGAGGTACCAATGCATGTCTTGTTCTTTCAAAGTTTTCTGAGAATTCAAAATGAAATTAATGCAGGATAAAAAAGGCATCATTATGGGTATTGCTAATGAAAGATCTATTGCATGGGGCATTGCAAAAGAGTTGAGTAAGCATGGTGCAGACTTAATTTTTACTTACCAGAACGAGAGTTTGAAAAAAAGAATAATACCTTTAGCTGAAAGTGTTAACAGTAAGGAATTATATCAATGTGATGTGTCAGAGGAACCTAGTCAATTAAATTCGATTGAAAATTTTGTTTCAAAATTAAAATCACATTCCTACAAAATAGACTTCATTGTTCATGCGATAGCATTTTCAGATAAGGAAGAGCTTAAAGGGAAATATTTAGAAACTTCTAGAGAGAATTTTTTGCAAACATTAGATATTTCAACTTTCAGTTTTACAAGAATTGCAAAATCAAGTTTACCAATAATAAATCCAAATGGGGGTTCTTTGTTAACTTTAACCTATCTGGGTGCAAAAAGAACTACGCCGAACTATAATGTTATGGGCGTCGCTAAAGCAGCCCTTGAAACATCGGTAAAATATATGTCTATGGATCTTGGTCCAAAAAATATTAGAGTAAATGCAATTTCCGCTGGCCCAATGAAAACTCTAGCTGGTGCCGCAATTTCTGGAGCAAGACATGTTTTTAGGTATTCTGAAAGTGTAACACCCTTAAAAAGTAATCCTGATTTAGAACAGGTAGGAAACGCTGCTCTATATCTACTTTCTGATTTGTCAAGTGGTGTGTCAGGAGTTATACATAATGTAGATGGTGGATTACATTCATCAGGTGTGCCGGCCCAAAAAGATATTGATTTTTAAAATTATTTATCTTTCCACAATGGTTTTCTTTTTTCTGCAAATGCTGTCATCCCTTCAACATGATCTTCAAGGGCAAAGGTAGACATAAAAATAGATCTTTCTGCTCTCAATCCTTCCTGAAGTGGTGTTTCGTAACTTAAATTAACTGATTCTTTTGCTAATCGGGCAAGTGCAGATGACTTGCTTGCTATTTTCGTAGAAATTTTAGTAATATTTTCCATAAATTCATTACTTTTAAAAACTTTTGCTACGAGTCCACATTTTTCTGCTTCAAAAGCATCAATCATATCGCCTGTCAAAATTGCATACATAGCTTTTGACTTACCTATATATCTAGGCATCCTTTGACTTCCTCCAGCTCCTGGAATTGCTCCAACATTAATCTCAGGCTGACCAAATTTAGCGTCTTCCGAGGCAATAATAAAATCACATGACATTGCAAGTTCACAACCACCACCTAGAGCAAAACCGTTAACAGCCGCTATAATGGGTTTTTGTAAATTCGAAAAATAAGACCAATTTTTTTCTATATATCTTATTTCTGATATTTTTGCAAAAGATAGAGGCAACATTTCCTTAAGATCAGCTCCAGCAGCAAACGCTTTTTCAGAACCTTTAAGTACTATGCAGTTAACATTTGGATCTTCATCAAAACTTTTACAATTTTCATATATTGCCTCCACAAATCCTGCTGATAGAGGATTAAGAGGGTTTTCATGACAAAGTTTGACCCAACCAACTTTATCCGATATTTCAGTTTTAACCCAATCTGATCTCTTAATATAACTTGTCATTTTTTACTCCAACAATTTAATTATTCAAGTCTTGTCCAGTTTCTTGATCTACTCTTTTTATGGAAAGTTTAACTTTTCCTCTATCATCAAAACCAATAACTTTTACCTTTACTTCATCTCCCTCTTTACAGACGTCTGTTGTTTTCTCTGTTCTTTGTTCTTGCAATTCAGATATATGAACCAACCCATCTCTATTACCAAGGAAATTCACAAAAGCTCCAAAATCGACAGTTTTAACAACCTTACCATTATAAATCACACCCATTTCAGGCTCAACGATGATATCATTTATCATTTTAAGAGCTTTGTCTAAAGACTCATCGTTGGGAGAAGCAACTTTTAAAACACCCGTGTCGTCAATATCAATTTTAGAATTAGTGTTTTCACAAATTCCTTTGATTACCTTGCCAGATGGACCAATGATCTCTTTAATTTTTTCAGTTTTAATTTTCATTACTTTAATTTTTGGAGCATTTTCTGCCAAATTTGTCCTAGTCTTAGAAATAGCTTTTTTCATTTCAGCTAAAATGTACTTTCTTCCTTCTAGGGCTTGGTCTAAAGCAACTTTCATGATTTCACTATTTATGGATGTAATTTTAATATCCATTTGAAGACTAGTAATACCATCCTTAGTTCCTGCAACTTTAAAATCCATATCACCTAGGTGATCTTCGTCACCAAGAATGTCTGATAGAACAATATATTTATCTTTTTCTTTAATTAAACCCATCGCTATACCAGCAATAGGCTTTTTTATAGGGACTCCCGCATCCATTAGAGCTAGTGAAGTACCACATACTGTTGCCATTGAAGAGGAACCATTAGATTCTGTAATTTCAGAAACAATTCTTACTGTATAGGGAAACTCTTCAACAGTTGGGAGCAAGGGATGAATAGCTCTCCAAGCTAATTTTCCATGACCTACTTCTCTTCTGCCTGGTGAACCAACTCTACCAGCTTCCCCAACTGAATATGGAGGAAAATTATAATGTAGCATAAAACTCTCCTTAGAGTCACCATCAAGACCATCAATCATTTGGGTATCTTGAGAAGACCCTAGAGTTGTAACTACTAATGCTTGTGTTTCACCTCTTGTAAATAATGCAGAACCATGAGACCTAGGTAAAGTACCAACTTCTGCAACTATTTTCCTAACTGCTTTATTGTCTCGTCCATCAATTCTTTTTTTTGTTTTAAGTACAGTTGTTCTGACTACATCAGATTCTGTTTTTTTGATTACTGATGATAACAAACTTGTATTTACATCTTCATCAAACTTGCTCAATATATCCTCTTTAATCGATTCAATTGCATTAACTCTTTCAGATTTCTCTTTAATTTTATAAGCTTTTTCAAATTCACCACTAAATTTTTTAACAACCTTATTATATTCTTTTTCTTCAGGTATATTATCTTCAATTTCTATTGGTTCTTTTGCAGCAACCTCAGCAAGTTCAATAATTGCATTAATAACAACTTTCATCTCTTTGTGACCAAAATCAACAGCACCCAACATTATTTTTTCATTTAATTCCTGTGCTTCAGATTCTACCATCAAAACCCCTTCAGTTGTGCCAGCGACTACTAGATCTAATTTTTGGTTATCATATTCATTTACTTTTGGGTTGAGTTGATATTTTTTTCCATCCCATCCAACTCTACAAGCGCCTAATGGACCCATAAATGGTAAACCAGATATAGTTAAAGCTGCAGAAGCGGCTATAATTGAAACAATATCAGGATCGTTTTCAAAATCATATTCTAACACTGTTGCAATTATTTGAGTTTCATTTTTGAAATTTTTATGAAATAGAGGTCTTATTGGTCTATCAATTAATCTACATACTAATGTCTCTTTCTCTGTTGGCCTGCCCTCTCTTTTAAAAAAACCCCCAGGTATTTTACCTGCTGCAAAAGCTTTTTCCTGATAATTAACTGTTAAAGGAAAAAAATCTGCATCATTTTTACTTTTTGAAGCAACGGCGGTACAAAGTACACTTGTTCCTCCATAAGTAACTAAGACTGCTCCATTAGCTTGTCTAGCTATTTTTCCAGTTTCAAAAACCAATTTTCTTCCACCAAACATTACTTCTTTTCGATAAACTTCAAACATTAACTTATCCTTATTTTAAATATTTTTTATTTCTTATTAATTCAATGCACTAAAAAATTTAATTTGAGCTACCTTCTTAAGCCCAAACTTTTAATTAGATCTGTGTAACGAGACTCATCTTTATTTCTGATATAATTTAAAAGATTTCTTCTTTTACCTACCATAGTAAGAAGGCCTCTTCGAGAGATAAAATCTTTATGATGTTCTTTTAAATGATCTGTTAAAGATTTAATTTTTTCACTTAAAATAGCAACTTGCACATCAGCAGAACCTGTATCTTTTTCGTTTTTCTTAAACTTATTAATTAATTCTAACTTTTTATCCTTTTTTATTGACATTTTACCTCACCTATAAATTAAAAACCTTAATTGGCTTAACTACATCATCTCTAATTTTTGATAATGCAATTGGATTTTTTTTTGTAAAACAATATATCTTATCAATTTCGTTAAAATTTGGATATATCTTCTTAAATTCTCCAAAATATTTCATATCACTAACATTTATTTTTTGTCCATATTTTATTCTCTCAGCTTCTGAACTATTTAACTCTAAAGAGGGATAGTTTTTCATTATTTCGTCTATTGTTATTAAGTTTTTTAAAATCATTGGACTATGTATTAATTTTTTAGATAAATCCAGTAAAATCGCATTATCCAATGAAAAAATTCCAACACGTTTTCTTATTAATTCTATTATATGACCTTCCGTATTTAGCTCTTTACCAAAATCTCTAGCAAGAGATCTAATATAAGTTCCCTTCGAACAGCATATATTAAATTCTGAAACATCTTCATTAATATAATTGATTAGTTTCAAATCGTATATAATTACATTCCTAGGCAAATGATTAAAAGATAAGTTTTTTCTTGCTAAAACATATGATCTTTTTCCATTTATTTTAATAGCTGAAAATTTTGGTGGGATTTGTTTGATTTCTCCCTTAAATTTTGGAATAACATTTAAAATTTCTTTTTTACTAGGCCTGTAGTTTGAAGATAAAACTTCTTCGCCTTCCAAATCATCTGTTGTTGTTGACCTCCCCCAATTTACTCTAAATGTATAAAATTTTTTCATATTTTGTACAAAGGAAATAATTTTGGTAGCCTCACCAATTGCTACTGGTAAAAGTCCTGATGCAAGGGGATCAAGTGTTCCTGTGTGACCAACTTTTTTAATATTTAGAGATTTAGAAATATGATCTATTACTTTTCGAGATGTTATACCTTTATGCTTATTTATTAATATAAAGCCATGAATATTTACCAAAAATTTTCCCTTTATTTTATTTTTTTTAAAATATTATCAATATTTTGTGAATATTCAAAACTTGTGTCATGAAAAAACTTTATTTTTGGAACAAATCTTAATTTTAACTGCTTTGAAACTATTTTTTTTATATAACCACTTCTTTTATTAAGTTCCTCTAAAACAACAAAATTTTTATAAGTTTTTTCAGGGTATGACATAATATATATTTTAGCATTTTTTAAATCAGGACTTATATCTACGTCTGTAACTGTGATAACACTATTTGAAAGATTATAAAGATAAAAATTATCACTAATCAATATTTTAGAAATTAATTGCCTTAATTGCTCACTGACTTTTAGAGCACGATTTGATACAATTTTATTATTTTTTTTCATGAAGATTATACAAATTTATTCTAATTTTTTTTTAACCTCATTAATTTCAAAACATTCCATAACATCTCCAACTTTTATATCGTTAAAGTTTTCCAAACCCATTCCACATTCAAGACCTTGTTTAACTTCTTTAACTTCATCTTTAAATCTCTGTAATGTTTTTAGTTTTCCTTCATGAATAACAGTGCTTTCTCGTAATAAACGAAAATTACACCCTCTTTTGATTATACCTTCAGTTACATTACATCCAGCAATTCTTCCGATTTTTGATATATTAAATACCTGTTTAATTTCAGCATAACCAATGAATTGCTCCTGCAAGTCAGGATCTAACATACCTGATAGTGCATTTTTTGCATCATCTATAAGTTCATATATAATAGAATGATATCTTATCTCAATGCCATCTCTTTTGGCTAATTCCCTTGCTTGGGGTATAGCTCGCACGTTAAAACCAAAAACCAATGCTGAAGAAGCAGTAGCCAAAGATATATCCGACTCATTAATTGCTCCTACTGAACCAGCTAAAATTTTAACTTTTAATTTTTCATCCCCTAATTTATTAAGAGCCACTTTTATAGCTTCTAGAGAACCATGCACGTCTGTTTTAATAACAACAGGCAACTCATTAACTTCGCCAGATTGAATATTTGCAAGCATTTGTTCAACTGAGCCTCTTGCTGACAAAGCTGCTTCTTTTTCTTTTAATTTTCTTGTTCTATACTCAGCTATTTCACGCGCTTTTGAATCACTGTCAACTACATTAGCTAAATCACCAGAATTAGGCACTCCTGATAAGCCAAGCACCTCAATAGGAGTTGACGGTTTTGCATAATCTACATTCTTTCCCAAATCGTTTATTAAAGCTCTTACTTTTCCACTCTCTGAACCTACGACCAATATATTTCCGACCTTTAAAGTACCAGACTTTACTAGCAAAGTGATAACTGATCCTTTACCTTTTTCTGTCTTTGCTTCAATCACAATTCCCTCAGCTGGACAGTCTTCGTCTGATTTCAGTTCTAGTAACTCAGCTTGTAACTCAATAGACTCAATTAAATCATTTAAACCTGTTTTTTCCTTAGCTGAAATGTTAATACACTGTATATCTCCTCCCATCTCTTCTGGAACAAGTTCCTGTTGCAAAAGCTCATTCCTTACTTTTTGAGGATCAGAATCAGTTTTATCACACTTATTTATAGCAACAATAATAGGAACAGATGCAGCTTTTGCGTGTTTTATAGCTTCAACAGTTTGATTATTAACTCCATCATCTGCTGCGACCACTAAAACAACAATGTCAGTTAAATTTGCTCCTCTTGCTCTCATTTCTGAAAAGGCTTCATGACCCGGAGTATCTATAAAGGAAATTAAATTATTATTTTTAGAGTTAATTTGATAAGCGCCAATATGTTGGGTTATACCTCCAGCCTCACCATCCGCAACCTTAGTTTGTCTTAAAGAGTCTAAAAGAGAAGTTTTACCATGATCAACATGACCCATAATTGTTACAACAGGGGGTCTAGAAACCAGATTGTTTTTATTAACTTTAGTTTTAAGAAGATTTAATTCAACATCGGATTCTGATACTCTTTTTACCTTATGACCAAATTCGGATGTAATTAATTCTGCTGTATCGGCATCTATTACTTGAGTGGCTGTAGCCATGATACCATTTTTCATTAATTCTCTGACTACATCAGCAGTTTTTTCAGACATACGATTAGCTAACTCAGAAACCAAAATGGTGTCAGGCACTATAACTTCTCTCACTTGTTTGACAGCAGACACATTTTCAGCTTGCATTCTAACTTTTTCTCTTCTTCTCTTAATTGATGCAAGTGATCTTACCCTAATATTATCTCCGTCTAATGCCCTTGCTATTGTTAATTTCCCCTGTCTTTTTTGTTCATACCCTTTACTTATATTTTTTTTGTTATTATCTCTAAACAGTTCTTTGTCTGTTAGTTTTTTTGAACTTCTTGAATTATCATCAACTTTTTCACTTTTTTGGATTCCAAAGTTTATATTTTTTTTTCTTTCATCAACCTGTTTCTTACTTTGAAGAGGTTGATTAACATCTTTCTCATTTTTTGAGTATATTGGATTATCTTCAGAAGAATCATTTTTATCTTTTTCTATAATAGCTTTATTTTCTGCTTGAGCAGCAGTTCTAGCTAAGTCTTCTTTTAAGAGTTTACTTCTTGATGATATTTCTTCAGCACTTAAATTCTGATTTACTTCGCTTGATTTCCTGTAATCATCTATTTTGTTTTCATTAACTCTTTTCACTCTTTTGACTTCTACTTGAACCGTGTTTCTACCTGAACGCGAGTTAGTTGTAATACTTCCTGTCAATTTTGAGTTAAATGAATTTTTTAGGGTAAGCTTTCCCTCTAGAGATAAACTTAATTTCTTTCTTTCGCCTGAGTTTTTATCTGTCATTTTTTTTACCTAAGATTTCTTAAATCAATCAGTCTTCTCTTCATTAAACCAATGTTGCCTTGCAGCCATTATGACCTCACCAGCTTCATCTTCACTATTAAAAACCAACTTACCTAGAAGATTAAAAAGTTCTTCACTGTCTAAATCTGCCAAATCATCTAGGGTTTTGATATTATTCTCAGCAAGTTTTAATATACTAGATTTTGATAGTGATTCAAAATTATATAAGTCATCATTAACTTTTAAATCTTTTAATGTTTTCTCAATTCTTTCATTTTCATTTTTAACAAATACCAATGCTCTTGATTTTAATTCTTCAGCTAGTTCTTTGTCAAAACCTTCAATATTATTTAACTCTTCTACTGATGAAGTAGCAATTTCCTCAATATTTGTAAAACCTTCAGCCACCATTAAGTGGGCAATAACATCATCAACATCTAAACTTTCTATAAAGATTTTCGTTCTTTCATTAATCTCTTCCTGTCTACGGTCAGATTCTTCAGCTTCTGTATACACATCAATATACCAATTTGATAACTCAGATGCCAATCTTACATTTTGACCTCTTCTACCTATAGCCAAGGAAAGTTGGTCGTCTGGAACAATAACTTCAACTCGCCCTGCATCTTCATCCATAACTACCTTTGAGGGAACAGCTGGTGCCAAAGAATTTATAACAAAATTTACAGGATCCTCAGACCAAGGAATGATCTCAATTTTTTCACCTTGTAATTCATTTACCACTGCTTGAACTCTTGATCCTCTCATTCCTACACATGCACCCACAGGATCAATAGAGTTATCCTTCGAAAAAACACTAATTTTAGCTCTACTGCCAGCCTCTCTAGCTACACTTTTAACTTCTATAATACCGTCATATATTTCAGGAACTTCTTGCGTGAATAAAGCTTGAAGAAATTCATTGCAAGCTCGTGACAAAAATATTTGTGGCCCTCTCAACTCTTCTCTAACCTCCAAAATATAAGATCTGACTCTATCTCCAGGCTTTAACTGTTCTCTGGGTATCATTTGATCCTTTTTTATCACTCCCTCAGCTTTACCTATATCTAAAGTTACAGAAAAGTTATCAACACGTTTAATTGTACCTAAAATGATTTCTCCAGCTCTGTCTTTAAACTCATTAAATTGTCTTTGCCTTTCAGCATCTCTAACTTTTTGTGTTATTACTTGCTTAGCTGTTTGAGCTGCTATTCTTCCAAAATCAATTGGTGGTAAATTTTGGATATAATAATCACCAATTTTAAGGTCTAGAGCTCTTCTATCAGCTTCTTTGAAACTCATTTGTACAGACTCGTCTTCAACATTTTCAACTATTTCTGTATATTGTTGGATTTTTATTGACCCATTGTTTCTATTAATAAAAGCTCTAATATCTCTTTCAGCTCCATATTTTGATCTAGCGGCTCTTTGAATAGCTTCTTCCATTGCTAGGAGAACATCCTCTTTTTCTATTAATTTTTCTCTGGCGACGTTTTCAGCGACTTGTAACAATTCAATTCTGGGAAGATTCTCCATTTTTTGAATACCTATCTAATTAAAATTAAACTTATCTTTTAAAATAAAAAAGTGAGTCTCACGACTCACTTTAATCCATACTACAACATTGTTTAAGATAAAACAATATTTGTATATTAAATATCTAAAAAACTATAATTTTCTATAAACAAACCAATTATTTTTATTTCCTAATGAAATTGCCTTTTTTGAGTATTTTGAATTGAGAAGACAAAATGGCTTTTTATTGCAAATATTTATATTTTTAATATGCCAATCAAAATCATCCCTAATATGAAACTGTTCTAATATCCAACTTTTCATATTATTTTCATCTGAAGATATTAAAATTTTACCATTCTTTTTTAAAACTTTTGCTAAAAAGTCTAAGAAATATTGTTGAATTAAACGACGTTTCTTATGTTTATTTTTTGGCCAAGGATCTGGATGTAGAATTAAAATTAAATCAAAAATATTATTAGGCAATACTTCTATTAATTTTCTTATATCGTCAGACCAAATCTTTACATTTTTAAGTTTCAGTTTTGTAAGGACTTTATAAAGTTTCAAACAAGAATTTAAGTATGGATCAGCTCCTATAAAATTTATATTTTTATATTTTTTTGAAAAATTTATAAGGTTTTCCGCATTTCCAAAACCAATCTCTAAAATATTATTGGAAAAAGAGTTATATTCTTTTAAATCATTCGCTTTTAAAAAAAAATCAATATTATTCAATTTTAATAGTTGTTTATTAACTCGATTAAAACCTCTTCCCTTCCTCCTACCATAAAATTGAAATATGTGATTGTTCAATTGTTACTCAAAGTTTATTTATTTCGTTAAGAATTCTCTCAACAAGATCAACTTTTTCCCATGAAAAAGAACCTTTAATTTTTTCATCAGGAAATCTACCAAAGTGGCCATAAGATGAGGAAGGGACATATATTGAATTATTTAAAGCCAAATGATCTCTTATTCCTTTTGGTGTCAAATCAACAATTTTTTCTAAACATTTTTGAATTCTTAAATCTTCAACTTCTCCAGTACCTTGAGTGTTTACGTAAAAAGATAAAGGTTTAGAAATACCTATTCCGTAAGCAATTTGAATAGTACATTTTTTTGCTAATTTAGCAGCAACAACATTTTTTGCTAAATATCTCGTCATGTAAGCCGCAGATCTATCAACTTTTGTTGGATCTTTTCCAGAAAATGCCCCTCCTCCATGAGGAGCTGAGCCGCCGTATGTATCAACTATTATTTTTCTTCCTGTCAGTCCTGTATCACCATCTGGGCCACCTATAACAAATCTACCAGTGGGATTTACATAAAAGTTATCTTCATGACACATCCATTCCTCTGGAATAACTTTTCTAACAGATGACATAATAAAATCTTTCAATTCAGACTGATTAAACCCATCCCTATGTTGAGAAGAAACTACAATTTTATGAGCTTTGATAGGTCTTTCATTGTCATATTGAATTGTAAGTTGAGATTTGCTATCTGGTCCTAAAAAATCTGCCACACCTGAATGTCTTAAATCAGCAAGTTTTTTTAAAATTTCATGAGAATAATGAATTGGTGCCGGCATTAAAGAAGGCGTTTCGTCTGTGGCATAGCCAAACATCAGACCCTGATCACCTGCACCCTCCTCTTTGTTATGACTTTCGTCAACACCTTGAGCAATGTCAGGTGATTGTTGATGAAGAAAACAATCAACAATCATTTTTTCCCAATGAAAACCGTCTTGTTCATATCCAATTTTTTTTACTGCATTTCTAACATTTTCTTCAATTTCGTCATTTGTTATATTTACTCCATCTGGCAATCTATATTCACCTGCAAGAATAACTTTATTAGTTGTCACTAAAGTTTCACATGCCACTCTTGCATAAGGATATTTACTTATCATTAAATCTACAATTGTATCTGATATACAATCACTGACTTTATCAGGATGTCCTTCAGACACAGACTCAGAAGTAAACAGAAAGTTTTTCATAAAAATCGTTTCCTATTAATAGTTTTTGACAATATAATGTTGAATATAAATACATAAAAAATAATAAAAATAAAGATAGAATTTCCATAAGTTTTAAAAAAAGTGTTATCAAGCTTATCAACGAGCTTAATTGTTTTTGATGCCTCTTTATTTAATTCTAATTTTTCCACTACTTCTCCATACGGATCAATAAATCCAGAAACACCTGTGTTAGCAACTCTAATTACTGGGATTCCAAATTCTACAGCTCTAATTTTTGCAAAGTCAAAATGTTGGTATGGACCAATAGTATTACCAAACCAAGCATCATTAGTTATATTTATAATTAAAAAAGTTTTATCAGATAAATTTTTGAAAATGTAATTGTTAAAAATAATTTCATAACATATTAGAAACATCATATCCAATGATTGATTTAACATAATATTTGGATTTGTTTTTCCTACGTTAAAATCCATATCACTTGCCAAAGTTGGTATAAAATTCAAAAAAAACCTTAAAGGATTATATTCACCAAATGGGACTAAAAAATTCTTATCATAAACTTTCTTAATTTTATGATATTTATCAAAAAGAATACCAGAGTTATATATTTTTCCATCATGTTTTCTAATTAAGCCAAGGAATAAACTTAAGTCTCTATTTTTGTTAATTAATTTTTTAACCAAATCCATTAAAATCTTTTCATCTCTTGGATAAACTCCTGCAAAGGCGGTTTCTGGCCATACGATTAATCTTTTTTTATAAGTGAATTTTTCAGATTCATATCTTGATAGTTTGATTAATTTTTCTAGATGGATTTTAAATAAACTTCTATCCCATTTTACTTTTTGTGCGATATTTGGTTGTACAATTGTAATTAGAAAGTCATTTTTGGATTTAATTTCAACTTTATAAATAAGCCTATTAACACTTAATAAAAATAGAGTTAAAATAGGCAATATCATAAATATTGTGGTTCTGAATAATAACCCTTTATAACTCTTAACCAACAATGGTAATATAATTAAAAAAATTAGAACAATATTCATAGAATATACTCCAACAAATGAAAAACTTTGTAAGGTATAAATATTTGAAGTAAAAATGCTTGCTGGCATTAACCAAGGAAAATTTAGAAAGTATCCTCTAAAAAATTCAGAAAGGGGTAATAAAATTGTTAACCATACAAATTTGTTCCCTATAATTTTAGATAATTTTGATGATAAATAAAAAGCACATCCCCACAGAAAACCCAAAAAAATTGGTAATAGAACTACTGCGAATGGCAAAATAATTTGAAAAAGCCATGATTTAATTAAAAAAGCTGAGCCAATCCAATATAACCCCGAAAAAAACCAGCCAAAACCGAAACTTATACCTCGGAAAAAAACTTTTAAACTATTATCAGATTTAAATACGAAAAACACACCAAAAGAGAAAAACCCTATAAACGGTAAATATCCATATGGTTCTAATGAAAATGTTGATAAACCCCCACAAAAAATACAGATTATCTGATTAATAAAGCTTTGTTTATTGAACATTAATTTTTGCTAGACCTCGAATTTTTACTAAAAGCACTTTTCTAGGATCTGCATCTAATATCTCAAACTCTAGGCCAGACGCACTATCTCTAATCACTTCTCCAGCTACTGGGACTCTTCCAGCTAAGCTTATAATGAACCCTCCCAAAGTGTCTAATTCTTCATTAATTAATTCATGAAAATTAATTTTTAATTTTGACTCAAAATAATCTAAGGAAACTTTTGCTTCAACAATTACTACGTTATTACTTACCATTTCAAATCTTATTTCAGTAGATTCATCATGCTCATCTTCAATTTCACCCACGATTTCTTCTACAAGGTCCTCAATGGTTACCAAACCATCTATACCGCCATACTCATCAACTACTAAGGCCATATGTCTTTTCTTAATTCTCATTTCGTGAAGTAAGTCTAGTAAGCTAATTGATGGGGCAACAAAAATTGGTTCTTTTAGCAATGTTTTAACATCAGGTATTTCTTTTGAGTGCATTTTTGCTAAAACATCTTTAATATGTAATATGCCAGCAATTTCATCTATACTTTCTCCAACTACTGGAATTCTACTATGGTTTGCTTTAACTAACTGTTTTACTATATCATCAAAATTATCTGACAATGAAACTGACACTATATCTATTCTTGGAACCATTACATCTGATGCTCTGATTCCTCTTAAACCAGCTAAATTCTTTAATAATTCATTTTCATGATCAAGGGTATTTCCAAATTTATTATTTGAATTAATTCTCTTTGTAACAAATTGTTCCAACTCACTATCAATATGATTATCTTTTTTGAAAGAGTTTCCTCTATTTTTTACAAATATATTTTTAATTATTTCAATCATTTTTTTTAATAAGGATTGTCTATACCAATTGAATTAAGTATAGATACTTCTAGATCTTCCATATTCTTTGCTGACTCATCATCATTATGATCATAACCCAATAAGTGTAAAAGTCCATGTAACAATATATGATAAAAATGATTTTTGAAATTTTTATTTTCCTTTTTAGACTCTGATAAAACTTTTTCTAATGATATAACTATATCTCCAAAATGTAATAATTTTTCTAGTTTTCTATTCTTTCCAGATTTAGGATAATTTAAATCATTAGATGGAAAAGAAATTATATTAGTTGGTGATGTCTTTTTTCTAAAATTTTTGTTTATTTTTATTATATATTTGTTATCAGTGAGTAGTATTGATAAATATATTTCTGAATCATAACCGTTCTCTACTAATAATTTACTAATGTTGGTAATTATTTTTTCAAACTTTTCATTGTTTATTAAATTAACTAATGTTTCCCGAAATTCTACATATAGTAATTGTATATCAACAAATAATTTTCCTATTGATATAGAAGCAAATGAATTATTTTCTGAAAACTTGTAGTTTAAGTAATTATTTACTTTCATATGCTTTAATTATTTCTGCTACCAAGTGGTGTCTTACAACATCTTTTTGTGAAAGTTCCACAATTTTTATTTGTTCTACATTCTTAAGTTTTTTTAACGCAATAGACAGTCCTGAAGAAATACCCTTTGGAATATCAATTTGACTTAAGTCCCCATTGACAACCATTCTAGAACCCTGTCCAATTCTTGTAAGTATCATTTTCATTTGAACAGCAGTGGTATTTTGAGCTTCATCTATAATAATAAAGGCATTATCAAAAGTTCTTCCTCTCATATAAGCCAAAGGTGCAATTTCAATTTGCCCATTTAAAATTTTTTTTTCAACCCTATCAAATGGCATCATCTGATACAATGCATCATAAATTGGTCTCAAATATGGATCTACTTTTTCTTTAAAATCTCCAGGCAAAAAACCAAGTTTTTCTCCTGCTTCTACTGCTGGTCTCGACAAAATTATTTTATCTACAATTTCATTTTTTAATAACTCTATCCCCTTTGCTACTGCTAAGTAGGATTTACCAGTTCCAGCAGGTCCTAAACCAAAGACTAAATCAAAATTATTGAGAGCTTTTAAGTATTTTTCTTGTCCCAAACTTTTGGCAACAACCGATTTTTTCCATGTTTTTATGAGAGTAATTTTATCTTTATCTTGTGGAATGTTGTTTTTTTCTCTCATCATACGTAATTCTGACTCAAAAACAGAAAAATCAAATTTTGAAGTTTTGTTTTTATCATTTTTAAGTTTTTTATATATATTATTTAAGAGATTTTCGGCTAGATTTACAATATTTTCGTTACCAAAAATTCTAACTTTATTTCCAAACATATCTAAACGAACATTTAAAATATTTTGGAGTTTTAATAGGTTAATTGATTGCTCACCTAACATCAGATTTAAAATGTTGTTTGAGTCAAATTCAATAAAATGTTCTGTCAATCTGTTTAAAATTACTCCTTTGTTCTTTTCCACTTACTAACCTAAACTTTCTAAAGAAAATTTTCCTTCTAAGCTGTTCTGAAAAGAACTGATTATTGTAACATCAATCATTTGTCCTATGATGTTTTTACATTTATTTAAATATTTTTGATTTGATTCTAATTTTTCGTCAATTATTACTGTTTGATTATATGGTGATTTACCAACATATTGATTTTTTTTATTTTTATGTAAAATTAAAATACTCATTTTTGAATTTAGAAACTTTTGATTAAAAACAAATTGATGTTTTTTTAATTCACTCTGCAATTCTTGAAGTCTTACATTCTTAATTTTTTCATCTACCTGTTTTTCATATGTAGCTGAGGGAGTTCCTGGTCTAACGGAATATTTAAAAGAATAAGAACTTTCAAACTTAACTTTTTTTATTAATTCAAGAGTTTCACTATGGTCTTGATCTGTTTCTCCCGGAAATCCAACAATAAAATCGCTTGATATAGCTATATCAGGTTTATACTTTTTTACTTTATCTATTATTTTTAAATAATCATCCACAGTATGTTTTCTATTCATTTTTGCCAAAATATTATTTGATCCTGATTGAATTGGTAAATGTAGGTAAGGCATTAATTTTTTATTGTTCTGATGAGTTTCAATTAATTTTAAATCCATATCTAAAGGATGAGAAGTAGTATATCTAATAGATAAAATTTCATCATATTTAGAAATTTCATCAATTAAGTTACCAAGAGTTATCAAAGAACCTCGATCATCTCTAGAAGTCCAAGCATTTACATTTTGTCCTAACAAAATAATCTCTCTTGTACCACGTTTTATAAGTTTTTTAACTTCCATCATTACAGATTCTATTGAACGAGAATATTCAGGTCCTCTTGTATATGGTACAACACAAAATGAACAAAATTTATCACATCCTTCTTGAATAGTTAAAAAGGATGAGATTTTTTTTTCTTTTACATCGTGCTCTAAAAAATCAAATTTTGGAATGGTAGGAAAATCTATGTTAATTAATTTCTTTTTTTCTACTTTATTTACTTTCGAAATTAAACTTGGTAAATCCGTATATGATTGAGGACCAACCACAATATCTACCCAAGGCGATCTTTTCATAATCTCTTCACCTTGAGCTTGTGCAACACAACCTGCAACAGCAACGATTGGCTTTAGTTTTTTTTTATCACTTAATTGTATTGATTTTTTTATGCGACCCAAATCAGAAAAAGTTTTTTCTACTGCCTTATCTCTTATGTGACATGTATTTAACAAAATTAAATCGGCATCCTCTGACTTTTCAGTAATAGAATAACCAGAGGAGCTGAGCAAATTTGAAATTTGTTCAGAATCATAGAAATTCATCTGACAGCCATAAGTTTTAATAAATAATCTTTTCATTCCTGAACTAAATTTAAAATATTATCTGTTAATATTTTTTGAATATTGTTCATTGATAACATTTTGTAAAAATTTTGTCATACTTTTTCTGTCACAAAAGTCCTTAGAACTAATTGCCCTTAAAAAGTTAACTTTGACATTTATTGAAACAATCATCATAAGATTCTTTAGATGAGACTCTAATTCCATATCACCAAACCATGCAATTAATGGTTTAAAACATCTTGTAAGAGGCATACCATTTATTGTGTTGTAAGTAATAACAATAGGTTGAATAACATAATCTTTTTTTTCAACTGCAGATAAAAGACTCGATTTAAATTTTAAAACTCTAATTCCATCGGAAGTAGTACCTTCAGGGAAAAGCACTATTTTTTCACCATTATAAATGTTTTTTTCTATAATTTCTTTTTCAAATGAAATATTCCTTTTTAATCTTTCAATAAAAATTGTGTTGCCAATCTGGGCTAGTTTTCCTAAAACGATCCAACCTTTTACTTCTGATTTAGCTACAAATCTTAATGGTAATATCGAACCTAAAACTGGTATATCAATGTAAGATATATGATTGGATACAAACAAGATCCCTTTAGGGTTTTCAAATATCTGCCCTTCTTTTTCAACATTTATATTAATCAACCATAAGACTAATTTGTGAAAAATTTGGACTATTTTCGCCGAGAAATTAGCATTTAAGAAATCCGATAAATACTTAAAAAAAACTAAAAGTAAGACAATCACAACAAAAATTAAAAGTTTTGTATAAAAAACAATTTTATCTATATATGAAAAATTAAATATTCTTTCGGTCAATTTTAATTCTTTTAATGTAAAAACTTCTTTTTATATTTATGATTTATATTCTCTGTAAATACCAAAGCAAATAGATCAATGGTGTTAAAATCATAATCTACAAAATACTCCTGACTAATCATTGCCCCAGCTCTTAAATATCCCTTAATTAAAGGAGGCAAATCATTTAAAACTACATTTCTTTTTAAATTTTTATCTTCATTAATGACAGTGCTTTTCTGTAAAGATTTAATTTCAATTTGTTTAGGTAATGAAAAATTTTCTCTTAAAAAAAAAATTTCTTCCTTTATATCCCTAATATTTACTCCATGAAAACTTACACAACCAAATAATAATTTTATCTGATAAACATCAATATACTTTGCGATACCATACCACAATAACTTAAGGATTAGCCCAGTTCTATAATTCGAGTTTACACAGGATCTTCCAAGCTCAAGAATATACTTACTTGAAAATATTTTTTTTATGTTAGTCAGATCAAATTCATTTTCACTATAATAGCCAAAATTTATTTTTGCTGTTGTACCTCTCAAGAGACGATAAGTTCCAATAATTTTATCAGATTTACTTTTATCTATAACTATCAAGTGATCAGCTATATTATCATGTAAATCAAAATCTCTTTTAAAAACCTTTTGTCTAAAACTTGGTTTTGCTCTTTTTTCTTTAAAGAAAACCTGATATCTAAGTGCTTGCACTTCTTTGATTTCTTTCATGGTTTCAGCAATTTTAATTTGGTAGCAATCTATATTTATTGAATTAAATTTTTTTCTTAATCTTACAGAAAC
>QCNS01000027.1 GCA_003210055.1 SAR116 cluster bacterium AG-426-I14
ACAATAATATAGCAAATACTTATTTAAAATTAAATGAAATAGAAAAAGCAACCTTCCATTATAATAGATCAATACAAATTAATCCGGACTTTGCTGAGGCCTACAACAACCTTGGGAATATTGAAAAAAAATCTGGTAATTTTAAAAGTGCAATTAACTTTTTTTTAAAATCAATTAGCAAGAATCAGAATTTAGTTGATCCTTATAATAATTTAGGAGTTGTATACAATTATTTAAGAGAAAACGTATTAGCAAAAAAATATTTGATGAAAGCAATAGAGCTTTTTCCAAAGTTTGCTGATTCCTATGGAAATTTAGGAAATATTTTTAGCAAAGAAGGTGATTTTGAAAAAGCAATTCATTATTACAAAAAAGCTTTGTCAATTAACCCTCTTTTTTTTCATGCCTATAATAATATGGGAAATGCACTTAAAGACTCAGGTAAAATAGAAGAATCTATTACTTGTTATAAAAAAGCAATAGAGTTAAATCCAAAATATCCTAATGCTTATGATAATTTAGGGAATGCTCTAAGGCTTAATGGAAAAATTCAAGAAGCTATAACCTCTTTTAATAAAGCTATTGAAATTGATAAAAATTATCCTGAAGCATACTTTAATTTATCGATATTAGAGTTAAATAATGGATTATTCAAAAATGGTTGGAAAAATTTTAAGTGGCGTTGGTTTGCAAATAACTTTGATACACCTAAACTTAATTTAGGGTTACAAACATATAATTTGAAAAAGACTTTTAAAAATGTTTTTATTTCTTACGAACAAGGTATTGGCGATCAAATTCTTTTTGCAAGATTTTATAATGATTTACCTCAAAATAAATTAGATATTTATGGGCACTTTAACTCTAAACTAATTAATTTAATGAGTTCTTCTTTTAAGCACGTTACTTTTTTAGACAAAATTAAAAAAGAAGAAATTGACTCTCACATACCACTTGGTGATTTACCTGGATTATTTATCAATGATTTTTCAGACGTAAAAGAAAGGTCAGGACCTTATCTTAAGGTTGATAAAAAAAGAAAAGATGATCTTAAAAAACTTTTACCAAAAAAGAAAAGAATATGTGGTTTGTCTTGGTTGAGTAAGAATGAGGAGTTAGGCCTACATAAATCTATTTCCCTTGAACAGCTTAAGGATATTTTGTCAATCAAAGATATAGCATTTGTTGATTTGCAATACTCTGACACAAGCCAAGAAAGAAAAGAATTTTTAGATAAATATGGGGTTAAGATAATAAAGTTAGATCAAGTTGATAACTTTGATGATTTAACTGGTTTGACAGCTTTAATAGATGCTTGTGATTTTGTTCTAAGTGTAAGTAATACAACAGTTCATTTATCGGGAGCAATTGGCAAAAAAACATATCTTATGTTACCAAAAGGTAAGGGTAAGCTTTGGTATTGGTCTAAAGATGATCAGCAAAGTTATTGGTATAAATCAGTAAAAATATTTGAACAAGATAAAATAGGTCATTGGGAACCTGTTATAAAAACTATTTATAATGAAATTAAAAACTAAGGGTAGAATAGTTTTTTTTTCTAAACATTTTTAATTCAAGTCGTTTCTCTTAATAGGTCCAACTAATAGGAGAACATAAATGACAAGTGTTAATACTAATATAGGTGCAATCAACGCTGCATTTAACATGACCAAAAATACAAAAGCTATGACAGATGCCATGGCTAGACTATCTTCTGGTCTTCGTGTAAATACTGCTGCTGATGATAGTGCTGGTGTTTCTATCGCTCAAACAATGGAAGCACAAATTCGTGGATTATCTCAAGCAATTAGAAATGCTGATGATGCACAAAATTTAATCGATACTGTAGAAGGTGCACAGATAGAGTTAGTATCTGTCTTGCAACGTTTGCGTGAACTAGCTGTTCAATCTTCAAACGATACTAATAGTGATGTCGATAGATCTTTTATCAAATCTGAAGCAACACAGCTAGTACAAGAAGTTGATAGAATTAGAAATCAAACCGAGTGGAACGGTATGCATGTTTTAGACGGAAATTTTGATTCAAAGTCTATACAAGTTGGTATGAATCAACATGATACTATTAACGTAGATGTAGCTGATATTTCAAGTAGTGCTATTGGCGCTTATGTAGTTACTGGTTCTGGAAGAACAAATGGTAGTGCCTCTGCTGGAACAAATGGTATCGCTGGTAATGATATCACCCTTAGAGGATATTTAGGAACTAAAGCTCTTGACGTTGCAGCAACAAATGATGCAAAAGACGTTGTAGATCTAATTAATGGTTCTTCTGATGAATATGGTGTTACTGCTAAGGCTGTTACTCATTTAAAATTTGGAGATGTTAGTAACGATGGAACAGTTACTCTAAAAATTGGTCAAAACGGAAGTAGTTCTAGTTTAACTACTGTTACAGCAACTGTGACTACGACAGACTTGACTAACTTAAGAGATGCAATTAACGCAGTTTCAGGTGATACTGGTGTAACAGCATCAAATTTAGATGGTTCAGCAGCAAATATGTTATTAAAAGATGCTGATGGAAATGACATCGTATTAGGTGATTTTACTCACTCAACTACGAGTGCCACAGCTGATGTTAACGTATACAATTTTACGGCTTCTGGAACTGCTACTGGATCTGGAGCTAATACAGTTTTACAAGATACAACTATTTTAGACTCAGTAACAGTAAGTGGTGAAATTAAAGCAACATCACATAAGTTCTTTAATATAGGTACAACAGCAGCTGAATACTTTGGTGGTTCTGGAGCAACTGCGACAACTTATACAGGAGCATTAAGTACTGTAGGTAACATAAATCTTGGTACACAAAGTGGTGCATCCCAAGCAATAGATGTTCTTGATATAGCAATAAATTTAGTTAACGATCAAAGAGCTAATTTAGGTGGAATATCTAATAGACTTGATAATACCATTAGTAATTTAAGTAATGTTGTTGAGAATACTAAAGAATCTCAATCTCATATTCAAGATGCAGATTTTGCAGCTGAGACATCAGCCTTGACGAAAGCGCAAATTCTTAATCAAGCGGCAACGTCAATGCTAGCTCAAGCAAATGCATCAAAACAAACAGTATTAGCTCTATTACAAAATTAATAAGCTAAAAAAATATCAATAAAAAAGCCCTCTTTATAGAGGGCTTTTTTTGTTGGAGGAGATTATATAATTTTTATTATCTTAATAAATCTAAAACTGTTTGCATTGATTTACTTGCTTGAGCAATCATAGCAGTGGCAGATTGTTGAAGAATTTGTGCCCTAGTAAGTTGAGCTGACTCTAATGCGAAGTCTGCATCAACAATTCTACCCCTTGACTCAGTAGTATTCATAGAAACGTTAGATAGGTTATCAATAGCTTTTGTCATTCTACTCATTATTGCGCCTAATTTTGCTCTTTCAAGATTAATTCTGTCCATAGCTTTATCAAGAACGACTAATGCATCAACAGCTTTTTGTCTTGTATTAACTTTGACATCACTTAATTTAACTAAGTCTGCAGAACCAGGAGTTGATGTAAATAAACCTTTTGTTATATCTGCTTGAACTGTAAATTGCTGGGTAGAATTAAAGGTAACTTGACCAGTAACTAATGCAGAGTCTTTATTTTCTGTTGTTAGAGCTTTGTCAAAAACTGTAACGCCAATTCCTGTAGTTTCAAGATCTTCACTTAGCCCTGTTACACCCAATGCTCTATTAGTAGCTAAAAATTTCACTGCAGTTCCACTTGCTATTGTAACTGTACTTGGAATTGTTTCTGAACAGGTTATATCAGTACCTGAAATACTTACTACATATGTTCCTGCTGGAATACCTGCACCAATGACAAAATCACCTACGGCAATACCAGTAGCTGAAGCTACAGGAATTACCGCTGTATTAGTAGTATTAGATCCAAATGTTGTAGCGGCTGCAGTATCATCTGTAGACTCAGTATCAAAGTCAACATTTAAAATTTTAATGTCGTATCCTTCAGGTTGAGTTAAAATCAAATTAGATTTATCTGCTGATAATACAGCTTCAACTCCAGTTACGGCAGTATATGAATTTATTGAATCTCTGAGATTGGTTAAATTTGATGTAGCTCTTGTTGAACCAAGTGTAACAGAGCTCGAAATTGTTTGTGCTGTAGATGTATTCTTCCCATAAAGATCAAATGATAAACTCATTGTTCCTGTCGAACCTGAAACAGCATTTGCAACAGCCTCTAATTTTAATTGAGTTGAGGCAACTGCATCAACGCCAGTACTATCAAAATTTATGTTAACTAAATTAGCCACGTCTTTTGCTGTCATATTTGCTGTAACACTTAGTGCCTTTTGCCCAAATTGACCTGATATTGTCATAGTATCTGCCTCAACATGGTTTGTTACGGATGCACTAGAAGCTTGTGCACCTGTTGCTAAATCTAGGTCAGTCACTGACATATCTGTTGTTTGTTGGTAAGCTCCAATTGAGTCAGTCCTCATTGAACTGACAGATATTGATGCATTTTCACCTTTACGTGTACCTATTTGAAAAGTTCTACTTGCAAATGATCCGTCTAAAACATTTATTTCATTGAATTCTGTATCTTTTGTAACCCGATCAAACTCTGATATGAGCTGATTTACTTCAGTTTGAATATAATTTCTTTCGGTCGCATTGTATGAATCGGAAGCTGATTGTATCGCTAATTCTCTAACTCGTTGTAAGATATCTGATATTTCTCCAAGTGCCCCCTCAGATACTTGAGCCATTGAGATAACATCTCCAGCATTTCTAACAGATTGCTCTAAACCTTTTACTTGAGACAACATTCTATCTGAAATGGCAGCTCCAGCTGCATCATCTCCGGCATTAGTGATACGCTCACCAGTAGACAATCTCTTCATAGCTGTTGCCATATCTCTATCAGTTTTCCTGGCTGCATTGACCGAAAAAATTGCACCAGTATTTGAATTAATTGATGGCATTTATACCTCCGTTCGTCAGAGAAATTGTGCAATCTATATGCCAAAAATTTGCAGTAAGCAAAAAAATAGAATAATCGTTTAAATTCAATAATTTAGGAAGATTTAAAATTTGTCAAAATTTTTGAAAAAAAGTGGAAAGCTAGTCTAAATTACCATATCAAGGTTTTTTTTAAGCTGTTTCAACATTAACGGTCCCATACTAATAGCTTCATACTTTGTTGCTGCTTCATTATATCTATATATTGGGCCTGAAATACTTTTTGCTTTAATAAAACTTTCTGTTAGTGAACCTACAGAAGGAGATAATTTTGCAGTATATATTTGTTTAAGTTGTTGATTATTCAATTTATTTGCAATGTTTTTTGGATTTTGAGGTTCAGAAACACGCATTAAACCATTTGGCATATTGTTTGCAGTCTTATCAGAAATATTAGAGGTTAGATTATTGTAATTCTGATTTTCGTTATGAACAATTGATGATAATGGGATAAACATTAGTCTTTTTTACAATATTTTTTATTAAAACACAAGATTAGGTTGAAAATGATAAATTCTAGGTCAAGTATTTTTGAAGTTTACAAAAAAATTGAAAAGGCTAATGATTTGGAAAAAAGTCCTTATGAAGTTGTTGGTATGGTTTTAAAGGAGTTAAATAGAACCATGCATTTATTAATTTTAGAAGTGGACAAAAAAAAAGCAGTCTTAATTTCAAAAAGAAACAAAGACATGACTGATGTTCAAAAATCTATTACCAATTATGTTTCAAGATCTTTAACAAGTATTTATAGTCTTCAAACTAGTTTAGACTTTGATAGAGGTGGTAATATTGCAACAAACTTATTTCATTTATATGAATTTTGTAGATTACAAATTATTGATGCATTTACAAAAAATAAAAATGATGGTTTGAAAAAAGCTTTTGATGCACTAAACGAAATTATTTCTGCTTGGGGAACTATTAAAGTCTAAAAAAATGGATTCAAAAGTTAACAGAACAGATAATAAGATATTAATGAGACTTCAATTTTTGTCTGAAAAGATTTCAGATTTGATACATCAAGGTAAATTAGAAGAAGTTATTCAACTTGATGAAGAAAGAAAGAAAATTATCAATAGTTTTAATAATAAACATCAAAATGGAACTATTGATATTTTAAAATCTATTTTATCTAAAAATAAATCTGACATAATATATTTGGAACAGGAAAAAGATAAGTTAACTAAGAAACACAACTTATCTATTAAAACCTTTCAAGCATACAGTAAATAAACGTTTATTCTGATCTAGTTATAGAAAACTTTTTCATTTTTTCGATTAAAGTGGTTCTTCTTAATCTAAGTAAATCTGCTGCGGAAGCTGTTTTACCATTAGTTTTTTCAAGCGCGGCTTCAATCAAGATAATTTCAATATCTTGTAGATGTCGTCTAAGGTCAATTTCATCATAAAAGGTAAACCAATCCTTATAATTGTGTGGGTGGGGAAGAAGATCATTTTTAATTTCTTCATTATGAACAGGTACATTTTCTATTTCGCTTAAATCAGAAGTTATATCCCAGATAGCATTTTGTTCTTCCATAGTTGTTGGTGCTTTCAATCTCAACAAGTTTTCAAAAATATTTGTATTAGTTATCTCTTTTCCTGGAAATAAAATAAATGCTCTTTCAATTAAATTTTTTAACTCTCTCACGTTGCCAGGCCAATTATGCTTAGTTAATGCTGTTATAGCCTCTGCATTAAACTTTGGTCGATCCTTTAAATCAACTTCAATGTTATCCAAAAGATCAACTAGTAAATCAGGAATATCTTCTCTTCTCTCAGCAAGAGATGGAACAATTACTGGCAAAACATTAATTCTAAAGAATAAGTCAGCTCTAAAATCACCTGACTCTACTTTTTTTTCTAAATTCCTGTGTGTGGCACAAATAAGTCGAAGGTCAATTTTAATATCATCTGAACCACCAACTCTCTGAATCGTTTTGTTTTCTATTGCCCTCAATAGTTTAGCTTGTAAAGGCAAAGGCATATCTCCAATTTCATCTAGAAACATGGAGCCACCACTTGATTGTTCAAATTTACCTTTTCTAAGTCTATCAGCTCCTGTAAATGCCCCTTTCTCATGCCCAAATAATTCAGACTCTAAAAGTTCTGAAGGTATTGCAGCACAGTTTACTGTTATAAAAGGTCCTTTTTTTGAAGAGATTTTATGAATTGCTTGGGCAATTACATCTTTACCAGTCCCTGTTTCACCTAAAATGAGAGCGGTACTGTTTGAATTAGCAACCATTTCAATTAGTTTTTTTAGAGCTGTTGTTTCTTTGCTTTTTCCAGATATCATTTTATCTAAAACAGATTTATTAGTTTGTTTAAATTTGTGTTCTGAAATTTGACTTACTGAAACCATTTTTAATAAAACTGTCAAAAAATTGAAAAAAAAACCGACCTTTACTATACTGTCATAAATATGACTATTTCAAAAGTATTTTTATAAAATTATTGTAATAATTAGAAAAAATAAAAAAAAATTAATCATTTTTATCTTTTTATTTTTTTTGGCAACATTCTTGCTTCCCTAAATTTCAAATTTAGGAGAATAAACATGAGTCAACTAATTATTGTTGAAAAAAAATTTAAAATAACAGAGATGCTTTGTAGTCTTTTTGAAAAAAGGAATATTTCCATTGTTAAGGTAGGTAGTGAGGGATCAGGCAATAATTTATCAAATATAAACTTAGTTGGATTAGATATAGATACTCTTTTATGTTCTTCAAAATTTGAGGCAGATCTGGGTGGAACAGAAAAATTAATAAATTTTGCAAGAAATGCTAAGATTACTAAAATTATAGTTGTTGAAGAAAATAAAGAAATTAATAATTATAAAATTAAAAGTGAACTTGGTGGAAGTTTAAAAAGAATATATTTGTCCGATATGTATGATAAGATCTCACTTGAGATAATATTTCATATTTGTTGTCCAGACAATCTTTATGCGGCAGGAGATGAAAATACTTTTGAATTATTGGCTTTGTCGAGACGTGTTGCCACAACTGATGTAACTGTTTTTATAAATGGACCAACAGGTTCAGGTAAAGAGGTGTTGGCAAATTATTTGCACGAAAACTCTCCTAGAAAAAAAGAACCTTTTGTAGCAGTAAATTGTGCAGCTATTCCTGAAAATATGCTTGAGGCAATATTATTTGGTCATGAAAAAGGTGCTTTTACCGGGGCATCATATGCAAATAAGGGTATTTTTCGTGCTGCTGATAAAGGTACATTGTTACTTGATGAAATTTCAGAAATGCCTTTATCTTTACAAGCTAAATTACTAAGAGTATTGCAAGAGAAAAAAGTAACACCTGTTGGTGGACAAAGAGATATAGATGTTGATGTTAGAGTTTTAGCGACTTCCAATAGAGATATGGTTTCAGAAGTAAAACAATCAAGATTCAGAGAGGATTTATACTATCGACTAAATGTTTTTCCTTTGCAGACCAAAAATTTAAGCGAAAGAAAAGATGATATTATCCCAATTTCACTAAAAATTCTTGAAAAGCACTGTAAGGAAGACTCGATACCTGTTATATCCGAGACAGCAAAAGAAACTCTATTGAAACATGATTGGCCTGGAAATGTAAGAGAGTTAGAAAATACCTTACAAAGGGCATTGGTATTATGTAGTTCAAATATTATAGACGTCGATTCAATAATGATTGATAAATCATTAAATAAAATGACACCAGAAAATCAAATAGAAACTTTTGCAGACCAATTATCATATGCCAGATCAAATATTTAAAAGAGGTGAAAGAATGGACAATTTAAATGGAGTAAAAATACAAAAGCAGCTTAGAGAAAATATTTTAGAAAAAGCTAATTCTGTTTTAAAGGGAAATGAAAAGGCAAATATCTTTTCTGAAAAAATTAATGAAGCATTAAAAGAAGTAGCAAATTCTCAAATAAAAGCTGAAAAGATAACAAAAGATTATGAGTTAGGAAAAGAGACTGATCTAACAAAAGTTATCATGAATCAGCAAGTTGCGAGTATAGCATTTCAATTAACTCTAAATATAAGAAATAAGGTATTAAGTTCTTATAAAGACATTATGAACATGCCTGTTTAATAATTGAGGAAAAAAAATGGCTGAAACAACTGGTACAAATATTACAAACACAAAAACTGGAGTAATTTCAAGAATTTCTTCAGTGTTTTCAAATGCAAAAAAATTGAGTTCAGATCCTGCTGTACAAAAATCTATTCCTCTTGCATTCGGAGTTATAGTAACTTTTGTTGGCATTCTTGTATTTTTTATGATGCAAAAATCTGAGATGACAACATTATTTTCTTCTTTATCAGAAAGTGAAAAATCTGCAGTTTTTCAAGCTTTAAAGCAAAATGGTGTAAATGTTTCTTTAAACCCAGCTACAGGTGAGGTCATTGTTCCTGTAGATGATTATCATAATGCAAAAATGTTGTTGGCATCTCAAGGATTACCAAGTTCTGTTCCAGATGGATATTCTTCATTGAATGATATGCCGATGGGAACAAGTAGGTCTGTAGAAGCTGTAAAAATCAAACAAACATTAGAGGCTGAATTAGCAAGATCTATAAATTTTATTTCAGGAATTAATTCTGCTAGAGTTCATCTTGCGATACCTGAAAAAACAGTTTTTGCCAGAGAGGCAGCATTACCATCTGCATCTGTTTTTGTAAGATTAGGATCAGGGCGTGCTTTGGGAAGACAGCAAGTTCAAGCTATAGTTCATTTGGTAGCGTCTTCAGTTCCAAATTTGCCATCTGAAAATGTAACCGTAGTTGATCAGTTTGGAGAGTTATTATCTAAACCAAAAACTGATATAAATACGTCGGCTTCAGAAGAACAAATTATACAACAGATGAAATTAGGAGAAATTTATAGAGCAAGAGTTATGTCTTTATTAACACCTCTTGTAGGAGCAGGAAATGTTAAAGCCGAAATAAATGTTGATATGAATTTCACCAAAAAAGAGATTACAGAAGAATTAGTTGATCCTGAAGGAAATGCTTTAAGAAGCGAACAAAATTCTTTAGATGAGACTGGTGACGCTGAAGCAAAAGGTATTCCTGGGGCTTTAGCCAATCAACCTCCTTTAGCACCTGATTTAAAAAAGAATGCTCCTGGAGCGGCTGGTGCATCAGGCAATATAAAGTCAAGAAGTCAGTCTTCTGTAAAAAATTATGAAGTAAGCAAAAAGGTAGAAACTACAGTCTCTCAAGTAGGACAGATTACAAAAATAAAAGCTGCTGTGGTAGTCAGAGAAAACAAAATTATTTCAGAAGATGGTACTCCAGTTTTTAAAAAAATTAATAAAGAAAAATTAGATGAAATTAGTTCATTGGTTAGGGAAGCCATAGGATTTGATAAAGATAGAGGTGATAGTATTACCGTTACAAGCAGTCCATTTGTTGATACTATGGAACCAGTAACAATACCATGGTATGAAAGCGGTACAATCAAAGAATTGGCAAAACAGCTTGGAGTGATTTTAATTTTTGCAATCGTTACATTTGGAGCATTGCTTCCATTGTTGAGAAGGGTTATAATTCCTGCAGGTATGTCTGGAGGAGCAGGTCATGTTTCTATTGGAGATGATTTGGAAGAAGACATGGATAAAGTGGAAGTTCAAGAAGGTGACACACTTGAAGATATCAAGGCTAAACTTAAACCTAAAAAAGCCGCTATTTCGGCAGAAATGCTTGATACAGCAAATACATATGATGATAAGGTTGCAGTAATTAGAATGATAGTAGGGGATCAAGCAGGAAGAGTATCAAATGTTTTCAAAAACATGATGCAAGAAAAACCTGTAGAAGATTAATTTTTTATTAAGGAAAAAAAATGGCAGAAGCAGCTCCAACAAATGATGATATAAATGAATTGTATGAGGCATTAACTGGTACTCAGAAATGTGCTATATTAATGATGCTTCTAGGCGAAGACGAGGCAGCTGAAATCATGAAAAATTTAAGTCCTAAGGAAGTTCAAACTCTAGGAACATCTATGTACTCTGTTCAAGGATTACCTCAAGAGACTGTTAACATGGTTTTAGATGAATTTTTATCTATCATTAAAGCACAAACCAGCTTAGGAATAGCAGGTGGCAGCTATATAAAAAATGTTTTAACCAAGGCTTTGGGTGAAGATAAAGCTGAAAGTGTTTTAGGGAGAATTACTCCAACAGACAGTGTAAAGGCTATAGAGATATTGGAGTGGTTAGATGCGAGGTCAATTACGGATTTAATTATTGATGAGCATCCTCAAATTATTGCATTAATTATTTCTTATTTAGAACCTGGAGTTGCAGCTGACGTATTAAATTTGTTACCAGAAAAGACACAGTCAGACATTGTAAAAAGAATTGCAACTTTACAAACCATTCAACCTGAAGCTTTAAATGAGTTGAATAGAGTTATGCAAAAAGTTTTTTCTTCCAATGCTAGTTTGAGAGCTAGTAAAGTTGGAGGGGTTCAGGCTGCTGCAAAAATAATGAATTTTTGTAAACAAGACGTTGAAGGCAGAATAATGAAAGATATTCTTAAGGAGGATAAAGCCTTAATGCAAGGAATTCAGGATAATATGTTCGTTTTTGAAACTTTACTCTTGTCAGATGATAAATCATTACAAACATTATTGAGAGCCGTTGATGATGATCTGATTGTTCTTGCATTAAAGGGAGCAGATGACGAATTGAGAAACAAATTATTTGGGTGTATGTCACAAAGGGCAGCTGCAAATATTCAAGATGAAATGGAAGCCTTAGGTCCAGTAAGGTTGACTGAGGTACAAGAAGCTCAGAAGCAAATAATTGCAATTGCAAGACGTATGTCTGATGAAGGCTCTATAGTATTAGCTGGCCGTGGTGGTGATGATTTTGTTTAATATTAATTGAGAAAAAATGGAAACAACAAACAAACAAATTAATCAAGAGGAAGAAAGAAATCTAAATCCACTTGGAAAAGATGAAATGAATGCATTAATTAAGTCTTTTCAAATGTCATCTTTTAATAGTGAACAATTTTATCAAAATGAAAAAAAGATGTTTGTTAAAAAAAGTTTATATGAATTGGCAATAGATAGTGAAAAAGTTGATGATAAAGAAATTAATAATGAAATACCTGAAAAAATAGACAAGGAAACTGAAGAACAAAAGAATGAAAACTCTTTGCATCAAAATGAAACAGAGATTTTAAAAGAAGATAAATTAGCTAAGGAAAACCCAGAAAATAACAGATCTGATTTAGAGCATTTAACTAATGATGATCCTATTATTGAAGAAGAAAATAATAAAAAAACTGCTCAAGAATCTAGAACTGATGATCAACAAGATATTGAAGACACAAAACAATCTTTTCAAAACACTTCAATATCAGAAAATGAAAATATTGATAATGCAAAAGAAAATATATCAAGTGATGGCAATAAAATTGAAAATCAGGATATTGAAAAAAAACAAAACTTTGAAGAAGAAACATTGGATGCCATGGATTCTGTCAGGAAAGCGGTTGTAAAATCGCTTGAAAAAAATGAAGAAAAATCAATTGGGCAAAGTTTAGATATTAATAATGATTATCAACAATTAAGTGAATTATTTGAAAATATTAAGAATGCTACTATTACAGAAATTGAAAAAAATATTAAAAATAAAATATATGAAGTCTCCTCTGAAATAGCTGGGTACCAAATAGATAAAGCCCCTGAAAAATTTTTTCAAAAGATTAAAAAAGTCCTGTCAGAATTGAATAATATTAAAGATGAAATTACAATAATTTTAAATGAAAATGATTTTAATGTTTTGAAAAAAGTAGATAAAAATAACTTGTTCAGTAAAAATGTAAAATTCCAAAAAAATACTGATTTTAATAGAGGGGAGTTTTCAATTTCTGCAGGTGGTCTTCTACATTCAGTTATGTACTCCTCGGATAATAAATTTTAGTTGAAAAAAATGAATATTGACTCATTATTATTAGAAAAAATCAATAATATAAAATTACAAAAAAGAATTAAAAGTTCTGGAAAAGTAAAAAAATTTGATGGAAATATAATTTTTTGTGATCCATTTCCTGCTCCGATTGGAAGTATTTGTTTTATCACAGATAAAATGAATAATAAAATAATGTCTGAAATTATAGGTTTTAATGAAAATCACAACATGTTGGCTATTCTAGACCAGAACTCAAATATAGTTGTGGGATGTGAAGTAGAGTTAGTCGATGAAGGTAAGTTGATAGAAATTGATGATAGTATTTTAGGAAGAGTAACTGACGCGTTTGGAAGACCTTTAGACGAAAAACCCAAATTAGATATGCAAGATAATTGGCCATTATTAGGGAAAATTATGAATCCATTAAAAAGAAAACCAATTAAAGAACCTTTAGATGTTGGTATAAGGATAATAAATTCTTTATTAACCATTGGAAGAGGGCAAAGAATTGGCATAGTTGCGGGTTCTGGAGTAGGTAAATCAATTTTACTCAAGATGATGAGTAAATTTACTGATGCAGACGTAGTTGTAGTTGGTTTAATAGGAGAAAGAGCAAGAGAGGTTGGATTAATGGTTGAAGACTTAATAGAAAATGATAGCGAAAAAAAAATTACAGTTGTAGCAGTCCCAGCCGACAGATCTCCATTAATGAGAATAAGAGGAGCAAATAGAGCAACAGCAATAGCTGAATATTTTAGAAATAAAAATAAAAATGTTCTTCTTATAATGGATAGTCTGACAAGAATTGCTCATGCCAAAAGAGAAATTGGATTATCCTTAGGTGAACAACCCACCTCAAAAGGATACCCTCCATCAGTAATTTCAATGATACCTAACTTGATTGAAAGAACTGGTACTGCAGATAATGGAAATGGAAGTATAACTGCTTTTTACACAGTTTTGGCTGATGCTGACGATACTAACGATCCAGTTGTTGATACAGCAAGAGCTATACTAGATGGTCATATCGTTTTAAGCAGAGCTAATGCACAATTGGGTATTTATCCAGCAGTTGATGTTACAAATTCTGTTAGTCGAGTAATGATAGACATTGTAGAAGAAAATCATTTAAACTCCGCAGTGAAATTTAGATCTCAAGTTTCACAATACTTGGAAAATAAAGATCTTCTATTAATGGGTGGATATGTTCAAGGCCAAGATAAAGAATTAGATGATGCTATATCTATGTGGCCTAAAATCATTGATTTTATTTCTCAAAAGGAGAATGAAACATCAAATTACAAAAATTCAGTCAATACTCTTTTAGATCTTTATAAAAAATAATTAAGGAAATATGAAAAAAAAACTTAAAATGTTCCAAAGGCTCGAAACCTTAAAAAAAAAAGATATTAATAAAGATCAATATCAGTCTAACTTAATTTCAAAAGAAATGAAGAAAACAGAAAGTTTGATTGAAAAAATAGATATGATTATTGATGAAAATTCTAAATTTAAAGAAGGAAAATTTTTGTCTGCAGCAGAATTTAAAAACAGTAGTAATTTGTTGAACACATTGGCTGGTCAGAAAAATGTGGCAAAAAATAAAAAAGAATTTTTAGCTGAACAAAAAAATCAATTTGATATTAGAATTGCAAAAAATAATAAAGATAAAAAACTTGTTTCAGAAAAATATAACGATTTATTAAAGTTATATAAAGAAGATTTAGAAAAGAAAAGTCAAATAACTATTCAAAAAAAATAACCCTTATCTAAATTGTGGCATTCAAATTGCATCAATCACAAAAATAGGGTGTATTGGATGGATAAAGTAAATCTTCAAACTTTTAGACTAGATAATAATTTTAAGAATTCAGGATCTAACGAAGAAGACATTTTAGCTTCTTTATTTTCTATACCAATATCTGAAAATAATGATATAGAAACAAGAGAATTTTTATTTCCATCTAAAAATTTTGATTTATTGGATAAAAAAAAATTATTGAAAATTATTAAATCTTTGAATATTGGAAAAAAAGATTTAGACTTAAATGACCCTAAAAATGTAGACGATTTCTCTAAAAAACTGAGTCTTCTTAAAATATTAAAAAGTAAAATTATACCTGATACAAACAACAATATACCCGATGAGAATAAGTTTGAGATGAAGTTAAACTTACAATCTTATAATAGTTCAAAAAAATCAAATACAGACAAAAATAATTTATTTCAAAAAGTTAAAAAATTAAAAACATTCTCACCTATAAATAATACAGAAAATTTATCTGATGACTTTTCCAAATTGAAAAAAGTAAAGATTGATTCAAATTTAATTAACGATAAACAAAACCAAAACCATCAAACAAATAAATTGATTTCAGATTTAAATTTATCAGAAGATTTTGATAATGATGAAAACCTTTACCAATTAAAAAACCTGAACTCATCTGAACCAAAAATATCTTTTAACAACAATGTTGAAAAATTTAATTTACAAACAAAAACTCTTAACGACAGTCAAAATCATTTTTCAAGCAATCATAATAGAATAGACACTGCTGCATTAAAAAGTAATCTTTCTAATGATCATAGTTTTAATGGTGACAAAAATATGAATTTTTTGCTAGATAATTATATCGAAGAATTAAATATGTCTGAAAAAGGATGGACAGAAAAATTAGTTATTAGATTAGAAAAGGCTGTAAATGAAGGTAGTGAGGAAATTGAACTTTTTTTGAAACCAAAGGAATTAGGAAGTTTAAAAATTAATCTTCTGTTGAATAAAAATAATGCTAAAATTATTTTTAGAGCTGAAAATAGTTTTGTAGTCCAAGCGTTACAACAAAGTGAAAGTTTATTAAATAAACTTTTTAATGAACAAGGGATGCAAATAGAAGCAACTAATTATGAAAATAATAATTTTAACAATCAGTCTGAATATAATTCAAATAATAGAAAGTTTAAGAATAGTGATGCTAAACCTACTGACTCTAGATTGAAGGAAGAGTCTGAAAAAGAACAGATTGAGATTGAAAATTCTAATTACATCATTAACGTAAAAGCATAAAGAGAGATTAAAATGGCAGAAGTAAAAGAAGAAGAACAATCGGGAAAAGGTGGATTAATAAAAATTTTATTATTTGCACTTGGTGCAATTTTATTACTTTGCATAGGTTTAGGGATTGGTTATTTTTTATTCGGCGGTGAACCTGAAACTGATCCATCTCAAGAAGTAAATCAAATAATTGAGGGCGATTCTAATAAGAAAGCTGAAAAAAAAGAAGAAGAAACCGAAGGTGAAGAAGTTGGTGAAGACGGTATTATTAAAAAAAATGTAAAAGCTATACCAGAAGTTGATGCTTACGAAACATCATATTTTGAATTTCCTGGTGATTTTACAACTAATTTAAAAAATAGTAGAAAGTTTCTTCAAGTCAGTGTTGGTGTCTCTACTCAATATGATGAAAAGGTTATGGAAATAGTAGATCAACATCAACTTGCTCTAAGATCTGTAATTCTTACTGTTATAAGTGACTTCACTGAAGAAGATATATCTGGAAGTAATGGAAAAGACAAATTAGCTGACACTCTTTTAGTAGCTATGAATAAGAAGTTAGATCAACTTAAGGAATTTCCTGGTATTGAGGGCGTTTATTTTACAAGTTTTGTGGTACAATAAAATAAATAGGTATAACAAATATGGCTAATACATCAAGAAAACTCTCATCAGACGAAGTGTCTGCATTGATGGAAGGCTTAAAGTCTGGCGAAATAAATGCAGGGGAAGGTCTAAATACAGACCTGGAAGTCTCATCCTTTACATTTGGTTCAGATAATCTTGAATTATTAGGTGATTATTATGCGCTTAGATTAATTAATGAAAGATTCGCTAGACTCGTTAGAAGTATTTTTTTACCAATGTTACGATTACAACCAAAAATCAATCCTTTTCCACCAGAGGTTAAAACATATGATGAGTATAGTGCTGGCTTAGAAAGTTTTATGAGCTTATCAACCTCTAGAATTGAGGAATTAAGAGGTTCAATGCTTTTAGTTTTAGACCCATCTTTTATAAGTATTTTAACAAATTGCTACTATGGTGGAAAATTAGCAAGTTTTCCTTCTAAAAAGGCTGAATTCACAGCTACTGAAGAAAGAATAATTGAAATAGTTAGTGATGGAATTAGACGTTGTTTAGAAAATGCTTGGAAGGATTTGATGCCCATTACAATAAGGCATGTCGGTAGAGAAGTGAATCCTCAATTTGCAACTTTAGTAGAGTCTACAGACTCAGTTATAATTTGTTCTTTTGTTATACAATTACCAAATATAGACTCTGCATCATTTGATATAATTTATCCACTTCAAACATTAAAACCAATAGCTTCACTTCTTAGATCAAGAGTTCAATCAGATGTTGTTGAGGATGACACGAGTTGGAGAGAAAAATTACAAACTTCAATATTAAATATTCCATTACCTGTATCTGCAATATTAAGTGAACCTCAAATTAAAGTGTCTAAAATGGTTAGATTAAAAAGAGGGGATGTTTTACCATTAGGCCCTGTTGATGGAGTAAACTTTTTTGTTAAAGAGAAGTTATTATTTAAAGCTGAAATTGGCGAGACAAATGGCCAAGCTGCAGTAAGTTTAAAATCAAGAATATAATTTTAAGGAGAATTCAATGGCTGAAACAGAACAAAATGATAAACCTGCTGATTCAGAACAGAAAGAAACAGTGGAGGCTGCTCAGGATGTTAATGAAGCAACTAACAATCCAGAGGTAGGAATTGAGAACTTAAAGGTATTAGAAAATATTGAAGTAAAATTGACTGTTGAAGTTGGTTCTACAGATTTAAAAATTAGAGATCTTTTGAGGTTGAATGAAGGTTCAGTTGTAGAATTAGAGAGATTAGCAGGTGATCCTTTGGATATTCTTGCTAATGGTGTCTCCATTGCTAAAGGAGAAGTAGTGATGGTAGGGGAAAGATTTGGAGTCAGGTTCACAGAAGTTACAAATCCTGCTGATACAGTTAAAAAATTATAATTCAAAAATTTGACAATTTTTCTCAGTAAAATCAATAGGTTATAATATATAATTTTTGGCATTTTTCTTGCTTCTTTTAACATAAAAGAGGTTAGAAATATGGCTTACGAAGTACCAGATATATACACAATTATTACAATTGTAATATTTTTGAGTGTAATAATGGGAGTTGCTTTTTTTGTGAAAAGTAAAAGTAAATCTCTTAAAAAAATCATTAATAATAAAAATAAAATCAACATAGTTGAATATCTTCCTATCAGAGGTGGTTTTTCTTCTTATTTGTTTTCTATTGATAATGAAGAGTTTTTCTTTATTGGTCATAAAACAGGAAATGGAAGTCTTGTTCAAATTCAAAAATCAAATGAAAACTTAAGTAATACAGTATTTAACAATGAAGAAAAAAAAATCACAAATGATGTTAAAATAGATAAGTCTACATCATCAAAAAAACCTCTTCAGCATGTAAATATATCTGATTTATTGGCTTTGCATAAAAAGGGTTAGAAAATGTATTTTGTAGGTTTTAAATCATTCACAAAAATAAAAAGTTTATTTAATCTAATTTTATTTTTATTAGTATTAATATTTTCTTCGAATGTAGCATTGGGAAATGAGCTTTTGAATGGTCTTCCGGCTCTAAATGTTAGTCAAGATGGAAATCAGACCAAATATTCTCTTCCATTACAAATATTAATATTAATGTCAGCACTAACAATTTTGCCATCTCTTGTGCTAGGAATGACAAGTTTTACCAGAATTATAATAGTAATGTCAATATTAAGGCAGGCTTTAGGTACACAGCAAACCCCTCCTAACCAAGTATTGATAGCAATATCACTTTTTCTTACTTTTTTCATTATGGCACCAACTTTTAATAAGGTTTATGACGAAGCAGCAGTTCCTTACATGAAAAATGAGTTAGCTGCAGAAGATGCTGTCAACACTGCTAGTAATCAAATTAAAAACTTTATGGTTAAAAATACCAGAAAAACAGACTTAATAATGTTTTCAGATTTAGCTGGAGATCAATTAAAATATGATAATCCTGAGGATATTCCTTTTCGGGTAGCCCTACCTGCATTTATGACAAGTGAATTAAAAACAGCATTTCAAATTGGATTTTTATTATTTTTACCGTTTTTGGTTATTGACATGGTAATTGCTTCTATACTCATGTCTTTAGGTATGATGATGTTATCTCCAATGTTGATAGCTCTTCCATTTAAACTATTATTATTTGTTTTAGTTGATGGTTGGGCTATGACAGTAGGTTCATTAGTAAGTACTTTTTCAGCAGGTTAATTATATGAATTTTGATCAAAATGTTGCAATGTTAAGTATGGCTTTTTATAAAGTTATACTCATTTGTGGTCCTCTTCTAGGCCTTGCTCTTGCAATAGGATTGATAATAGGTATTTTCCAAGCGGCTACTTCAATAAATGAAATGACCCTAAGCTTTGTGCCAAAAGTATTAGTAGTTTTAGCAGGAATTGCATTATTGGGTAATTTCTTTTTTGTAGGCTTAACTGATTACTTCGCTTTTATCTTTGATCAAATTGGCGCGGTAGGACAATAACAAAATATTGATGAAGTTATTATGAAAGAGTTAGCTTTTCCAGGATTAGACTTATTTAATTTATATCAATTAATTTTGATGTTTTTTTTTTCATCATTAAGAGTTGCGGCATTTTTACTAAGCTCTCCATTTTTCTCTACATCATTTTTTTCAATGCAAATAAGAATTGTTATGTCAATTTCTATAGCCTTATTTATTTTTCCAGAAGTAAAAATTCCCAATATTACGGAATTAAATACTATGAAAGTTATAATTTTAATTTTAAGTGAAATTGGAATAGGTGTATCAGTAGGTTTGGTTTTAAGTATTTTATTTTCAGTTGCTTCTGTAACGGGTGAAAAAATTGCATCTACTGCAGGTCTATCAATGGCAAACATGATTGATCCACAAACAGGTGGCCAGACATTAGTTATAAGTACCGTACTTGCATTATTTTTAATTTGTATTTTTTTAACTTTAGATGGGCATTTATACGTTTTAAAAATGATAATTGAAAGTTATGAGTTTTTGCCAATAGGTATTGCATTAAATTTATCAAACGCAAGCGATGCTGGTATTCAAGCATTTGGAAAAATGTTATATTTAGCTGCTTTGATAATGCTTCCAGTGGTTGGTGGAATGTTGTTAATCAACTTTTCAGGAGGTATTGTTACTAGAGCTGCTCCAACATTGAATCTTTTTTCCTTCATTTTTCCTGTAACATTAATAAGTGTTTTTATCTTTCTATTTATGGCATTAAGTACAATAGCAAATGGTTTTTCTGATGTTACTGGTCTAGGAATAAATCTGATAGATAATCTACTTCATTCCTTAAATGTGAGGTCTGAAAATGGCTGAAGAAAATCAAACTCAGGAAAAAACCGAAGAACCTACGTCTAGAAAAATAGAAAAATCTAAGGAAGATGGTCAAGTTCTTTCTTCAAAGGAAATGTTTGTTTTTACATCAATTTTTATTGGTTTATTAGTCGTTATGTTTATTATTTCTTTTATTCCTTCTTTTTTAGCAATATGGAAAAATATGTTTATTTTTAACGTTGAGGTTGTTGATTTTTTCAATCCTTTAATATCTATAGGTAAACTTGTAAAATATGTATTTATAATTGTCTTGATAATAGGAATTCCAATGTTAATTACATCTGTTATAACTCAATTTTGTGTTGGTGGAGGTATTAATTTCTCTCTTAAGGCAATGGCACCTAAAGTAAGTAAGCTAGATCCAATAAGTGGCTTAAGAAAAAAAATATTTTCTATGAAAAGTTTGATGGAACTTTTGAAAAGTATTTTAAAAGTCATTTTACTGGGAGGAGTCGCTTTTTTTGTTATTCAAAATGACATTACAACTATAGTTAATTTGGCAGATAGGGATTTAAACGAAGCATTAAAAAGTTATTTTTTTATTTTCCCAAAAATGACTGTGGCTTTATTGATAATATTATCGATTATAGCAATTATTGATTATTTGTGGGAAAGACATCAACATATTGAAAAGTTAAAAATGACTATTAAAGAAGTCAAAGATGAGATGAAAGATACTGATGGTTCACCTGAGGTAAAACAGAAAATTAGAAGATTACAAAATGAAATAGCACAAAGAGCTTCAAAACAATCTGCAGCATTAGACGATGTAAAAGATGCTTCAGTTGTCATAACTAACCCTACTCATTTTGCGGTAGCTTTAAAATATGAGGTAGGTTCGGAAGGAGCTCCTATTATATTAGCTTTAGGAAGAGGCATGATGGCTGAAAAAATAATTGATTTAGCTAAAAATTCTAATGTAACAATATTTAGAAGCCCAATTCTAGCGCGAGCCTTATATTTTACAGGAGAGATAGGAAAAGAAATTTCCGATAAGCTATACACAGCTGTTGCCGCAATATTAGCATATATATTTAAAATTAACAAAGGAGAAACAGAAATTAATGAACCAGAATTTATAATTCCGGATGATTTAGTTTTTGACGAATATGGCAATATGTCTAAAAATGGTGAAAAAAATGAAAAATAGAAAAGGTTTTGGACAAATAATAATAACTGCAATGTTCGTTTATTCAGCTATATTATGTCATTTCCATGCGAGCAGTATGTTAGAAAATGGCAACATGTTCGAAGCTATTTTATTCTGGTTTTTTTGTTTTACAGCAATATTAGGGTCTTTACGGTTTAAAATAGCAAATTTCATTGAAGAAAATTTTTTTAAAAAAAAGAAAAATAAATAGTAGTTAATAATGAAAAAAATTGTTTGTCACGGATGCATATATTTTTTTATTACTCATAGAGTGAATAGACCTTATGGTTGTAAGAGGTTTGGTTTTATCTCTAAGATTTTACCTTTTCGTGAAGTATTTAACACAACTGGTATGGAATGTGCATATCGTAAAGATAAAAAAAACAAATTTGATGAAAATTGAGGTACATTATGAATGATAAAATAGATGCAGTTCAAGAGAGTATAAAACTGGCATTAGATGCTGCAGACGCAGCTACAGATGTTACTTCAGAATATAATAACGTTAGAAAACAACATTCAATTTTGGAGGCAAAAGTGAAACAAATTCATAAATACACAACAGTAGTTTTCGTTTCATCAATAATTTCTGGTTTATTTGTAGTAGTAGTAAGTGCTTTTTTATTCATGCAGGGTTCAAGTAAACTAACTTCAATGACTGAAACCAGTCGTGAGGCATTAGTGGTTTTTGCAGAAAATGTAGATAGTGTAAATAACTCAATTAAAAATCTTAATGAGGCCATTAATAAACAGGGAGACCTTTTAGCTATTAATAAAAAACTTGTTAAGACAATGAAGGAAGTTGAAAATAAAATTTCAAATGCTAATGAAATGACAATTGGTGAGTTAAGAACTATTTCAAATTCATTAGTTAATGAGTTGGGTGTTTATTCACAAAAAAGTGAAGAAAATAATAAAAAATTAACAAATACTCTAAAGAATTTTTCAGTTTCTAGTGCAAGTGAGCTTGCTAAAGCCATGAAAAAAATGAGCAAAAATCCAATTTATAATAAAATTATAGCAAATCAAACCCTACAGTCACAGCAAATATCAAACTTGATAAAGCAAAATAATTCTCTAGTTGGAAAAATGAAAGAAAAATCAGCAATGATAAAATATCCATAAAATTACATTAAATATTGCTAAGAGAAAAAAATGGAAAACGAAAAAGATCAAGTTCAAAAAGAAAATTTAGAAGAAAAAAAATTTCTTAAAATTTCAAAAATCAGATCATTTTCAAACGCTTTTAATATAAAATTAAAAGAAAATGACATCATTCTTGCTGTTGATGGTGAAACATTTAATTCTTCTTATGAAGACTTAAGAAAAATTCTTGATGAAGATGAAAATAAAATAATTACGATATTTAGAGATGGAGTTACTTTTAATGTTAAACCTAATGGTTCTCTAGGTGTAACTTGTGAACTAGAAAGTGAAGACAAAATATTAGATTTCAAAAATATAAAAATTGATAAAATTTATGACAATAAAAAAGACCTTTTGGCATTTGAAATTTATAAAAATATTAAAAGAAAAGGAATAGTTCTTGAATTAACACCCTCTATACTTCCTAGTTTAGCTCCGCCACTTTGGATGATATATCATAGAATGTGGTCATTACTTGGTTTTACCCTGGTATTCCAACTTATATTATTTTATGTGTCACCTTGGCTTTTTTTTATTAGCTGGGTATTAAAATCATGGTATTATGGTTATAATCAAATAAATATTTTGAGAAATTATTACAGATTTCTAGATTATCGATTGTGGATGTGTTTTTCCTCTGAAAATGAGGAGGAAGCTCAAAAAAAATCTAGAGAGTTAGACCCCAAAATAGAATTTGATTTTTCTTATATTGAACCACCAGCTCCAGATGAAGACGAAACAGCTGAACATGATCAAGCTTTAAAAGTTTAGAGAATTTAAAAGAATTCACATTTAAAATTAAAAGGTATTTCGATATCTAATATTAAATTTTTTATGCTGCTTCATCAGATAAATCATTAGGATCAATATTTTTGTTTAGTTTAATAAAAAGATTTACATCCTTTGACAAAGTTTCATCATCTTTTTCTTGTGGTTTAAAATATTTTCCAAGTATTTGTTTTCTTCTTAAAAGCCCTAGAATTCTTGCTTCTTTATTGAACCTTTCATAAGCTCCATCGATTTTTCGAGTAGATAGAGTTGCTACTCTAGTATCTATAAACTCATTTTGAACTGCCGCTCTAATTCTTAGACCGGTATTAGTCTTAAGTTTCATTAACCTAGATGTCATACCGTTAGTTCTTCTGATTAAATCATCAGCTATCTCTTCAAGTTGCATTCTTGACGGTGGTGGAACTCTTACGTTGATATATTGTGATCCTTGTTCACTTTTTGCAGGAAATCCAGATTCTTTGATGGTCTCTTTTACTATATCAACGTTTTCTCTACTATAAACCATAACTTCTAATTTCAAGGGGTCTTCTGGTGATTCTACATTAGCTAAATCATATAATCTTCTCTTTTTACCCTCAATCATAATATATAAACTGTTAAAAACTGACACATTTGCATCTTCAGATTTTATACTAACTAACAGGTCAGAAAAGTCTTCAATTGCTCTTCCATAGTTTGAAATAGCCTCAATAGAATAACTTTCTAGATTTTCAGCTGTTAATTGTTCTGCCATTATATTTTTCCATAAAAAAGTTTAATATCATATCAATATTTAATTTCGATTTCAATTCTTCTGTTTTTAGATCTACCTTCAGAAGTTTTATTGCTTTCTAATGGTTTAGACTCCCCATAGCTAATAGCCATTAATCTATCAAGTGGTATATCACCAGATTTTGAAATTGATTGAACTACACTTGAAGCTCTTGCAGCAGCTAAATCCCAATTATCCCTATAGTTACCACCAAAAATAAGAGGTACATTATCTGTATGTCCTGAAACATTAATCTGACCCGTACCTTTTTCACTAACTTTAGCAATTTTTTTCATAATTTTTTTCGCTTGGCTTGTAAGTTCTGCTGAACCAGATTTAAATGCCCCAGCAGATCCAACAGTTATGACTACTCTGTCTTTTTCTCTTTTAACATCTGTTAAACCCTGTCCAATTTCTTGTTTAAGCGCAACTTTATA
>QCNS01000028.1 GCA_003210055.1 SAR116 cluster bacterium AG-426-I14
AGTCACTATTAGATAATAAAATTTCTAAATATTTATTATAATTTTTGGCATCTAGATTTTTTGAAAGATGCATGGTCCACCATAATCTGCCTAAAGCATTATCCCTCATTCTTTGTCTCCAATTTGAAGCAAATATATGTGTAAATAATTTTGATCTATCAGGCCATCTTTTTAAAACGTAATCTTTAAAATTTAAAATGCATAAAGTAACCCATAAAGCTTCATCGGTTGCATCAGCTGGCTTTAAGTTTGGTAGAATTTTATCTATAAGAACACAATTTTCTTTATCTTTCAATTCACGGATTGATGATCCAACAGGCATTTCAAGGTTAGTATTATTATTAATTTCATATCTTTCTAATGTAGCTAAACCTAACTCACTGGACAAATCTTCATTTGAATAATCGATTAAGTTAATATCTTTTTTCAAATTTATTTTTAATTTTGATATACTTTTAGTTGTAAAAATTTTCACTATTCAACTACCTTTTGTTTTATTTTTAACAATCCAAACTTTTTAGAAATTTCTTGGGCAATTAGATTCAAATCATTAACAGATATATCTTCATCTATCCTTTCATTTCGATCAATGATTTCTAAAAATAAATTTGCCCATTTTTTTTCTATTATTGCTTCTTTATCTTTTCTATACTCGTCCAGTGCTATTAAAATACAATCTTTAATTACAGGCATATATAGAAGTTCTTTAGTTTCGTGTTCATCCCACATTTTCCTCAAATCTTGACCCATTCTAATAATGAGCTCGTTATCATCATTTGTATCAATGCTATAGCTATCAGGATCCAGTTCTTCATCAAGAACTACTTTTAGTAATGACTTAATTCCTAGAGGTTCAAAATCTAAATATTTAACCGTTGGTTCATCAAAGGCTATCATGTCTCCTTGTTTTAATTTAAATTTCCTATAGTTTTTAGATTCTTTTGTGCTTGAGATAATATATTCTGGATTTAAATCTCTACTAGAGTAGTCAACGACGTCAGTTTTAATTATAATTAAGGGATAAATAACTACTCTTTGGTATAAATCACCTATAGGAATATTTATGAAACCATTCTCATTTTCTAAATTAAATATTTTTTTATATCCGGTAGATGAACAGGTAACTTCCAGACTGTAAGATGCTTTTTTATTTTTAATTAAAGATTTAATTTCATCATTTGATAGCATAATGTCAAATTCGATCTTAATGAATTCATTACCATCTTGATCTTTGCTTTTAGTAGCATTAATTGCACATTGAAAAGCAGAATCTATATAATCATTATCTGATGATGAATATGGTGATAAAACTGGATATGGGAAAGCTTCAGTTTTTAATTTCATTTAAAACTCCCTCAATTACAAAATCTGTAATATCTTCATTCATTATTAATTCTACTTTTGTACGCTTTGTTTCATTAATATTTAACTCTTTTGAATTTTTATTGCCCTCAAACTTTAACGGTTCTGCTCCATGTTCACCTTTTTTTGAAAGTTTAAACTCAAATTTTCCAATAGATGGTGGATCAAAAAATATTGTAACGTTTCTTCCATTTGATCCAATATTTCCAATTCTCAAATTTTCAAGAATAAATTTTTTTCCGGGAGCGTAAGAAGTTTCATCTCCTTCACCGGGAATTATTGTTTCGTATTCACCCTCATTATTACCGCCCTTATTTTTCTTATTATTGCTACCTCCTTGTTCGCCAGCACCTTTAGTTATAATTCCTTTAGATATCTCTAAGCTCGATAAATTTTTTAAAATGGGAAGTGGTCCATCAGATATATTGATCTCATTACCTCTTTCATCATTACTATTGGGATTTTCGAAATTTGACAATTCTCCAAAAAGTTCAGCTAATTCATCAACTATAATTTCGTTGGAACTATCAGATAATGCATATTTACTTAAAACTTCTTTTATTTTTTTAACAAATCTATTATAGCCTCTTAAAATTTCTTCTCTTTCTTTTGATGGCAAGTCATTTATTCTATGAAGTTGAAACTGTGTGTGTTGAGGGTTTTCTAATTTTTGCAGAAAATCATTTCCTTTTTGACCTTTTACACAAACAAACATATCAAACTTTTTAAATGAATTAAATGATTGTAACTTTTCTGCTTTTCTAGTTATTAACATTCCCATTTTTCTAGCAATGCCAACTCTTTTTTGCGTTTCATCTGATATTCTTAAAAACCATTCAATATTACCAAAATTACTAATTTCTTGAGTGCCTTTAAAGTCTGGGTTTCTAACAGTATCTATAGATTTAAAACATTCCTTTATATATGAGGTGTCAATGTCGTCTTCTTCACCTTGTTCAAATTTATGCTTATATTCAACATATCTTTCATCAATATTTTTTGAGTTTAAGTTAATGCCTCCAATTTTCATATCTAATTTATTTTCTTTAAACGCAATATAAAAATTTGCTATTAAGGAGATTATTGTTTCTGGAAACAAATCTTCACTAAAATAAGTGTAGGGCACATATACTGATGTTCCTACACCAAATCCTTGTTCTTTTCTGAATTCTTTAGCCCAATTTGGTATGTTATTGTCTAATAAGGGTGAAATATCATCATCATCGTTACCATAATAACCCATGGCACGGGTTAATTGTTTATCGGATGGATGATAATGAGACTGAAGAATAATTTTTCCAAAGAATCTTTCTTTTGGTTTATTTAAAACTTTAGAATAGTAAAAAACAGCTCCAATTCCACTATATAAAAGAGCTGCTACAGCTCCATGACCAAAAGAACCACCAGAGCCACCATCTTGTTTGGCCGATAGGCCTTGAGCTTTTATTGCATGAAAAGCACCTTTTGGCTCTCCATTAACTGGACCATATAATCCTGTTGTTTCACTATCATGAAAACAAAGAATACTGACATCTTTTAACTTTTTATATAGATCTATAGAATTTTGATATCTAAGTTTCCAGATTGAATTTTTTTTCTCAAACTCTTTTTGGTAGTCTCTACATGCTTCTATATGAGGCCAAATTTCTTTAAAACCCTTAAACTCTTGCGTTTTGACTTTTTTTAAATCAATAATAATCTTTACAGGTGATGCTGCATTATTATGAGCGTCCATAGAATTTTGAACTAATTCTCTGACTAGTGAGGATAGTTTGGTACCTTTAAAATGATCCCCTGATCCTGAGTTTGGTCCCTCAAATCCTGCTCCTTGAAGTTTTCGAAAAACCCATTTTTCATTAGGCATATATTTTCTCCATATTATTTGGATATAATGTTTTAATATTATTTAATATCTCTATTACTATTTTTGGATGAACAGCATTACCAATCATTTCCTTTTTTGCACTATTAGGTATTTCTGGAAAATAAAAATCTTGTTTGTGAATACCTTGTAGCACTAAAAGTTCTTCTATTGTAAGAGATCTTATTCCGTAATCATCGAATATAAATGGCACATTATGACCACCAAGACCCATATTGGCAGTCAATGTTGGGCAAACACCTTCATTTTTTGAGACCCGAGCTATTGATCTTCTTATTTGATAAACATAATTTTTCCCGTATTCATTGTATAACTTCTCTATTAAATGAAAATGTTTATTATCTTTTGATAAATAATAACTTTCATTCTTCTGTTCTTTTCTATTTACTAATTCCCATAAATTTAAATTTTTAATCTCATTTAAATTATTTTCTGAAACTCTATTAGATTTAAAATATGATGAATGAAGAGCTACAATAAATAATCTGTCGCGATTTTGAGGTGATCCAGCATATTTATTAGTATTTAGTATCATTGCATTATTTTGATTTACCCAATACCCTAAAGCTCTTAAACCCCTAATTACAACCATCAATCTTTCGCCTGAATTATATAGCTTTAAGTTTGGAACATTTTCTAATAAAACTATCTTTGGGGGTACGCTAAGGTCTTTTAAAATTCTTAATATCTCAAAAAATAACATCCCTCTAGGGTCATCAAACCCTTTATTTTCACCAGCAATTGAAAATGACTGACATGGAAAACCTGCAGTTAGTAAGTCAATTTTTCTATTGTTAATATATTTGTTTATTGAAAGGTCTCTAATATCATCATTAACAACTTTTATTTTGGGAAAATTTGTTTTAAGAGTTTTTACACAATTATCATTTATTTCATTAGCTAGAAGTGTTTCTATTCTGTGGGCATGGGCAGCAATTATGAAACCGCCCAGTCCAGCAAATAATGCTAAATGTGTTTTAATATCTGTCAATTATTGTTTTCTTTCATTAAATTTAAATATTTTTTCTTTAGAATGGATTTTAAATTGTTTTTCAATATTATTTACTTCAGTTTTTAAAGTATTAATGATTTGTTTTACCTCTATTTGATTATATTCATAATTTTGACGATTGGATAATTTTGATAAATTATTAAGTGATTGTAAAACTTTATTCATTCTGGATTCAGCAAGTCTTTTAAAATTTAAATTTTTTTTGATTCTTTTTTCATCCATACTTAACCTTTTTTATATACATTAATTAAAATGTAGTGTACATAGTAAATAATATACACTACAAATTTAATGAATCAATTCTTTTTATATTTATTTTTATCAAAATTATTTAAGGTATGAATAATAACTTCTGATAAAGCATTGACTTCATTACTATTTAAATTAATTAATTCTTTTTGCCTTATATCTAAATGACACCATTTAGTAACAGCAAATTTTATCCATTGACTTTTTAAAACTCTTCCTTCTTCTCGCCCTAGAGCATTTAATTTTTTTGATATCTCAGCGTTGTCTAATTGAAATTTCAGATTATTATTTTTTGATGAATTCTTTATATTTGAATTGCTCAGAAAAGTATTAACTAAATCTTCATCATCGTGTGAAGATAATATATTTTTTATTTGATTTAAATTATGACCTTTATTTTTTAATATTATTGCACTTAAGTATCTTATAATATGTTCAAAATTATATAAATAATCACCCTTTGATAACTTCCCTCTAGGTAAAATTCCTATATCTAGAAATTGTTGAATCCTTCTAACATTAACTGGGATAAAATTTCTAGTTTTATTAGATATCATCATGAATCTGGATTTATTAGCATTTTCAATATCAATTAAATTGTTTATTAAGTCTTTTCTAGAACCTTTCCAATTTTTAAATTTTTTAAACAATTAATTCCCTCCTTTTATAGTAATTACTTTCTTTAAATACTACTTCTTGTGATGCTAATCTAATAAAAGGGCAATCATTAATGAAAGCTGCTTGATCAAAAGAATATCTATCACCTCGCATAGCACTAAAATCAATGCAAGCTTGGTAGAATCTAAAAATCCAATCATTTAAATTATTTTTCATTAAATGTTTTAAATGATGTGTTCTTCTAAAATGGTACTTAAAACTTTTTAAAATATTTTGTCTAGAATTTCCCCTAAAATAAAATTTTTGTCCGCCCTGACCGGTGTACATATCAAATTTTAAGTATCTATATGGCGAGACCGCATCCATCTCATAAAGATGCTTCACGACTAATTTTGCCCATGCTTCATAATAGTTAAAGTCAGGTCTGTGAGAAAAATCATTGACTTTTTTTAAAAACCTTAACTTATTTTCCTCATCAAAAAATTCAGACATAATAAAATCGTGAAATTCATTTGTATGTTCTTTGAATTCTTTATTAAATAAACCACAAAGTAATTCATAAAATGTATTTCCTGAGACAAATCTCCCATTACTAACACATACTGCCCAATAACAAGGGAAGCTATATGTAGTATTATCTGTATATAAACCATACTTGTGTCCTGCTCGATCAGTATGATATTTATTAATTTTAAATTGTTGTTCAATTTTCATTGTAAACCTCTTTTATCTTTATTATTATGTATGGTATACATTATAATAATAAATTAGTCAACAATGTATTTTTTTAAAGTTTTTTTTCATATTATGAATAACTTTACCATTCACAAAAAAATTGTTTAAATCATCTCATTAAATATGAATCATAATGTTTATAAGATCTTAAATGGAATTAATTTAGGTGATCAAATTGGAGGACCATTTGATTTAGCAACTATTTTAATTGATTGTATAAAAAAAAATAATAAATTTAATAAACAAGATCTTTGTAAAAATTATCTAAATTTGTGGAAAAATGGTGCCTTTGATACAGGACCAACATTCGCAAGTGTATTCAATAAAATTGAAAATGGAATGGAATATGATGAAGCTGTTTTAGCAACTCATAAACAATTTGACGGAAACACAGCAGGTTGTGGACCTGCCCACCGTGCATCCCCACTTGCAGGGTTTGACAATATAAAAACAGAAAAGTTAATAGAAGTAGCAAGGAATGAAGCTAAAATAACGCATTATCACGAAGATGCGGGTAATGGATCAGCTATTGTGGTGATGTTGTGCAGATATTTGTTGGAAGATAAAAATTTTAATGAGGCACAAGAACTCATTTCTAAAAACAACGAATTAAAAAGTAGTTGGAAAAAAGTGCAGAATGCTCAATTAAAACCTGATGGTTATATTTTTAATGTGATACACTCTGCACTTTATTTTATTACAGAAAACAAATCACTCAATGATGCAATTAAATTTTCTGGTAAAGCCAATTACTGCTCCGTTCTTGTTGGAGCTATAATGGCATGCTTAAAGAAATAATTATTTACTTTTAAAAGGTATTATTTCAGCATTTTGATTTACTTTACCATTCCATCCAAACTTTCTTAAATCATCAAGTTTGATATGATCGCCTATAAAGTATTGTTTGAGTAAATCTGGAACATCATCCTCATCACAGAAATCTATTTCAATTGAGTAGTCACGTGTATCAAATTCATCATATTTACCGTAAGTGATTAAGGACCAGCGCCTTACCCCATTTTTCTTTCCATGTCTCTTTAAGTATAGAGTTGTTACCTCTTGGCACAACTCTGGTCCTGTATAGACAATACCTAAATAAAAGACTCGTTGTTTTGGTAAAGGTTTTTCATATTTAACTGGAACACATACATTTCTTCGAAGATAAAAAACAGTCATTTTTTATCTCCTGTATATTTCCATCCCAATTTAATAAGAGATTTAATTAGATGTGTAACCCTCTCTTTACGCGACATTTTCTTTGGTATTTTTACCAAATCTATGTTTTGGATTTTAGGTTGAGAGATAATAAAACCTTGTTTGAAGATGCGATCGTCTTCTTTAGGGTCTTTCCATATATATTTCATTGAAGCCTCCGCTTTAGTACTTTAGGCCCATGCCAAGGTGTACAAGTTGGTTAATTAAATACCTAAAATTATTATAATAAATTTTAAGTTATTTTCAATATTTAAATATTCAAAAAGTATAATGCTTAAAATAGTTTGATTTAAACTACCAATAGATTTCATATACATTTTTTTATTTTTGTTTAAGTGATTTTAAATTGATAAAAGTTAAAGTTAACTTTTAGAAGTATCAGCATAACTTTTAAAAAAACTATATTAACTTTTATATTTTGCCATGAATTACGTAATTTTGAACACTTAATTTTAGAGAGTTACTAGTATAAACTAGTTTAGATTTATCTAATACTAGTACTAGTCTAATACTAGTACTAGTCTAAACCTATACTAGTATAATACTAATACTAGTCTTAAACTAATATACTTACCTTATACTAGTCTAATGGAATACTAGTCTAGTGGAATATTAAATATTATTAGTTTAATACTAGTTATGCTTAAACTAGTTCTAGATTAAAACTAGAACAACTAGTTAGTTAAATTTTAAAGCGTACACTCTTTGCATCCAACTCGCTGACTATCATTTATCATTAAAAGAAATACTTATAATTACTTAAAGCGTGCACGCTTAGTAATAATATAATTAATAGTGGCAAAAGCTTATTTTTTTTAGATATGGTTAAGAACTTGTTTTTTAATCGTATTAATATCAATCTTATTTTGTTCTATAAGAAAGTTCATATATTTTCTTCCTAAGGCATGAAAATCGTTTTTGCATTTGTTACAACAAAACTTTTGTTCACTGCCTTTGTTACTTTTAATAACAAATGTTCTACTGCAATATTCACAATTTTTTTTATTGTCTATGTTATCCATATGTTAACCTTCTACTATCCTCGTTGTTAAAAAATTATTCCATTCATTCATGATCTCAATTCTTTTGGAAAGGAGATTGCTTCTAAGATATGCCTTTTCAACTTTATTCTCATTGGCATGTGCAAGGCAGAGCTCAACTGCTCGTCTTGAGTAATTATGATTTTCTTCAGCCCAGTTTCTAAAAGAAGATCTAAATCCATGTGGCACTGTTTTTTTAAAATAATCAGGAAAGTCATTCATTAGAAAATATCTCATGGTGTTATTACAAATATGAGTTGTCTTTTTGGCATTTAAAAAAATAAAAGGGGAGGCATTATTCTTTTCGACTAAGTTTAAAACCTTTAGAGCAAGGTCATTTAGAGGCACGGTATGTTCAACTTTCATTTTCATTCTTTGAGCAGGTATGACCCAAACTTTATCTTTAAGATTAATCTCATTCCATGTTGATCCAATGACCTCATTCGTCCTACATGCTGTTGCAATGAGAAAGGCTAGTGCAAGGGACGGGGTAGTGTATGGGTCCATAAGCTTTGGAATTAAAAAGGGGAGTTCCTTGTAATCTAATGATCTTAGATGAGTTACTGAAGAACTTTTACTTACCTTAGGCAAAAGAAACTCTAAGTTATCTTTAAGCGATGCTGGGTTTGGTCTTTCCATAAAGTCAGAAGCAATACAGTAAGAAAAAATTCTCTCAAGTCTTTGTCTTACTCGTGAAGCTGTTTCGTGTTTCGATGACCAGATAGGTTTTAATATGCTTAAGATGTGATGTGTCTTAATTTCTGAAGGTGCTAAGTCACCGATTATTGGATTAGCATAGGTTCTTAAAGTATTTATCCATTGGTTTTTATGTTTACTGTTTGACCATTCAACTTGAAAGGTTTGTATGAATTCCTTGCTTACTTTTTTAAAGGTGATGCTTTTTCTTTTCAGCTCTGTCTTTTTTTCTTTTTTGATTTGTATAGGATCTTTACCATCATAAATAATTTTTTTTGCATCAACTAATTTTTGTCTAGCATCATTTAAGGTGACGATAGGGTATTTACCTAAACCCATATCTTTTGATTTACCAAAAATAGAATATCTAAAAATCCAATTTTTATTCTTATTTTTATCAACACGCAGCCTTAATCCATTGCCATCGCTATAAATTCCGGTCTCTTCAATTTTATCTATTTTCTTAACAGTTAATGAACCCATTATACTATTTTAATCCCCTTTTTAGTCCCTTAATTGGTAAAATATTAATTCATTGAATTTATTATACAATTTTGCTTAAAAAGACGCAAGTCATTGTTTTAATTGAATAAATTTTACATTATTTTACATTATTTTACTTTATTTTACATTTCAGGAATTAGTATAATGGCGGAGGGAGGGGGATTCGAACCCCCGAGAGGAATTTCTTCCCCTAACGATTTAGCAAACCGGCGCCTTCAGCCACTCGGCCACCCCTCCACAAATCGTTAAAAACCATGAATAACCTTGACACGCCGTTTGTAATAATTTGATACGCAAATAAAGAAAAATTATCAAGTTTTAAATAAATTCTTTATCAAAATAATATTTAATTAAATTAAATATTGATTATATAGATCTTTATATAATAAATGAGTATTCAAAATGGAACTTACAACAATGATGAGGGTTTTTATAACTGTAGCAGATAAAGGCTCTTTAGCAGAAGCTGGTCGGGAACTCAATTTTTCACCATCAGTAATGTCAAAAAGCATCACTGCTTTAGAAGATAGATTAGGTGCAAGATTATTAAACAGAACAACTAGGTCTGTCTCCCTTACAGAGATAGGTCACGCATATTTGGACAGAGCAAGACGAATACTGGGTGATATAGAAGAAGCTGAATCAGCTATTTCAGATGAAGTGAAAGCTCCACGAGGACATTTGAGAGTAACTGCACCAAGTACTTTTTCTTATCGACATATTGCACCACATTTGCCATTATTTAGAGAAATATATCCTGAAGTAGAGATTGAATTAATTATTTCTGATACTGAACTCAACTTAGTTGAAAATCACATAGACTTAGCTGTGAGAATTGCTTTGTTAAAAGATTCATCTCTAATAGCAAGAAAAATTGCATCAAATCCCAGGGCAATGGTTGCATCACCGAAGTATCTTAAAAAAAAGAAAAAGCCTAAACATCCAAATGATTTAGATAATCATGATTTAATATCTTTTCAAAATGGCAGTCCTTATAATGAATGGCATTTTTTAATAGATGATAAACCTAAAACTTTTGTTGCAAAAGGAAAGTTACAATTAAATCACGGCGATGCAATTTTACGTTCATGTATAAACGATGGTGGTATAGCAATGTTATCACGATTTGTTGTTGGAAGACACATAGCCTCTGGTAAACTTGTATCTTTATTGGATAAATATTTACAGGAAGATATACCTATTTACGCAGTATATCCTAGTGGCAAACATTTATCATTAAAAGTCAGAGCTTTTTTAGATTTTCTAATTGAAATTTATGGTTCAGTTCCATATTGGGAGGAAGAAGGAGATCATAAGTCAAAAGCCGCGAAAAGAGCTAGTTTATAAATTACGAAAAATAACTACCTCCATTTACATGAATGGTTTGACCTGTTATAAAATCAGAACTTTCATTACACAAATTACTAATCATTTTTGCAACTTCTATAGGGTTTCCTTTTCTACCTAATGGTGGATTAGTATGAGACGGATGAACTAATCCAGTTCCAGCTGAAGCTCCTCTTAAAGTATCAATTAATCCTGGTACTACGCAGTTAATAGTTATCCCAGTATCTGCATATTCAGTGGCAAGAGCTCTCGTAAGCCCAACAACCGCTAACTTTGAAGTCACAACATGTGCTCGACCTATTGCTCCAATATGTGCAGATAACCCTCCAAGATTGATAATTCTTCCCCAATTATTTTTTTTCATTTCTATTAATGCACTTTTTGATGTTAAAAAAACAGCATCTAAATTAATTTTAATAACTTTTTGCCAATCTTGATAAGACATATCCTCAAATTTAATAAAATTTCTCTGTGAAGCATTATTTACAAGTACAGCAAGTTCTCCTAATTGAAGTGATTCTTTTATAAGACTATTTGCGAAGGGCTCGTCAGTTAAGTCACCTATTTTAATTTCACATTTTACCCCAAGTTTTTTTACTTCTTGAGATGTTTCTTCTGCACCTTTTAAATCGGTATTTGCATGAACCAATATATTATAATTTAATTTAGCTAATTCTATGCATGTAGATCTTCCGATATTTTTTGCTGCTCCAGTAACAATTGCTACCCGTTCTGTAATTTTATTCACATTTTTTTCCTATGTTTTATTTTTTGTTAGGTTATATTAAAAAAAATAAATTTCCAAATTGATATATATATAAATTTCATATTATATATTAGTTATTAATTTCGAATATTTTAAATAAAATGAAAACTAGAGAAAAAGATTGGCGAAATGACATATTTGATGTTTTTAAACAATTAAATATTACATTAGTTTCTCATATTCCCGATGCAGGTCACACCCCTTTAATTGACCTATGTGAAAAGGATAATGAAATTGATGTAGTCACTCTTACTACAGAGGAAGAAGGAATAGGTTTATCTTGTGGAGCTTGGGCTGGTGGACGGCGAAGTGCATTACTTATGCAGTCAAGTGGAGTTGGAAATTGTATAAATGCTCTTGCCTTGCCAAATATTTGTAAAATTCCATTTCTTTCGATTGTTTCTATGAGAGGAGAGTGGGGTGAATTTATACCGTGGCAAGTTCCAATGGGAAAAGGGACTCCCAAAGTTCTTGAGGCAATGAATGTCAATGTCTTTAGAGCTGATAAAAAAGAAGAGGTTGGTTTGACAGTTGATGCAGCAGCTAAATTTGCTTTTAATACAAGAAGCTCTAGTGCAGTTCTTTTATCACAAAGAATGATAGGGGCAAAACAATTTAAAAATGGATAAATAATGATTGATAGAAGACCTTTTGTTCAAAAATTACTTAGCAATCGAAAAGAAAATTTAAGAGTTGTTAGTGGTTTAGGTACATCAACTTGGGATTTAATGTCAGCTGGTGATAATAAAGGAAACTTTGGTTTCATTGGAGCTATGGGTCAAGCTGTTCCATTTGCTCTTGGTTTATCCATAGCACAACCTAAATTAAAGGTAGTTGTTTTTACTGGAGATGGAGACATGCTGATGAGTATAGGTACTATGGCGACAATAGCTAATCATCCTATGTCAAATTTAACAGTTTTGGTAATGGACAATGAATCTTATGTTGAAACTGGAAGTCAACCTACAGCAACTGCAGGTAAAACAAATTTAGAATTAATTGCCAAAGGTTCAGGAATTGAAAATAGTTACACTATTGATAGTGAGAGAGATGATTATAAAATTTTAAAAACTATATATGAAGAAAAAGGTCCTTCATTAGTTGTTATAAAATGTAAACCAATTGCTACACCACTTGTTTTCCCTCATTCATTTGATGGTGTTACTGCAATCAATAGATTTATGGAAACATTTTAATCTATTTAGTAAATTTTACTTTAAGGAGAAAATAGTAATTATGTTTGAATTAAATTTGAATGATAAAGTTGTATTAATTACTGGAGGAAGTGATGGTCTTGGCTTTGCTTCTGCAAAATTATTATCTGAACAAGGAGCTAAAATAGTAATTTGTGGAAGAAGAGGGGACTATTTAAAAGAAAAAGCTAATATTATTAGAGAGAAAACTAAAAATGAAGTTTTAGATGTTAAATGTGATGTTTCAAACCCTGAGGAATGTAAGACTCTAGTTGAAAAAACTATTTCTGAATTTAAAAATATTGATGTTCTTGTTAACAATGCAGGGGCTTCAGCTGCTTTTGGTTTTGAAGATATTTCTGATAAAAGTTGGGAAGATGATATAAATCTTAAATTGATGGCGGCTATTAGAATGTGTCGACTTGTTATTCCTCACATGAAAGACAAAGGGAAAGGTTCTATAATTAACGCGGCAATTGGAGGGGGTAAGGCACCTAATGCCTCAAGTTTACCAACTACTGTCACTAGAGCTGCAGGTATAAATTTGACAAAATCTCTAGCAAATGAATTTGCAAAATTTAACATAAGAGTTAATGCAATATGCATCGGTTTAATTAAAAGTGCTCAATGGGACAGAAAAGCTATAAATGGAAATGTAGAAGATTTATACAACGAGTTAAGTAAAAAAATACCTATGGGAAAAGTTGGTGAAGAAATTGATTATGCAAATTTAGTTGCCTTTTTAGCCTCAGATAGAAGCTCATACATTACGGGAACAGCAATTAATTTAGATGGTGGTTTGTGTCCGGTGGTCTAATGACTATTATCATAACCTTGGTGGTTTGACACCAGCTAATTGACAAGAGTAATCTAATAATGCGCTAAAGTCTTTCTTAGAATAATCACTTGATCTTGCTTGACTATACACAGCATGGACTGATGCTCCGACAGGAAGTCCAACTCTAAAGTTGTTTCCAGCTTCTATTGCTAATCCCATATCTTTATGAGCTAAGTCTATAGTAAAACCTGGTTCAGTGTCATTTTTTAATACTTTTGACATAAAATTTACATGAAATTGACCATTATTAGCAGTGGTTCCAGCATTAACTTCCTTAAAGACCTCCAAATTTAAATCTAATTTTTTTGCCAAGGTTAGTGCCTCTGCCGTAATTTGAGCAATGCTTAATATTTGAAAATTATTTACAATTTTAGCCCTTATACCAGTTCCAATTTTACCACACCTAATTATACTTGTTCCCATACAATTTAATAAAGGTTCTACTTGTTTAAATGCCATTTCATTATTGCAGCCTACCATAAAAAGAGAATCTCCTGATACGGCATGACTTACTAACCTACCTACCGGAGCGTCAATAAAATCTAATTTATTTTTTTTGCATTTATCAGCAATTAAGTCTGTACCTACTGGAGCAATTGTACTCATATCCATTATTATTGAACCTGGATTTAAATTTTCAATTACACCATTTTTACCAATTAAAACTTCTTTAACTTGTTCTGTTGCAGGTAGCATGGTAATAACGATTTCTGCATTTTTAATACATTCATTAATATTTTGATTTGATTCGCCCCCAACCTTAACAACTTCATTCATTCTAATTTTATCAATATCATAAACAGATAATTTTATTCCTTTTTTAATAATGTTTGATGCCATAGGACCTCCCATAGCCCCCAATCCTATAAAAGCTATTTTTTTACTCATCATTCCCTCCCTTTAAAGTGCTGCTTCAATAGCAGCATGCATTAAAACATTTGTACTTGATGCAGCCCATTCTTTTTTTATTTCTTCTGCTTCATTATGACTAATACCATCTACACAAGGACACATTATCATTGCCGATGGGACTATTGAGTTAACTGCGCATGCATCATGACCTGCGCCTGATATTATATTTTTATGCGAATAACCTAATTTTATAGCAGCCTCTCTTATTAAGTTTACACAATCCTTATCAAAAGTAATGGGATCAAATCCTCCTATTTGATTGATTACGAAATCTATTTTCATTTTGTTACAGATTTGTTTTATGAATTCTTTTAATTCAAATTCCATTTTTTCTAATTTTTCATTTTGATGCGATCTTAAATCCACAGTAAAAATTGTTTTACCAGGAATAACATTTCTAGAATTTGGAAAAACTTCAATATGACCAACACTACCAACAACATCTGGCAAATTATTAAGTGCTATATTATTTACTTCCTGAATTATTTTAGACATAGCTAGGCCAGCATCTTTTCTAACCAACATCGGAGTGGTGCCCGTATGCTGTTCAATCCCAGTTAGATGTACTTCAAGCCACTTTAAACCTTGACCATGAGTAACAACTCCAATATCAATATTTTCATTTTCTAATATAGGTCCTTGTTCAATATGTAATTCAAAATAACAATGCATCTTTTGTGAACCAACTTTTTCTTTTCCTTGCCAACCAATTTTTTTTAATTCATTCTCAAAAATATTCCCTTCAGCATCCTTTGTTTGCAAAATTTTATTTACATCATTAAGTCCTGCATAACCTGATGATGCCATTAGTGCGGGTGCAAACCTACAACCCTCTTCATTCGTCCAATTTACGATCATAATTGGTCTTTTAGTTTTTAAATCTAAATCATTTAATGTTTTTACTATTTCAACACCTGCAAGTACTCCAAGTATTCCATCATACTTTCCTCCGGTTGGTTGAGTATCCAGATGACTACCTATAACTACAGGAAGCGCATCATTATCTTGACCACTTCTTTTAAAATACATAGTACCTAAATTATCTACTTTCATTTCCATTTTTAAATCATCACACCACTTTTTTAATAATTTTCTTGCTTCTCCATCTTCAAAAGTTAGGGTTTGTCTATTATTACCTCCAGCAATGCCAGGTCCTATTTTTGACATTTCATCAAGGGTGTTCCAAAGTCTATCTGGGTTAATCGAAATGTTACTATCTAAACTCATGAGCTATATTTTGGGGAAATTATTTTGATTGGTCAAGTGATGAGAAATTAATAAAAAAAATTATTCATTTAAATATAATTAAAAATTACTATTTAGATTTAAACAGGAGTTAAAATGTATATAGCGATGAATAAGTTTAAAATCATTGAAGGTAAAGAGGAACTTTTTGAAAATATATGGAAAAATAGAGAAACACATCTAGAAAATGTTTCTGGGTTCAAGAAATTTCACTTAATTAAGGGAAGTAAAAAGGATAATTTTACGATATATGCCTCTCATAGTTCTTGGAATAGCGAAAATGATTTTTTTAATTGGACAAAATCAGAGTCATTTAGACTAGCCCATAAAGATGCAGGAAAACATAAAGACCTTTATATAGGGCATCCTGAATTTGAAGGTTTTAAAGTAGTCATTTAATTACGAAATTTGTTGTGTCAAACTGAACATGATTGATTTAATTGATCAAACTTTACTCTAATTTGCTTATAATAATTTTGTTTAAGGTCATTAATCATACTTAACGATATAATTTTTGAATTACTGGCTAAACTCTCGAACACATGGAATTTTTCCCAAATTTCTGAACTTGCATCAGAATTATTTTCAATAGAGGCTTCTGTCCCTTTAGGAAAGTAAGATGGAAGAACACTAAACCAATTATAAAGAAAAACAATTTCATCATTAATTTTAATATAATCTTTTTTGATTATATGATTATTGATATTTTTTATTGCTTTTTTAGCAATTTTAAAATTATGGATTCTTTTTTGAATATACATTTCATCAGCATAACTAATATTTAAACTAAAATTAAAAACAAAAATAAACATCAAAATTTGTAATTTATAAGTCATGATTTCCTAAGCTTAAATGGTTCTAAGAAATATAATAGTAATGTTATAATGACAATCATTCCTCCTAAAATCATTTGATTACTTGGACTTTCCTTTATAAATATCCATACCCATATTGGACCTAATATTGTCTCAAGTAACATTAATAGACTAACATTTGCAGCCTGCGTGAATCTTGTAGCATAAGTTAATGCTGCAAAAGAAAAAGGTAATATTATCATTCCTGAAATAGAAATTGCTATTAAATCTCCAGCAAGTAAAGTTTTTTTTGTAACAAACAAAATTCCAATTATTCCGACTAGTAATCCTCCAAATCCAGTTGCTCCTATTGCTGGTATTTTTGGTTTAGACCTTAACAGAACAAAATTCAAGCCCAAAGCTGCGGCCGTAAAAAGACCACAGAATAGACCTAAAAAATAGTTCCCTTGAGGTGCGTTTATTGCATTATGTGAATCAAGAACAGAAATAGATACACCTAAAATCGTAAATAATGATGCATATATAGTTGATTTATTTATCTTTTCTTTAAGTAAAAAATAAGAAAAAAAAGAAGCAAATAATGGAGAAGTTGCAATACATAAAAGTATAACAGTTACTGATGAGATAACTATTCCATATGTAAAACTTACTGAACCAAGAGCTTGAGAAAGAATAATATAAATACCAGTTTTACTAAAAATTAAATGAAAATTTTTTCTATATTCTTTCATACATAGAGTAATACAAATTAATACTATTCCCATTTGCATACCTCTCCATAATAACATTGACCAAACATCCATCTCAGATAATCTCATAAACAATGTATCTGGTGTTATTAACAAAGCGCCGAAGAATGCTATTAAAATTCCTTTACGTGATTCTTTTATATTCATTCAATTATTTTTTTGAGATTTATAAAAATTGTTTAAAAGTTCAAAAACTTTTTTTGGTTGTTCTTGTTGTACCCAATGACCAGCATTTTTTACAATTTTAATACCATAAAAATTTTTGCAAACATTTTTTTTCATTTCTTCAAGAGCACCAGGTTTTTGGTACATTCCCCAATCTTTTTCACCACTTATAAACATAGAAGGTACCTCAATAACTTTACCTTCAAATATTTGCAAATCATTATTCATGCTTGAAGAAGTCATGCATCTATACCAATTCAAAGATGCCTGAAACCCAGTTTTAAAAAATGTTTCTGTATAAAATCCTAACTCGTCATCGTTAAGCCATCTTTCATATTCTTTTTTTTCTGGTTTATACTTAATAACGCTATCGACCATAGTGTCTTCAAGTTTCATAACATAATATTCAGGAAGTTTTGAGAGTTCTTTTGCAGTCCAAGATTTTAATTTTTTGGGAGAATTATATTTCCAATCTGCACTTTTTGTATGAAAATAACACCTAAGAAATTCATGCAATCTTTTTTTTGTTTTTAGATGCATATCTTTATTTGCAGTTTTTGACGAATAATACCATTGGTAATGTTTTCTTGGTGTTTTTAAGTTTTTAAGATCTCTATGGATAGGATCACTGAATTTCTGCAAATTTATTATTGGTATTCCTGTATATGGAGCACTCATCATTACAACTGACTGAAAAATATCTGGTCTGATAAGGGCAGCAGTACCAGAAATAATAGACCCTGCATCATGTCCCACCAGTAAATTAACTTTAGAAATATTTAATTTTTTTAAAAAAGCAATAATGTCAGTTGTCAAGTTAAACAAATTATACTGTTTTAAATCGGTGTCAAAATCAGAAGAACCTCCTTTAGTTTTTCCATAACCCCTTTGATCTGGTGCAATAACTCTAAAACCTTGTTCTGATAATAAAGGCATTATTTTTCTCCAACTAAAACTAAGTTCGGGAAAACCGTGTAAAAGAAGAGCTATTAAATTTTTATTATTTTTGGGCTTAGACTCTAAATAGTGAACTTTAAAATTTGAATTAATTTTGATAAAATTTGAACTTATACCTGGGTGAAAATTTTTTTTCATAATATAAAAATTAATTTGTTTTATATTTTTTTACAATTTCAAAATTAACCTCAATACCAAGTCCTGGTTTGTCAGAAACATTTACATATCCATTTTCTAAATAGATAGGTTCTTTAAGTAATTCTTTTCTAAAAGGGTGGCTCGATTGATCATATTCTAATATCGGTTCTCTTGGAAATAAAGAGTGATTTGCAATTGGTAATGATGCTAGAACATGAAGTGAGGCTGATTGTGCAACAGCTGAACCCCATACATGAGGGTTGACCTCAATTCCAAAACTTTGTGCTAAGACACTTATATGCTTTGTTGCGGTTATACCACCACAAGAGCCTATGTCTGGTTGTGCAATATTTAAACAATTATTTTCAAAAAGATTTCTAAATCCATATAAGGTGTGTTCATTTTCACCACCAGCAATTGGTATTTTAAGTTTGGATTTTAATTCTGCATATCCTTTGATATCTTCAGGAATTACTGGTTCTTCATACCACCTTAAATTATAATCTTTTAGAGCTTCTCCTAACTGAAGTGCTTCTGTAAGGCCATAAGCATGATTTGTGTCAATCATCAAAGTAGTTTTTTTATTTTCTAAAATCTTTCTTATTCCCTCCATACATTTCACATCGTCATCAATTCCAAAACCTAATTTAACTTTCATATGATCAAAACCATTTTCATAATGTTGAATTGCTTCTTCAGCAAGTCTTGATACTTCTCCTTGACCATTTAACCTATAAAAACCAGTAGCGTAAGGCTTAATTTTTTTTCTAAATGATCCACCTAAAAGTTGATAAATTGGTTTTTCATAATATTTCCCAGAAATATCCCAAAGTGCAATATCTATGGCACTAATGGCTGCTACAACTGATCCTTTTCTTCCAAAATCACGAGTCTGATTATACATTTTATGCCATAATAGCTCTATATCCAGAGGATTTTGATCAATTATAAGTTCAGAAAGGGAGTTTTCTATTACGGCCGCAGAGATTTCTGGAGGTTCAAGCCCTTGACAAAATGCCTCACCCCATCCAGTTATACCTTCATTAGTCTTAATCTCGACCAATGTAGCCGATCTTTTTTTAACCCATCCTTGAGAAAAAGCAAAAGGTATGTCTAAATCACATTTAATTACATGAACAGCGATTTTTGTTACTTTTATAGTCATTTTAAGACATTAACTCATTTATAATTATTTTTTAATTTAAATTTGATAAATCTTCTATATTGAATGTGGATGGCTAAAATTTTATTTAACATAACAAATGGAACAAATAATCCAACAAAATCTTCCTTGGGTTTCATGCTTGCGAGAACAGCTGTAGAAGAAGGTCATGAAGTTCAAGTATTTTTAAATGCTGATGCTGTCAGTCTAATAAGAAAACCAGTTCTTGAAAACCTTGTAGGGTTAGGTACGGGCGTATTGAAAGAACATTTTGATGTATTATTAAAAGCAAAAGTTCCTATTTATGTATCCGCAATGTCATGTGAAATAAGGGGAGTTACTGAAGATGATTTAAAAAATACTAATTCTATGAAAGTATTACCAAAGACACTTTTATCTTTATCGCTTGAAGCTGACAGAACATTTGTTTACTAGGGCTTCTTTATAGTTCCTCGAATTGTTATGGGCAGTTGTGCTAACATAAATAACCCTACTAATGGAGCTAAAACAAAAACTTTAACATTTACCCATTCTTCAGTAGATAGATTTCTCCAAGCTAGTTCATTAATAATTGTTAAAAATGCAAAAAATAATCCCCATCTCAAAGAGAGGGTTTTCCAGGTTGACTCATTCAATGAAAACTGGGAGGAAAAAAATTGTTTCATCATCGCTTTTTCATGAAGCAGACCAACAAGTAAAACTGTTGAAAAAATACCATTAAAGATTGTAGGCTGAATTTTAACAAAAATTTCCTCATTTAAAAAGTAGGCTATCGTAGAGAAGGAAACCGACATAAAGATAGAAAATATTTGAAATTTAGCCACTCTTTTTTCTTTTAAATAAAAAACTATTAAAGTCACAACACTTAACAAAGATGAAATTAGAGCCGCTACTATAATTGAATAAAACTGAGACAAAACAAAGAAAAGAGAAATTGGTAATATCTCAAAAAAAAATGCTTTTAACTTCATAACTATATTTTATAACTCACCTAATAATTTCTTTGAAAATTCAGGACTTTTACTGTCAGGCCTCAACCAAATATTAAAAAACAAATCCCCAAATTCTTGATCTTCACTTTCAAAAATCTTTTTCTCTTCATAATAAAAAATAGATTTATTTTCATTAATTCTTATTCCCAAAAAACGACTACCAATTTTTGTAGATTTAAAAATAGATTCAAAAACTTTTGTCCATTCATCAATTTTTTCTTTAGATAATTGTTTCTGGTCTTTCATGTCATTAATAGTTTCTTTTACTAATGTTTCTTTTTTAATTTTTTTGTTATATTTTAAAATCAAAGCAAAGTTTTTTTTGTCAAACTGTTTTTGGTTGGAATATAATTGTGCATCATATACATTCCAAAACATAAAAGAATAATTTGCTTGGCCAATCAAATTTATTTCATCAAAATATTTGCTTATTATATTTTTATTTCCTTGATTTAATATAGGTTTATTATCTTCTGCATATGCTTCCACAAATGAAAACAACGCAAAAAAATAAAGTAATTTTGAAAAAGTTTTTACCATTTGCTTAGGTTAAGAGGACCTATGGTATTTGCAGCTTTACCTCGTAAAAAAACTAAAGTAACAGACCCAATTTCTATTCCAAATTTACTTACATATGCTCTGTTAATAGCAACATTTTCGTCTTGTTGATAGATCCAATCATTAAATTTAACTTTTAGATTATTACCTTTCATATTAAGATATATATCATAGGACCAATTAAGAGCGTTGCCTGAAGCAGTTCCGGTCGCCGAACCTTCAATATCTTTAGCTGAACCAGAATATTTAATTAAGTTATTACTCGAAACTTCTTTTTTTATTTTCCAAATCCTTGAAGCCTTTTCGCCATCAGCGTAAAGGAACTTTTCATCTAAAATCAAAGTATCATTCTTAATAGTTCCTATTATATTTACTCTAAATTGTCTTCTTAGATTACCAAATCTATCTTCAAATATACCATATGCAATTGTTTGGCCTTCAAAAAAGGTAAATAAATTCAGAATTGGTTTATTTTTTTCAAAACTCTTCATATCATTACTCGAACATCCATTCAAAATGATTATCGAAAAAAAAATTATCAATAATTTATTAAAACATTTTATCAATCTAGAAAAACTCAAATCTTACTCCATATAATTTCTTGATTAGACGAAAGTTTCAGAAAAATATTTGTAGGATTTTACTCTTTCATTTTCATCAAAACACCATGTAAGAATAGTCAATTCATTGGTATTAAAATCATCAATTAAATTAAAAATTTTATTTTTAATACTTTTCATATCACCAACCAATGAGTTTTCATACATTTTATCATATTCTTCTTTCCATCCATTTTCATTAATATGAAATAGTGACTCATCTGGAGAACTTAAAGAGTCAAGTTGTCCAAAGTTTCTTTTTATTTTCCAAAATGCTCTTGAAGAAAATAAATACTTAGCTTTTTCATTACTTTCAGACATTAATCCCCAAACACAAATATTTACTTTTGGCTTTTTTAAATTATCACTAGGCCTAAATTCATTTTGATAAATTTCTAAAGATTCTTTCATTCCGTTACCATCTGTTATGAAATGAGCGTAACAATATGGAATACCAAGATAGGCTGCAAGTTGAGCTCCATAATTAGATGTGCCTAACATCCATACCTCTGGAGATGAATTTGAGCATGGTTGAGCATTAAGTCTTCCAAAAGGATGACCCTCAATTAAATCTTTGTTTTTTACCCATGAAATTAAATCTCTTACATGTGACGGGAAATGTTCACTATTTTCTCTATTATTAGGGTTAAGGGCAAGGGCTGTCCTGCCATCAGAGCCAGGAGCCCTGCCTAACCCAAGGTCAATGCGGTTGGGCGCTAATGCATTTAGAACTCTAAATTGTTCAGCAACTTTAAAAGATGAGTAATGAGGTAACATAATTCCAGCACTTCCTATTCTAATTTTTTGAGTTTTAACTGCAATAGCAGCCATTAGAACTTCTGGAGCAGTTCCAATTATTGTTGGATGGTTGTGATGTTCTGAGACCCAAAATCTATGATACCCCATTTTTTCAGCCATTTCACTTAGACTTAAGGTATCATTTATTGTTTGATCTTGAGATTTGTCTTTAACTGAAACTGACTGATCTAATATTGATAATTTCATATTATTCAATTTAAATATATTTTATAAATTTTTTCAGCATTTTTATAAAAAAGTTTATTTTTTTCGTCAACACTCATTGATTTAGTAATTTTTTTAAATGCATTCCATAAGTTTCCATAACTACAACTTCCCTTATCAACTGGAAAATTACTTTCAAACATACATCTATCAAAACCAAATAAATCAAGTGTTTCATATATCCACGGTTTCCAGCTTTCGCATAGCTGTTTTGATGAAGGTGGTTTATCATGTTTAAAAAATTTTGAACCATTGACAGCCATACCTAAACCTCCTAATTTTACGGAAATATTTGGACATAAAGCCAATCTCATCATTGAATGCCTCCATTCCCTATGAGTAAGGGCGGGCTTACCTTCATATGGTCCCAAATGTATAGGACCACCAATGTGATTTAATATAATTGAAAGATCAGGAATAGACCTAGCGATATATTCCATTTCATTCAATTGCGTATGATGTATCCAGAAATCTAGGGACAAATTGAATTTTTGTAATATCTTTGCACCGTCTAAGAACTTTGGATCCATCATTATTCCTAAGTCAGATTTTACTGCCCCTGAACTTATACTTTTATCTGGATGAGCAGCTAGAAGCATTCTTATACCTTTTAATTTTCCATCACTTAATTCGAGACCTCTCTCAATAACTGGAATTAATTTTTTACCATACCGTAAATCCAATGAACCAACTATAGATTCATTCATTTGACAATGACTAATTTTATTATTTTTGGCATTTTTATATTCGTTAAAAGCAAATATTATTTCGGGAATTGTTTCATATTCTTTATGAGAGAACTTATCATA
>QCNS01000029.1 GCA_003210055.1 SAR116 cluster bacterium AG-426-I14
GATTAATGATATCATTAGAGAGTTTATAATAAATCATCCTAATCTTTTGGAAAAATCAATTTTAAATTATAAAGAGTCAGAAGCAAAAAAAAAGTTTTTAAATATATTAAAAGAATTAAAAAAAGTTTCAAATCCTGAAATTCACCATAAAGATAATAATTTAACAATATATGAATTTTTTGACTATAATTGTGGTTATTGCAAAACAATGATGAATATCCTTTTTGAGATTTATGAAAAAGATAAAAATCTTTCTGTTGTTTTTGTTGAACTCCCCATTTTGTCCAAGTCATCTTTTGATGCTTCACTGGCGGCCCTAGCATCGCATAAGCAAAATAAATATATAGATTATCATATTGAATTAATGCAACATTCCGGAAATTTGAGTCGAGACACAATATTAAATATCGCTAAAAAACTGAATCTAAATTTAAATATGTTTAAAGATGATCTATCTAATGATAGATTAAGATCAATAATAAATAAAAATAGAAAAATTGCACAAAAACTGAAATTAAGAGGTACACCTGCATTTATCATTGGGAATACAATTTATCCGGGAGCATTAAAAAAGTCTGATCTTATTGAAGCGATAAAACTTGAGAGAATTAATTTAAAAAAATGACATATATTGTAATTAATTATATTCTTTAAAATGGAGTTAGGATTTGAGCAAATTAATTTATATAATAAATGGACCAAATTTAAACAAACTTGGTGAGAGAGAAACATCAAAATATGGAAGTGATACACTAGAGGATTTAAAAGATCTTTGTGAAAAAAAAATAACAAAACATAAATTGCAATTAGACTTCTTTCAATCAAATAGTGAAAAAGATATTATTGATAAAATTCATGAAGCACACAAGAAAGGAGATGCAATATTAATTAATGCAGCAGCTTTTACTCATACATCAATTGCAATAATGGATGCATTGACAATATTCAAAGGCCCAATAATTGAAATACATATAACAAATATTCATGCTAGGGAAGAGTTTAGACATAAATCTTTCATATCCAATATTGCTTATGGAATAATTGCTGGGTTTGGTTTCCAATCTTATGAATTAGCTATCGATGCTATTGTAGAGAAACTTAAAAATTAGATAAAGGTAGAAAATGAAGGATAATCATAACAAAAATTTTAAGTTAATAAGAGAACTATCGGATTTAATGACAAAAGAGAAAATATCATCATTAGATTATAAAGTTTCAGATTTACAATTAAAAATAAATAAGTATGAAACCAATAACATTAAGATTGAAAAAGAACAATTTGAGGATGACGATAAACTCTTAAATAAAAAAAATAATAATAACTCAGAAAAGATTGAATATACATCAGATCACCCAGGTTCTATAAAATCACCTATGGTAGGAACAGCTTATTCATCACCAGAACCAGGTAAAAGCCCTTTCATTAAAATTGGTGATCAAGTTACTAAGGGTCAACCACTAGTAATAATTGAAGCAATGAAAGTAATGAATACTATTAATGCAGAAAAAAAAGGGAAAGTAGTCTTCATTGGTTTTGAAGATGGTCAACCCGTTGAATTTGATCAATTATTAGTAATTATTGAATAAAATGTTTTCTAAAGTTTTAATTGCCAATAGAGGAGATATAGCCCTTAGAATATTAAGGTCTTGTAAAGAGCTTGAAATTAAAACTGTAGCAATTCATTCAACAGCTGACTCAGATGCAATGCATGTCAGATTAGCCGATGAAAGTGTTTGTATCGGACCACCCCATTCATCAAAATCATATTTGAACATTCCTTCTATTATCACTGCAGCTCAGTTGGTTGGAGCTGATGCAATCCACCCTGGTGTTGGTTTTCTATCTGAAAATGCAAACTTTGCAGAGATTGTAGAAGCTCATAATATAACTTTTATTGGTCCAAAAATCGAGCACCTGAAAATTATGGGCGATAAAATTCAAGCAAAAATCATGGCTGATAAACTAGGTTTACCTCTAGTTCCGGGTTCAAAAGGTATTGTTTCATCATTGGATGAAGCTAGATTTGAAGCTGATAAAATTGGTTATCCAATTTTGATTAAAGCATCAGCTGGAGGTGGCGGTAAAGGAATGAAAGTTGTAGACAATCAAAAAGATTTAGAAAACTCTTTCTCATCAGCAAAGAACGAATCTAGAGCAGCATTTGGCAATGATGAAGTATACATAGAAAAATACTTGTCTAATCCAAGACATATAGAAGTTCAAATTGTAGGAGATAGATATGGAAATGTTGTTCATTTAGGAGAAAGAGAATGTTCTATTCAGAGAAATCATCAAAAAATAATAGAAGAAGCTCCATCACCAGCTTTATCTATCAAACAAAAAGAAAAAATAGGAAATTTAGCTGTTTCAGCAGCAAAAAAAATGAAATATGAAAATCTTGGTACCATTGAGTTTCTATATCAAGATGAAAAATTTTATTTCATAGAAATGAATACAAGATTACAAGTTGAACATCCAATCACTGAAGCAATTACTGGTTTAGACATAGTTAGAGAACAAATAATGATTTCTTCTGGTAAACAGCTTTCATTTAAACAGGAAGAAGTTATATTTTCCGGTCATTCAATAGAATGTAGAATTAATGCAGAAGATCCCTTGACTTTTGTTCCATCTCCCGGAATTATTTCACAATTCCATCTTCCAGGAGGTCTAGGAGTTAGAATTGATTCAGGTATATACTCTGGCTATCAAATACCACCTTACTATGACAGTTTAATAGCAAAGTTGATTGTTTATGGTGATGATAGACAACATTGTATTAGGAGATTAAAACAAGCGTTAAAAGAAATGATTATAGAACCCATACCTACAACTTTAGATCTCCACAAAAAAATTCTAGATACTGAAGATATGAATACAGCTAATTTTGATATTAAATGGCTTGAAAATATTTTTTTAAAAAATCAATAATGGATAAAATAAACAATTTCTCTGATCAATTATCATCGGAAGTTATCATACAATTTTATAAATTAGGAATATTTTTAATGGCCGACAATAGATCGAGTAAGCAATTATATTTTGTTGATCCAAATAAAAGAGCAGTATTGCCAATTGGTAATTTCAAATATTCTAAATCAATAATTAGATTATGTAAAAAAATGCCATTTGATATTTCAATAAATAAATCATTCAAAGAAGTGATTTTTAATTGCGCAACAGTAAATAGAAAAGAATCTTGGATTAATAAATCAATAGAAAAAAAATTTTGTGAATTACACCAAAAAGGCTATGCACACTCAATTGAATGCTGGAATAATGACAAGTTAGTTGGTGGAATTTATGGAGTGGCTATAGGAAGTTGTTTTTTTGCAGAGTCTATGTTTAGTAAAGTTTCAAATGCAAGTAAATTTGCTTTAATCACACTAATTGCTAGATTATGGTATCTTGATTACAAAATTTTAGATGTTCAGTTTGTAAATAATCATTTAAAACAGTTTGGCGTTTTTGAAATTCCAAAAAATGTTTTTAAAGACAAAATTAAAAAATTAAGCGTTGAAAAAAAAAACTTTTCTTATTTAGACAAAGACCCTTTTAAAGTTGTTCTCGACTTTTTACACGAAATAAGTGATAGATCATAAACAGGGTGTTCCAATGCATTTAATGCTGGACTGGAAGCAAACATCCAACCCTCAAAAACATAATTTGTTTTATCCAAATTCGATTGCTTTTCCTTTTTTTCATAAACAGATAAATATGCAATCGACTCAGGTGTTTCTGTTGGTTTAGAGAAAACACATCTTTTTATTAATATATTCAAAATACCAAAACTTTTTCTTTCACCAACATTAATCTTTAATGTTTTAATTCTAGCTGTTATTTTATCTAATCCTTGAATTAAAGCAAAATTTCCGTCAACCCATTTTCCATAAGATTGACTAGTAAATAAAATCATAAAAGATAAATAGATTATTAAATTGATTAATTTCATTAGTTATTATTTGAAAAAATCATTTTACCTAAAAGATCTGTAAAACTTACTGAAGAAGTTGTGTCATATATTGTTTCGTTATCTTTTAAAATTTTTTCAGATACACCAGGAATTATTTCAACGTAACTACCTCCTAAAAGGTTTGAGGAAGTAATTCTTGCACTCGTATCTTCAGGTAAATTAATATTTTTTTCTAAACTCATCAAAACTTGAGCTTCATTAGTTTCCCTAACTAATTTTAAGTCTATTATTTTACCTACATTTATTCCAGAAACTTTCACATTATCACCAATATTCAAACCTGCTACATTTTCAAATAATGCATCAATTATAATTTCATCTTTAGTATTAATTTTAGCAGTATTAATACCAAAAACTACAAAAGAAACTGCTACAATTAAAACTATTGCTCCCATTATTGTTTCAATAAAATTATACTTCATTAAATTACCTTAATTATTTTGGTTTCCATGATTCATAGTCTGCATGAGTGGTTTCTCTTTTTCCTAGTTTAGACAAACTCCCTTTTGGCTTTGATGCAAAAACAGTACCTGTCAAGTTAGGGAGATGTTTTTTTTGCCAATCATATTGTTTTCTATTTTTTTTGGGGGGTTTTTTTTCGACTTGATGAAGCCATGCATGCCAAACTGGAGGTATTTTTGAGGCTTCAACTATTCCGTTATATCTAACATATCTTTTCTTTCTTTTACCGTCATATGTTTTAGTGTCTTCATAATATTTATTACCATATTGATCCTCGCCTATTTTGCGAGAAAATAACATTATTGTTAAGTCGTTTAGAAACTTCATATAGCTAGTATTAATACTTGTTATTAATTATATCTAGAATTTTATAATTACTTGGCGCTATTATACAAGTTTAATCTAGTTTTTGTTCACTTTATTGATAGAGAAATTAAAAAAAAATAATTTTTTTAAAAAAAATAATTTAAATGCTTTACTCCAGTACACTAAATAATGTATCTTAATCAATCATCATAACAACATGTAGTTGTTTTACTAGTTGAAAGACAATTTTTAACTGGTAATTGTTATGAGTCTGGATTGATAAGTAATTATTTTATAGGATAGGAGTTTAAAAATGAAGTTTGAGAGATTTTTCACATCGGATGGAGCCAGTGATTATGATGGTATTAAGTTCAAATCAACTTCAAGTGAAATAAAAAATCCAGACGGAACAATAGTTTTTAGTGCACCTAGTATTGAAGTACCGTCAAATTATTCACAAGTAGCTGCAGATGTTATTGCACAAAAATATTTTAGGAAAGCTGGTGTCCCAAAATTTTTAAAGAAAGTTAGAGAAGAAGGTTTGCCATCATGGCTATGGCGTTCTGAAGAAGATAAAGAAAAGTCTAAGTCTCTTGATAAGAGTAAGAGATACACAGCTGAAACATCAGCTAAACAAGTTTTTGACAGATTGGCAGGAACTTGGACATATTGGGGATGGAAAGGTAATTATTTCTCCTCAGAACAAGATGCAAAAATATATTTTGATGAAATGAGATATATGCTAGCAACACAAATGGGGGCACCTAATTCACCTCAATGGTTTAATACTGGATTGTATTGGGCTTATGGAATTGATGGTCCTAGCCAAGGCCATTACTATGTTGATTTTAAAACTGAGAAATTAGTAAAATCGTCATCATCTTATATTCATCCTCAACCTCATGCTTGTTTTATACAATCTATTAAAGATGACTTAGTAAATGATGGCGGAATAATGGATTTATGGGTAAGGGAAGCAAGACTTTTCAAGTATGGATCTGGTACAGGAACAAATTTTTCAAATCTTAGAGGTAATAATGAAGAACTCTCGGGCGGTGGCAAATCGTCTGGAATGATGAGTTTTTTAAAAATTGGCGATAGAGCGGCTGGGGCGATTAAATCTGGAGGAACCACCAGAAGGGCTGCTAAAATGGTGACAGTTGACGTTGACCATCCCGATATAGAAGAATTTATTGATTGGAAAGTTGTTGAAGAACAAAAAGTTGCAGCATTAGTAGCTGGTTCTAAGTCTACAGCAAAACACCTAAAAGCTGTAATGCTAGCTTGCAACTCAAATAATTTTGATGATGAAGAAAGATTAAATTCAAAAATAAATTTAGAATTAAAAAAAGCAATATTGGATGCTAGGGCAGTAATGATACCTGAAAACTACATACAGAGAGTTATTCAGTTTGCAAGTCAAGGATTCAAAGAAATTGAATTTAAAACATTTGATACTGATTGGGATAGCGAAGCATACTTAACAGTTTCTGGTCAGAACTCCAATAATTCTATTCGTGTTACAAATGATTTTCTAAAAAAGGTTGAAAACTCTGAAGATTGGAATCTTATCAGAAGAACTGATAATAAAGTTTATAAAACTTTGAAAGCAAATCATCTTTGGGACAAAATAACTGAGGCAGCTTGGTCTTGCGCTGATCCTGGATTACAATACGACACCACAATTAATGAGTGGCATACTTGCCCGGCTGAAGAAAGAATAAATGCATCTAATCCTTGTTCTGAATACATGTTTATAGATGACACAGCGTGTAATTTAGCATCTTTAAATTTAATGCAATTTAAAAAACAAAATAATATGTTCAATGTAGAAGGGTTTGAGTATGCTTGTAAGCTCTGGACTTTAACCCTTGAAATATCAGTTATGATGGCTCAGTTCCCATCTAAAGAAATTGCACAAAAATCTTTTGATTATAGAACCTTAGGTTTGGGTTATGCTAATATTGGTGGTTTATTAATGTCTTGGGGCATACCTTATGATAGCGAACAAGGTAGAGCAGTTTGTGCGGCTATCACAGCCATTATGACTGGAATAGCATATGCTACTTCAGCAGAAATTGCAAAAGAACTTGGACCTTTTTCAAAGTATAAATTAAACTCTAAATCAATGTTAAGGGTTATAAGAAATCATAAAAGGGCAGCTGAAGGTAAAAAAGATAACTATGAGAACTTATCAATAAATCCTGTGCCTTTTGATAAAAACATTTGCCCTGAAAAAAATCTTTCTGTATCAGCTGTAAAATCATGGGAAAAAGCTCTTGAATTAGGTAAAAAATATGGTTTTAGAAATGCACAGACTACCGTAATTGCACCTACTGGTACTATCGGTCTTGTAATGGACTGTGATACAACAGGTGTAGAACCTGATTTTGCAATGGTTAAATTTAAAAAACTAGCTGGAGGTGGTTATTTTAAGATTATTAATCATGTAGTTCCACAGGCCCTTAAACATTTGGGTTATAAAGATAACCAAATTGATGATATTCAAAAATATGTCGTTGGTTCAGGAAGCCTTAAAAATTGTCAGTCAATTAGCCACAATGCACTTATGGATAAGGGATTTCAAGAAAAACAAATAAAGATGATTGAAGACTCATTAGAGAGTGCTTTTGATATAAAGTTTGTTTTTAATCAGTTTACTCTAGGAAAAGATTTTTGTACCAAAGTTTTAAAAATAAGCGAAGAAAAATTAAATGACTTTTCTTTTGATATGCTTGATTATTTGGGTTTTTCTAAAGATGAAATTGATGCAGCAAATATGCATGTATGTGGTTCTATGACATTAGAGGGAGCTCCACATATTAAGGAAGAACATTTAGCTGTATTTGACTGTGCTAACGTTTGTGGAAGAATTGGAAAAAGATTTTTGTCAGTTGAAAGTCATATTAGAATGATGGCAGCTGCACAACCATTTATTTCCGGTGCAATTTCAAAAACAATAAATATGCCTAATGAGTCTTCGGTTGAAGATTGTAGTAAAGCTTATATTTTATCCTGGAAACTTTGTTTAAAAGCGAACGCTTTATATAGGGATGGTTCAAAATTAAGTCAACCTCTAAATTCTAGTTTATTAGATGATGAAGATTTAGAAAATGAATTAGATATTACAGAAAAAACAACGAAAGTAGTTGAAAAAATAGTTGAAAGAGTAATTCGAGCTGAAAGAGAAAAGTTACCACATAGAAGAAAAGGCTATACTCAAAAAGCAATTGTTGGAGGCCATAAAGTTTACTTAAGAACTGGGGAATATGAAAGTGGTAAAATCGGAGAAATTTTTATTGATATGCATAAAGAAGGAGCAGCTTTCCGCTCTTTAATGAATAACTTTGCCATTGCAGTGTCAATTGGACTTCAATATGGTGTTCCATTAGAAGAGTTTGTTGAAGCTTTCACTTTCACCAGGTTTGAACCCCAAGGAATTGTTACAGGGAATGATACAATAAAAATGTCTACTTCTATTTTAGATTATATTTTTAGAGAATTAGCTATTTCTTATTTAGATAGACATGATCTAGGTCATGTAGAACTTAATAATATTGATACAAGCCCTACTGGTGTTGGTCCGAGAGGAGATGAAAATACAGAGCGAGTAGCAAGTAGAGGATTTGTTAGACGAGAATTAAAAGTAGTTTCAGGAGGTGGAACAAATAGTAATATTTCTATCTTACAAACAAAAGGTTCATTGAATACTGAAAGTTCTGAAAGTAATTTAACTGAACAAAGTTATCAAGATTATGATGAAAATGTAATAGTAAAAAATAATTCAAAAATTTCAAAAGAAATTGAGGCAAAAATTAAAGGTTATGAAGGTGAAGCATGCAGTGAATGTGGTAATTTTACGCTTGTAAGGAATGGAACATGCATGAAATGTAACACTTGTGGTGCTACCTCTGGTTGTTCTTAATAGAGGGGATTTAAATGTCTTATAACGTCGAAGAAAATTTAACAAAATATGGGATAGAGCTTGAAAATCCTAGTACACCAGCTGCAAATTATATTCCATATACAATAGTAGGAAATTTAGTTTTTATTTCAGGACAACTTCCATTTAAAAATGGTACTTTACCCATAACTGGAATAGTAGGTGACACAGTTAGTGTTGAAGATGGGATTAAAATGGCAGAGTTATGCGCTTTAGCTCTACTAAGTCAATTAAAACATGCTTGCAGTAATGATTTAAATAGGGTTACTAGAGTTGTTAAACTAGGGGGATTTGTAGCTTCTTCAAAAAACTTTGGAGATCAACCAAAAATTATAAATGGTGCATCAGATATAATGGTAAAAGTTTTTGGTGAAAAAGGAAAGCACTCTAGGTTTGCTGTAGGTGTCTCTTCTCTTCCTAGGAACGTTCCTGTGGAAGTTGAAGGTATCTTCGAAATTTCAAAATAATTATAATTTTTCATTAAAATGAAAATAGAAGTTATTTCGAATATTTCGGAAATTAATGAGAAACAATGGAATAATATTAATGCAAATGATTATCCGTTTACTAGTCACGAATTTTTATATTCTCTAGAAGAGTCAAAATCTGTATCAATAGAAACAGGATGGCAACCAAAACATATAATTGTAAAAAATGGTAAAGAAGATGTCATAGGTGCTTTACCAAATTACCTTAAAAGTCATTCATATGGTGAATATGTCTTTGACCATAGTTGGGCTGATGCATATGAGAGGTCTGTTGGATATTATTACCCTAAGTTAATTTCAGCAATACCATTTACACCTGTAAATGGACCAAGATTCCTTTATGAATTTGAACAAAAAAAACAAGTAATAGATGTAATTTGTAGATCAATTGAGAGTATAGTAACAAAAAATAAATTAAGTAGTTCTCATATCAATTTTTTGGCTGATGATTGTAATGAAATTCTTAAAAAACGAGGATGGTTAGAGAGAAAAGGTATTCAGTTTCATTGGGAAAATAAAAATTATAAAGATTTTGATGATTTTTTAGATGAATTAAAAAGCCAAAAAAGAAAAATGATAAAAAAAGAAAGAAGAACTTTTAAAGAATCTGATATTTCCATAATTAGGTTAGTGGGTGATGAAATAACTAGTTCAATTTGGGATAGTTTCTATACGTTTTATTTAAATACTGTAAATAAAAAATGGGGTGGCATTTATCTAAATAGAACTTTTTTTGATTTGATTTCTAAAAAAATTTCTTCAAAAATTTTATTGATTTTGGCTAAAAAAGATAATGAAGTTATTGCGGCTGCATTAAATTTTATCAGCAAAGATAGATTGTTTGGAAGAAATTGGGGAACAATTGTAGATATTCCTTTTTTACATTTTGAACTTTGCTATTATCAAGCAATTGAATTTGCCATTGAGAATAAAATCAAATTGGTTGAAGCAGGGGCTCAAGGACCTCATAAAATTAAAAGAGGTTATCTTGCAAAACCCACTTTTAGCTATCACTTTATTCCTAATTTATCATTTAAAATTGCCGTTGAAAAATTTGTTAATTATGAGACAAGTGAAATTTCAAAACAAATTGATTACATAAACATTGAACAAAACCCATTTAACAATAAAGATTAAAAATTCTGATTTAAACAGTTAATTTTCAAATTGTTATTAGTAAGTTTTTTGCAAATATTTTTTTGATAAAAATAAGTTTTATTGATATTCAAGTAAACTTGTCAAAAATACTAACTAGACGTTTTAACAGTTTGAGCTTTCTTATTTTCATTATTTTTGTTATTAGACTCTATCTTAATTTTCAATTTATTTTTAACCAAATCAATGAAAGCTGTGCCACCATCTTTTAAAGAACCAAACAAAAGCTCCTCAGCTAAATCTTTTTTAATATTTTCTTGTATCAACCTACCCAATGGTCTTGCACCATAGATTTTGTCATACCCTTCTTTAGCAAGCCAATCGCGAGCATTATCACTTAAAACGATGGATACTCCCTTATCAGAAAGTTGGACTTCTAGTTGCATGATAAATTTATCTACAACCATTCTTATGACATCTATGGATAAGTAATCAAAAGGAATAATAGAATCCAACCTATTCCTGAATTCTGGGCTAAAAAGTTTTTCTACAGCCTCTGTATCTGCTCCTACTTTTGTATCATTTAAAAAACCTATAGCAGATTTTGATAACTCGCTTGCACCTGCATTCGTGGTCATAATCAAAATAACATTTCTAAAATCTATAGATTTTCCATTATTATCAGTTAATTTACCATGATCCATGACTTGTAATAATAAATTAAATAAATCAGGATGTGCTTTTTCTATCTCATCTAATAGCAAAACTGAATGCGGATTTTGATCAACTGCATCGGTTAAAATTCCACCTTGATCAAAACCAACATAGCCTGGAGGTGCGCCAATTAATCTTGAAACAGTATGTCTTTCCATATACTCTGACATATCAAACCTTATTAACTTTATTCCATAAGATTCAGATAATTGCCTTGCAACTTCTGTTTTGCCAACTCCTGTTGGACCCGAAAAAAGGTAACAACCTATAGGTTTTTCACCTTCTCTCAAACCCGCTCTTGAAAGCTTAATGTTTGAAACTAAAGCGGATATTGCTTTATTTTGACCATAAACCATTCTTTTGAGATCATTTTCTAGATTTGAAAGCGCTTTTTTATCGTCTTTAGACACATTTCTAGCTGGAATTCTAGCTATTAAAGCAACCGTTTCTTCAATTTCAATTTTACCAATTGATTTTTTTCTTTTTGTTTTAGGTTTTAACATTTGTGCCGCAGCAGTTTCATCAATTACATCTATAGCTTTATCTGGCAACTTTCTATCATTAATATATCTACTTGATAGCTCAACTGCTATTTTAATAGCTTCATTAGTAAACTTTATTTTATGATGTTCTTCATATCTTCCCTTCAATCCCATCAAAATTTTTATTGAGTCATCAACTGATGGTTCTTTAACATCTATTTTTTGAAATCTTCGCACAAGAGCCCTATCTTTATCAAAATAACCCCTATATTCTTTATAAGTTGTTGAGCCTATACACTTTAAACCTCCGTTTTGAAGAACTGGTTTTAATAGATTAGAAGCATCCATAGCTCCTCCACTAGTGGCTCCTGCACCTATTACAGTATGAATTTCATCAATGAATAAAATAGCATTTTCATTTTTTTCTATTTCTTTCATGACTGCTTTAAGTCTCTCTTCAAAATCACCTCTATATCTAGTACCTGCTAAAAGAGCTCCCATATCAAGTGAATAAATTTCTGATTTAAGCAAAATTTCTGGAACCTCTCCTTTTACTATTTTATCTGCAAGGCCTTCTGCTATAGCTGTTTTCCCAACACCAGGGTCTCCAACTAGTAAAGGATTGTTTTTAGTCCTTCTACACAACACCTGAATTGTTCTATTTAATTCTGACTGTCTTCCAATTACTGGATCAATTTTTCCAGATGCAGCTTTTTCATTCAGATTTACTGCAAACTTTTTAAGTGCCATTTGTTTTTTAGAATCACTTTCAAGTTCATCTTCATTAATATTTTCAGATATATTTTTGTAATTTGGATCCTTTACTAATCCATGACTCATAAAGCTAACCGCATCTAATCTTTTCATATCCTGCTTTTGAAGAAGATAAGTTGCATAACAATCTCTTTCTGAAAACATTGCCACTAAAACATTTGCACCAGTAGCTTCATTTCTTCCTGATGATTGGGTATGTATGACTGCTCTTTGAACAACTCTTTGAAATCCAGAAGTTGGTTGAGTATCAACATCTTGGTTTGAACTTACAATGGATTTTAAATCCTCATCCAAGTATTTATTTATGTCTTCTTTGAGCAACTTTGTATCTACGCTGCAGGCTTTAAGAACTTCAAGAGCATCTTGATCTTCAATTAATGAAAACAATAGATGTTCAAGAGTTGCAAATTCATGTTTTTTTTCAGCTGCTACAGACATAGCACGTCTTAGTGTTTCTTCTAAAGATCTTGACAACATAGTTATTCCTTTTCCAACTGTAACTGAAGTGGGTGTTCATATTTTCTAGCATAATTTGTAACTTGTACGGCTTTAGTTTCTGCTATTTCATATGTATAAATACCACACATCCCTATACCTTTTTGATGAACATGTAACATGATTTGTGTTGCTTCTTCTCTTCTTTTATTAAAATACTTTTCTAATACTTCAATAACAAATTCCATTGGGGTATAATCATCATTCAACATCAAGACTTTATATAATGAAGGTTTTTTTGTTTTAGGTTTTTTTTCTGTTACTAAACCAGCGTTAAAGTCGTCATTAAATTTTCTATCATCACTCATTTATCAAAAAATCACTTCAAAATATTTATTAATTTATTTAGTTATACCAATATATTTAGTATTTACAAACTGATCTATCAAGAAAAATAGAAATAAATACAAAATCTAGTATAAATTTAAATATATATATCAATATAAGGTATTTTTTTATTTTTAATCTGTTAATATAATTTGATTGTGTTAAAAATGAATATTAATATTCAGTTTAAATTAATTTAATTATTTTAAAATGCTCTTGCAATTAGTTAACTTTTTTTTATACAAAACCGTTACCAATCTGAATTTAAAAAAATTACTTTTATTATTTTTTTTAAGTATGTTTTTTGTTTTTCAAAATCATCTCGCTATTGCAAAATATGCATCAATAATTATGAATGAAAATACCGGCAAGATATATTATCAAAAAAATGCTAATACAATGAATTATCCAGCATCACTAACTAAAATAATGACATTATATATGATTTTTGATTCTCTAAAGTCAAAGAAAATAACAATGAAAACTAAATTCAAGGTTTCAAAAAATGCTGCAATTAAACCTCCGTCAAAACTAGGTCTTCAGCCAGGTTCTTCTATATCTGTCAGAAATGCTATTTTAGCACTCATTACTAAATCTGCTAATGACGTAGCGTCAGCTGTAGCTGAAAATCTTGGCAAGACAGAAAAAAGATTTGCAAAAAAAATGACAGCAATGGCAAAAAAAATTGGAATGAAGCGTACGGTTTTCAGAAATGCTTCAGGTTTGCCTAATAAAGGACAATTATCTACTGCTAAAGATATGGCTAAACTTGCTATACTTATAAGAAAAAATTTTCCCGAGTATTTTCATTTTTTTAAAAGAAAAACTTTTACTTATAATAACATTGAGTATCGTAATCATAATAATTTACTAGGTTCTTATGATGGTACAGATGGTATCAAAACTGGTTATACCAATGCTTCAGGTTTTAATTTAGTTGCTTCGGTTGAAAGAAACGGTCAAAGAATTATAGGCGTTGTTTTTGGTGGTAAAAGTGCAAGAAAAAGAGATCGTCATATGATTCATTTGCTAAACAAGTATTTTCTCACCAAGGCAAATCAACCTTTAGTTCGAACAGCAAAACCTTATGAATTACCAACTAATAGACCAAAAATTATAGTCAAAAAAAGAACTATCAGTTCCCTAAAAAATAATTTTGTTAATCAAAAGTCCTCTGTTAATGAAGACTGGTTTATTCAAATAGGAGCTTTTAGTAATAAGCTTAATGCACATAAGGCTGCAAGAAAAGCTAGAAATGCTGCACCTGAACAACTTGGAAATCTTCCAGCTTCTCTTAGAAAAATACCTTTTGTCACAGATAAAAACTCAAAAAAATCTCTTTGGCGAGTTAGGTTTGTTGAGCTTGCTGAAAATCAAGCCAGATCTGTTTGTGCTGAACTGTGGGCGTCTGGTCTTGGCTGTATTCCTCTCCCCTCTAAATAAAAAGTATATTTTCAATTCACTTTAGGTAACTCTTGCCAATTAGTTGTAAAAGATTTTGACTTATAATAATCAAGTGCACCTAATATTTTTTTATTTTTCAAACTTATTTTTATCCCTTGAGAACCATAAAAAACTGTACCTGTACCCATTCTATAATTAATATCATCTAGTATTTTCATAAGTGTATTTGATTTTTTTTTGTTAGTGAAACTATGACTAAATAAGTTACCTTGTATAAATTTATCTCCAAGCATTGAAGGAAATTTTAAACTTAATTCTTTGTTATTTATTGTAAAATTTATTAGTGTTACACCAATTTTTTTATAATTATATTTAACACGATATATACCCTGCAAAACTTCAAATCCTCTTCTAATCATTAAACTAGTGTCATTAGTTGGTTCATCAAATATCGTTATTCCTTTATTGCTATATTGAAGATCTTTTTTTCTATATCTATTGGTATTGATAAAAATACATAATCCACCACATAATCCTTTTTGAAAACGAAGTTTTTCAGCAGCTCTGAATATATAATTAGCTAATGCTTTTTTGAGACTGGGTAAATCATCAACTGTATTTTCAAAAGATCTTGATACAGTTATAGACTTTTTTACATGATCTTTTTCTAAAGATAAATTAGGAAAACCTCGTAACTCGTATACTATTCTTTCCCCTACCACAGAAAGACAATTTCTTATATGACGGGGGTTTGCACGTTGTAATTGTAAAGCTGTGTATATACCAACTTTTTTTAATCTATTACTACACCCTTTAGAAATACCCCATATATCTTCAACATTGAAATCATTTAATATTTTAGTAAGTTGATCTGAAATGGTTATTTGATATACACCATTATCAGAATACTTTTTTGCTATTTTGTTAGCAAGTTTTGCTAAAGTTTTAGTTGGTCCCAATCCTATGGAAACAGGAATACCAGTCCATTGATACACCTTTTTTCTCATATTAACCATTTTTTGATAAATAATACTATTATCAAAACCTTGTAAGTTAAGAAATGCCTCATCAATGGAATATACCTCAACATCTGGAACAAAATAATTAAATGAATTCATAACTCGGGAAGACATATCGCCATAAAGTGTGTAATTTGATGAATAAACAATTACATTATTTTTTCTAATAATCTCCTTATATAAATGTAATGGCGCACCCATAGGTATATTTAGATCTTTAGCTTCATTAGATCTCGCTATAATACAACCATTATTATTCGATAAAACGACAATTGGTTTATAACTTAAGCTAGGATTAAAAACTCTTTCACAAGATACATAAAAATTATTACAATCAACTAAAGCGTACAATTGAATAACCTAATTAATAGAGAGAATGAATAGCTGTAACCACAACTCCCCATATTTCTATGCTCATGCTTTCTGTAATTTCTATGGGCTTAAAGTTTTTATTCTCTGGCATCAAAATTAATTTTCCAGAACGTTTGTATAATCTTTTCACCGTCATTTGACCATCCACAACTGCTATAACAATTTTACCGTGTGAAGGTTTCAAACTCCTATCAACTATTAATATATCATTATCGTTAATACCAGCATTTATCATTGAGTCTCCACTAACACGAACAAAAAAAGTGGCCGCAGGATGTTTTATTAAATAACTATTTAAATCTAAGCTTTTTTCTAAATGATCATCTGCAGGGGACGGAAAACCAGCAGATATTTTACAACTATATAATGGTAATTTAATTGATGACTGGTTATTAATAGAAGACAATTTTAATAATTTAATATCATTGTAAGGTAAGTAATGACCGTTTGAAATCAGTAATTCTTTTGTTCGTTGTATATTATTCATATATCTAAATTCCTTTGTTCTTGTTTTGTTCTTTATTTATACATAAAAAATAGTCAAATGGAAATATTTTTTCAAATTTCTATTTAATACTTAAAAGTAAAATTATAATTTTTTATGCTTTTCTAATAAAGATTCTAAATCATGATTTACTTGTTCATCAAAACCGAAACGAGATGAAAAAAATGCCAACCCCATCAATCCAAAGCCAAGTAATAATGAGACTATTATACAAATAGAAATAGCCACAATACCATTGGTACTAATATTTATAAAATCCATGTTAAACCATAGTTTAAGAGAGAAAACTATGACTATTAATAATGTTAGAGAAAAACTAAGAATTATTATTTTTTTTTTCATGTTAAATACCAAATATATTACAAGCTACTATGAATAGGCAATTCTTGTTTAACAAGTTCTTCCCAATAAGCTATTCCAATGGGAATAATATCATCATTAAAATCATATTTTGAATTATGAAGCATATAATCTCTAATTCCTTCGCCAGCACCAAGCCAGATGTAACATCCTGATTTTTTTTCTAACATGTAAGCAAAGTCTTCAGCTCCCATAGACGGTGCAAGATTAGTTTTAACAAATTTTTTACCAACTACATTTTGGGCTACAGTTATAGCTTTTTCACTTTCAATCAAGTTATTGACTGTGACAGGATATCCATGAATTATCTCTGCCTCTGCATGACAACCGTAAGCGGCAGCAGTCATTTTACAAATTTCTAAAAACTGCTTATGAACTAGTTTTCTTACATTTGGGTTTATAGTACGAATAGTACCAATAAATTCAGATTTTTCAGGAATAATATTAAATCCTGTTCCTGAATTAATCTGAGTAACAGAAACAACTACAGAATCTAATGGGTTTTGTTTCCTTGAAACTATTTGTTGTAATGATTGAATAGTAGCGGAAGTGGCTAAAATAGGATCTGAAGACGACTGTGGAATAGCAGCGTGACCACCTTTTCCATTTATTGTTACATTAAACTTATCAAAAGATGCCATTACCGAACCTTTATGAACAGCAATTTCACCTACGTCTAAACCTGGCCAATTATGTAATCCCCAAACACTTTCCATAGAAAATTTGTCAAATAATCCATCTTTAATCATAGACAACCCTCCAGCACCACCCTCCTCGGCTGGTTGAAAAATAAAATACACGGTTCCATTGAAGTTTTGATGTTCAGACAAAACTTTAGCTGCCCCTAATAACATAGCCACATGACCATCATGACCACATGCATGCATTTTCCCATCGAATTTTGATTTATAAGAAATTTCATTTTCTTCTTGTATTGGAAGAGCATCCATATCAGCTCTTAGCCCAATAGCACGATTACCTCCACTTTGATTGCCTTTTAATAAACCAATAACACCTGTACCACCAAGTCCTCTATGAACCTCTATACCAAAGGATTTTAGTTTTTTACTTATAAAATCAGATGTCCATGTCTCTTCATATCCTAATTCTGGATTATTATGAAGTTGTTGTCTCCAATCAGTGACATCACTGACTATATTTTTGATATTTGATGATATTTTCATTGTTAAAAGTTATGTAAAAGTATACTCATTTAAATATGTTAATTTCAACTTAATACAATAGACACAAAATATAAAATGAAAAATCCCGAAACTACATTTTATAAAATATTATTTATTTTTATTCCATTCTCAATTGGTTACTTTTTATCATATTTGTATAGATCTACAAATGCTGTATTAGCTCCTTATTTAAACGAAGATCTCGGCATAAACGCTGAACAATTGGGCTTAATAACTTCAGTATACTTCCTAACTTTTGCTTTATTCCAATTACCTCTTGGTATTTTACTAGATAAATATGGGGCAAGAAAGGTTCAAACAGTATTATTTGTAATTGCGTCAATTGGGGCTACAACATTTGCATTAGGTAACGACGTTTTCCAATTAACTGTTGGTCGAGGTTTAATTGGATTAGGCGTTTCCGGAGCCTTGATGGGAGCTTTTAAAGCAATTTCAGTCTGGTTTCCGAAGGAAAAATTAAGCTTATTAATTGCTATATATTTAGGTTTTGGTGCTATGGGTGCAGTTGTTGCTTCAACTCCTCTAGAATTAGCATTAAGTGTTACGAGTTGGAGAGTTATTTATTTATCTTTAGCATTAATCACTATATTAGTTAGTCTATTGATTTTTTTTGTCGTTCCAGAAAAAAATATCTCTGATGAACAAGCTGGTAAAGTGAAAATTTTAAAGGTTCTAAAAGAAATATATTCTAGTTATGCCTTTTGGAGAATATGTCCAATTGCATCAATTGTAGGTGGAACTTCAATGTCCATTCAAGGTTTATGGGCTGGTCCATGGTTAATGGATGTTGGAAGATTTGATCAAATGGAAACAGCAAATATTTTGTTTATTTTCACAATATGCATGGCTATAGGAATTGTCATGATGGGTATAATATCTGATTATGTCAGAAAATTTAAAATATCACCCATAGGTGTTATGGGATTCTTTATTTTTTTGTTAATTATCCCTTTTGCTGTAATAACAGCAGGAGCCATGCCAAAAGCTATTTGGCCTTGGGTTATGTTTAGCTTAACTTCATTTTGTGGAACATTGGGTTACGCTGGACTAAGCGCACATTTTCCTCTTAACTATGCAGGTAGAGTTTCAACTGCAATAAATCTCATAACTTTTCTAGTAGCATTTTTTTCACAGTACGCAATTGGTAGCATTTTACAATTTTTAGATCCTGGTAAAACTTCAGGGTATTCACTAGCTTCTTACCAAATAGCCTTTGGAGTATTCTTGTTTTTAATTATCATTTTATATATAATCTTTATTTTTATGAGTGTTTTAGAAAGAAAAAAAACTATGGATAATACCTATTAGCTTCCCATAATTTAGAATTTTTCAATGGTTTTAGGATAAACCTATCGTGTAATCTAAATTCACCGTCTTGCCAAAATTCGAACTCAATAGGTGATAAGGCAAATCCACCCCAGTGTTCTGGTCTTGGAATATCACTATCAAATTTACTTTCAAATTCTTTTACTCTATTTATTAGTTGCTCACGGCTATCAAGTGGTCGAGACTGCATGGAAGCCCAAGCTCCTACTCTACTACCTTTTGAACGCCTTGAAAAATACAAGTCAGAAATTTCTTTATCAACTTTAGTAATATGACCAACCATTCTAACTTGTCTATTTAATGATTTCCAATAGAAGCAAATAGATCCTTTACCCGTTTGAAAAATTTCATCTGATTTTCTACTTTCATAGTTTGTGTAGAAAACAAAACTACCATCAATTATATCTTTTAATAATACTGTCCTAACAGAGGGCATCCCTTCTTTTGAAACAGTTGCTAATTGCATAGCATTTGGATCTCTCAATTCTTTTTTTTCTGCTTCATTAAACCAAACCTCGAATAATTTAATAGGATCCAAAAATTTATCTAATTCCATTGTAAAACCTCTTATGCACAAATTTTTGCCATAATCTTTATTTATATATATTCATATAATTTTTAAATAGGAAATTTTAAAGATGAAGAAAATTATTTTAGTAGTTTTAACTATATTAGTTTTCCCCTTCAGTTTACATGGGAAAACTATTAATACTCAAACCACCGGTTTTGTTCAGTCAGTGGAAGTTTTGAAAAAATTTATAACTAAACAGGTCCCCAAAAGGGAAAAAGTTTGTGAAATTAAACAAGTGCCTGTAACAGGAAATAATCAACAGTTCGGAGCAGACAATTTAATTGGGGCATTAATTGGTGGAGCAATTGGAAATCAACTAGGTAAAGGTGGAGGCAAACAAGGATCAACCGCAATAGGCGCATTAATTGGTTCTGAAATGGTTAGAAAAGATAAAGCTGCAAGAGCAAACAATGGTTCATTTGTTGAAAAAGAAATTTGTAGACTTCAAAGAATAGTTCATACTGAAACTATAGAACAAATTTATGGTTACAAATTGTCAATTGAAATTGATGGAAGTTTAATAACTATGCAAAGCAATAGATCTTATAATCCAGGGGATACGATTTCAATAAGAAAACAAATTTCATATTCAATTTTTTGATGAAAGTTTAATATAACATACCTTTCTAAGATAATTTTAACTATTAAAATGTAAAATTATCTATTATAAAAACAATATTGTTTTAAATTGTTATAAGAGAGATAATTCATATGTCTGGTCTAATGGATAAAAAATGTGGTTTAGTAATGGGAGTTGCTAATGACAAATCAATAGCTTGGGGAATAGCCAAAGCAATTGCTGCACAAGGAGGAAAACTTGCTTTTACTTACCAAGGCGATGCTCTCAAAAAAAGAGTTACCCCTCTAGCTAATTCTATTGACTCAGATATTATTCTAGAATGTGACGTTTTAAATGATAAAGATATTGATAATACATTTGAAAAATTAAGTCAAAAGTGGCCTAAGATTGATTTTTTAGTTCATGCAATAGCATTTTCTGATAAAGAGGAATTAAAAGGAAGTTACATTGACACATCCAGAAGTAACTTTAAAAAAACTATGGACGTCTCTGTATATTCATTTACCGCAATAGCTCAAAGAGCTGCTTCAATGATGAAATCAGGTGGATCAATGCTTACTTTAACTTATTACGGGTCTGAAAAAGTGATGCCTCATTATAATGTCATGGGATTAGCAAAATCTGCGCTTGAATCTTCTGTCAGATATCTAGCTGCAGATTTAGGAGAAAATAATATAAGAGTAAATAGTTTGTCTGCTGGACCAATTAAAACTCTTGCTGCAAGTGGCATAGGTGATTTTAGATATATTCTAAAATGGAATGAATTTAACTCTCCTCTCAGAAGAAATGTAACATTAGATGACGTTGGAGGAAGTGCAGTTTATCTTCTTTCAAATTTGTCAAGCGGCGTTTCAGGAGAAAATCATCATGTTGATTGTGGATATCATGTTGTAGGAATGAAAGCAATTGACGCTCCAGATATGAGTCCTGAAAAAATTAATAAATAATTTAAGGAATAAATTAATGGCTAGCAATTCTTTTGGTAATATTTTTAGATTTACTAGCTTTGGTGAGAGCCATGGAAAAGCCATTGGATGTGTGGTTGACGGTGTACCACCAAATATTTCATTGATCGAGAAAGATATTCAAAAATTTTTGGATAAGAGAAAACCTGGGCAGTCTAAATTTGTTAGTCAAAGAAAAGAAAGTGATAAAGTTGAAATACTTTCTGGAGTATTTGAAAACAAAACCACAGGTCATCCTATTGCATTAAACATTTTTAACGAAGATCATAGAAGTAAAGATTATTCTGATATTGCTAGTAAATTCAGACCTGGTCACGCAGACATTACTTACTATGAAAAATATAAGATTAGAGATTATAGAGGTGGAGGTAGGTCAAGCGCCAGAGAGACTGCTGTTAGAGTTGCAGCAGGAGCAATTGCTAATAAAGTTTTAAATTTTAAACTAAAAAATAAAATTAAAATCAGAGCAAGTGTTATTCAAATAGGGCCTCATAAGATTAATAGAAAAAACTTTAATTGGGAAGAAGTTGATAAAAATCCTTTTTTTTGTGCGGATGCTCAAGCTGCTGAAAAATGGTCTCTATGGTTAGATAAAATTAGAAAAGAAGGTAACAGTGCTGGAGCTATAATTGAAATAATCGCTGAAAAAATACCTAAAGGACTTGGAAGTCCCATATATAAAAAATTAGATAGTCAAATAGCTGATGGATTAATGTCTATTAATGCTGTTAAAGGAGTAGAAATCGGTTCAGGCTTTGAATCTTCGTCTATGTTAGGTAGTCAAAGTAATGATGAAATATTCCCAAATGAGGATGGTGATTACTTTTACAAGACCAATCACTCAGGTGGTGTGCTTGGTGGTATATCTACAGGTCAACCACTAATAGTTCGCTTTGTTGTGAAGCCTACAAGCTCGATATTAATTGAGAGAAATTCTATAGATATTAACAATAATGCTGTAAAAATCAGAACCAAAGGTAGGCATGATCCATGCGTTGGTATAAGAGCTGTTCCAATTGGAGAAGCTATGATTGCAATTGTTTTAGCTGATCAATTGATGATGCATGAAGCACAAGTTGGGAACCTAAAGTAGAAACCTAAATTGTTTCACTTTTTTAATGCACAAATCAAGAATTCTTTATTGCCCTTTGAACCTAAAATTGGACTTTCTGTTACGCCACACACTTCAAAATTAATTTCCTTATTTAACCAGTTTTTAATATCATTTGCTACAAGATCATGATGTTCTGGATTTTTTACTATACCACCTTTACCAATTAAGTTTCTTCCAACTTCAAACTGTGGCTTTATTAATGCTATAAGGTAACCAGAACGTTTCAAAAATTTTAAACTTGCTGGTAGAATTTTTTTCAATGAAATAAAAGAGGCATCACAGACTATTAAATCTAAAGTATCCTTTATAATATTTTCATCTATATACCTTGCATTGGTTTTTTCATATACTAAAACTTTTTCATTTGTACGAATTTTCCAATCAAGTTGTCCATAACCCACATCCACACAATAAATTTTTTTTGCTCCGTGTTTCAATAAAACATCTGAGAAACCGCCTGAACCACACCCTATGTCTAATGCTTTAATATTATCACAACACAAAGAAAAATATTTTATAGCCTTGTCAAGTTTATAACCTCCTCTTGATACCCATGTATCATTTTTCTTTTTT
>QCNS01000030.1 GCA_003210055.1 SAR116 cluster bacterium AG-426-I14
AAAATAACTTTGAATAGATTCTCTTAAAGAGTTATTTGTAAATGGAATTATTCCTTGATGACCAGTTGAATTTTTTTTTGATTTTGTAGTTATTGCTAAAACAGAATTTTGAAAAAAATTGTCAGTTTCAATTAAATCATTAATTTGTTTCTTATCGATTTTAATGTAACCTCTCAAAGAACCTAGATTATTTATATCAAAAAATATTGTCTTAACTAAACCTTCTCCTTTTAAGTGAATATTAAAAACGTTATCATTTTCCATTCCTGTAACAAATAATGATGTTAACGCAATACCTTCAGAGAAATTGTTTTGTACTTCGTTTGGAATTTTTTGGTTTTTTATAATGTTATAAGCAACTGAACTTAATCTTGATAATGAACCTCTTATCGATTTATTAATTTGAAATGACAAAACATGATTTTTTAAAAGCAATGTAAGACTCTTATAACATTTAAAAATTAAGTATTACAATAATTTAAAATTGCTTTATGCGCATGAAGTCTGTTCTCAGCTTGATCAAAAACAACTGACATTTTACTGTTTAAAACTTCTGTTGTAACCTCTGAACCATGATGCGCCGGTAAACAATGCATAAAAATTGCATTTTTTGATGCCATAGACATAATTTTTTTATTAACTTGATATGGTTGAAATTTGTCTATAGATTTTGTTTTTTTATCTCCCATTGAAATCCAAGTATCTGTCATAATACAATCTGCATTTTCAGCTGCTATATTTACATCATGTGTGATAAAAATCTTTCCTTTATTATTTTCTACCCATTCTATTGTTTTGTTTTCTGGTTTTATACTCGGAGGAGTTGCAATAAAAAACTCCATATCAAACAATACAGCTGCTTCAATCCAGCTTTGAGTGACATTATTACAATCACCAAACCAGGATATTTTCCTTTTACTTAAACTTCCAAATTTTTCTTTTATAGTCAATAAATCTGATACTACCTGGCATGGATGACTATGATCAGTAAGAGCATTAACAACTGGAACATTAGAAATTTTAGACATTTCTCTTAAAACATTGTGGTCAAAAGATCTGATGATAATCATATCTACATATCTTTCCAAAACTTTTATAGTGTCGAAGACACTTTCCCTTTGCCCTAGAATAAATTCATTAGAATTAAGAACTGTAACAGACCCACCTAATTGCTTTATACCAATTTCAAAAGAAACTCTAGTTCTGAGAGAGGGTTTTTCAAAAATCATTATGATATTTTTTTTATCTAAAAACATTTTAGGTTTCTTTAATTTCCAATTAAATGCATTTTCAACAATGCGGTTGAGTTGATTTTTTTTAAGATCTTTTATATCTAAAAAATGAGGCATAACTTAAACCTCAATAGACGAGCTTATTTTTTCAAAAACATTTATTGCAAAATCTATCTCATCAAAACTCGTATTTAAAGGGGGTAAAATTCTAATAGTATTCTCAGCTGCTCCAACTAACAACAAACCATTTTCTCTGGCTAAATTTGAAAAATCTCCTACAGGTATTTTTTCAGATAATTCTATGCCTCTCAAAAAACCCTTGCCCTTACGTTTAACAAATATTTTTGTTGAATTTTTTATTAATTTTTCTATACGATCATCAAGATATTTAATTTTTTGCTGTAAATTTTCTAAAAAACCATTTTCTAGCAATAAATCTATTACAACTTCAGCGGACCTCATGGCTAATGGGTTCCCTCCAAAAGTACTACCATGTGTTCCTGGTACCATAGAATCTCCTACTTCAGATTTTGCCATCACAGCCCCAACAGGGAATCCTCCTCCTAGCCCTTTTGCTAATGCAATAATATCAGGTTCTATCCCCTCTTGTTGATATGCAAAAAGAGTTCCAGACCTTCCCATACCGATTTGAACTTCATCTGAAATCAATAAGCAGCCATAACGTTTTGCTAACTTTTCAATTTCTTTTAAATAACCTGAGGGTGCTTTTCTTGCTCCTCCTTCTCCCTGTACAGGTTCAACTAAAATTGCAGCAACTTTATCATTTAATTTTGACTCTAAACTTTTAATGTCACCCCACTCAACATGGGAAAATCCTGGCACTTTTGGGCCAAAGCCCTCTCTAAACATAGGTCTGTCATTAGCAGCTAACATAGCCAAAGTTCTTCCATGAAAAGCACCTGTAGCACATATGATTTCAGTCCTTTCCTTCTGGTTTTTTGCCCATGCATGTTTTCTTGCAACCTTTACTGCTCCTTCTGTTGCTTCTGCACCTGAATTACAGAAAAACACCTGGTCTGCACATGAATTATCAACTAATTTTTGAGCTACTTTCTCTTGCTCAGGTATTCGATATAAATTAGATACATGCCAGAGCTTTGATGATTGGTCTTTGAGCACTTCAACTAATCTTGGATGAGAGTGACCAAAAGAATTTACTGCAATTCCAGTTGCATAGTCTAAATACTTTTTTCCATCCTCTGAAAATAAATAACTTCCTTTTCCATAAGAGAAAGCAATATCAATTCTTCCATAGGTTTTCATTATCGCTGGGCTTAAAGCCATTTAAAAATCCTTTACTAATGCTTTTATAATAACAATTTATTTTTAATTATTAAAGTTAAGAAATAAAAACTTAAGTTATAAAATGTTTTGACAATTTTAAGCCCTGAGATTGATAGTTATTTTTACCGTCTGTTTGGCCATACAATTCTTTTGGATCAGCAACCATTGGCTCAAATACTAGTCGACAAATAGTTTGCCCATCCTCAATTAAAAAAGGAACATCATGAGATCTAATCTCAAGAACAGCTTTTGTTTTTCCTGCTTTTAGCTCAGACAGACCAAAACCAGGATCAAAAAAACCCGCATAATGAGCTCTAAACTCTCCCACTCTGGTATCATAAGGTCTCATTTCTGCTGCTAAATTTGCTGGAACCGAAACAAATTCTTTACTTGCCAAAATATAGAAGGCATCTGGACTTAAAACAAGTGACCTGGTTGAATTACTATTACTAGTTATTAGATCGCTTGATTTAATTTTTTCCCAGAAAAAATCTGCCTTATAATTTTTAGGTTTATCACAATCTATTAACATAGAGTGTTTTTTTGCCTTGTAACCAACTAAACCATCAAATCCTGTAAGATCAACAGATAATGGCAATCCGTTTTCAACTTTGTCTGATAAAATGTTTTGTTCATTATTTCTTACGAGCCCGAATTTCATTTGTAATTCTTTCATCTTGTGATCAGATATTGAAAAATTACCTAGCCCAAAACGTAATTGGTTAAGCCTTGTTCCGGTTCTTACAACAATAGAAAATGTTCTTGGAGAGATCTCTATATACATAGGCCCAGAATAACCTTCTGGTATCGTTTCAAATTCTTGACTATTGTCTACAATTAATCTTGTAAAAACATCTAATCTTCCAGTAGAGCTTTTTGGGTTGGCCAATCCAGAAATATTTTTTGGTAATTTTAATCCCTCTAATAATTTAACGATGTAAACACATCCACACTCTAAAACAATACCATCAGATAAACTGAATTCATGCATAGCAAACTCTTTCAATTTATCTTCTACACTTGAGTTCTTACCTGGCAAAAAAGAAGCTGGCACTCTCCAACCTTTAAAGCCTAACCTTAAATCTAAAGAAGCAGGTTGTATTAAGTCACTGGAGATTTTTTCATTACTAAAAATAATATTGTTGTCTATCAATTTTTGTATTAATTGAGAGGGTAAAATACCATCTTTAGTACTTTCATTAACAAACATAAATTTCTCTTAAACTACTAAGTTTTTAATCTGTAACCTATTTTTAAAATATACCAAGTAAAATAACCTAAAATCAAATTACATACTAACAAAATTGACAAACTTATGTATGGCTTAACATCGCTAACTCCTAAGAAGCCAAACCTAAAACCATCAACCACATAAAAAAATGGATTACAATAAGCAAGAAATTTTAAATACTCTGGTAATTTATCAATTGAATAAAATGTTCCAGAGAGAAATGCTAGAGGTTGAACTACGAAATTGGAAATTATAGCAAGTTGGTCAAATTTTTGAGCCCAAATACCGGCTATGATGCCAATAGAAGATAAAGCAAACCCTCCTAAAATCAAAAAAATTAATACCCAAAATAAACTATTCGGTAAAGTGGCTATACCTATTACCGATAGTAATAAATAGGATGCCAAAAAAACAAAAACGCCTCTAGTTATACCAGCTAAGTTATGAGCTAAAAAAATTTCAAATGGTCCTAAAGGAGCCATCAACAAATCAACTATATTTCCAGTTACTTTAGCTGTCATAAAAGCTGACGAAGAATTAGCGTAAGAATTTTGTAACACACTCATCATTAGCAATCCTGGTATCAAGAATGTTAAATACGGAACACCTTCTTTACCTGCGCCTCTATCAATAGCTACGGAAAAAACTATAACAAATAAAATAGTTGTTACCATTGGAGCAGAAACAGTTTGAAGAAAAACATTTGTAAATCTTCTTACCTCTTTTATATATAAGGAATATAATCCAAGCCAATTTACAATATTAATGTTTCTTCTAACACCTAACTTTGATGGTTTAATCTTCATAATTTAATTTAAATAATTTAAAAATTAATTTACTTTATTTATGAGTATAAAAAAAAAATTTACAATGAAAATTAACGTTGAAATAGAATAAAAGTTTGAAAGTATTGGTTTAAGATATTTAAGTAGATTTGAAACTTCAGAAAAACAGTTTTCAAATTTTTTAAGAAAAAAATTTTCTAAAATAAATTCAGACCTTAAAACAATTGAAAAAGAAACCATAATAAATGACATTCTCATAAAAATGAAAAAAATGAATTATATTGATGATACTAGGTACTCAAATCTGAAAAGTGAAAAAATGTTTAACAATGGTACCTCAAAAAGAATGATAAAAGTGAAATTGAAAGAAAAAGGTATACCTGATGATATAATTAATAATTCTCTGGACACATTATTAGAAAATAATAAAAATGATTTTAGTTCTGCCCTAATTTATATAAAAAAAAGAAAAATAGGTATATTTTATCAAAAAGAATTTAACAAAAAAGATAATGATTTACTAAAACATAAATGGTATGGCACGCTTGCTAGAAAAGGGTTTTCTTATGATATAGTAAAAAAAGTTTTAGAATTAGATGATTTAACAGAAGCTGAAAATATTATTAATAGAATCAAGTTTTAAATTATTATACAATATACGTAATTTAAAAGATTAACTTCATGGATTTTATATGATAGAAAAATATGCACCGTCACAAGATTTAATTAATCAAGCACATATTAACAGTGAACAGTATGAAAAAATGTATCAGGAGTCTATAAACAAACCTGACGAATTTTGGTCTAAAAATGGAAAAAGAATTGATTGGATAAAACCTTACACAAAAATAAGTAATTTTTCGTATGAAAAAGAAAACTTGTTTATCAAATGGTTTGAAGATGGAACATTAAATGCAAGTTATAATTGTATTGATAGACACGCGTTATCAAATGGAGATAAAACAGCAATAATTTGGGAAGGTGATAACCCAAATGAACAAAAAATTATTACATACAGCGACTTACTTAGAGAAGTCTCAAAATTCTCTAATGTTTTAAAAGAACTTGGTGTAAAAAAAGGTGATAGAATTACAATTTATATGCCAATGATTCCTGAAGCTGCTTATGCAATGTTAGCTTGTACAAGAATTGGCGCTATCCACTCCGTTGTTTTTGGAGGTTTTTCACCAGAAGCACTTGCTGGTAGAATAAATGATTGTAACTCATCATTGATAATTACAGCTGACGAGGGAATTAGAGGTGGTAAAAAAATACCACTTAAAAAAAATACTGATGAAGCACTTTTAAAAGCCAAATGTTGTAAAAAATGTCTAGTAGTTAAAAGGACTGGTGGGGATGTAAACTGGAATGAAGAAAGAGATTTTTGGTACGATGAAATAAGTTCAAACGTCTCACATGAATGTCAACCAGAAGAAATGAATGCTGAAGATCCAATGTTTATTCTCTATACCTCTGGTTCTACAGGTAAGCCCAAAGGCGTATTGCATACTACAGGTGGTTATATGGTGTATGCATCAATGACACATGAATATGTTTTTGATTATAAAAAAAATGAAATATATTGGTGTACTGCAGATGTAGGTTGGGTCACTGGACATTCTTATATTGTGTATGGGCCACTCTCTAATGGGGCAACGACACTTATGTTTGAAGGAGTGCCAAATTACCCCTCAGTTAGTAGGTTTTGGGAAGTTGTTGATAAACATAAAGTTAATATTTTTTATACAGCACCAACTGCTATAAGAGCTCTAATGGCTGAAGGTGATAAGCCCGTAAAGTTAACTAGTAGAAAAAGCCTAAGAATATTAGGTACAGTTGGTGAACCAATTAATCCTGAAGCGTGGAACTGGTATAACGAAGTAGTAGGAGAAAAAAAATGTCCTATAGTTGACACTTGGTGGCAAACAGAAACTGGTGGAATTTTGATTACACCCTTGCCAGGTGCTACGGAAACAAAACCCGGTTCTGCTACAAAACCATTTTTTGGGATAAAACCTATATTGGTGGATAATGAAAATAATGAACTTTCTGGGGCTACAGAAGGAAATTTATGTATAGAAATGTCCTGGCCTGGTCAAATGAGAACCGTTTATGGTGATCATGAACGTTTCATAGAAACCTATTTTAAAACTTTTCCAGGAAGATATTTCTCAGGCGATGGATGTAAAAGAGACGAAGATGGTTATTATTGGATTACGGGAAGGGTTGATGATGTTATTAATGTATCTGGCCACAGAATGGGAACAGCAGAAGTAGAATCTGCATTGGTTTCTCACACTAATGTTGCTGAAGCAGCAGTAGTTGGATATCCTCATGATATAAAGGGACAAGGTATATATGCCTATGTCACTTTAAATATTGGTACTGAAGATAGTCAAGAGTTATTGAAAGAGTTAAAGACCTGGGTTCGTAAAGAGATCGGTCCAATAGCTACACCCGATCTAATCCAATTTTCACCCCAATTACCAAAAACAAGATCAGGAAAAATCATGAGAAGAATATTAAGGAAAATTGCAGCTAACGAATATAGTGATCTTGGAGATGTTTCAACTCTTGCAGATCCAAATGTTGTTGAAAATTTAATTGCAAATAGACAAAATCAATGAAATTATTTTCAAATTAATTAAATTGATTTTTTTTTCAAGGATTTATTCCAACATTAAACAAAAATTGCCTTTAATCCCTAAAGGAATTTTAGCAATAATATTAATGATTGTGTCAGGTTTTTGTTTTGTAGTGATGCACAGTGCGGTTAAATATCTCTCTCAGGAAATACACCCCTTTGAAATAGCCTTTTTCCGAAACGTTTTTGTAGCACTAGTACTTGCTCCTATAATTGTAAATAATGGTTATACAATATTCATTACGAAACAACCTAAAATTCATATTTATAGAATAATCTTTAATTCTGTAGCTTTAATTTGCTTTTTTTACGGATTAAGCATAACTACATTAGCTGAAGCTACTGCACTAGGATTTACAGTCCCCATTTTTGCTACTATATTATCTATTTTATTTTTAAAAGAAGTAATAAGAATCAGAAGGTTAACAGCTTTAATACTAGGTTTTATTGGAACTTTGATTGTTATAAGACCTGATATTTCAATTGAAATTGGATCTTTTTTAATAATTTTTTCCGCATTCTTATGGTCAATTTGTCTAATCTTTATTAAACAGCTTACAAAAACAGACAATGCTATAACAATTTCATTATATGCAGGCATAGGACTTATACCAGCAACTTTATTTGTTGCTATTCCTGTATGGACCAATCCTACTTTTGAACAAATTGTAATTTTATTTTTTATATCTTTTGCAGGTACATTAGCACAAACTTTAATGAATAGTGCTCTAGCTAGAGGAGAAGTGGCAATGTTACTCCCGTTTGATTTTTTAAGATTAATTTGGTCAGCATTATTGGGTTATACACTATTTTTCGAGACACCAGAGATAACATTATGGCTTGGTGGCATTCTAATTTTAGGATCTACATCATACATCGCTTGGAGAGAAATGAGGCTAAAAAATATTACCTAAACCATATTCTTTTTGCAAAATTTGGATAAAACTCTGATACCATTGGAGCAATAACTTTTCTTAAAATATCTAATCTTTCTCTAGAAGGGTATGTAAAGTTTTTGATTTCGTTGTTTAAATCATATTTAAAGCCAGTTATTTTTTCTATGTCATTTTGATTAATACCTGGAGCTGTCTTCTCCAAACAAAAAACTTTTTTTCTTTTATTAAAACTGAATAAAGCTTTGTTTGTTAGCAAAAATTTAGGACCTCCTGGTCGATACAAATTTTTGTCAGAAACACCTGGTGCAGAAATAAAATCTACCTTTTTTACTAACGTTCTTTTCGAATGCTCTTCCCTAAATAAAATAACCTTTGGGACTACATAATACATTAATGCCGAACCAAAAGATCCTGAAAATCTTTTATTTAAGTTTGGATAATCACCAGTACCAACTAAATTAATATTAGCCTGTTCGTCTATTTGAACACCACCTAGAAAAAAGGTATCTATTCTGCCTTGAGCTGCACAATCAAATAATTCTCTTGCTCCATCTGTAAAATTATTAAAGCGAAGTGAGTGAAGAATAGTAACTCTTAGTTTTTTACCTTTTATCTTTTGTTCTTCTTTGGCTAAAAGTGCCGCCGCACCAGGTATTGGAGATGCCGCTCCTACAGCAACGTGATTATCATTTGACAATAAATCACATAAAATACTAATTAATAATTCTTCAAACTTTAAGTCTAGCTTGTTCACTGAGCAGCTTTTAAATTATCAGAATTTAAAAAAACCCTCATATAAGAATCAAATGTATTTTGATTTTTTGCTGCTAAAGAATAATTTTTCAACTCTTCTAAATCTGGATTATATTTTCCTGTTAAACCACATGGCCATGCACCATTTTTTGATACTGCTATGCCATCGATATATAGAGCGGGTAATGTTGCTGCGGCATTAACTTCGTTTTCATAAAAATCTTCGTCAACTATCTCTTCAACAGTTACAAAAACTTTTTTTGATGCATGTGCTAATGTAGCTAATTCTCTTCTTCTTCCTATCTGAATATTCCCATTCATATCAGATTTAGTAGCATGAAAAACTAAAACATCTAACTGGACTGCAGGTAATAAAATTATCTCTTCACCTTCTTTTCCTGAACATTCCATAGGATTTTTGATAACTTTCCAATCATCTCTATATTCTAATAAATCAGATCCTATTATTCCCCGTAGAGGCATAAATGGAACAGACTTTTCTGTGGCTTGAAGTTGTGCATGTAAAGCTGGACAAGTCGAGTCTTTTACCTTTATTCTTTGGTTAATCACAGCATCTTGAAATCTTGATGCTTGACCAAATTCACCTAGGCTCACTGCCGCAGCCTCAATTTCTGTAACACATCCAGAACCAATCAACATGTCACCTTGAATCGTAGTTAAAGGTAAACAGTATAACTTTAAGTTTTTAACTTTTTTTTTTATAAGTTCTTTTGTAAAAGTCATTGGTACGCCAGAATAATCTGCTGGTATGCCAAGTAGTGTTCCATCATGAACTTCTGAAACGATGTCATTTAAAGTTATTTTTTCAAAAGGTAACATTATAAATTTCCTTAATATTTACTTTTTACACCTTTTAATTTCATTTTAATAGATAATTCTAATTTATCCATTTCCTTGCAACCAAGAAAGCATATTTTATCTAATTTCTCTAGGTTTTGTTTTGCTTTATCAACTTGGTTTAAAGTAAGAAACATTTCGCCTTGATACTCTAATGCTCCCTTATGTTTTGGATCTAATATTAATGCCTTATTATAGTGAACTGCGGCTAAATCTAAGTTGCCTATTTTTCTATATGAAAAACCAAGATAATTTTGTACATCAGCATCTTTGGATGATTCTTTTTCTAATTCTTTTAATACTTTTATGGCTTTAGTGTATTTTCCCTGTTCAATAAAGTCTTTTGCAAGATAATAATCAGTTGATTTAATTTTACTCTTTGAAGATGAATCAGAACTTGCAGCAAAAGCATTTGAATAACTGATAATTAGTATTGCAAAAAAAGTTGATAGACGGATTAAAGTTTTCATTATTGTATCCTCTTTAAATTTGATTGATTATGTCTTAGATATAGTAATTATAATCATAGTTTTAAGTAGTGCTAAAATTGACCAAAATCAAACCAATTATCATATCAATTTGTCTTTTTATGACATTTTTTAAAAACTTGTCAGCTGACATACTACCAAACGATAAATTTTCTTCATCAGATGTAGTTGAAATTCAACTTATGTCTCTTCAATCTAATTCTGAAAATGATGATGGTATTTATCAATGTTGGATATTTGCTCATCCTGAAAATAAAAAATATACTGGTCCATTCAAATATTTTTCTAAAATGATCAAAAACAAACCATATGATCAATTATTAAATTCGAAATTTTTTAAAACAAAAGTTCTTTTTGAAAATGAAAATAATGCTAGAATAGAAGTGTTGCTTGATAGTAAAAATAATAGAAGATATAAAATTTTTTGGTCTTTAGGAAAAGCAACCCTAAATTCTGTATGTCAGAATTGTTGGATGACTTTAGGGGTCACTCAACCTTTTGATATGGGTGAGATTTATTAACTTATTAATGGAGAGTTATATGAAAACAGCAAAAATGTATTTAAGTGAAGCTAACGAAGTAGTAGAAAAAATAGATGTAATTTCTGCTATTGATAAACACAACACTAACAGTGCAACATTCGTAGATGTAAGAGACGCATCTGAAGTAGATAAAACTGGCACAATTAAAAATGCTTTAAAAATACCAAGGGGTTTGATTGAGTTTATAGCCGATGAAGAAACAGCTCTTTACAATCCAAACCTAAATAAAGACGATGAAATAATTCTTATATGTGGTGCTGGTGGCCAAGCTGCTCTTGCAGGAAAAACTTTAAAGGAGATGGGATATAAGAATGTAAAAAATGCTGGCGGTATTGGTGATTGGGAAAAAAATAATGGACCCATGGATAAATAAATTCATATGAAAATACTGCCAAATATAGGTATTTTAATGCCAGGTGATATGGGTCATGGCTGTGGCAAAGTCCTATTAGATAATAACTTTAAGGTTTTTACTTGTTTAAGCAAAAGATCTGAAAGAACGAAAATGTTGTCACAAAAATCTGGTATTACAGATACTGATAATATCCAAAACCTTCTAAATGAAGTTGATATTATACTTTCAATACTACCTCCAGAATTTGCTATAACTCAAGCTAAGTTTGTCAATGATGCTATTATAAAAAGTAATATTAGTAAGGTTATCACATATGTAGATTGTAACGCTATATCTCCAAAAACTTCTATTAAAATAGGTCGTCTTTTATCACCTAAAAATTTTAATTTTGTAGATGGTGGAATAATTGGATTAAATCCTATAATTGAGAATGGTAAAACAAGATTGTATGTTTCAGGTAAACATGCAGATAAGTTAAAAGTTTTAGATGGAAAAGGAATTGTAGTAAAAAATATTGGACATGAGATAGGAAAAGCTTCCGCCATGAAAATGGTATATGCAAGTGCCACAAAAGGGACTTTTGCTCTTCATGCTGCTGTTATCACTGCCTCAAGAAAATTAAATTTATTCGAAGAATATGTTGATGAACTTAAATATAGCAAACCAAATATTTTAGAGGCAATGGAAAAAATGGTTCCTAAAATACCTCTTGATGCTGATAGGTGGAAAGCTGAAATGAGAGAAATTGCTAATACTTATAAAGAAATCAATATCACACCTAAGTTTCATCAAGGAGCCGAGGATATAATGGAGTTAGCAAACAAAACACCTATTGCAAGAGAAACCAGACAAAGCTTTGATAGTTCTAGAACGTTATTAGACTCAGTGAATATGTATGTAGAAGCAAGTAAAAAATAATAAATAAAATAAATTGCCTATGAATTAATTAACATGTAAATTAATTCATTGTTAATTTATGTATTCAATTAATCAAAAATTTTTTAAAAAACTAAATGACAAACTTTTCTATGGATGGATTATTGTTGGCATCGGTAGCTTAGGTATTTTTGCCAGTGGTGCTGGCCAATCTCACACTTTCAGTCCTTTTATTCCTGTTATTTCAAAAGATTTAAAAATTTCAAGTACATCAATTACAACAGCTTATATGATAGCCACATTATTTGCTGCATTTTTGCTTCCTAAGATTGGGAAGTTAGTTGATAAATATGGACCAAGACTAGTTTTAATTTTCACTACAATACTTCTTGGTATCGGTTGTATGATATTTGGAGCTGCAACAAACTTTCTCATGTTAGCAATTGCTTTTGGGTTCTTAAGGTTTTTTGGTCAAGGGTCGTTAATGCTTGGATCAGCTAATATAATTACCCAATGGTTTGATAAAAAAAGAGGATTTGCTCTTGGATTAATGGGTTTGGGTTTTGCTATTTCAATGGGTCTTCATCCTCCGATTTCTGATTTTTTAATTTCTAATTATGGATGGAGACAAGCTTGGGTAATTATAGGTTTTTCTACATGGATTATAATGCTTCCACCACTTATATTTTTAGCAATAAATAAACCTGAAGACGTAAATATTTTACCAGATGGTAAAAAACATGATAATTTAGAAAAAAAGCAAAAAACAAAAATTTTTGGATTAACACTTAATGAAGCTTTAAAAGAGAAAAGTTTTTATATTTTATCATTTTCTTTTTTTTCAATATCAACTTTAGTTACCGCCTTACATTTTTTTCAAGTTACAATTTTAAGTCAATATTTTAACATGCCGAGCAGCAGTGCTGCTAGCCTATTTATTCCCACTATGATTACAATGATAATATTTATTCCAATTGTAGGGAAAATGTTAGATAAATTTAAAACAGAAAACATAATAGGATTGGCTTTATTAGTTACAACGGCTTCTCTTATCTCTATTACTTTTGCAACAAGTCCAACTTTCGCAATTATCTATGCTATTATTTTTGGTATAAACAACGCTTTTAATTTATCTTTATTTGGCTACATTTGGCCCAGATATTTTGGTAGATTGCATGTAGGGAGTATTCAAGGTACAGGTCAAATGGTACTAGTGGTTGGGGCATCAATAGGTGCAATGCCATTTGCTGCGGCGATGGATCTTGGTTATGATTTAGTAGTCACAATTAGATTATCAGCATTATATCCTTTTTTATCAGCATTTTTATGTTTTTTCTTTTTGAGACAATCGAAAAAACTCTCAGAAATGCAGAAATTATAAACATTGAAAATTTTAGATTATTTTAAAAATTCTCCAAATAATTTCAAAGCTATTGTAGCAATGATACTTGCAGTTTTAAGTGTTACTTTGATGAGTGTTCAAGCAAAAATAATTGGCCCAGATTATCATCCCATTCAAATTGCTTTTGCTAGAGGTATTATAGTTTTAATATTGTTAACACCTTTGATATATAAACTTGGTGGTATTAATTTTTTAAAAACCACCAAGCCTTTTCTTCACTTATTTCGATCTTTATCAGGATTAATTGGTAACCTGTTGTTTTTTTATTCACTACATAGAATTCCAGTTGCAGATGTAACAGTAATATCTATGGCTGTTCCAATTTTTAGTTCTATACTTGCTATTATTTTTTTGAGAGAGATTATTGGATGGAGGAGATGGACAGCAATTATTTTTGGATTTTTTGGGGTTTTAATTGCACTTGACCCATCTACAGATATAAAGATTGCATCCATTATTGCTGTCATAGCAACTTTTATGTGGTCTACCACAATAATTTTTTTGAGAATATTGGGCACAACAGAAAACCCAGTAAAAACAGTTTTTTATTTCATGTTAATTAGTGTGATTTGTACATCTTGCTTTCAACCATTTTTCTGGAAAGAACCAAGTGTAAAAATTTTATTTTTATTTTTAGGGCTTGGAACTTGTGCTTTCCTGACACAAATTCTGATGACTTATGCACTTCAAAAAGCTCAAGCTTCTGTAGTAAGTCCATTTAATTACACTGGTATTTTATGGGCAATTTTATTTGATTTATTAATTTGGGATGTATTACCATTGGTCAATACATTGGCTGGAGGTGTAATTATAACGATTTCAGGTATTTATATTTTTCACCGTGAAACTAAAAAAACAGGTTAATTTCTAAAAAAATACTTATAAGTTATAAAACCTAGAATCGGCATAGAGATAATACCAAATCTAATTGGAAAAAATTCTCCTGAAATTCCTAGAATAATTCCGCCAAGCGTAAGTGAGCCAAACGAAATTGTCGACCACCAAGTTAGTACTCTTGCTCTATACTTATCATTTACTTTAAGCTGGATGATTGTTTGTGAAGAAATACCGATCATTGTAGTGGAAAATCCCATAATTAAAAAAAAGCTTGAAATTAAAATCAAGTTCTGAGTTAAACCTATCAACAAAGAACTTATAAAGCCAATTAGCAACATAGGAAATAAAACTCCGAACAAATTATTCTGATTAAATTTTGTAAAACTCATCCAAAGAGAAGATAGCAAAGCCCCTACTCCAGCAGTTGCTGTAATTACTGACAAACTTGTACTACTGCCAAGTAAAACTTCACCTGCAATAGTAGGTTGAATTTCCAGAATCCCTCTAACAAAAAATGCATTCACAAAAACAATAATTAAACTATTAATTATAATTTTTGTTTTTAATGCTACTTGAAGTCCATCAATTAAATTTTTTAAAAACTTTTCATTTTTGTTATTTTCAATCGTTCTTAACCTTAGAGGAATTAAACAAAGAATAGGCAATAATGGTAAATAGGAAATAGCAGATACAAAAAAAGTAACTTCAAGATTAAAAAAAAATATAAAAAAACCTGCAAGAGATGGACCTATGACCCTTGATGCATTAAATGAGGCAGAATTTAAACTTATCGCACTTCCAAAATATTTTTTTTCAACTATTACAGATACAAAAACTAATCGAACTGGATGATACATTGCACTCAAAATACCATGGAAAATTGACAATATAGCTAGTGAATAAACTGTGTGAAGATTTAATAATTGCAAATACCAAACAGTAGTTGCAAGTAACAACATTGATAATTTTAAAAAAATACTAGCTCTTCTCATATCCCAGTTTTCAGCCCAAACAGCAAAAAAAGGTCCTAAAATTCCAGCAGGTGCCATTAAAGCTAAAGTTACAAAGCTTGTCCAAAATGTAGATTCTGTTAATTGCCATGTTAACCAACCTACGCCTATTTTTTGTATCCACAAGCCAAGTAAAGAAATTGAATTTGTTATAAAATAAAGTAAAAAAGGTCGATATGATAAAGCGGTCATTATGAGTTTAAAAAGGTATCTATATAGTTATTAAACTTTTCCTGATCCTCACAATACGGAGCATGACCAACTCCAGAGATCTCTTTATGAATTGAATGTTTAATTTCACTGATTAAAATAGATGACTTTTCTTTTGATACAACTACGTCGTCAGAACCTGTTAGAATAAGACAAGGACTATGAATTTTATTTAAAACTTCTTTAGTATTAAGTATTTGCATAGCTGTTCCACCACATAAAATACTTTGTTGTGTAATTTCTTCGCTAATTTTAGCTAAAAACTCTAGAATTTTTTGATTTTTTAATTTTGGTAACATTTTTTTAATTCTCAAAAGTCCGTATTCTTTATCACTCATTACTTTTCTTTGTTGCAAACGGTCTAAATAAGGTTGTCTCAAAGGAGATTTGTTAGGCAAATTATATCCTGTATGAGTACATGAGAGAATTAATTTAGTAATTGATTCTGGATATTTTGCAGAAATTACCTGTGCAAGCATACCTCCCATTGAATGTCCAACTAATGAAAAGTTAATGATATTATTATTTTTTAAAAATCTATAAATCATATCAGCAACTCTGAACATATTCGAATCTTCCATGTTTTCAGATCTACCAAATCCCGGAAAATCTATCGTGATTAATGAATATTTTTCCTTGAAAAATCTAAACTGATATGCCCAACTTTTACTATTCCCATTATACCCGTGTAAAAAAACCAAATAGGGTTTATTTTTCAATTTATGTGCCCTATATGAAAGCAATAATTTTTCTTGTTCATCTTTATAGAAATCACTTTCGGGAAGTTCTGATAAAATATCCATTTGTAAAAAAAATCTCCTATTAGTTATCATGTTATCTAATTTAATAATTTTTTCTATTTTATTTTTGACTCTGTTTAATTTTTACTTCAGTCTGAGTTTAGAAAAATTAGGAGGAAATAATGAAATTTCTAAGATTATTTTTGATTTCTATAGTGAGTGTATTTTTGCTAAGTAATGCAATGGCAAAGGACTTAACTATAGGATTAAAATCAGAGCCTAGCTCTATAGATCCACACTACCATAATCTTGGTCCAAACAATGCATTTGCGACACAAATTTTTGGTACATTAGTTGGGTCAGATGAAAATCAACAACATTATCCAGATTTGGCTACCTCATGGAAACCTATCAATGATACCACATGGGAATTTAAACTCAGAAAAGGTGTTAAATTTCACGACGGTAGTGACTTCACTGCGGACGATGTTATGTTCACTGCAAAAAGAGCACAAAATGTTCCGAAATCACCATCTGGTTTTGGCACTTATCTAAAAGGAAAAGAATTTATTAAGATTGATAGCCATACTATCCATATTAAAACTAAAAAACCTTATCCTTTGATGCCTAATGATATAATGACAGTTAAAATTATCTCAAAAAAACATGGTGAAGGTGCAACTACAGCAGATTATAATAGTGGTAAAGCGGCAATTGGAACAGGACCTTATAAATTTGTAAAATGGGTTCCTGGTGACAAAATTGTTTTAAAAGCAAATAAAAACTATCATGGCGCAGGTCGTGGTATGCCTCAATTTGAAAATATACTTTTCAAGCCAATTAAATCTGGGCCAGCTCGAATTGCAGCATTACTAGCAGGTGATGTTGATTTCATAGACAATGTTCCACCATTAAATGTCGCTAAGTTGAAAAAAAATCCATCAATTAAATTAAATAGTGGTCCTTCTAACCGTGTAATTTACTTACATATGGATCAATTTAGAGAAAACTCTCCACATATCAAAGCAATTGGTGGTGGAAAGATTAAAAACCCTTTAATGGATACAAGAGTAAGAAAAGCACTTTCACTAGCTATAAACCGTGATGCTATGGTTGCAAAAGTCATGGAAGGAATAGCTGTCAAAGCTGGACAATTACTTCCAGCTGGATTTCATGGTGTCTCTTCAAAAATGAAACCAGATCCTTATGATCCTGAAGGTGCAAAAAAGCTACTTAAAGAAGCAGGGTATGGTAGTGGTTTTGAAATGACTATTCATGGCCCAAATGACAGATACATCAATGATGCAAAAATAGCTGAAGCCTTGGCTCAAATGTTTTCTAGAATTGGAATAAAAGCTAAAGTTGAAACTATGCCTAAAGCAGTTTACTTTAAAAGAGCATCAAGAGGTGGTCCAAATAAAAGTCCTGAGTTTAGCTTCATGGTATTGGGATGGGGTGCCGGTTCAGGAGAAGCTTCCTCACCACTAAGAGCTTTACTTCATACTTATGATAAGTCTATAGGTATGGGAAGAGCTAACAGAGGTAGACACTCAGATCCAGCTGTAGATAAATTGGTTCAAAAAGCTTTAGCTACAGTTGACTCAGATGCAAGAGGCAAGCTTTTAGCTGAAGCTACTGAAATAGCTGTCGGCAAAAATTATGGTGTTATTCCAATTCATTATCAGATGAATACTTGGGCTGCAAAATCTGGATGCAGTTATACACCTAGAACCGATGAAAGAACAATTGCAATGTATGTAAGTTGTAAATAATCTTTCAAAAAAATATATTAAACTCAGGATAATATTATCCTGGGTTTAATGTTTACTTTTAGAAAAATTTAAAATGACTGAATTCATTTTTAAAAGATTTGGACAAAGCATATTAGTTTTATTTGTTATGTCTGTACTTGTTTTTGTTGGAGTCAATTTAGTTGGCGATCCAGTAGAAATGTTAATTAATCCAGAGGCTGACCAGGCTGAGGTAGAGAGGGTAATCCGTGAACTTGGTTTGGACAGACCTATAAGTGAACAATATTGGTATTTTTTGGTAAACGCTTTTAAAGGAGATCTTGGTGACTCTTTTATATTTGGTGAGCCAGCATTAAAATTAATTATACAAAGAATGCCAGCTACTCTTGAATTAGCACTTTTTTCACTTTTTATATCCTTGGTAATAGCAATTCCATTGGGTATATACGCTGGCTATAAGCCTGATAGTAGAGTAAGTAAAACTATCATGGCTGGTTCAATATTAGGTTTCTCAATGCCTACCTTTTGGGTAGGTATAATATTTATAATGTTTTTTGCAGTTTTTCTTGGTTGGTTACCCTCTACAGGTAGAGGGGAAATTGGAACATTCCTTGGTATCCAAAGTTCTTTATTTACTTTGGATGGTTTATCTCATGTTTTTTTACCAGCATTAAATTTGGCATTGTTCAAAATCTCTTCAGTAATACGATTAACCAGAGCTGGTACCAGAGAAATCATTCTTCAAGACTACATTACTTTTGCTAGAGCAAAAGGTTTGTCTGAAAAAAGAGTTGTTATGGTTCATCTTTTAAAAAATATATTAATTCCCATAGTAACAGTTGTTGGCTTAGAATTTGGTTCATTAATTGCCTTTTCAACAGTTACTGAAACAGTATTTGCTTGGCCAGGAATGGGTAAATTGATTATAGACTCAATATATAACCTTGATAGGCCTGTTATAGTAGCATACTTAATGATCATAGTTACTTTTTTCGTGTTTTTAAACCTTTTGGTTGATATCTTATATACTTTCCTTGACCCAAGAGTCAGATTTAAGGGGTTAGAGAAATGAGTTCAGGATTAAAAAATTTCAATAATTTTTGGAGAGATTTTTCAACCAATAAAATTGCTGTAATTGCATTATTTGTTTTTATTCTAATTCTTTTTGTTGCTATTTTTGCTCCTTTGGTATCACCAACTGATCCTTATGATTTAAATTCTGTAAGTATTATGAATAGCAGACTACCTCCATTATCAGAGGATTTTAGTGGAAATTACTTTCTTCTCGGTACTGATGGAGCAGGAAGAGATATGGTTTCTGCAATTTTTTATGGATTAAGAGTCAGCTTGGGTGTTGGGGTTTTGTCTGGTATTTTTGCTCTTATCATAGGTTCTTTTTTTGGTATTTCTGCAGCTTTTTTTAGAGGCAAATATGAAACATTTGTAATGAGAATTGTTGATATCCAACTTAGCTTTCCTTCAATCTTGGTAGCATTAATAATTCTTGCCGCCTTTGGAAAGGGTGTTGAAAAAACAATTATTGCATTAATTTTAGTTCAATGGGCTTATTATGCTAGAACTGCTAGGGCAAGCGCATTAGTTGAAATTAATAAGGAATATGTTGATGCCGCAAGATGTTTAGCATTTAGTAATACTCGTATTATGTTTAAACATATTTTACCAAATTGTATGGCACCACTAATTGTTGTAGGAACATTACAAACAGCTCATGCTATTTCTCTTGAAGCAACACTAAGCTTTTTGGGTTTGGGATTACCAATAACAGAACCATCACTTGGTTTACTGATAGGAAATGGATTCGAGTACATGTATAGTGGAGATTTCTGGATTAGTATTTTCCCTGGTGTTGCACTTTTGATAACTGTAGCTTCCATAAATCTTGTCGGAGATCATCTCAGAGACATGTTCAATCCAAGACTACATTAAAAAGTATCAAGTCATTTTATTTTTAATTGATAAAATAGCTTGTTGTATAATTTGAGAGCCTTTTTTTATATCCTCAATCTTTGCAAATTCTTCAGGGCAATGACTTAGCCCATCTTTACAAGGTATAAAAATCATAGAAGCTGGTGCCACTCTGGACAAATGAGCAGTATCATGTCCAGCTCCACTATCCATATACATATATGATAAGTTAAGTTTTTTTGCAGAACTCTCTAAAAGTAGATTTACTTCACTATTCATTTCAACATATGGTGCAAAAACTACATCTTCTAATATAATCTTTTGATTATATAAATTATTTAATCTTGTCACTTCACTATTTAGTTCTTTTAAGAAATTTGTTCTTGAACCTTTATTAACTACCCGAAGATCTATTAATAGTTCTACTTTTGAAGGGATAATAGTTGCAGAATTAGGAACAATGTCCAACTTACCTACGGTTGCTACAAAATGTCTATTATCCTTTTCTGAATACTTTTTTGCTTGTTTATTTATATATAAAATAAGATCTGATGCTGGTAAGATAGCATCTTTTCTATCTTGCATTAATGTTGTGCCACTATGACTGGCCTGACCAAAAACTTTGATTCTGTGTCTCGAGATATTTGGCATAGATTTTACAAT
>QCNS01000031.1 GCA_003210055.1 SAR116 cluster bacterium AG-426-I14
GATTAGCAGCTGGAGGAAGTACTGGTGAAGGACATGTATTAACAAGGGATGAATACTCATCTGTTATTGAAAAAACATTAGAAGCAGTTAATGATAGAATACCGCTAGTTGCAGGCATTATAGCTAATTCTACAACTGAAGTAATTGCTAGAGGTCTTTTAGTGAAGAAATTTAATGTTGAAGCCCTTCAAATTACTCCACCAAGTTATTTATTTAAACCAGATGACGATGCAATGGTTAATCATTTCAGAGAAATTCATGAAGCGTGTGGAGTTCCAATTTTAATTTATAATGTAGTTCCATGGTGTTATTTGTCACCTGATCTATTATTAAGAATTATGGATGAGGTGCCTGGTGTATTAGGTGTTAAACAAAGCGCAGGCGACATGAAACTTTTTGCAGATTTGATAAGAAGAGCAGATACAAAAAATTTGATTTTTAGTGCTGTTGATGCACTTCTCTTATCATCGTATCAATTGGGTGCTCCTGGATCTATTGCAGCCATACTAACAGCTGCGCCAAAGTCATCTGTAGAATTATGGAATGCTGCACAAGAAAAAGATTGGGATAAAGCAATAGGTTTGCATGAAAAATTAATGCCCTTATGGGATGCTATTGGGTTAGATAATATGCCCTCGTTATGCAAATATGCTCAGAAACTTCAAGGTTTAGAAGCTGGTTTTGCTAGGAGACCAACATCACCTGCTTCAGAAAATCAAAAAGAAAAGATTAAAATAGCTTTATCAAATCTTAATTTAATTTAATATAAACATAAAAATATTTTAAATGACTAAAAACTTTCCAAAACCTACTAATGATCGTGATAAAGCAAAAAACGATCTAAAAAACTGGGGATATTGTCTATTACTAGATGCTATTCCCAAAGAAATTAATGAAAATGCTAGAATTAGAATAATCGAGCAAGCTGAGGCTGAAAAAAAACTGAACCTAGCATTTGAGGATGGAAGTAAAACCAGGAAATGGGGAGAATTTAAAGAAAATAATTTAAAAGATAAAAAAAAGTTTAATAGTAAAGCAGGCGGTATAAACCAAAGGGTTTGGATGCTGCCAAATAAAGGAGAAGAATTTTTAAAAATTTTGGATAATCATACTTATTTTGAAATAATGAAGTTAATAGTGGGTGATTTTCCTATCATATCTAGTTATGGAGCTAATATAGCAAAAAAAGGTGGTGTACCAATGGATTTGCATACAGACCAATGGTGGGCGCCAGATCCAATAGATAGAAAAAAAGATTTTTTACCTCCTGCTTCCATTACTCGAAAAAAATTTAATTATGAGATAAATAAAAATATTTTAAATAATGACGATCTAATTGCTAGACCAGCTGTTTCAAATGTTTTAATCATGCTGAATGGAATGTCTCATGAAAATGGCGGAACGATGGTTGTTCCTGGATCACACTTATTTGGAAGACATCCTGAAAAGGAAATAGATACAGATATTAAGCCAATTGCAGCAGAAGGGCCGCCTGGTTGTGCTATAATTACAGACGGTAGACTTTGGCACGGCACTGGTGCTAATAAGACAAAAATTCCAAGAATTGCTATAATTATTACTTTCTGCGGACCACAATATCGCCCCCAAGAAAATTATACTTTTGGACTTAAAAAAGAAGTTTTAAAAAAATTAAATAATTTTCAAAAAGAATTATTAGGTTTTAAAGTTTGGAATGGTTACGGAAGAACAGGTGACCCTACTCAAGACTTTATTGACACTGATGAAATTCCAATTGGTATCTTGAGAAATTAAATTTATAAATTAACCGATGATTGAATTTGTAAGAAATAATGCTAGATGGCTGTTAGCGTGTATTTTAATGTATTTTTCATCATGTTTTGGTCAAACTTTTTTTATTTCGTTGTATGCAACAGAGATAAGAACAACTTTTAATTTAACACATGGTCAATGGGGTACGATATATGCAGCTGGAACGCTTCTTTCAGCGTCTGCAATGCTTATTTTTGGAGGAGTTGTTGATAAATTTCAATTAAAGAAAGTTGCTATCTTCGTGTATGTACTTCTCGGAATACTATGTATTTGCATGATATTTAACCACTCAATTTGGTTTTTACCAATAATTATTTTTGGACTCAGATTCTGTGGTCAAGGTATGTTATTTCATCTTCCAGCAGTCGCAATTGGAAGGTGGTTTGGTAGAAACAAAGGTAAAGCCACCTCTATTTCAGTTATTGGGTTTTCAATTGGAGAGGCAACTTTTCCAATAATTCTTGCTTTTATAATAACTTATGTCGGTTGGCGTTTTAGTTGGTTATTTGGTGTAATTGTGCTTTTAATAATTTTACCAATTTTAATGAATTTATTAAGTGAAGACAGATTACCAAAATCAATAGAAGTAAAATCATCAAGTCAAGTTGGTCTAGACAATAAACATTGGTCAAGAAAAGAAGTTTTAAATCATTGGCTATTTTGGTCTGTTTCAATTCCCTTACTAATGACACCAATTTTTTCAACAGCATTCTTTTTTTATCAAATACATCTTATTGAAATAAAAAATTGGAATATGGTAAATTATTTTTCTATTTTTCCAATCTATACAATTTCTTCTATATCTGCATTATTACTATCTGGATGGTTGATTGACAAATTAGGTGTTTCTAGAATTCTCCCTTTTTTTCTTTTACCTCAATCTATTGGTTTAATAATTTTTTCTTTTGGAGAAACATATTTAATTGTTTTTCTTGGGTTTATTTTCCTTGGAGTTACGCAAGGGACAGCCATGACTATAGGTGGAACATTTTGGCCTAATTATTTTGGCACAAAAAATTTAGGATCAATCAGATCTTTATCTACATCATCAATGGTATTTGGTACTGCTTTGGGACCATTCTTAGTAGGGCAAATATTAGACTTTAATATTTCGTATAATTTAATTTTACTGGGAATGAGTGTTTTATCTATTGTTTCATGTGTATCTTTATTTATAACTATGAGTAAAGTACCAAATTTAAACTAAGGGAGACTATAATGTTAAATATCTATTTAGCTGGAGAAATACATACTGACTGGAGAAATGAAATTATTTCATTATGTAAAAATAAGAATATGAATTTAAATTTTTTATCACCAGTTACAGATCATGATGCATCAGATAATTGTGGTATTGAAATATTGGGTCATGAACAAGAACAATTCTGGAAAGACCATAAAGGTGCTAAAATCAATGCTATTAGAACAAGAAAAGCAATAGTAGATAGCGATATCGTAATTGTAAAATTCGGAGAAAAGTATAAACAATGGAATGCTGCATTTGACGCAGGTTTTGCGGCTGCAAATAATAAATCTCTAATAATTATACACGCAAAAGAACATCAACATGCTTTAAAAGAAATTGATGCAGCTGCTTTGGCAGTTGTCTCAGAAAATAATCAAGTGGTAGAAATTTTAAATTACGTAGTGAATGGAAAATTGAAAAATTCATAATGTTTCATATCATTTTATATAATCCTGAAATTCCACCTAATACAGGAAATATTTTAAGGTTATGTGCTAATACTGGAGCAAAACTTCACCTTATAAAACCTCTTGGTTTTAATTTAAATGACAAACACTTAAAAAGAGCTGGCATGGATTATGGAGAAATTAATAAGATTAACCTTTATAATGATATTGATGAATGTATTAAAAAAAATAAAGTTTCTGAAGTATATGCTCTAACTAAATTTGCGAATGAAAATGCCTATAAAAAATCTTTTGTCCCCAATGATGCTTTTATTTTTGGTAATGAAACATCTGGTCTACCAAAAAATGTTTTAGAAAAAGTACTAAACAAAAATAAAATCAGAATTCCAATGTTTAAAAGTAGTAGAAGCTTAAACCTAAGTAATTCTGTTAGTATCATTTTATATGAGGCATGGAGACAAAATAATTTTCTTAAAGCAAAAACTTCTTTTCTGGACAAATAGATGTCGTTCTACGACTGGATTTCTATTGCTATAACGTGTTTCATAGGCGCCGCTTTTCCCGGGCCAAGCCTATTAGTAATATTATATATTGCTAATTCAAAGGGATTTTTGTCAGCTACTGTTACTTCTATTGGCCACGGGGTAGGAATTTTTATATATGCAATTCTATGTACATTAGGTCTTGTTTACTTTTTTAAAAGCTTTCCCGAACTATTATACATGATTAAAATTTTTGGTATTTTGTTTCTTTCATATCTTGGAATTAAAATGCTTCAATATAAGGGTAAAGATGTTATTGATAAAAAATTAAACTTTAAAATTAACAAATATAATGATTTTACACTTGGATTGGTTATTGCCATTATTAATCCAAAAGTTATCTTCTTTTTTGCATCAATATTTAGTCAATTTATTAAAACAGAGTTGATTATAGTTGAAAAACTCTCCATTTCTCTTTTAGCAAGTTTAATAGACGCATTGTGGTATATAATTGTTGCATATTTGTCAACATTTGCAATTTCAAATTTTTTTACAAAACAAACAAAAATTTTTGTCAAAACATTAGGATTGTCTCTTATTGTACTTGCTATATTAATGATACAAAATAGTTTCTTTTAATTAATATTAATCAAACTAATATTTTCATTAGAACTTTTTTTTGCAGGCCGTTTAATCCATTGTATTGAACTTATTTGATTACAGTTTGTACAATTGAGATACCATTCCTTATTATCTGAGGAACAGAACGAGCAATAATAACTATAACTTTGATCAAGATTGTTAGCTTTATTTAAATAATTTTTTACTTGTTCCGCTTCGTTTCTTGAGCTCGCAATATCTGCTAATACTTGATAGGCTTTTTTATCTAAATCGTCGGAGGGAATATCTTCAATTATTTTTTTTGCTTCCCCCCATATTTTTTCTTTAGTTGCATATTCTGCTATTAACACTTTTATTTCTGTTAGATTTGTTTTTTTTATTTCATTATCTTCAGTTAAACTCATTGCGTATGCAACCTTGTCACCAGATGATTTAAAATTATTTCTTTTAACTAACTCATCTAATAATTCTGAATGAGGGGAAATAAAGAATGCCTCTTTAAGAGCTTTTATGGATCTTTGTTTACCATAAATACCCTTATCTAACTTTATGTAATTTTTCACTGCATTAATATTTCCTTTGAAATATTCTAATGATTTTGAAAAAGCTTTAAGTGCTTCTTTTCTATTGTTTGATAACTTTTTTATTCCATCTAAATAGTTTAAGTCTGATAAAAGGATCTCAAAATTATAAATGCTTGGTAAGTTTCTTAAGTTTTGATTTTTTGATAATTCAAGTGCCTTCTCAATTTTATTCAACTTTATGGAGACATAAAAAAGGGTTTTGATAACTTGCTCAGAATTTTGATCTAACTTATAAGCTTCATTAGCATGTTCGTAAATTTTCTCAAAATTTTTATTTTTTGCTAATTCAATTCTCATTGAAGCTAAATGGCTTATTAACGAAGTATTTTTATCATTAGATAAAATTTTAAGATATTTTTCTGATATCTGATTTCTATTTTTTTCATCAGTTAATTTTATATCCATTGAATTTACAGTTTCTGCATGCTCTTGTATCAAAAGCCCTAATTTTTTATCCTGTATATTTTTGGATATAAACAATGCTTCTTTAGCCGCTTGTTTGTACTCACCGTGGCTAGCTAGTAACAACGCTTTTACTAAATTCTTTTCTACCTTAGATCTATTTTTATTATCCCTTCTAATCAAAGCTGCTTTTGGAAAACTTATAAAAAGCCTCCACACTCTATCAAAAAAAATAATTAAAAAACCAATAAAAATTAATAGCAATAAAAAATTACTTGTTTCAATTTCTATCCCAAAATTCAGCCAATCAATTTTTGTTTGACCTTCTGTATCAGATAAGATGGATGAAACAAAAAATATTAATATAAGAAAAACAATAATTTTAAAAAATCTATAAACCATAATTATTAGCTATTATTTTTTTTATTTAAAAAATTTTTACATTTTTCTAAAAATGGCTCTAATTCTCTTTTCCATTCTGCAGGCAACTTATTTAAGTTATAAATCAAATTTTCAAGATTACCTTCTTTAGCGCTCATTTCAGCTTTTGTTAAAATAGATCTAGGATTTGAGTTATCTCTATAGTCTCTCAAATTAAAAAAACCTGACATAAAATTTACTAAGTAATTAAACATAGTCTGATTTTCCTGTTCTATGGAATCAATGTAAACTTTCTTATTAAACAATGATTTTTTTATTTCAGAAAACTCATTTAAAAGTTCAGATTTAAATTTCACATCTATATTATCCTCATTGCTATCTATATTTCTTTTTATTTTTGGAAAATTATTTTTTTGTTTTACTTCTATGCTTTTTTCACTTTTTTTTGATTGAGTTAATTTTTCTAACTTTTCAGAAAATAAATCTGCTTGTTTCTCAAGTTCCTTAAATTTATCTCTTGTTTCAACAATGTTTACATTTATGTCATTTTTCTCAAGCTTTTCAATTCTATTGTTAATTAAGTCAATCTCTTGCTGATAATTATCAATCACATTTTTTAAATTATTTATTTCTGATAGAACTGATTGTTTATTTGAAATTAACATTTCAGTGATTTTTTCTGTTTGATTTTTTCCCTTACTATTTATATAGGAAGGTATTTTATAAAAATTAAACCAAACAAAACTCGACACTAAAATGATAAAAAAAAGAATAGATAAGGCAAGAGAGTAAATACCAAAATTTTTACTTAACATTTTTCTTCCTACAGGACCCATTTCAATGATATCCTCATCATCATTGTTTGTGTTCTCTTGTTTTTTTTTAGCCATTACTATTATCTTTTAAATTTAAAGAATGTATAAATTTATCCAAATAGATTTCTCTTGAAGTTTCTGGTATAAGCTGGTTTTTCCTCCAACCATTCTCAAGTGATTTATTATAAATATTTTTACTCATTGTAACTAATATCGAGTTTTTTTTGATTTTATCAAATATATAATATTTTTTCAAAAGCATTGTCAGTAAAGAAACATTTCTAGAAGAATTTACTAAAAAATAGTTCTCTTCTTTATTTTTAAGCTTTATCAGTAAATGTTCAGATATAAAATCTTTTTGAGACATTTCATATACAACTCTGTTTTTTAAAAATCTTTTATGTTTTAAGAGGTAATCTTTTATATAACTATTTCTATGTCTTCCACACAACCAAAGACCTTTACTATAGATTTTTGTGTTTGATAAAATTAAATTTAATAAGCTTTTTGAATTTCCTGAAGCTTGATAGAAATCACTAAAACCATTCCTTTTTAAAGTTTTAGCAGTTTCAGGTCCAACTACAAAAGTTTTAGGATTTTTTTTAAATCTTTTTTTGTATAATTTCAAATATTGTAAAAAACAATTAACTGATTTGGAACTAGTGAGAACAATAAAATCGTACTTTAATTTAAAATTTGGTAAGGTTTTTTTGTTAGTTTTTACTATACTAAATACGTTTGCTTTGACCCCTTTTCTCTCAAGAATTTTTACAATTTCAAAAGAATCAATACAATCTCTAACAGAAAAAATATTAATATTCATAAACTCTAACTCTTTTACAAAGCTAAAATATCTTTAGCTCCTTTTTTAATAAGTTTTTTTGCAAGTTTTTCGCCAATATTTATCGCATTCTTAAAATTATCAGATAGTGAACCTTTTACCATTTTTGTACCTTTTAAATTTACAACATATCCCTGTAATTTTAGAACACCATTTTTGTTTATATCAGCTAAAGAAGATATGGGCGACCTACAAGAACCGTTTAAGTGTTTTATAAAACTTCTTTCAGCAAGAATTTCATAATATGTCTTTTCATGGTTAATTAACTTTTGCAATATGTTTAAGTCTGGTTCATTTAAGAAGTTTGAAGATTGTATCGCAATAACACCTTGCCCCACGGATGGAGGAAGAATTGAAATTGGTATTTCGCTGGTAAATTTCTGATTTAATCTTTCCATTCCAGCTCTAGAAAGGATTAAAGCATCATATTTACCTTGATGTAATTTTTTTAATCGAGTATCCACATTCCCTCTACAATTTTTTATAATAATATCTTTTCTATAAGTCTTTATAAAAGCAGTCCTACGAGGAGAACTTGTACCTATAACTGAGTTTGCAGGTAAAGATGATAAGTTTTTAAAATTACTAATGAAAACGTCATTACGATATTTTCTTTCTGCAACAGCCAATAATTCAGTTCCATTAGCGAGAATAGTTTCCATGTCTTTAAGGGAATGTATAGCAATATCAGCCTTATCTTTTATTAAATAATCTTCTAATTCTTTTATAAAAAGACCTTTTCCACCAAATTCATATAACGGTTTTTCTCTGAGTTTATCAGCTTGTGTGTGAACTTTAATGATTTCAAAATCAAATCTGTGTTTTATTTTTTGACAAATTATCTCAACTTGTTTTAAAGCCAACTTTGAACTTCTTGAAACTATTCTTAATTTTGATTTCATGACGTATGATATATTTTAAAGTTAAGTTATGATATATTTTAAATTTTTAAATTCCAGATTAAATTAAACCTTGTTTAGAATTAAATTGTAATCAAATATTACTATTATGAATAATAATAAAACGAAAATAATTCTTGGTATTGAGACGAGTTGTGATGATACTGCAATAGCAGTTGTTAATTCTGAAAGAAAAATACTTTCTAATATTGTTATTAATCAAAATTCAGAACATATGCAGCATGGAGGAATAGTTCCAGAAATTGCTGCGAGATCACATCTTAAACTTTTAGAAGTTGCTCTTGAAAGGGCTTTGAAAAAAGCAAAAAAATCTTTGAATGAAATTGATTTGATTTGTGCTACTGGAGGTCCGGGGTTAATTGGTGGTTTAATCGTAGGCACATCATTTGCAAAGACATTATCTTTGACGCTTAATAAACCCTATATTTCAGTGAATCATTTAGAAGGTCATGCACTTACTGCAAGATTAATTAATAATATAAGTTATCCATATCTTTTACTTCTTGTATCTGGAGGACACACTCAATTAATAGGAGTAATTGCATATGGTGAATATAAAAGAATTAGCACTACCCTGGATGATGCAGCTGGGGAGACTTTTGACAAAGGAGCAAAAATGTTGGGACTCAAACTTCCAGGTGGCCCAGAAATAGAAAAATTTAGTTTAAAAGGTGATGAAAATAGTTATATTTTACCAAAACCAATGTATAAGTCCAAAAATCCTAATTTTTCTTTTTCAGGTTTAAAAACAGCATTTTCAAGAACTATTTCTAGAATAAATAATATTGAAAAAGAAAAATCTAATCTTGCTGCCTCATTGCAATTTACAATTTCAGAATGTATTTTAGATAGAACAAAATCAGCATTAAACATATTCAAAAAGATGATTTCAAATAAAAAAAATATACGATTAGTTGTGGCTGGTGGAGTTGCAGCAAATAACAAAATAAAACAAGAATTGTTAGAATTTTCAAACCAAGAAAATTTAGAATTTTTTGCACCACCAATAAATTTATGTACTGATAATGGAGCAATGATTGCATGGGCCGGATATGAAAAATTTATAAATCTAGGCTCTTCTAAACTTGACTTTAAACCAAGACCAAGATGGCCATTAGATGCGACTGCTCATTTACTAAACCCAACTATGAAAACAGTTGGTAAAAAAGGGATTAAGTCTTAAATGAAAGAATTTTCAAATATATGTTTTTGTGGTAGTGGTGCTTGGGGTCAAGCTATTGCCATAACATTAGCAAGAGCTGGCTTAAGTAGTAAAATGCTAGTAAATGACTCGCATCGTCTTAAAGTTTTGAATCAAAATAAATCAACTTGCTTTCCTAAAGTAAAATTTCCTGACCTAATTTCTGCATCATCCGAAATATCATTTTTAAAAAAATCTGATTTAGTTTTTATTTCTACGGAAAGTAGTAGAGTATTAAGAACTGTTAATGAGATTATATCTTTAAATCCAAAGTCAAAAATCATAGTTACATCTAAAGGTTTTGCCAACCAAAAAGGTGAAACAATTCCAGAGGCGTTTGCAAAAAACTTTCCATCTGTTACTTATGGGATTTTAACGGGACCAACATTTGCAGATGAGGTTGCAAAAAACCTTCCTGCAGCTGCTATTTTTGCAAGTAATGAAAATAGTTTTGCTGAAGCAATTACTTCTATTTTTCATAAATCTTGTTTAAGACTATATAAAAGTAATGACCCTATTGGAGCGTCTTTAGGTGGAACAATTAAAAATATAATTGCAATTGGAGCTGGAATATCAGATGGATTAAAATTAGGTGAAAATTCAAAGGCAGGAATAATTACAAGGGGTGTTGCAGAACTTTCTCAAATTATTGATGCTACTGGTGGTAACAGAGAAACAGCCTTTGGACTTGCAGGTATAGGAGACATGATTTTGAGTTGCAGCACTCCTAAATCGAGAAATATGAAGTTTGGTATGTCACTAGTAAATCCAAAAAATGAAAATAAAACTAATCTTATTGAAGGTTTAAATGCTCTAAAAGCAGTAAACAATTTGTCTGAAATACTTATGCTAAATACTCCCATCATTGATAGTATAAATGATATCGTTAATAATAAAAAAGATATAAAAAAAATAATAACTGAGCTTTTAAATCGTCCTGTTAAACGTGAATTTAACAAAAATTAGGAGAAAATATGAAATATTGGCTATTTAAATCAGAACCAAATACTTGGTCTTGGAATGACCAACTAAAAAGAGGTGACAAAGGTGAACATTGGGATGGTGTTAGAAATTACCAAGCTGCAAATAATATGAAATCCATGAAAAAGGGTGATCTGGGCTTTTTCTATCATTCAGTTAAAGAAAAACAAATTGTAGGTATAGTTGAAGTAATCAAAGAATATTACCCTGATCATACAGACAAAAAAAATATTTTTGGCATGGTAGACTTGAAGGCTATCAAATCATTGAATAAAACAATTTCCCTAAAACAAATTAAAGAGACAATTGAATTAAAAGAAATGCTATTAGTGAAACAAAGTAGACTATCAGTTTCACCAGTTTCAGAAACTGAGTGGGCTCGTATTTTAAAAATGAGTGAAACTCAATTATAGTTTTTTTTCTTTATGTATAAAATAGAGGTTTCTTGCATAAATTAAAATTCCAACAGACTGACCAGCAATTATAACTGGATCTTTCCTCCATATAGCATAAGTTAGCAAAACCATGCCTCCAGTTATTGAAAAATACCAAAATGCAATGGGAATTACAGATTTTTTTGCACTTTCACTGGTAATCCACTGAATTAGAAATCTGGCGGCAAAAAGTCCTTGTCCTCCAAAACCAACAATTATCATTATATTTTCTGGATGATTTGTAAGGTATTTATCCAAAAAGGGAAAAATTAAAACTAGGAAATAAGAAATTTTTGTGGCAGCTATTTCTATTTGATTAGATAAGTTTGATACGATTTCCATGAACATGCACGAGGCCTTTAATGAATTGATTTATTTTTCAATAGTTATTTTTGTTGGACTTCTTTTTATAAGCCACATTACCCCAATCATGTCTGAAATACCAACAATCAATCTTCCCAAGTTAGTATAATTTGATTTCCCATTATGTCTAATACGATGATTTACATCTATAGATAAAACTTTTCCGCCCTCTCTCTTTGCCAAAGCAGGTAAAAATCTATGCATATGGTCAAAATATGGCATTAATAAATATAATTTTTTATGAAAAATTTTTATTCCACAGCCTGAGTCTGGATGTTCATCATTAAGAAAAATTCTTCTTATATGTCTCGCAATTTTAGATGCAATTCTTTTGCTAACATTATCCTTTCTCACTTTTCTAACGCCACCAATTAAAACTAAACCATTTTTTTCAGAGTGAAATTTTATTAGAATTTTTTTTATATCTGCAGGATCATTCTGACAATCCCCATCCATCGTAACGATTATATTATTAATAGATCTTAGAATGCCAGTTCTTAGAGCAGCTGATTGTCCTAATGAATGTTTATGATTAATAATTTGTAAATTTTTGTATTTGTTTTTTAACTTTGACAATATTTCAATTGAATTATCTGTCGAGCCATCATTTATGAAAATCACTTCAAAGATCATTGATTCACAATTTTTGTAGATTTCTTTTGTCAAAATCTCAACATTTTGAGCTTCATTTTTAACTGGAATAATGATTGAGAATCTCGAAAATTTCTGCATAAACTTTTTGCTACTTATATATTATTAAGAATTACTTCAATTAATATTTTTATAAAAAAATATTTCTACAAATTTACCTTTTGAATAGTTGTAACCTTTAATTATTTTAAATTCCATTAAATTTAAATCAAAATTTCTAGAAGAAGCTAAAAATTCTTCTTTACTGCTTTTTTCAACAAGAACAATGTTATTCTGTCCTTCAGCTAAAAATATTGCAGCTTCATTTGGATTTGAATGAACTAAATTTCCTTTTAATAAAAAAACTAAACTTGGTTCATAGTAACCTGTTGATGAAATTGAGTCATACTCAATTTTCTTTAATTCATTAACTATCATATTGCTTGGAAAGAGTGTTTTTAAATTTGGAATAATATAACCAAACATTCCTGTATAAAAAAAAGCTGCTAAGATAATAATGATTTTGGTATTTGAAAAATATTTACTTAAGTTAGAATAATTTTCTATATTAAAAATCATTAGGAAGTTTTTGTATGAAGTCATAAAAAATAAACATAAGCACAATAAAAAATTTAAAAAAACGATAATGTATATAATTATGCTTTTTGTATCAGAAAATTTCGTAGTCAAATAAAATAATATTACATTTAATACTAATCCTCCAATGCCGAATAAGGTTGAGATAACGAAAAATAAATTTTTATTTTTTTTACTTTTGAAAGTAATTTTATGTTTTTCAAAATAAATAATACTTGCCGAAATAAGCATTGCTATTGCAGGGAGAACCGGCAAGGGATAATGAAATAATTTTGTTGGTACCAACTCTATTATAATCCAAAAAGGTATGATCCAACATAATAGAAATTTTATAGCTACGTTACTTCTATTTTTTTTAATAAATAGTAATGTAATAGGTATAAAAGTTGCTATTGGCCACAAAATTAACGGAGAAATAAAAACATAATAACCTGGATATCCTCCATGACTTTCTTGACCAGAAATTATCTTTGCAACAAAATCTTCCATGATAGCTTTTTCGAAAAACAATCCATTAGTACTAGATTGAATTGAAATAACCCAAGGTAGAATTATTAAACTGATTAGTACAACACCAATCAGAGGTTTTATTTTTATAAAAATTGAATAATTTTTTTCTAAAACAGAAAAACTGATGATTGTTAAACAAAAAATTAAAATAGCTACTGGTCCTTTTATTAATATACCAATTGATACAAATAACCACAAAATTGCTGGTATGATATAATTTGTATAAAAATTTATTTTTTTGTTTGAATAAATAATAAAAAGTAATAGCTGTTGTAAGCAAATAGTTAACAAGAGAAAACTATCAGTTTTTCCGATATGGGCTTCTGTTACAAAAAGTAAATTAGATGCAAATAATAAAGTAATCAACTCTGACGATTCCCGACCAAATATTGATTTAGAAAAATACCAGATTACAACAATAGAAAAAAAAGCAGCAAGTAAAGAAGGTATTCGATATGATAAAATATCTTCTGTTCCAAATAACTTTGCTGAAAAAGCTTGAAGCCAATATATGCCTACAGGTTTTTTTGCTCTTATCTCATCCTGAAATTTTATATTTATATAATCTTCATTGTCTATCATCTGAAAAGATGATTGTGCAAAACGAGACTCATCCCTGTCCAGAGGAGGAATTGAACTAATCCCTGCAAAAAATGGTAATATACATACAATGTATAAAAGAATTCGTATGAAAGATTTATCTTTTAAGAACAAATATATTTTTGTATGCATAGCTAAACCCAGTTAAGCTGAAAAACTAAATTAATCTTTAAAACAAATCAAACAATCATATCTTTTTTTTTTATCTTAAATAATATTTGTATCAAATGAAAATAAATAGAAAACAAATATGGTCTCTTACATGGCCTGTTATTTTAGCTAACCTTACAATACCACTAGTTGGATTAACAGATACAATAATAATGGGTCACATGCCAGACAGTAAATTTCTCGCCGGCATAGCTATTGGAAGCATTGTTTTTAATTTTGTATATGGTGGTCTAAATTTTTTAAGAATGAGTACCACAGGTATTGTTGCTCAAGAACTTGGTAAAAAAAATAATTATGAAATACTCTATGGATTATTTAGACCATTGATTCTTAGCCTATTAATTGGTTTGACTTTATACTCACAAAAAACATTAATTTTAGACATTACTATTTTCTCTATTAAACCAGAAGAGCAAATTATACCTATTTTAAAAGTATATTTGTTTACTAGAATTTTAGGACTTCCAATAGGCTTAATGAATATGGTTTTTTTAGGTTGGTTTTTTGGAATGCAAAAAGCAAAAAGCGTAATGTTGCAACTAATTGTGATTAATCTTATTAATATTTTTAGTTCTATATTATTTGCTCAATTCTTAAATTTGGGAATATTTGGTGTCGCTTTAGGAAGCGTTGTCGCTCAATTTTTTGGTTTTATCACTTCGGTTTTAATTTTTATAAATTACCTTAAAAATGAAACAAAAAAACAATATGATTTTAAACAAATTTTCTTAATCAAACGTCTTCAAAGATTGTTTAATATAAGTTTTGATCTGTTTCTTAGAACTATTTTCCTTATTTCTGCCCAAGCTTACTTAATTTTTAAGGCGGGACTTCTAGGTATTGATCAGTTAGCTGCTTTAGAAATTATTATCATAATCTTTGGAATATCTTCTTATAGTTTAGATGGCTTTGCTCATACCGCAGAAACAATGGTAGGAAAAGCAATAGGTTCAAAAAACAATTCTGCAATCAAAAAAGCAATTTTTTTATCCACTCAAATGGCGTTTATGATGTCATTGATAATAAGTTTCATTTTATTTTGTTTTGAACATTGGATAACTTTTCTAATTACAGATATAATTGTGTTAAGAGAAATTATTGATTTATTGTGGATCTTTGTAGTTTTTACACCAGTTGTAGCAGTTTTTGCATTCCAGCTAGATGGTATTTTTGTTGGAGCCACTTTATCGAAACAAATGCGAAATTCAATGATAATTGCTTTTTTAATTTTTTACATTGTAGTAGAGTATGTTTTTCGAAATAAACTTAATTTACAAAACTTATATATCAGTTTTTTACTTTTTTTATTTTTAAGAGCTTTGTTGTTAATTTTGAGTATAAAAAAAGTTTTTTTACTAAACGAAGGAATTAAAAAGTAATGAATTTTTTAAACAATGATTTTTTTGGATTTACTAATAATTCTTCGAAAAAGAATTCAACATTATTTGTAGTTGATAATCTGAATAAATTAGTAGAATCAAAAACCATAACTCAAAAAGAAAAAAATTATATAAATGAATTTTATAAAAATGGTGATGTTTTTACAAAGCCAGATTTTATGAAAAACGTTTTATTGTCTATAACTGTTTTAAAAAAATCTACAATTCATAGAAATAGTACGATAGATAATAGTGCTAAAATTTCAAAAAAATTAAAAAATAGAACCTGGAACATAAAATTTTCAGCAAATTTCTCAGAAACTGATATTTATGATTTTTTAATTGGTTGGGGTTTAAGCTTCTACAAATTTTCATTAAACAAAGATAAAGATAATAAAAAGCTTTTAAACCTTAAAAGTTTAAAGACATTCCCAGTCACATTACAAAACCATTGTAAAACTGAATTAAAAGGAATTTTTCTTGCCAGAAATTTAATTAATTTACCTGCTAATATGTTAAATCCCTCTGAATATGAAAAAATAATCAAGAAAAATTTTAAAAATAAAAATATTCATATTAATACCTATAAAGGAAATAATTTTAAGTCTCAATTTCCTCTTATTTATACCGTTGGTCGTTCTTCTGAATATCAACCACGACTAATTGAGATAAATTGGAGAAGCAAAAAAAATAATCCTAACATAATAATTATAGGTAAAGGAATTACGTTTGATTCTGGTGGACTTGATATCAAACCTAGTTCAGGAATGTTACTAATGAAAAAAGATATGGGGGGTAGTGCTGTTGCTATAGCACTATCTAAAATTTTAATAGAACTCAATTTCAAAATTAATTTAAAATTATTAATTCCTATAGCTGAAAATGCAATTTCGGAAAAATCAATGAGACCTATGGATGTCGTATACTCAAGAAATAAAACTCCAGTTGAAATAGGTAATACTGATGCTGAAGGTCGTCTTATTCTTGCTGACACAATTACTTTTGCTCAAGAGGGTGAAACTAAAGTTGATTTAATTATTGATTTTGCAACTCTTACAGGAGCAGCAAGAGTTGCTTTAGGCACAGAAATGCCAGCTTTATTTTCAAATAATAAAAAAATAGCCAAAACCATAATTGATAGATCTTTAAAAACTAATGATCCTATGTGGGAACTGCCACTTTTTAACTCCTATAAAAGATTTTTAAAAAATGAAAATGGAACTTTAAGTAGTACTGGGTTTTCTGGAACTGGTGGTGCTATTACTGCGGCATTATTTCTACAAAATTTTGTTAAAGAAAACATTAATTGGGTTCATATAGATATGATGGGATGGAATTTGACTGAGAGACCTGGTTATCCTAAAGGTGGGGAAGCTTCCTCAATTAGAGCTATTCTATATACATTAAATGAATTATTTAATTAACCATTAATAATATCTAAAATCTCATTATGAAGTTTTATGTTTTTGCTTGCTACAACTTGATAATTAATTTTTTTATGAAAATTGAATTTTAGTTTTTTTCCTTTCCAGTCTGTTACAATTATTTCTTTAGCGTTCATAATTGGTATTAATGGCAAAATATCATAGGGTTTCAAGTTTTCTTCTATCACAGCATCTAAACTGCCTCTGACTAATAATATGTAGTTATGACAATCTCCAGACCAAAAATTATTTTTTGAAATGGAAATAATCTCATTATATTTTTGTAAACCCTGGGTACTAAACATGCCCGGATCAGTAGAAGCAACATAAGCTTCAGATAACTTAAAATTTTTACTGATCTTAAAATTTATTTTTTTTCTATTTAAATAACACCTTAATCCATCACCTAACCAAACTTGATCTAGTGCTGGAAAGTCAATTAATCCTAATATCGGTTTATTTTTCTCTATTAAACCTATCATTGTACCCCACAATGGCCTGCCAATTAAAAAACTTTTGGTTCCATCAATAGGATCTATAATCCAAGTGTAGTCTGATTCATTGTAAATATTATCAATTTCTTCTCCAAAAACATTATGCTGTGGAAAATTTTTAATAATCAAATTTCTTATTTTATTTTCAGCCTCTAAATCATATTTAGTTACTGGGCTTGAGTCGGATTTATAATTGAATTCTTTTGTAACTTTTTCAAACCCATTAAGAGTTATATATCTTATTTCTTTTAATAACTTGTATAAGAACTCGTGAATAAATTTAAGTTCATTTTTATTCATTCACATTCCCAAAGTCATTTTGAGTTTTTTGTGTCTTCATCAGTAGGTAATGACTCAGGATTATCCGCTTGTAAACGCAACCAAGCTATAAGATTAGCTCTGTCAGAAGGTTTTTTCAAACCAGCAAAATTCATTTTTGTACCTTTAATATAGTTTTTTGGCTTGTATAAAAATTTGTTTAGTTCCTCGTAAGACCAATTCCCTGTTAGCGTTTTGAAAGCTTTAGAATAATTAAATTCTGTGGAACCAATAGATTTATTTACAATATTATAAAGATTAGGTCCAACTTTATTAGGACCACTTGCTTTAAAAACATGACATGCTGTGCACTTTTTAGCAATTTTTTCTCCTGCATTTGTGTCTGCTTTTGATAGTAATGCTAAAATTGGTTCTATAACTGAAGCTGTAGTGATTTCACTTGTAGTACTCTTTTTTTGTTCAACTTTTATAGGATAGGCGTTTTGAGACAATTGTTGTGGCTTAACTAAAAAATCTCCAACTTTAATAAATC
>QCNS01000032.1 GCA_003210055.1 SAR116 cluster bacterium AG-426-I14
GTATTTAAGATCTATTCCTGGTGAAATTATTAATTTATCATAAGATATACTTGCGCCTGAACCAAGGTTTACTTTTTTAGCTGTACCATCTACAGATACTGCCCACTCATGCACAAGGTTAACACCATGATTTACAGCGAGACCATAATAGTTATGACCAATAGACCCATAATTACGAAATCCTCCTAGATAAAGATTAGAGAAGAAACAAGTATAGTATCTTTTTGATGCTTCTACTAAAGTAACGTGAACAGCTCCTTTTGAGTCTTTTGCTATGTATCTAGCTGCTGTTGCTCCACCAGCTCCTCCTCCGATGACTACCACTCTTGGAATTGCACCTAATGCTATTGAAGGCATAGATAAGGCGGCAGTAGATGTAGCTAAAAAACCTACAAAGGAACGTCTTGAATATTTAGACATTATATATCCCCCATTAAAAATTATTATTAAGAATCATTATCAATATAAAACCTTAACATTTTTTTAACTTTAGTAAATTATAAAAATAGTATTTTTTTAATTTTTAAATTTTTTGTTAATTTTATTTTAATTTAGAAAAATATAGTGCTAAGGAGGCTATTTGATTATCATCTAATCTGCCTGCTATCATCTGCATGACAGGATTTTCCATTTCTTTTGCTTTGTAAGCTAACATAAGAGCAATAAACACTTCTGCATCTTGTCCATTGATTGATGGAATGCCTCTATTTAATCCACCTTTATGATGACATGTAACACACTCACCTGAGAGGTGTTCGCCATAGTCAGCATCAGCCTCTGCAAGTAGTTTTTTATCTGCAAAGACTGGCAAACTAAAAAGAATAAAAATTAATATAAAAAATATTTTTTTCATAATTTAACCTTTAAAACATATCATAAGTTTAAAATTATATTAATTATTTTTTTTCATATATGTCAGCGACTCTTTAGCAGCCTCGATTGTTTTCTCAAGACTTTCAATGGAGTGTTCTATTGATAAAAACCAAGCTCCTCTCTCTAAAATTCTAACTCCTCTTTTAATCATTTCAAGACAAAAAGAGACATACATTTCAGAATTTAAATTTAATAAATCTCTATAGTCTACTGGATTATTTGAGGAGCCAAAACCACAAAAAATAAAACCTGGAAAATTTGAAATTACATATGAAAGATTTTCATCTGAAAAAACCTTTTCTAGTCCTTCTTTTAAAAAAATTGTTTTTTTATTCAATTCTGAATGAAAATTTTTTCTGGAATAATGTTCTAAAGTTTTTACTGTCGCAATCATAGATAAAAACTGAGAATTGTATGTTCCACCATGAACAACTCTTCCAGAAGTAATTAAGGACATTAAGGTCTTACTTCCAGTTATTGCTGCTACAGGGAAACCATTAGCTATAGCCTTTGCTAAAATGGTTACATCAGGTAGTGTAGAGTAATACTCTTGAGCACCTCCAGGCGAAAATCTAAAACCTGTTATTGTCTCATCAAAAATTAATAAAGAACCATTTTTTTTACATGCATTTTTTGTTTTCTGAAGATAATCGTTTTTTGGGGCTATTCCCCCAGCATTACACATGGCAGGTTCCATTAAAACACCAGCAACATCACCCTTTGAGAGTCTATTTTCTAGTATTTCAATATCATTCCAAGGTAAAACAACTATATTATCACCCGAATGAGAGTCTTGACCTTCGGTCCATGCTACTAAATTAGGATTTTCTCTCCTTCCTGCATGCTGAAGGGTTGGTTTATTAGACCATAAAACATTATCAAACCATCCATGATAATGTCCTTCAAACTTTATGATAATATTTCTTTTAGTTGAAGCTCTTGCAAGTCTTAAGGCTAATTGAACAGCTTCTGAACCAGAAGTACAAAATCTGACTATTTCAGATGAAGGAACTAATGTATTAATTAATTTTGCTGCCATTAATTCATATTCACTCTGTGCTCCAAAAAATATTCCCTTTTCTAATCCTTTTGTTATTGCTTGTTTTATAGAGTGAGGGTTATAGCCAAGTATCATTGGTCCCATTCCCAAGTAATAATCAATAAGTTTGTTGCCATCCATATCAATCAAATGAGCACCTTCAGCAGAAATAAAGCCAAGTGCATTAGGCTTCATTCCGACTCTAAAATTACTGTTCACCCCTCCTGCAAGATGATGAGAACTTTCCTCAATGTAATTCTTTGATTTATCAAAATTTAGAAAATCTTTAGTCATAAACAAATAGTTTAGCAAGAAGATAGAAATTAAAAATAAAAAAATTAATCATTTAATGGCCAATATTTTTTTGCATTAGTTTTCGTGTAATTAAATCTTTCAAGATTTGAAGAACATATATCGCCAGTATCTACATTAATAATAGTATTGGCTATTTTACCAAATGCTATTTTCCATGCTGAACCTGATTTTGTAACTATTATTTTTTCTTTTTTGGGGTCTATACCTAAAACTTTTATATGCCTGTCATCAAATGGCATTATTCTATTTTCTGTTAAAATTATTTTTAGATTAAATGTTGTTTTAATAACTTTTACATCTCCCATATTTACATGTTGTCCAGTCATATAAAAACCATCTCTAACATAAGAAAAATTATGTTTTTGAAAAATTATTTTACCTTTTATTGCCATCCTATGACTTTTATTTGTTTCTAAATTTATTGCTATAGACTCATTAAGCACAGTATCTTTATATTTTTTGTCTTTTATGAAAGGTGCCCATATTAGGATCGTACCAGGTAGATTTTGTTTTATTAAAACTTCTAAGATCTCTAAGTTAGCTCCTAAAGAACCTCCACCAACATTATCTGAGGAGTCAGCAATAATAATTGGCTTTTTTAATTTATCAAAAATTGCTAGCTTTTTTTCTAACTCTTTTATACTCAGATATTTAGGTAGAAACTTTTGTTTATTTTGTTTAATTACTTTTATTAAACGATGACATTCTTGATTTAATTCTTTTTGATTTGTTCCATAACCTATAATGGTCATACCCAAATCTTTAATATCAGAATAGGGAAAACCTGGCGAAATTGATATCAAATTTATACTTTTCTTTTTTTCAGATTTAAACACTTCTTCCATTATATTTTTCATTGGTTTTTCATTAGTGGCTTGCATCTGTGGAACAGTTAAAATAGGTAATTTTCTATAAAATTTTTTAAATTTTTTTCTAGTTTCTATCAGTTGAATTAAATTAGAAGCTGCCTCTCTTCCTCTTTCCCCCATATCAACATGTGGAAATGTATCATAACCAACAAGAATATCACATATTTCAAATAGCTTTTTAGACAAATTTGCATGAAGATCAAAAGTGGCTACAATCGGAACATACTTTTTTAATTTTCTTTTTATTTTTTGAACCAAATAATACTCAGGAAAATCTATTTCTTCAACAACCATAGCACCATGAAGAGCTAAGGCTATACCATTTAGATTTTTGTCATTTATATAAAATAAAATTTTATCAACAATCTTTAAAAAAGATGTTTTTGAAACAATTCCACTCGGAACAGCGGCGGCAAATAGAGATGGTTTAATATTAATATTTTTTTTATGAAATACTTCTAAAAACCCTCCAATTTCAGTGTTAGTATTAATACTCTTTTTTAATAGATTTTTTCCCTCTAGCCATTGATAGGATTTAAAATCTTTGATGTAAGTTTTTTTAGAAGAAAAAGTATTTGTCTCGTGCCAAATACCACCTATAAAAATAGATTTTTTGTTATTCATTTTTTTTATAATTTTTGACACCAAAATTGATACATTTTTGAGAAAAAATTTGGATTTTTAAGCTCATATTCATTCCAATCTTTCAAATTTTTTTCATTAAAGTTTGTATTTTCTTTTTTAATTCCATCTACAATTGTACTATTATTTAAAAATTCAAATCCACAAAATTCAAGATTACTTTTTTTCAATAATTTTGACACTTCGTCTATGCTGTATTGGTTTTCATGAACATTTAACAGATAATCTTTGAAACCACTTAAAGAGAAAAAATCTATTGAAGAAAAAAAAGAAGGTAAGTTTTGTTCATGATCTTTGATGATTTTTTGTCTAAACGACACTAATTTTTCTGGTTCATTGGTTTCTGAATTAATTTTCATGTTGGTTTTAAATTCATTTAATTCTTTTCTACCATGCTTGCTATAGAGTCCCAGTTTCATTATTCCCCCTGGAAGAAGACAATTACATAATTTTTGGAGAGCATATTCTGGATCTTTCATATGATGAATAACACCAGTTGACTCTATAAAATGAAATTTTTTATCTAAGTCATCTAGATCTAAAATATCAGCTTGAATTAAATTAACATTTTTGATACCTAACTCATTCATTTTTCTGGAAGCATATGATAAACTACTCAAGCTTAGGTCTATTGCAAGTATATTACTTTTTTGAAATCGTTTTGCGGTTATGACTGTTGTTTGCCCAGTTCCACATCCCGCTATTAAAATATCAAGTTTCTCATCATTTATTATTGATTCGTCTTTTATTTTTATATTTATAAGATTTAAAAATTTTCTTAAATTGACATCAGTGCCACTATAATTAACTCTATCCCATCTCGGATATGGATAAAATTCATATTGTTTTCGTATTTTTTTTGAGACATCATCTTTTATGTCTTTGAGTCTTGGTATTGATTTTCTTAATTCTTTTTCCTCATAGTAATCAAGTAGATGAGTTTTAAATACTTTAGAATATTTGAAATCTGTTAAATGTCTTGACCATTTATATTCATTTAATCTTTTGTACAAAGATAAAATTAAAATTTCTAAATCAAAAAATTTAATATCATTAATATTATTGATTATTTTTTTATCAATTAATTCTATTGCTTTAAGTTCTGATTTACTTATTGGATAGATATATTCATTTATAAAATAATATAATGACAAAGACGTTAAGACCTTTTCAATTTCGGGTTTTTTATCAATTTTTTCAATATTAAGAATTATGTTTTTTCTCAATTTTCCAAGAATACTCTCCAATTGAAAGTCAAGAATTTGAATTTCTGACATTAATATATTTAAAAGTGGAATTTCAATAAACTTTTTTAATTCTTCGTTAATATCAAAATTTAAGTCATGTATATTTTTTTCAATTAGTTTTTTTAGAATAGGATTAAGACTTAACATATTCATAGAAATTGGACCCATTTCTCTTGCAGTAGAAATATTTAAGTTGATAATTTTACAAATTGATAATTCTATTTCAGGAACGTATTGATTAAATCTTAATTTTTTAAATACCCTTGATAGAGTTAATAAAGAATTTTGGTTATTTTCATCTAACTTCAAAACTTTTAGAGAAATCTCCATTGCATCAAAGTTTTTATTTTTTAAATAAAAACATGTTGCAAGATTGTTTAAGCAATCAATAAAAGAACCATCAATATTAATTGCAAGTTTGAAATACTCTATAGCTGCATCAATTTGATTATTATCTTTTAAAACAATTCCTAAATTATTAAGAGCTTCTTTGTGATTAGGATTGTTCTCAATAGCTTTTTCATAATTACTGATTGCTTTATCATATTCTTTTTTTTGATAGTAAATTATACCAATATTATTGAAGGCATTAGAATGGCTAGGATCAATGTCTACAATTTTTATTAAATTTGATAATGCCTCGTCAATTTGATTTTTTTCAAAACAGTTTCTTGCTTTGTTAATTAAATCTTCAATAATTTTCAAATCATTTGAGTTCATTTCAAAATAATTCCATGTTTAATTTTACACAAAATTTATTTAAATTTTTTTTTCATAAATGAATTTAATCTTTCTAACCCATTAATTATATCTGAAGTACTTCTTGCGTAAGAAAATCTTACTGTAGTTTCTCCTCTTTTCGGGTCAAAGTCTAAACCTGGTGTAATAGCAACTTTTGCTTCTTTTAAAACTAATTTAGTAAACTCTAAACTATCATTACTAAATTCACTAATGTCTGCATAAATGTAAAATGCACCATCAGGAGGTGAAATTTTTGTAAAACCTGCTTCCATTAACCCTGTCTTCATCAATTCTCTATTCTTTTTATAAGTAGTAAGATTTGTATTCAATTCATCTTTGCAATCAATTGCATGAAGTGCTGCCACTTGGCTGGCATGTGGTGCACAAATAAACATGTTTTGGGCAAGCCTTTCTATTTGACGAATATGATCTTCAGGAACAACCATCCAACCAATTCTCCAACCAGTCATAGAAAAATATTTTGAAAATGAATTTATAACATAGCATTCATTAGTAATTTGAAGGGCACTAACAGCTTTATTTTCGTATTCAATACCGTGATAAATCTCATCACTTATAAAAGAAATATTTTCCTCGATAGCTGTATTTATTAAACTTTCCATAGTTTTATAATCAACCATGGAACCCGTTGGGTTAGCAGGTGAAGCAATTAAAACACCTGATAGACTTTTGTTTTTTATATCATTTGAAGTTAATTGATACTTATTTTCTATTTTAGTATCAATTAATACAGGTTCTAAATCTTGAGCCTTAAGAATTTGTCTATAACTTGGATAGCCAGGAGAACCAATTCCTACTTTTTGTCTAACATCAAAAAGAGATGCAAACGAAAGAATGAAACCTCCAGATGAACCAGAAGTAACTACAACGCGCTTAGGATCTAAATCAACATTATACCATTCGCCATAAAGACGGGATATTCTTGATCGCAACGCTGGAAGACCGAGAGCAACAGTATAACCTAAACTATCATTTCTCATTTGACGTATTAATGCCTGTTGAGCTTTTATTGGAGCAGCTGTTCCTGGTTGACCCACCTCCATGTGGATTATATCCTCACCCCTATCTTCTGCTTTGCGAGCATTTTCCATTACATCCATTACTATAAATGGTTCTACATTTCCTCGTTTCGATTTTTTCATCTATTTCTTTTATTTTAAAACATATCTTCAAGTCTGCTATTAACCAAAATTTCAGCTACAGCAGCACTATTTGGTAATGATAAGGCATAAGCAATGGTTTGTGCAATTACCTCCGGATCCATTTTGAATTGACCCTCTGGTACAATAACTTCTTCAGTCATTCTTGTTTTAACCATTCCTGGACAAATGGAAGTAGCTCTTACACCATCATCCCAACCTGCTAATCTTATGGCATTTGTTAATGACATGGCAGCAAATTTGGATGCTGAATATCCGAGCATTTTAGATTTTCTTGGTCTCTTTCCTGCTAGAGATACGACATTAATAACCCTGCCTGAATCAATTTTTTTTAACTCAGGCAGAGCTTCTCTAACTAATCTTAATGGTCCTTTAAAATTTACTTCAAACATTTCATCAAACTCTTCTTCGCTATCTCCCTCTAAATCACCACCTAATTCAACTCCCGCGTTCATTACAAGTCCATCAATTTTTCCAAAAGCAGATAATGTTTCATCAACCCATTTTTTTGAAGAAAGTTTATTTTTTGCATCCCAATTACATTTAATTAATTTATTTTCTATATTTTCCATATCAATCTTATCAGTGTTTCTAGCCCCTAAACTTAACAAATATCCTTTGTTTTTGAGCAATTTTGCTGTTTCAAAACCAATTCCTCTATTAGCACCTGAAATCATTATTACTCGATTTTTAGTCTGCAACATTTTTATTCTCCTAAATAAAACTTAATAAATTTTCACACTTAATTTCTTTAAATACAATCAAATTTATTAATTCTATATAACTATTAGTTATAGATATATAAAAATTATAAATTATATTTTGTTTTCATGTTTAACTATGATTTTCTTTTTAAACAATGAAAGGAGGAGATTATGAATAAATTAAAGAGAAGAAAGTTTTTGCAATACTCTACAGCTATAGCAGCAGGAAGTATAGTGGGATCAATCCCATCTATTGCCTTTGGGAGTAATTTTCCAAGTAGAAAAATGCAAGCATATATCCCAACCCGTGCGGGAGGTGGAGCAGATAGAAACTTCAGAGCTTTTTCTGGGGTATGGTCAAAACATTTGGGTATTAAATTCGAACCAAAATTTTATCCTGGAGCATCTGGAAGAGTTGGTTATGAAACATATATGGATAAAGCTTCAGATGACTGCCACGATTTGATTTTTGGAAATATGGGTCCAGAAGTTCTTAATTGGGTAGTTAAAAAACCTACATTTGATTTAAATGCTTATAAATATTTTATTCAGGTAGACGCAGATCCAGGAAGTATTTTTATAAGTACCAAAAGCAAAATGAAAACAGTTGAAGATGTTATTGCTGAAGGAAAAAAAAGAACTCTTACTGTTGCAACTAGCAGATTAGCTCACCCAGCTTCACTTGGTATTTTAGTGTTAGCACAAAAAACAGGAATGAAAATTAATCTCATACCTTTGTCTGGAGGCAAGAATACACGTAATGGAGTTCTAACTGGTGAAACGGATTTGGGAGTTCTTCCTTCAACAACAGTTATGAAAAGAAAAGGACTTAATGTCATTGGTCTTTTTGATGAAAAAAATGTTCTGAAGAAAAAAATGCCTAATGCTATTTTGGTAAATACTGAGTATAAATTAGGTCTTCCTCCTTTACCGGCTGGTGCAAGAGCTTTTGGAATAAAAACTTCTGCAATTGAAAAACATCCTGAAAGATACAAAAAACTGATTAATTCAGCAAAAAAAGTTTTTACTGATGAGGCCTATAAAAAAGCTGTAGTCAAATCTAAAGCACCTTTGGAATTTATCAGCGAGGGTTATGAAAAAGAATGTAAAGCTTATGTAGAGAATATTACCAAGGTAGGTCAAGAATATCGTTCTTTATTATCAGGTTAAAATCTAGAATATTTTTCCCTATGCTATTATTAATAATCAGATAGCATAGGGGAGAATGGATGTATTCATGTCGTTAAAATCAAAAAACTCCCGACAACAAGATAGTAAAAATGTTTTGCCAGATCTTATAATACCAACTTTGGCGTTAATATTTACAATATATTATTTAACAACAATTACTGAAGCCCCATGGATTGCACAGGCAAGTGCAATAGTAGTTGGCAGTATTCTTATTTTATTAATTGTCATTTTTTTTGCCAAAACTTTTTTTATGGTTCGTAAAGAAAAAGAAGTTGTCTCTTTTACTAATTTAAATTTAGATAAAACAACAACAATTAAACGACTAATATTATTAATTTTAACTTTATGTTTTACTGTTTTTCTTGAGATTTTAGGTTTTACTCTGTCCGCTATTATATTTTTATTTTTTGCAATTATTTTACTTTCATCTCTAAAAAATTGGAAAAATGCTCTAATAATTTCTTTGAGTTGTTCTTTAATGGGCTACTTCATTTTTATTTATATTTTCAACACACAATTTCCAAGAGGTGTATTTGAAAACTTTATAGAAAGAATTCAGGATGGAAAATGATTTAGAAATCTTTTTTTCTTTAATAAACAATACACTTGAATATTGGTGGGTAATTATACCAGCCACAATATTAGGTATTGTTGTAGGCGCAATACCTGGATTTAGTGCTGCAAACACAATAATTGTTCTTTTACCACTGACTTTGTCAATGGGGCCTGAAGCAGGTATGATATTTATGGTGGCAATTTATACTTCATCTCGTTTGGGTGCAGGTATTCCAGCTGTACTTGTAAATATCCCTGGAACTGCAGGTGCGGCAGCAACACCTTTAGATGGCTATCCGATGTCTAAACGTGGTGAAGGCCAAAAAGCATTATCTATTTCTTTTACTTCATCTGTTTTAGGAGGATTGTTGACAACTATTCTAGCTTTAATTTTAATTCCTTGGCTTTCACAAGTAGCATATTATCTTCATAGTGTTGAAATGATTGTTATTATGTTGTTTGGAATTTCTCTCATAGCCACGATTTCATCGCAGGACACCTTAAAGGGTCTTATAGCTGGTTTATTTGGTCTAATGATAGGATATATTGGGGCAGATGTGGTGTATGAAATTCCAAGAGGAACTTTTGGTTTTTTAGAACTATATGACAAAGTTCCCTTGGTTCCTGCTTTGGTTGGGTTGTTTGCTATTTCAGAGGCATTTGTGGTTATTGATAGAAAGATGGTAACAATTCAATCTCAAGAAAAAAATATTGTGCATTCTTGGCAACAGACATTTAATGGTATTAAAATAACACTCATTCGCTGGAAACATGTAATTTGGACTAGCATATTAGGACTAATTATTGGAGTTATTCCAGGAGCTGGTGCAGCAATAGCCTCATTTGTAGCTTATCAACAGTCAAAAAACTTTTCTAAAACTCCTGAATTATATGGCACAGGGCATCCAGAGGGTTTAATAGCACCAGAATCTTCGAATAATGGAGTAACTTCGGGTACATTAATTCCTTTGTTAATTATTGGTGTACCAGGTGGGGCAACTGCAGCTATCATGGCCGTTGTTTTAGAATATCATGGAGTTCAATTTGGTCCTGATATTTTTGAAACAAATCCTATGCTAGGTTATGGGCCATTTGTAGCAATGGGCATAACATACATTATTCTTGGGTTTTTGATAATGCCTTTAACAAGATATTTTTCTAATGTTTTGCTTATACCTACAAAATATATTGCTCCACTAATTATTGTTTTTACTCTAGTTGGTTCTTTTGTACCTAGAGCTTATGTTTTTGATATTTATGTTGCTATCGTTTTTGGAATAATAGGATACATCGCTAGAAAAACAGGCTATCATGTGGCTGCAATTTTAATAGGTGTGATACTAGGCCCTATGCTTGAAAACTTTTTTTTAAGAGCATTAAGAATCTCTCAAGGTGACCTTACTACCCTTTTTTCATCTTCATTGGGAAACACTCTTTGGATACTTCTAATCATTTCATTATTTGTTCCAAGCTTAAAAAAATATTTTTCAAAACAAAAATAAGGGGATTAATTTGATTATTTCTAAAAACTTAAAACATTTATCACATTTAGATATTCCTGGAGGAGGACAAATAGTTTTTCAAAATAATACATGTTTTGTAGGCCATATGAAACCACCTCATGGAACTAGCTTAATTGATGTAACTGATCCAAAAAACCCTAAAATAATTTCTGAAATCAAAACCGATAGTCCCTATTCTCATACTCACAAGGTGCGTGTTTCAGGAAATATAATGATTACAAATGTTGAACAAAATAACCGTCACTTTTTACGTAAGTCATCTAAACTATCAAAATTTAGAAATGATTTTTATAAACTTAATGGTTCTTTTCCCTCAAGTGATGTTTTAGAGAAGGAATTTCATTTTAATAAAAAACAAATTTCAGAATTAGATGAGTTTTTAAAACGAGGATATGATGAAGGAGGTTTTAAAATTTGGGATATTTCTGATTTGACTAAGCCTAAACTGTTAAGTTATCAGAAAACGTTTGGGTTTGGCACTCATAGATTTGATATGGACGATAATTATGCCTATATATCAACTGAAATGAAGGGATTTCTTGGGAATATATTAGTGATATATGATATTAAAAACCCAGATCAACCAATAGAAGTAAGTAAATGGTGGCTAGATGGACAAAATATTGAAGGAGGTGAGAAACCAACTTGGGATGGATACGGCAATCGCCTTCATCATGCCCTTAGAGTAGGTAATGAATTGTGGGCAGCAGTCTGGCATGCTGGGTTCAGAGTGATAGATATCACTGATATTAAGAAACCAAAAACAATTGCATCTTATAATTATCATCCTTGGGTAGTTGAACCAACTCATACTATTTTACCAGTATTAAAACCATTGTCAGGGAAAAGAGTTGCTTTAGCCGCTGATGAAGAACATGATCACAGATTAGGTCAACCCCATGCTGGTTTATGGATTTTTGATATTTCAAATATCAGTAAAATAGAACCTTTGGCTACCTTTCATGTAAGTGAATTGGACTCACCCTATTCACGAGATAAAGGAAGGTTTGGTATGCATCAATTTCAAGAACATCTTGAAGATGGTATTATTTTTTGTGCTTGGTTTGGAGGTGGATTAAGAGTGGTTGATGTAACAAAGCCAAGTTATCCTCATGAAATAGGTTATTTTATACCCAACCCTCCAAAAGGAGAAATTTCACCCCAAACTAATGATGTAGATGTTGATGAAAGAGGCTTAATCTATCTAATAGACAGAAATAGAGGAATGGATATATTAGAGTACAAATCTTAATTTCTATATAATAAAAGGGAATTCATATTATGAATGAAAAAAATGTAAAAGGCATAGAGCATTGGGTCAATAAAAATGAAGATGTTAAACTCTTTCTTTGGGAAAAATACGTTGATGATACTAAAAATAAAAAAGGAACAGTTTTATTTGTTCATGGTTCTTCTATGGCGTCTCAACCTACTTTTGATTTGCATGTTGAAGACAGACCATTTAGTTCAGCTATGAATTGGTTTTCATTAAAAGGTTATAATACTTGGTGTGTTGATATGGAAGGATATGGCAAATCCTCTAAACATAGAGATATTTTCTGTGATATTTCAAACGGTGCAGATGATTTAAGCGCTGCTTCAGAGTATATTTTTAAACAAAGAGATTGTGGTCCACTTTTGGTATATGGAATCTCCTCCGGAGCATTAAGAGCCGCTTTATTTGCAGAACGTTATCCTGAGAAAGTTGCTCGTTTAGCTTTAGACGCATTTGTTTGGACTGGCGAGGGAAGTCCTACTTTAGAACAAAGAAGAAAAAAACTTCCAGAATTCTTATCCTCAAAACGTCGTCCAATTGATGAAAATTTTGTATTCTCCATTTTCGAAAGAGATCACCCAGATACAGTTGAAAAAAAGGTGGTTTTAGCGTTTGCTAGAGCAATAATGTCTCTTGATAATTCAATGCCCAATGGAACTTATATTGATATGTGTTCTAAATTACCATTAGTGAATCCAGAAGCAATCAAAGTTCCAACTATGCTAATGAGAGGCCAATATGACGGCATTGCATCTTTTGAGGATTTAATTAAGTTTTTTGTAAAGCTACCACATGCAAACAAACAATTTACTGTTATGGAGGGAATTTCTCATGCCAGCTTTCAACAAAAAAACTATTTAATGGTTTATGAAATATTAGAACACTTTTTTTCTAAAAAAGAAGCAGCATTTAAAGGTTAGATAAAAACTAATTTATTTTTAGAGCTTTTTTTGTTATTTCCTTATAATCATTAGATCCCTTAGGAGCTAACCAAGTACCTCCGACGCAAATAACATTTTTTTCAGCTATCCATTGTTTGTAATTCATTTCATTAATTCCTCCAGTTGGACAAAACAACGCCTTTGGAAAAGGACCAGACAAAGATTTTAGATATGAAATTCCTCCTAAAGCATTTGCTGGAAAAAACTTAAAAACATTAAAATTTATTTTAAATAAAGACATAATATCACTTGGAGAAGATACTCCTGGAAGATAGGGAAAGCGTAATTCTTTTGCTTTTAATGCAAGTTCTAAATCATAACCAGGACTAACTGCAAATTGAGCACCAGATTTTATAGAAAGAATCAGTTGCTTAATATTTAAAACTGTACCTGCCCCAACTTTAATTTCAGGAAATTTATTTCTAATTTGCTCAATATGCTTTAAACCCATTTCGTTTCTGAGAGTAACTTCTATAACATTAATGTTTCCATCAATTAGAGAACCAATTAGTTTTTCAGGATCAACATGACTCTCTATTTCTAAAACTGGAAGCACCTTAATATTAGACAAAATTTTTATCATGAATTTTTTTCTATTTTTAAATATGTTTGTTCAGTATAAATTGAATTTTACAACTTACTAAGTTAATATTTTATATGAATAAGGAGTGAAAATGGAAGTTTTAATTTTAGGTGGAGCAGGAATGGTAGGTCAAAAACTGCTTAAGAAAATTTTAGAAAAAAAAAAAATTAATGGTAAATCAGTAAGCAAAATTAAACTTTTTGATATAGTTAAAGCACAATATCCTGAAAACACTGAAATTGAAATTGAAACTTTTACAGGAGATATTTCAAAACCAGAAACAAGCAAAAATTTAGTAGCATCTAAACCAGAAATAATTTTTCATTTAGCAGCCATTGTTTCTGGACAAGCTGAAGAAGAATTTGATTTAGGATGGGATATTAATGCCAAAGGAAGCTGGGGTTTATTTGAAGCTATTAGAAGTCTTGGCGATAATTATCTTCCAAGATTAGTGTTCACAAGTTCAATAGCTGTTTTTGGAGCACCTTTTCCAGAAAAAATACCAGACAATTTTTTTACTACACCTTTAACTTCATATGGTGCTCAAAAAGCTGTTTCAGAGCTTTTGTTAGCCGATTATTCTCGAAAAGGAATGATAGATGGTATTTCTATAAGATTACCTACAATTTGTGTAAGACCAGGCAAACCAAATCTCGCTGCTTCAGGTTTCTTTTCTGGCATTATAAGAGAACCTCTCAACGGTCTTGAAGCCAGGCTACCCGTTAATACAAGTGTAAGACATTGGTATGCATCGCCAAGGTCCGCTGCTGGTTTTTTAATGCATGCAGCTGAACTTGATACTTCTAAATTAAATCACAGAATTAATTTGAGTATGCCCGGCCTTTCAGCAACAATTGAAGATCAAATAGACGCATTAAGAAGAGTTGCAGGAGAAGATACAGTAAAATTAATAAAGCATGATATAGATCCAAAAATCGACAAGATTGTTAGTGGATGGGCTAGAGACCTAGATACACAAAGGGCTTTGGATCTTGGCTTTAGAGCCGAAACGAACTTTGACGAGATCATAAACGTTTATATTGAAGATGATTTAAAAAAATAATTTTAAACGTTTTTTAATAATTAAAAAAATGCTTGAATGCCAGTCTGTGCTCTTCCTAAAATTAAGGCATGAACATCATGGGTTCCCTCATAAGTATTTACAGTTTCAAGATTCATTAAATGTCTCATCACTTGATATTCAGCATGAATACCATTTCCTCCATGCATATCCCTAGCCATTCTTGCTATTTCTAGAGCTTTGCCACAATTATTTCTTTTAACTATTGATATCGCCTCTGGAGCTAATTTATTTTTATCGAATAATCGACCAACTTGAAGTGAAGCATGTAACCCTAATGTAATTTCTGTTTGCATATCAGCTAATTTTTTTTGAATTAATTGAGTAGATGCAAGAGGCTTTCCAAATTGTTTTCTATCCAAAGTATATTCTCTGGCTCTAAACCAGCAATCTTCAGCAGCTCCCATAACACCCCAAGAAATTCCATACCTTGCCCTATTTAGGCAGCTAAAGGGACCCTTCAAACCAGATACATTTGGCAACAGATTTTCTTGTGGGACAAACACTTGTTCCATGACTATTTCACCAGTAATTGAGGATCTAAGTGATAATTTTTTATTTATTTTTGGTGCAGATAATCCTTTCATTCCTTTTTCCAATATAAAACCTTTAATTTGATTGTCATGCTCGGATGATTTAGCCCAAACTATAAAAATATCAGCTATAGGTGAATTAGAAATCCACATTTTTGTTCCAGTAACCTCATATCCACCTGAAACTTTTTTTGCTACTGTTTTCATCGCTCCGGGATCGGAGCCGGCATCGGGCTCAGTTAACCCAAAACAACCAATGTAATCACCACTTGCCAACTTAGGTAAAAATTTTGTCTTTTGTTCTTCATTACCAAAAGCATTAATAGGATGCATTACAAGAGAAGATTGAACAGACATCATAGACCTATAACCAGAATCAATTCTTTCAACTTCTCTAGCCACCAAACCATAAGACACATAGGATGCACCTGCACATCCATATTTTTCAGGAATTGTAATTCCTAACAAGCCAAGCTGACCCATTTCTGAAAAAATCTTTTTGTCAGTTTTTTCTTCCAGAAAAGCCTCTTCAACTCTTGGCATTAATTTTTTTTGAGCATAATCAAAAGCCGTGTCCCTAATAAGCTTTTCCTCTTCGGAAAGAAGTTCGTCAAGGTGAAGAGGATCTTTCCAATTAAATTTATGCTTTGAATTTTGTTTCTTATGTATTTCTACAACTTTATTATCTTTATCTGTAATTACTGTATCCATAATAAAACCTTACCTAAGTATATCTATTTTATATTCTCTAAACTTATTTTTCTTTTAACATATCTTTCTACAAAATCTAAGCGATCTTGTCCCCAAAAAACTTGATCATCAATTACATAAGTGGGAGCACCAAAAACTTGAGAGTTTAGAGCTTTTTCAGTATTTTTTTTTATTTCATCAGCCACTATCTTTTGATTAGTATAATCAATTAACTCATCTGCAGTAGGTATTATTTTAGATATAATGCTTTTTAAGGTTAATTCATCATCTATATCTAATTGTTTAGTCCATAAACCTTCCATTATTTTATAGGCAATTTCCATGACATTTCCATAATTTAGTATTTTAGCCGAAATTATTGCTAATGACGGTAATAAAGATCTAGATGGAAAAAATTTTGGTTCAATATTTAAATTTATTTTTAAAAATTCAGACCATCTCTTCAACTCTTGAAGTCTATATTTTTGTCTTTGAATAGATCTTTTATTTACTGGCAGCCCTCCAGTTGCTGGAAAAATTTCACCATAATTAACAGGCAAAATTATTAATTCACAATTATTCTTTGTAGCTATTTCATTTATTCTTTTGTGTCCAAGAAATGTCCAAGGACTTCCATGACTCATATAATACTCTATTTTTAACATAAATTATATTCTCTTAATATTATACTCCAAACCCTGAACCTGATTTTTTGTACTCGTCTCTTGGTGGACTAAAAATATCCATTACTTTTGCACCATTTCTTCCAGCAATTATTCCATGTTCAATATTTCCAGGTGTTAACCAAAAGTCTCCTTTTTCAATATTAATTTTCTCTCCTCCTTGAATCCTTATTCCAGAACCTTCTAACAAAATTCCCCATTGTTCTTGCGGGTGGGAATGAATTTTACCCTCTGAATTTGGTTCAATTTCAACAATTGAGATCATAGCATGCTCACCACAAAAAATACTAGTTTTAAGACCTTTACCAAGCTCTCTTTGTATACCTTTTTTTAGGTTATTGATATTAAAAAAATTATCTTTTTGATTCATTATTCACTCCAAACTAAAATGGTTCATCTCCTTCAAAAGTAATTCGATGCATCAATCTTCTGTGTCCAAAATAGTCATTAATAGGATAATGCATAGTGCACCGATTATCCCATATAGCAACTGATCCTTTTTTCCATTTAAACCTACAAGTAAACTCTGATTTTATTTGATGTTTAAAAAGAAACTCTAAGATTGGTATACTCTCTTCTTCAGTCATGCCTACAAAATGGGTGGTATGAGCTTCGTTGATATATAAAGATTTTCTTTTTGTTTCAGGATGTGTCCTTACAACTGGATGAATTGCTTCTAACTCATCACCTTTAAGTCCCACAGATGAATGTTTCATTATATCTGACCTTGTTTTTGCAACTCTACCTTTACCAGATATATTTACTGCTTTCATATCATTTAAAAAGTCTTTCATTCCATCTGATAATGTTTCATATGCCACATACTGATTAGAAAACTCAGTATCACCTCCGTATTCAGGGACCTCTATAGCATAAAGCATTGTTCCCATAGGAGGTTTTTTTTGATATGTTGTATCACTGTGCCAAATACCTCCAAAATTATTTTTATCAGTTTCTTTTTTTAATATTGGAGTGATTTCTGGAAATTGCTCTAGTCCTTTAACAAACGGATAAATAATTGGCTTTCCAATTTTGCTTGCAAACGCTTTTTGAGAAATAGGTTCAAATTTTTGATCTCTAAAAAAAATAACATTAAAATTTAACAATGCTCTATAAACTTCATCTAATATACTTTTATCTAAATTGTCTGATAAATTAATGTTTT
>QCNS01000033.1 GCA_003210055.1 SAR116 cluster bacterium AG-426-I14
ACGATTATAATAATAATTAATGGTAATAAAAATGATTTCATTAATATTGTTAATAAAATGAAAATTACAGTTAAAGAAATTATTACATTTTGTTGCATACTTAACCATGTTTGCTCTAATTCGCTTGCTGCTCCAGATAATTCAATAACTATATCTTTAGGTAAATTGTTAAAACTGGAATTAATAATATCTTTTTCAAGAATAGAAATTGCTTCTTCTAGAGAAATATTTTCATTAGGTCTTATTTGAATAGTCAAAACTCTTTTACCTGAGAGTCTTTTGATTTGGTTTGGCACGCCTAAAATTTCTATACTTGCAATTTGAGATAATGAAATAATTTGACCTGAGTTTGTTAATATTTGAAAATCTCTTACATCATCTAATTTATTCAATTCAGATTTGTTTGATGATAAAGTCATATCAATCAAACGTCCTTCAAATGGAATTTCTGAAACTCTAATGCCATCATTATAAACGTCTAATGCTGTTGCAAATTCTTTTGCAGTTAATCCAAAATCTGCTAATTTTCTGATATCCGGTTTAATGACAATTTGTGGAACTGAGTTATTTAATGTAGGAACTGAACGAATTTGATGACCTTCTTTTGGTGGAAATTTTGTTCTAATAGACCTAATTAATTTACTTGCTATTGGCTTTATATCATTTAGAGAGGGCCCAGTTATATTTAATTTAATAACTCTTGACCCACCAACTGATCTTCCAAATAATGATGCCTGTTGTGCAAACGCTCGGGCACCTGGTTGAGCTCGTACAGGAGAAGTTAAAACTGGTAAAATTTCTTTTACACGATCTGGGTCTTCTGTTGCTGCACCTGCGAATGCACCTCCAGAAAAGGCAACAAAGAAAAATCTGGATATTTTTGGCTTATCAGAATTATCCTCATCATTCTTTTCCCATAAAGGACGAGCTGCATTCTCCATTGCTTTTGCAATTTCAAGGGTTGCTTCTTTATTATAACCTGGTGGAACTATAATTCTAGCAAATACAAAATTCCTATTTCCATCTGGCAAATAGTCTAAAGACGGAATATAAGAAATTACAATAAAAAAAGACAAGCAGATAAAACTTAAAACAACTAATAAACCTTTTTTTAGAGATGAAACAGACCAATCAGCATACTTACAGATAATATTTGAAAACCTTTTTGCTAAATTATCGATTAAAGGCAAAAAAAATAATTTTTTAGCCTCCTTTTTATCTGACATTGAAATTGAAGCCATTGACGGAATTAGAGTTATAGAAACCATAACAGAAATCAATACAGAAACACAAATGGCAACCCCAATATCTCTAAATAATTGGCCTACTGGCAGTTTGAGTAACAAGACTGGAATAAACACAATAACTGTAGTTAAAGCAGAACCTAAAATAGGTTTCCAAACTTGACTTGCTCCATTAAATGCAGAATTTTTTGCCTTAAACCCCTTCTGTTTCAATCTAAATATATTTTCTTGACTAACAATTGATGCATCTACAACCATTCCGACTGCAAATGCCAAACCTGCAAGAGAAATTACATTTATAGAAAGACCAAGAGAAGCAATTGCTACAAATGTTCCAATGACTGAGACAGGGATTGCACACATAATAATAAGTGTAGGTATAATATTTCTTAAAAAAATTATCAAAACACATATGGCCAGGAATCCTCCAATTATAATGTTCTGTTTAACAAGAGATAATGCATTATTTATATAGATAGTTTCATCGTAAACTGAGATGAGATTTAATTTTTTTGGATTAAGAATATCTTTATTTAAAACTTTTATTTCATTAGATAAATTCTCCATCGTTTTGACAACGTTAGAGTTTGGTTCTCTTAGCACAGCAAAAGTAATGGCATCCTCACCATTTATTCGTCTAAAACTAGTTGGTTTCTTATAAGATAGATTTATGTCAGCAACATCCTCTAATTTTACGACCGTTGACCTACCTTCAATAGAAAAATCAGATTTAACAACTATGTCTTTTGCACTTTGAGGTGTATAGGATATTGCCTCAGCCCTCAAGGTATAAGTTCTCTTACCTTCAATTAGTTCCCCGGCTGTTAATTGAGCTGAACTTGATTTTAGTGTATTAATTAAGTTATTTATAGATATATCAAAATTCGTTAATTTTTTCATATCTACACTTATTTTTAATTCTTTTTTGCTACCTCCTCTAAAAGTTATTTCGGATATACCTTGAACTCTGGATAATTTTTCAACTATTTCATATTCAACTAAGTTTCCTAATGAAGTGAAATCTGAAATTTCTGAACCTTTAGTTTTCACTAAAACTAGCCTAGCAATAGGACTATCTTCTGAATTTGATGTTCTAACTATTGGTCTTGATGCTTCATCTGGTAAACCATCTATTGAAGATATCTTATTTAATAACTTAATCAATGCTAAATCTAAGTCGTAACCTACTGAATAAGTCAAGGTTACTCTTCCAGACCCATATCTACTATCAGATTCAATTTTTTTAACTCCAGCAAGAGATGAAACAGATTTCTCTATTCTTGTAACGATTTCCCTTTCGACATCTTTTGGAGATGCTCCTTGCCATAAAACTCTTACTTGTAATCTTGGTTTATCAATGTCAGGCGTCATTTGAATTGGTATTTCTTTTAAAGCGACAGAGCCAAACAAAACAACCAATAATATTAGTGCCAAAATTGCGGTTGGGTATTTTATTGATAACTTAATTAACTTGTTCATATTCTAGGAGTATTTTTAATTATTTTTTCTTTTAAAAGATTTTTTTTGATAGTTTATTTTTACAGGTTGATTGGGTCTCAAATTTTCATTCCCTTTTACAATAATCAAGTCACCCTTTTTTATACCAGATAAAATTTCTATATCATTTTCATGAGATATACCTGTTAATATATATTTTTTTATTGCAATTCCATTCTTAAATATATATACGTATTTTCGCTTACCCTCAGCAATAAGTGAGTCTTTATTGACTGTTAAAACTAAATTTGGATTCCCAATAGGAACTCTTAATTCTAATCTTTTTCCTGGAAAGTTCGAACTATTTGGAAATGTTTTAGGTAAATATATTCTTATTATTCTGCTACCAGTTTTGATTTTTTCATAGCCTAGAATTGATCTGATTTTTCCTAGAACAATTTTATTTTTGCTTATTTGAATCCAAACATTTGACCCTATATTTATTTTTGAAGCTAATTCTGATCTGATATCAGCTTCAATTTCGTTATTATTTTCTAAAATTATTGAAGCTAACTTTTGACCTTTTTGTAAAATTGAACCTATTTCAACATTTAAATTAATAATATTTCCGTCAACGGGCGAAATAACTTTTGTTTCCAGTAAATCCTCTTTACTAGCTAACAATTGAAATTTTAATTTTTTTAAATCAAGATCTATTTTTGCTAATTGTTTTTTTAAATTAATACTTGAGATTTTTAAACGATCTAATGCATCGTCTGAAATAATTTTTTTTTCATTTAATTTTATAAACCTAACTATTTTTTTATTAATGATTTCTAGTTCCTTTAAAATCAATTTTTGCATGACTTTATTATATTTAATTTCTTCCTTAAATCTTTCAATTAACCTAACTATATTCTTTGTTTCTAGTTCAACGATTATTTGTCCTTTTTTTATATTTTCACCCTCTAAAACATATTTTTTTAGAACTTGTTCGCTCACTTTTGAAACAATTATATGTGGTTTTAATGAAACTATTCTTCCAACAGTATCTGTCAATAACTGAACATTTTTTTTCTTAACTTCAGATACTTCTACTAATGCAAAATTCCTTTTTTGCTTTTTGTAGTTTTGCGAATAAACTATTTGCGTATTAAAAATTAAAAATACAAAAAAAGAATATATAAAAGTTTTCATAAAATTATTGGCAAAATAAAATTTATTAACTAAAGAAACTATAATTAAAAAATAATTACAGTCAAAGAGTTAAAGTTCATTAATATTTAATTAAATTTTTTTGCTTAATTATTTACAACAGGACCAAATTTCACCAGCTTTTTGCCTTCATCGTTATCAGTGAATTGCTTAAAATTATTGATAAAAAGGTTAGCTAATTCTTTTGCCTTTATCTCCCACAATTTATCATTTTTCCAGCTATTTCTGGGATCTAATATTTCTTGAGATATTCCTTTAATTTTATAAGGCATTTTTAAGTTGAAAATTGGAAGGTTTTTAGTATTAGATGAGTAAATTTCACTATTTAATATAGCATCAATAATTACCCTAGTATCTCTTAAAGAAATTCTTTCGCCATTTCCATTCCATCCGGTATTAACTAAATATGCTTCGGCATTTGATTTTCTCATTCTTTTCGTGAGTACTTCAGCGTATTTTGTAGGGTGAAGAGTCAAAAAAGCTGCACCAAAACACGCAGAAAATGTTGGAGTGGGTTCATTAATGCCCCTTTCTGTTCCAGCCAGCTTTGCAGTAAACCCTGACAAAAAATGATATTTTGACTGTTCTTCAGATAAAATTGAAACAGCTGGTAATACTCCAAATGCATCAGCTGTTAAGAAAATAATTTTATTTGCATGCCCTGCTTTTGAAACTGGTTCAACAATATTTTTGATATGATAAATTGGATAAGAAACTCGAGTATTTTCAGTTATACTTATGTCTTTATAATTTACAATTCCTGATGAATTGACAGTTACATTTTCTAATAGAGCGTCCCTTTTTATAGCATTGTATATATCTGGTTCTTTTTCTTTATCCAAATCCACTGTTTTTGCATAACATCCACCTTCAAAGTTAAATATACCGTCATCGTCCCAACCATGCTCATCATCACCTATTAAACGTCTTTTTGAGTCAGTTGAGAGTGTTGTTTTGCCAGTTCCAGAAAGACCAAAAAATAAAGCTACTTTTTCATCGTTTGGTGATTTGTTAGCTGAACAATGCATAGATGCAATGCCTTTTTGAGGTAAAATATAATTCATTACTGAAAACATACCCTTTTTCATTTCGCCACCATACCATGTGCCACCAATCAATTGCATACCTTCTGTTAAATTGAATGCTATAAAAGTTTCTGAATTCAATCCGTGTCTTTTAAAATTCTTATTTGAAACTTTTGAACCATTTAACACATGAAAGTCTGGTTTAAAGTTTGATAACTCTTCTGATGATGGTCGAATGAACATATTTTTAACAAAATGAGCTTGCCAAGCAACTTCAGTTATAAATCTAACACTTAAACAGGAGTTTTTATTTGCACCACAAAATGCATCTATCACATAGATCTTTTTGTTCGATAATTGATTAATTACAAGGTCTTTTAATTCAGACCATATTTCGTAATTTATTGGTTTATTATCATTTTTTTTTCTTATCAGTTGACCACCAAAAGTTTTTATTAGTTATTTCATCTTTGACAATATATTTATCTTTAGGAGATCTACCTGTAAATTCACCTGTCATTACGTTAACAGCCCCATTAACTGTTTCTTGAACTTTTTCAAAACCTTCTAATTTATCAGAAGTTTCATCTTCAAATAATTTTTCATAAGATGGATTGTAAATTAAATTTTTAGGATTAATTATACCGATATCTTTTAATTGGTTTATCAGGATATGTTTCATAAACTTAAAATTAATATTAAAAATAGCAATTTATCAATTTAAAATTTGTTGCCAAGTAAAAAATCATATTTTAATTAAATATTTATATATTATATTAAATATAAATTTTTTGAGTTTGAGAAAATGAAAGATGTTTTAATTATTGGAAATGGAGTATCTGCATGGACTGCAGCTATTATATTTGCACAAAAAAATATTAAAGTTAGAGTTTTGAGTAAAAATGATGAAGTTTTTGGAGCCCAACAACTTTCACCAAATGGTTTCAATTGTTTAACTAAACTAATAGATAAGAAAATTATTCAAAAAAATGTTGAAAAAATTTCACAAATTAAAATTACTTCAATTAACCAAAAAAAATTTACAGTTTTAACTAACTTTGATTTAGAAAGTAAATTTAATACTTATAGTTCTATTTCTAGAAAAGTACTAATTAAATTATTGAAAGACTCAGCCAAACAAAAAAAAAATGTTAAAATAATAAATGAAAAAGCAAACTTCTTATTGAAGAAAAATGCCAGTTCAATTCAAGTACTTACCAATAAAGGAAATTTTTTTGAGTCAGATTTAATAATCGGGGCTGATGGGCAAAATGGTATATGTAGAAAATACGTTTGTGGTTCAGATAAAAAAAGTTTAAAAAAAATATTTAGACTTGTTGTTGAAGACAATAAATTTCATATGTTAAGCAAAAATTTATTACAAATATTATTATCTGATAAAGGGCATTTTATAGTATATCCTTTCAATATAAACCAAAAAAAATTTGTAAACTACGTTTTTGTGCCGAATAAAAACTTTCAAGAAATATCTAATTCAAATAATATACCTCAATACCATCCTTTGATTAAAGTTTCAGGTTGGAAAATGTCTTTAATAAATAAACATAATGAAATTAAAAAAAACTTTTTGGAAGAATAATCTTTTGCTTTTTGGTGATGCAGCTTTTCCTATTGAACCTCACTTAGCTCAAGGTGGTAATCAAATATTTAAGGATGCAGTTTTTTTAAAAAAAAAAATACTTACAATCAATAAAATAGATGAAATTGTACAAAATTTTTTAAAAGAACGAATTGAAGAAAAAAATGTATTTGCAGGATAAAGCTTCAGTTGCCGGGAAAATACTTGGTTTTCAAAACAATCTCTCTTTATCCAGAAATTTGTTTTTATCAAAATATTCAGAAAAATTCATCAATGATTTTTTCGAACCTATCTGGTATGATGATGATGATACGTAAATTTTTAATATATTGTGCACTTTTTTTAATTTTTTTCATGCCTGAAAAAGCCCTGTCAAATTTTTATGATTTTAGCTTTGATAATATCGATGGAAGTAAAATTTTACTAAAAGAGTATGAAGGAAAACCAATTTTGATCGTTAATACTGCCTCATTTTGTGGTTATACATATCAATACAAAGAGTTACAAAATCTATATGTAAAATATAAAAGTAAAGGTCTCAAAATAATTGGCGTGCCATCAAAAGATTTTGGTAATCAAGAATTTGACAGTAACTCAAAAGTTAAAGAATTTTGTGAAATAAATTTCAATATTACTTTTGATTTAACAACAATAACAAATATTAATAAAAAGCCTAAACATCCTTTTTTTCAATGGATAAAAAATGAAGCCGGTTTTTTAGCACTTCCAAAATGGAATTTTTATAAATATTTAATTACAAAAGAAGGTAAGTTTTATAAATATTTCACAAGCATGACTAAACCGAATTCAACTAAATTTATAAATGCTATAGAAAATATTCTATAAAAAAAGACCATTAAATAATGGTCTTTTTAAATTAACAAAACTTTATTTATTTTATTCTCGATTACCAATAAGTGCCAATAAGAATTGAAACATTAAAATAAAATCTAAGTATAAGGTTAAAGCTCCTAATACTGATTTTTTACCTGCAGTTTCATTATCATCTCCAGCTAGATACATATTTTTAATTTTCTGAGTATCATATGCAGTTAAACCGGCAAAAATTAATACCCCTATAATTGTAATCATGAAATCTAGCGAGCTTGATGCAAGAAAAATATTTACAATTTGAGCTATAATTAGACCAAATACACCCATAATTAGAAAGGATCCTAATCCAGATAGAGACTTTTTTGTTGTATAACCATAAATTGATAATGCTGCAAAAGCTGCTGCAGTTACAAAAAATGCTCTAGCTACAGATGCACCAGTATAAATTAACAGCAATGACGACAATGATAAGCCCATTAGACCAGCGTAAACATAAAATAAATTTCTAGCTTTACCAGCTGAAATTTTATTTAGTCTAGCTGAAATATAAAACACCATTCCAAGTGGGGCTAAAATTACAACCCATTTCATTGGAGTATTGTAGAAAATATGACCTATGGTTGTTAATTGACCTCCTGAAAATGAGAGGAAATTTAATGCCATGGCCATCAAACCTGTCAGTGCTAATGCAGTTGTCATATGATTATATACGCCTAACATATAAGAGCGTAAACCCAGATCAATCTGAGAAGCCTGAGCCTGTGAACTTGACATAAAACGATTATCATTCATTTTAAATACCTTTTAGATAGTTAATATTTAATATTAATATAGTAATATTTCCTAATGAAAGCAAGATAGTCCCAAAAAATTATAATTTAACAAATTAATTAATTTTTCTTAAATTTTTATTTCTTTTTTCTGTTAAGGATTTTAATTGCCCACAAGCCGCAAGTATGTCATCTCCCCTAGATTTTCTTACAGGTGAGGCAAAGCCAGCATCCATTAAAGTTTTTGCAAAAATTGATATTTTCTCTTGTGTTGATGTTTCATATATAGTTCCAGGCCACGGATTGAATGGTATTAAGTTAATCTTGGATGGTATCCCCTTAATTAAATTAACTAATGCTAGAGCATCTTTTTTACTATCGTTAACATTTTTTAACATTACATACTCCCATGTTATACGTCTTGAATTAGATAATGAAGGATAATTTTTACATGCGTTTATCAAATTTTCTATATTATATTTTTTGTTAATTGGTACCAATATGTTTCTAAGCTCATCATTTACTGCATGTAATGAGATAGCTAAATTTACACCAAGTTCTGTTCCACATTTTTGTATTTCAGGAACAATACCAGAAGTGGACATGGTAATCTTTCTTTTAGAAATAGAAATTCCATCTGATGCCATTAAAGTAATAATGGCTTTCTTTACGTTGTCATAATTTAATAACGGTTCTCCCATTCCCATCATGACTATATTAGTAATTTTTCTATTTGATTTTGCTGATGGCCATTCCTTTAAATGATCAAAAACCACTAAAATCTGAGCTATTATCTCAAAAGATTCTAAATTTCTAACAAGTTTTTGTGTGCCAGTATGACAAAATGTACAATTTAATGTACAACCAACCTGACTTGAAAGACAAACTGTGCCTCTTTTACCTTGTGGAATAAAAACAGTTTCGATTAGCGCATTATCTTTTAATTCTATTAACCATTTTATAGTACCATCAGAACTTTCATGAATACTTTTAATTTCAGGTCTATAAATGTAAGCTTTCTCTGATAACGAATGTATTGTCGCTTTTCCTAGATTTGTCATGTTGGAGAAAGATTTTTGACCAAAACAATAAACCCAATTCCAAATTTGTTTAGCCCTAAATTTAGGCAAAGACAAGTTAGTACAAAAGTCACTTAACTCTTCAAAAGAAAGTTCTAATATATTTTGTTTAGACATAGAAATTTATGAACAACTTTTATCAATTATAGCTAATGCTTTTGTAAAGCCACTTAAAGAATAAGTATCCTTAATGAGATTTCCTCTTTCTGAAAACCCAGAAACTATAAGCTCTTTTCCTTTTTTCATTTCCTTTACAAGATTTCTATCAATCTTTGTGCTTTCAGACCAAGCTCTATCTTCAACTACTGCAACCATTTCAGTTTTTTTACCATCTATATTAAAAAAAACTTTGCTTTGTTTCTTAAACATAAAGCCTGCAACAATTGAAATTTCATGCATACTTCCATTTTTATAATTAGTGACAAAAACTCCCGACTTACCTCTTTTAGAAATTTTAAACTTACTGTCTGTTTTTTTTGGATTGGACAAAATATAGCAAGCTTTATTTTTATCAATTTTTGTAGTATAGGCTTCCCAACTTTTAATTGTAGCAATTTTTTTTACAGACTTAGATAATGCGGAGTTAATTAAACCTAGGTATAGTATAATTGATATTTTGATTAATAAATTAAGCTGTTTCATATACGTTTCCGTTTGAATTAGTATAATTTTATATAACAATAAATAAGATTAGATACAACTATCATACTTAAAATTCTTCTCAAATTTAAATACCATTTCATTATAACATTTTTGTAGTAAATGTATTCATCTATTGTTTGACAAAAGATAAAACCTATAATTAAAAGCAAAATGCCTATTTTATGTTCAGAGACAAAAAATGCCAATCCAAAAAAAAATGGAATTAACGAAATAATAAAATCTATACTATTTTCTTTACTTTCAGCAGAAACATTATTTTTCAATTTATTAAGCCCTATACCCCAATAAATCGCACCCATAAATATTAAAATTAAAGCTGAATATGTTAAAACTAAATTCAAAAGATAATTAAAACTATAAAAATTTAAGAAATTATTAATAGTGAATATTAAATATGGAGTTAATCCAAAAAAACCAATTAATGTTGGTAAAATAACTATTTTTTTGTATTTTTTATTTTTTGACACTTTTATTTTATTAGATTGTAATAAATGAAAACTAAAAATAATATAAAATTCATTGAGCTTTTATTATTAACAACTTTACCTCCGTCAATTATAATAATATATGAGCTCCAAAGATATGTAATTTCAATAATAATAATTCTTTGTGCATTTGCAATTATCCATTTAACAAACATTAATTACAAGTTTAGTCCTGTTTTAAATTTAAATAGATCCATTCTTTATAAAATACTCAAAAGAAATCTATTTATTGGTATTTTAATGGGATGTATTACTTACATTTTTTTCTCAGATCAATTTATGTTTTTGCCAATATTAAATTTTAAATCATGGTTATTAATTATTATTTTTTATCCAATACTATCTGCATTACCTCAAGAAATAATTTATAGATCCTTTTTTTTTAACCGATACTCTCATTTATTCAATTCAAAAAAAAATGCTATATTATTTAATGCTATTGTTTTTAGTATAGCGCATTCGATATATTTAAATTTTTTCATAGTAATTTTAACTTTTATTGCTGGTATTATTTTTGCAAAAAACTATTATTGTAATAGATCTATTTTTTTAGTTACTCTTGATCATTCAATTCTTGGAAGTATTATTTTTTCACTTGGATTGGGACATTTTTTTTATAACAGTAACGTAGAGTATATTTATAGTATTCTCTAATTGAATAATGAGTTGAATATGGAATTAAATAAAAACATTAATAAAGTTGTACTTGCTTATTCAGGTGGTTTAGATACATCTGTAATTTTGAAATGGCTACAAGAAAATTATAATAGCGAAGTGGTAACTTTTACAGCTGACATTGGTCAAGGACAAGAAATAGAACCTGTTAGAAATAAAGCTGAAAGTCTTGGTGTAAAAAAAATGTTTATTGAAGACTTAAAAGAAGAATTTGTTGAAAAATATGTTTTTCCAATGTTTAGAGCAAACGCGCTCTATGAAGGGGTTTACTTGTTGGGAACCTCTATTGCTCGTCCACTTATTGCGAAAAGGCAAATTGAAATTGCAAAAGAAGTAGGAGCTCAAGCTGTGTCCCATGGAGCGACAGGTAAGGGAAATGATCAAGTCAGATTTGAATTAGGCTATTATAGTTTGAACCCAAAAATAAAAGTAATAGCCCCATGGAGAGAATGGAATTTAAATAGTCGAAAAAAATTGATTGAATATGCTCAAAAAAATCAAATCACAATCCAAAAAGATCGAAAGGGTGATGATCCTTTTAGTGTTGATGCAAATCTTTTACATATATCAGCAGAAGGAAAAATTCTTGAAGACCCTTGGATTGAGCCTAATGAATTAGTTTTTTCTAGAACTAAATCTCCTCTTGATGCTCCAGATCGAATAACTGAAATTACTTTAACCTTTTTCAATGGAGACCCTGTAGAATTAAATAACGAAAAATTGTCACCTGCAAAGATGTTAACAAAGTTAAATGAATTAGGATCTGAAAATGGTATTGGAAGAATAGATATAGTAGAAAATAGATTTGTTGGGATGAAATCTAGAGGAATATATGAAACACCTGGTGGCACAATATTATTTCATATGAGAAAAGCTATTGAGTCTATAACTATTGACAAAGGTGCCGCACATTTAAAAGAAGAGCTAATGCCCAAATATGCTGAATTGATTTATAATGGCTTTTGGTTTGCTCCAGAAAGAAAAATGTTACAAAAAGCAATAGATCTAAGCCAAAAGAATGTAAATGGTACTGTCAGAGCTAAACTCTATAAAGGAAATATAATTATCACTGGAAGAAAATCTCCAAATTCATTATATGACAAAGATTTAGTTACATTTGAACAAGGTTCTATAGATTATAATCATCATGATGCAGAAGGATTTATTAAGCTAAACGCCTTAAGACTAATGATGAATAAATTGAAACAAAGTTAAATTTATTTGCAAATATCTCCAACAGTTCCATCAATTGACACTTGCTTGAAAAATACTTTGCCAGTGGGTGCCAAAACATATGTGTCTTTTTTTGGTCCTGTAGTGCAATCCACAGCCGAAACTGATTTATAAATGATTTCTCCACCATGATTTGCTTTCATTAAAAAACTTTTTGAATGAGGGTTTTCTAATGCTAAAATATATAAAAGAACAAATACTTCCATAAAACCTCCAATTAATATATATTTGTTTTTTTATTATTAATTATTGGCTAAACTTGGACAAAATTTGACAATATTACGGCAGATTTAAATTAATTATTTTGGAGAAATTAATGTCGATTAAAATAAAATCTGGAAAGGGATTTATGAAAGCGATTGAAATTGTCAAATTTGGTGGTCCAGAAAACTTAAAAGTTTGTAAAAGAGCAATTCCAGAAATAGAAAATAATCAAGTTTTAATCAAAGTGGAATATTCTGGAATCAATAGACCTGATATTTTACAAAGACAAGGAAATTATCCTGTACCAAAAAACGCTTCAGATATACCTGGTTTAGAGGTGTCTGGAACAATTGTTGATAAAGGTAAGTCGGCTACAAAATATAAAATTGGTGAAAAAATATGTGCTTTATGTCATGGTGGTGGTTACGCTGAATATGTAGCAGTTAATCAAGACCACTGTTTACCAGTACCAAAAAACTTCTCTATGGCTGAAGCGGCGTGTCTGCCCGAAACTTTTTTAACAGTATGGAGTAATGTTTTTTTGAGAGGTAAACTCAAAAAAAATGAATCAATTTTAATTCATGGAGGTTCAAGCGGTATCGGAACTACAGCTGTTCAGTTATCACAATATTTTGGTTCAAAAGTTTATGCTACCGCTGGTTCATCAAAAAAGTGTCTTGCAGTTAAAAAACTAGGTGCTTTGGAATGCTTTGATTATAAAAAGTGTAAGTTTGAAGAAGAAGTATTAAAATTTACAGAAAATAAAGGTGTTGATTTAATCCTTGATATGGTTGCAGGACCTTATATAAATAGAAACCTAAAATGTTTAAAAGAGGATGGACGGTTAGTTATCATAGCAGTTCAAGGGGGGTTGAAAGCTGAAATAAATTTTGGTTATCTAATGAGAAACAGACATACCATATCAGGTTCAACATTAAGACCACAATCAGATAAATCTAAAGCAGCTTATACAAGAAGTCTTATTAAAAATGTATGGCCAATTCTTAATAAAAATAAAATTAAACCAATTATTCAAAAAGTTTTTAGCTTTTCAAAAATCACTCATGCACATAAGGCTCTTGAAAAGGGAGAGCATATCGGAAAGTTTGCTTTGAAAATTTAAATTTTATTTTCTTTTATTACTTCTATAATTTCCTTTATTACGTCAGGATTTTCAATAGTAGCTGGCATTGTCCATTTTTCACCATCAACAATTTTTCTAATGGTGGATCTCAGAATTTTACCTGACCTCGTTTTTGGAAGAGAATTTACCAAGGCAATATATTTAAAAGATGCCACAGGGCCTATATCATTTCTTACTAACTTAATGATTTCATCACAAATTTCATTATGTAATCTGTTGCAACCACTATTAAGACAAGCAAATCCGATAGGTATTTGACCCTTTAAGTCATCATGAACACCTATAACAGCACATTCTGCAACATCCGGATGGTTTGAAATAACTTCTTCCATAGCTCCGGTAGAGAGTCTATGTCCAGCTGTATTAATGACGTCATCGGTTCTTGACATTACATAAATGTAATCATCTTTATCCATGTATCCAGCATCGCCTGTTTCATAATAACCAGGATAATTTTTTAGATAAGAATCAATATACCTCTCGTTTGCATTCCATAAGGTAGGCAAACAAGACGGGGGGTAGGGGAAGCTTTATACATATTGCACCTAAGTCATTCCTTTTAACTTCTTGACCTTGTAAGTCTAAAACTTTAATTTCATATCCAGGCATAGCAACAGTTGGTGAACCTTTCTTTATTGGCATATTTTCAATACCAATTGGATTGGCAGCAATTGGCCAACCTGTCTCAGTTTGCCACCAATGATCAATTATTGGTATAGAGAGCTTTTCTTCTAGCCATAAAACTGTATCTGGGTCAGCTCGTTCTCCAGCTAAAAAAAGTGCCTTTAAATTAGATATACTATCTTTTTTAATAAATTTTCCTTTTGGATCTTCTCTTTTTACAGCCCTCAAAGCAGTAGGCGCTGTAAAAAAAACTTTTACATCATACTCATTAATTACCCTCCAAAAAGCCCCTGCATCTGGAGTTCCTACTGGTTTGCCTTCATATAACACTGTCGAACAACCATGAAATAAGGGAGCGTAAACAATGTAAGAATGACCTACTACCCAACCAATATCTGAACCTGCCCAAAAAAAACCTCTCCTGGCTTCAATCCATAAATATTCTTCATAGACCATTTTAGAGATACTGCATGACCTCCGTTATCCCTTACCACTCCTTTTGGTTGACCAGTTGTCCCCGATGTATACAAAATATACAAGGGATCACTTCCAGAAACAATCTCTGGCTTTGTTTTTTTGGCATCAATTAAGAATTCATTCCATTCAATATCTATTTGGTCATTCAATTGAACATTAAAAGTCTCACGTTGCAGTATGATACATTTCTTAACTTTATGTTTTGCAATTTTAATAGCTTCATCTAAAAGAGGTTTATATTCAACGACTCTATTTGGTTCAAAACCACAAGAAGCAGAAATTATCAATGAAGGTTTACAATCATCAATCCTTACAGCTAACTCTTTTGCTGCAAAACCACCAAATACTACAGAATGAACTGCTCCAAGCCGAGCAACTGCCAACAT
>QCNS01000034.1 GCA_003210055.1 SAR116 cluster bacterium AG-426-I14
ATTTTTTAAATGAATTTAATCTTGTCAAAGGTTCAATGAAAATTTTAAGTAATGAAGAATTTAATCTAATTTTAGATAAATTAAAAAAATATAATGTTATTTCTGGTGGCAGTGCAGCGAATACTGCAGTTGGATTCTCATCACTTGGAGGAAAATCTCATTTTATTGGACAAATAGGAAATGATGATTTTGGAAAATTATTTCTAAAAGATATCAATTCTCAGGGTGTTAAATTTAAATCAGATATTTCTATGAAAGAAAAATTACCAACATCTAAAAGTATGGTACTTGTATCTAACGATGCTGAAAGAACAATGTGTACATTTTTAGGCGCTAGCACATTTTTGGGGAATAACTTAATTGAGCAATCTATATTTGGTAAAAATAAAATATTATATCTTGAGGGATATTTATTTGATAAAGCAGAAACAAAAAAACAAATAAAGGAAATTTGTGTTATGTCAAAGAAAAACAAAATGAAAATAAGTTTATCTTTGTCAGACGTTTTTTGTGTTGAGAGGCATAGAGAAGATTTTTTGAATTTAATAGAAAATTATGTTGATCTTTTATTTGCAAATGAGAATGAGTTAGAAACATTATTTTCTTTAGAATTAAATAAGAGTTTGTTGAAATTAAAAAAAATAGTCAAAATAGCCGCAATTACACGAGGAGAAAAGGGTTCAATAATTTGCGATAACAATGTTACTATGAAAATTGAGTCAATTAAACCAACTGGTATAATAGATACGACTGGTGCTGGCGATATCTACGCATCTGGTTTTCTTTACGGTATTTCAAGAAATTTTTCTTTAAGAGATTGTGGGATTCTAGGTTCAAAGTGTGCGTCTAATATAATATCTCATTTTGGTGCAAGGCCAAAAATGAGGTTAAATGCATTACTTTGATTTTTTTAATGGCATGGAATTATAAGTTGCTATAGCAGCTGCATTTACAATTTCAGTAACAGATGCACCCATTTGAACTATTTGAAATGGTTTTTCACCCCCAATCATAATTGGTCCCAACACTGAACCACCTCCAAGTTTTTGCAATAGTTTAAAAGAAATATTAGCTGATGTTAGATCTGGCATAATTAGAACATTTGCTGGTCCAGATAATCTGCAGAAAGGATAATTTTCCTTTATAAGATTATAATCTAGGGCAACTTCAGCACTCATTTCTCCATCAAACTCAAAATTTACTTTTCTTTTAATAAGTAGTTCAATAGTTCTAGTTATAATCTGCGAATTTTGGTTAGGAGGATTCCCAAAATTTGAAAAAGATAATAATGCTACTTTTGGATCATAACCTAAATTCTTTACTGTTCTGGAAATTCCAGAAGCTATATCAGCTAATTGCTCAGAGGTCGGAGTATCGTGAATATTAACATCACCTATGAATACTGTTCTCTCTTTTGATACAAGCATTGACATGGACAAAAAAGTTTCATTTTTAATAGGATCTATCATTTTAATAACATCATTAAAGCATCTGCCAAAAGGTCTTGTAACTCCTGTAATCATCGCATCAGCATCATTTGAAGAGACCATTGCAGCAGCAAATACATTTCTATCTTGATTGATTAACTTTTGACAATCTCTTCTAAGATGACCTTTCCTGTGCAATTTTTTATATAAGATATCGATATATTCATTATTTTTATTGCTTAATCTTGCGTTATGTATTTGCAATTTTTCTACACCTTCTAGGTTAACCTTTCTCATATTTTCACGTATGCGAGTTTCTCTTCCAATTAGAATTGGTATTCCAAAACCAGAATTAAAAAAAGATAATGCAGCTCTTATTGTGTTTTCAGCTTCACCTTCCGCAAAAACTACCCTTTTCCCTTGATTTTTAATAGAGTTTTTAATGGGCTCTAAGATAGATGCGATCGGATTAATTCTACCAGCTAATTCACTTTCATATGACTGAAAGTTTTTTATTATTTTCTTTGCTACATTTGTTTCAATAGCAGCCTTTGCCACCGCAGATGAAACTTTGGAAATCAAACGAGGGTCAAATGGTGCAGGTATTATATAATCTTTTCCATAATTGAGTTTTTTTCCATGATATGCTTCATTTACTTCATCAGGAACATCTTGTCTTGCTAATTCTGCTATAGCGTTAGCAGCTGCTATTTTCATAGAATCATTTATTTTAGTAGCTCTTACATCAAGAGCCCCCCTGAATATATAAGGAAAACCAAGAACATTATTTACTTGATTTGGAAAGTCAGATCTACCAGTAGCTATGATTGCATCGTCTCTGACTGACTTAATTTCATGAGGCATTATTTCTGGAATAGGGTTAGCCATAGCAAAAATTATTGGATTTTGTGCCATAGACTTTACCATTGGTTTTGAAACTGCTCCTTTTACAGAAAGACCTAAAAAAACATCAGCACCATTTAAAGCTTCTTCAAGTGTTCTTATTTTTGTTTCAACAGCATGACCAGACTTCCATTGATTCATATTATCTTTTCTTCCTTTAAAAATCACTCCTTTTCTATCTATTAAAATAACGTTTTTATTTTGAGCACCTATTGCTTTTAGTAATTCAACACAAGCTATAGACGCAGCACCAGCTCCATTAACAACAAATTTTGTATTAGAAATTTTCCTATTAGTTAAATCTAGTGCATTTATTACTCCCGCAATTGTTATAATTGCTGTACCATGTTGATCATCATGGAAAACAGGTACATTCATTTTTTCTCTTAACTTGTCTTCTATTATAAAACAATCAGGTGCTTTTATATCTTCCAAGTTTATACCTCCAAAACTTGGCTCTAAAAGTGAAACTGTTTCAACAAATTTATCAATATTTTCAGTATTAACTTCTAAGTCAATACCATCTACATCAGCAAACTTTTTAAACAGAACAGATTTACCCTCCATGACAGGCTTTGAAGCTAATGCTCCTATATTACCTAAACCTAAAACGGCAGTTCCATTAGAAATTACAGCAACTAAATTACCCTTAGATGTATAATCATAAGCAGAATTCTCATCTTTTTCAATTTCAAGACAAGGTGACGCAACACCAGGAGAATAAGCTAGAGATAGTTCATGAGAACTATTTAAAGGAGTTGTCGAAGAAATTTCAAGTTTTCCAGGTCTGCCATTTTTATGATAATCTAAAGCCTCTTTATCTAAACTTGAATTTTTTTGTGACATAAAATACCCCGTTATATTAAAATCAAAAATAATTTAAATTTTTTAAAAAAAATCTTAATATTATTTTAACTGTTTTGATAAAAAGTCTAGAGGATAGTAACTTGCTTTTAAATGAGATTCAAGATAACAAAAATTTAACGCCAGCTATGAGGCAATATGTAGAATTAAAACTACTGCATTCAGATGCTCTGTTATTTTTTCGTATGGGTGATTTTTATGAGTTGTTTTTTGATGATGCAATAAAAGCTTCAGAAGAATTAAATATCACTTTGACAAAAAGAGGGAAATTAGATGAAAAAGAAATACCCATGTGCGGAATCCCATATCACTCTGCTGATAATTATTTACCTAGATTAATAAAAAAAGGTTTTAGTGTTGCTATTTGTGAACAAGTTGAAACACCTGAAGAAATGAAAACAAAAGGTCTCAAAGGACCTTTAAAAAGAGAAGTTGTACGTGTAATTACACCAGGAACAGTCATAGAAGAAAATTTCTTAGAATCTAAGTCTTTTAATTTTTTAGGGTGCATATTTTTAAAAAATAAAAACCTTGCAGTTTCATGGTTAGACATATCTGCAGGAGTATTCCGAACAAATCATTTTCACACAGATAATGATGTTGATTTAAGATATAAAATTTTCAACATATTATCAAAGTTAGCTTTTTCAGAATTATTAATATTAGATGAAAATATAACAGATTTTATCCCTAATGAATTTAAATCTATTTTAAAACCCTTAAAAAGTGATTACTTCAATTTCGAAAAAAATTATCAAAAATTATGTTTATTTTTTAATGAAAAAAAACCTATTTATTTTGAAAAGTTTTTTGACATTCAAATTATAACATCTGGAGTATTAATAAATTATATAGAAAATTCATTTTTTGGAAATTTACCTAAATTACCTGACTTGGAAATAGAAAAAAATGAATCTTTTATGGAAATAGATAATACCAGTTTAAAATCTTTGGAAATAATACACAAAACCTCTGGAGAGGACAAAGGATCTCTATTAGATATTCTTGATAAAACCTGTACTGCATCTGGTAGTCGATTATTGATGCAAAGAATTAAAACGCCTTCATGTATTAAAAGTGAAATTGATAAAAGATTAGACTTAGCTGAAAACTTTTTAGCAAATAAAGGAGTAACTTTGATCCTGAAATCTATTTTAGATGAAATTTTTGATGTTGAACGTTCCATGTCAAGATTATCATTACAAAGTCCCAATCCAAAGGATTTATTGTTAATAGCAAAATCATTAGACGCATCTATCAAAATTTATTTCAAAATAAAATCTATTATAAAAAAAAGGAACGATGATTTAGAAAATAAAATCAAAAAATTGAAATTTGATAAGGAAATTGTTTCAGAAATTTTAAAGGCGATCAAAGAAAATTGTCCTAAAAGTATTAATGATGGTGATTTTATAAATGATGGATACAACAAAAATTTAGATTTTTTAAGATCTATTAAAAAGAATGCATCTAATAATATATTAAGATTACAAGAAAAATATTCAAAAAAAACATTAATTAATTCATTAAAAATCAAATTTAATAAAGTACTTGGTTATCATGTAGAGGTTAGAACAATTCATTCTGAAAAAATTAAATTAGATAAACAATTTATTCATAGGCAAACTACTGCCCAGGCATCAAGATACACTACCGATGATTTGCTTAAAATAGAAAAAGACTTGTTAGAATGTGACATAAGAACTTTAGGCGAAGAAAAAGATATTTTTGAGTTACTAAAAATCAAAATTTTTAAATTAAGAAATGATATATTTGATGCAATGAACATCATTGCGGAAATAGATATCGCAGTTATGACAGCCGAACAAAATCTTAAATTTAATTATATAAGACCTACTTTAGAAGATAATTTAGAATTTAATATAGAAGAAGGTAGACACCCAGTTTTAGAGTGCTTAAATAATAGCAATCATGATTTTACACCTAATGATTGTAATTTATCAGAAGATAAAAATGTTTGGTTAATAACTGGTCCCAACATGGCCGGAAAATCTACTTTTTTACGACAAAATGCATTACTAGCTATTATGGCTCAAGCAGGCTTATTTATCCCCGCGAAAACTGCAAAAATTGGAATAATTGATAAAATTTTTTCAAGAATTGGTGCATCAGATGATTTAAGTCGAGGCTACTCAACTTTTATGGTTGAAATGATGGAAACTGTGTCTATCTTAAATAAATCCACAAAAAAATCATTTTTGATATTTGATGAAATTGGAAGAGGAACTGCCACTTTTGACGGTCTGGCAATCGCATGGGCTGTATTAGAACACTTAGTAAAAGAAATTAAGTCTAGAGTATTGTTTGCGACTCATTACCATGAGTTAACTGCATTACAAAAAAATATTAAGAACATTGTAAACTGTAAAATGCTCATTAAAGAATGGAACGACAATATTATTTTTTTGTATAAAGTTGTCAAAGGTGAAGCAGATAAATCTTATGGTGTAGAGGTGGCGAAATTAGCAGGGTTCCCAAAAAAAGTTACAGATAGAGCATTAGAGTTGCTAGAAAAATTAGAAATGCAAAGTGGGAAAAAATTTATAAAAATGAAGGAAGAAAAATCTTCAAGTAACAAAAATATTGTAATTGAAACTTTAAATCAAGTAAACCCAGACAACTTGACACCAATTGAAGCATTAGATTTTATTTACAAGCTTAAGTCTATGATAAAAAATTATTAAGAATTAAAAGATGCTTATTAGAGAAAAAAAAAATAATCACAACCAAAATAAATTATTTTGGATGAATTGGTTAGAGCCAATTAGATACTTAAATGAAAATCAATCAAAGCTTTTTTTAAATGCTTTAACTTTTGAAAACATAGATTTAAATAGTAATAAAAATCAACTATTACCGCTTTTAAAAGATAAATTAAAATCAAAAAGAGATAAAATCAAATCAAACTTTATTTCGTCATCAGATGGTTCGATAGCAGTAGCCTCAAATTCATTGCTAGTTGATAATTTAATAAAATTTTTGGTTGATATATCAGATGTAAGTGATGAAAAAAATAATAATGATTCTGATTTCTCAATTATAGCTATTGGTGGATATGGTAGAGGAGAACTAGCCCCAAGTTCTGACCTAGATATATTATTTTTATTACCTCAAAAATTAACTAAAAAAGATTTAATTAAATTAGAAAAAAAAATAGAGACAATTTTGTATTACTTGTGGGATTTAGGTTTTACTGTAGGACACTCTACAAGAAATATTAATTCTGTTTTTAATGATGCTAGTTCTGATTTAAATCTATTAACTAGTCTATTAGACAATAGGTTTGTTAAAGGTAATAAAGAATTATTTTTATTATTTAAAACTAAGTTAATGACTTTTTTGAATAAATCAAACGTATTAAATTTTGTAAAAAAAAAATTAGATGAGTCCGAAAAACGTCATATAAAATTTGGAAGTTCAAGATATGTAGTTGAACCAAATGTTAAGGAGGGGAAAGGAGGTATCAGAGATTTACAAACTTTAATATGGATTGCAAAATTTGCTTATAAATCTGATAGCATTACTAATTTATTAAAGATAGGGGCACTTTTAAAATCAGAGCTCTTTGCATTTGCTGAAGCACAAAGGTTTTTATTGTCAGTTCGTTGTCACTTGCATTATAGATCCAAGAGAGAGGATGATATATTAGCCACTGACTCTCAAATAGATATTGCTGAAAAAATGCAGTTTAGAGAGAAAGCTAGTCAAAGTGCTGTAGAAAGATTTATGAAGAGATATTTTTTGGCAACAAAATTAGTTGGAAGTCTGACAAGAATATTTTGTTCTGCTATAGAAGACGAATTTAATAAATCATTAAGGTTTAATTTTTTTTTAAAGCCAAGCTTAAAACTAGTTCAACCTTTTAAAATAAAAAATGATAGATTATTTGTTCTAAAAAAAGATTATTTTATCAATAAACCTGAGATTATAATTAAATTATTTCATGTTGCACACTTTTATAATTTAGACATTCATCCAGAAACATTAAGGTTTATTACAGGTTGTGTAAAAGAAATTAAGAAATCAGTTTTATACAAAAAGTCAACAAATAGATTATTTTTAGAAATTTTAACTGATAAAAAAGATCCAAGTAAAATATTAAGAGTTATGAATGAATGCAACGTATTAGGAAGGTTTGTTCCAGAGTTTCAAAAGGTTATTGGTTTAATTCAGTATGACATGTATCATTATTATACAGTAGATGAGCATACTATATTTACGATTACCAACGTTCACTCTGTTAAAAATGGAAAATTTGATAAAATTTCTTTTTTAGCTACAGAAGCAATTAAACACATTAAATTCTTTAAAGCGCTAATGGTTGCTATGTTTTTGCACGACATAGCAAAGGGTAAGAAAGGTGATCATTCAAAAAATGGTTCTGAAATTGCAAAAAGTTTATGTCCAAGATTTGGGATGACCAAAAGAGACACTGAAACAGTTTCGTGGCTTGTTTTAAATCATTTGCTCTTGAGTAATATAGCCTTTAAGTATGATTTATCTGATAATAAAATAATAGAAAATTGTACTAAATTAATTCAAACACCGGAAAGATTAAGACTACTTTTAATTTTAACGGTTTGTGATATTAAAGCAGTTGGGCCAGAAGTCTGGAATGATTGGAAAGGAGCTTTACTACATGAATTATATATAAAAGTAATGAGAAAATTAAATAAAAAAAGTGCAAAAAATGTAGAAAAATTATCACCAAATTATTCAAAGTCAAAACTTGAGAGTTTTTTAAGAGCTAGCTCTTGGTCAGAAAAACAAATAACAAATTATTTTGCACACTTTAATGAAAATTATTGGAAAATGTTTGAGTTTGAGACAGTAATTAAACATCAAAAAATATTATTTGACATGAAGAAAAATGATCGAAAATTTGATACAAAAATAACTATAGAAGAAAATATAGATGCTAATGAGTTAATTGTAGTTGCTCCAGATCATCCTGGATTATTTTCAAAAATAGCAGGTATTGTTGCTTCGTGTGGAATAGATATTATATCAGCAAAAATTTTTACTAAATCAGATGGTTTTGCTATTGATACCTTTGTTGTACAAGATAAAAATAAAAAGCCCATAGTTGAGAGAAGAATGATAGATAACTTTATTAAAACACTTAGGTATGGATTAGAAGGAACTTATGATTTTAAAAAAGAGTTAAACAATAGATGGAATGAAATACCTGCAAGATTTAGAGCTATGAAGGCACCTGCAAGAGTTATTATTGATAATGAAACAAGCTCAAATTATTCAATAATCGAAGTAAACTGTAAAAATGCTCCAGGGGTTCTTTACATGATCACAAAATCAATGTCTGATTTAGGAATACAAATCAAAACTGCTTTAATTTCAACATATGGAAACAGAGTTGTAGACATTTTTTATGTGAATGATATTTTTGGGCAAAAAATAATTGATGAAAAAAAGATTATAAAAATTAGAAACGATTTATTAAACATTTTAACAGTTACTGATCCATCAAATGAAAAGATTTGAATAATGTTAGATTTTTTTCTCAAAGGATTCAGAATAAACGCTATTTGTACTTTTATTAGTAGAATAACAGGTTTTGTACGTGATATGTTTTTTGCACATTTTTTGGGTGCTGGTTTACATTCAGATATATTTTTTATAGCAACAAAACTTCCAAATTTATTCAGAAGAATTACTGCCGAAGGTGCTCTAACGTCTTCTTTTTTACCTGTTTATTCAGGTTTACTTTACGGTAAAGATAAACAATTAGCGCAGGATTACTCAAAAATAATTTTTTTAGTTTTATTAGTATCTGTAATAGTAATTACAGTATTAATACAAGTATTTTTAAAAGAAGTAATTATCATACTTGCACCAGGTTTTTTAGACAACAAGGCATTACTAGCAGATATTGTTACTCTTTCTAGGTTTACAATCTTATTTCTACCTTTGATATCAATCGTTGCTTTATTTGGATCTATGTTAAATGCATCTGGTAGATTTATACCTTTTGGAATTTTGCCAATTATTATAAATGTGATTTTTATTTTTACCTGTTTGATGATTTCAGATGATCTTGAAATTAAATCGTTACCTTTAGCAATCTCTCTACCAATTGCTGGTATCATTCAGATGATTTTTATTTATCTTTGTGCAAAAAAATATAAATTAGTAAATAGAAATTTTTTCAAGATTTTTTATTTTGAAAAGAATATTTTCAATAAACTATCAGAAAAATTAAATTCTACATTAAGAAGGTTTTTCCCTGCCCTTATTACAGGTGGTATTTTTCAAATAAATATTTTAGTTGATACTCTATTAGCCAGTTTTTTAGGATTTGGCTCTATATCTTTTTTGTATTATGCCGATAGATTGATACAGCTTCCACTGGGAATAATAGGGATTGCTCTTGGTACTACTTTGTTGGCATCACTATCCCATCCAAAGATATTGAATAGTAAGAAAAAAACATCAATCCAGCTTGAAAATGCTATAAAAATTGGACTTTTTTTTTCAATACCATCTACTCTAGTACTAATGTTTTTTCCAGAAATTATTGTTAACGCAATCTTTAATAGAGGTAATTTTTCTAATTTTGAGAGTAAACAAACAGTAATTGCATTATATTTTTATTCTTTCGGGCTTACTTTTCTAATTATATCAAAATCTTGTCAATCGATTTTTTTGGCTGCGGGTAATCCACAAAAAATTATGTTTATTTCTGTAACTCAATTAATTTGTAACATAATTCTATCTATTATTCTCATGAAATTTCTTAAACATGGTGGAATTGCATTAGCTACTTCGTGTGCAACTATCTTAGGAACAATATTATATTTTAAATCAATTTTAAAAGAAAAAAAATTACGAAAAGGTAACTATTATTCTCGAAATAAAGAAGGTTTAATTTATTTAATAAAATATTTTTTTAAAATTGTTATTTGTTCTTTTTTAATGATAGTATTTTTAAAATTAACTGTTATTTTTTTTCAATATATCAATTTTGAAATTAATTTGCTGTACTTGGTAATTTTTACTATGTTAGGTTTAATTTTTTATTTTTTTATTTCATATATGACAAAATTGATACCAACGGGAATATTTAAAACAAGTCAATAATTGAACATGTCCTTTTTATCGAAACAACCAAAAAAAAGAATTTTTTCAGGTATTCAGCCAACAGGTAATCTTCACATTGGAAATTATCTAGGAGCTATAAAAAACTGGGTTTCTTTGCAACAGGATAGTGAAACTTTATACTCAATAGTTGATCTCCACGCTCTAACGGTAGACTCTAATTTAGAATCATTGAATACAACAGTTTATGAAGTAACTGCAGCTATAATAGCATCAGGCATTGATCCAGAAAAATCAATAATATTTAATCAATCAGCTGTAAAAGAACATTCTGAACTATGCTGGATTTTTAACTGCATAGCAAAAATGGGTTGGTTAAACCGGATGACACAATTTAAAGAAAAGGCAGGAAAAAAGAGAGAAAACGCCTCAGTAGGATTATACAATTACCCTATTTTAATGGCAGCAGATATTTTATTGTATAAGGCTACACATGTTCCAGTCGGTGATGATCAAAAACAACATTTGGAGCTTACAAGAGATATTGCAACTTCATTTAATCATACTTATAAAAACACTCTTAAAAATGATTTTTTCACTTTACCTAAACCTATAATATCCGGCCCTGCAAAAAGAATAATGAGTTTAAAAGATGGAACAAAAAAAATGAGTAAATCTGATTTTTCAGACTTTTCAAGAATTAATTTAACAGATAATAAAGATGATATTGTTAAAAAAATTAAAAAGGCAAAAACAGATGCTTTCCCTATACCTGAGTCAGAGACTGAACTATCTTCTCGTTTGGAAGCTCAAAACCTGATTAATATATATGCTGGCTTTGAAGAAAAATCACCTCAAGTCGTTTTAGATGAATATTCTGGTAAAGGTTTTGCTGATTTTAAAAAAGATTTAACAGAAATTTTAATTGAAAAAATTACTCCAATTTCAAATAACATGTTAAAATTACTAGAAGATAAACATGAAATAGAGAGAATTTTGTCAGATGGAAGTATGAAAGCTCGAATTATTGCAGAAAAAGTAATGAATGATATAAAAAAAATAATAGGATTTATTTAAAATCTTAAAAAAAAGTGTATAATATAAAATTATAATTTAACTACTAAGAGAAAAAAAATGTTTATTCAAACTGAAGATACTCCTAATCCAAACACCCTAAAATTTATGCCAGGTATTGTGGTTTTAGAAAAAAACACAGCTGATTTTAGTTCAAGTGAAACTGCTTCTAAATCTAATCTTGCGAAAATGCTATTTAAGGTTGAGGGAGTAAAAAGAGTCTTTCTTGGTAGTGACTTTATTTCGGTTTCAAAAAGTGAAGATTTAGATTGGGATATTTTAAAACCGTCTATTTTAACAGCTATAATGGAGCATTTTGCCAGTGGAAAACCTACAATTCAAATTGAAAAAAATGATGAAACAAATAGTCATTCAGAAGAAGATAATGAGCTGGTAAAACAAATAAAAGAATTAATTGATCAACGTGTAAGACCAGCTGTAGCAATGGATGGAGGAGACATTTCTTTCTGTTCTTTTGATCAAGGGATAGTTACTTTGGAGATGAAAGGGGCTTGTGCTGGATGTCCATCAAGTACAGCAACCTTAAAAATGGGTATAGAAAATATGTTGAAGCATTATATCCCAGAAGTAATAGAAGTTAGAGCTGCAGAATTGTAAAAAAATTAAAATGGAAAAAAAAAATTAATAACAAATATTATTTTCAAGTTCCTCTATCAATCATTCTGCTATTATTAGGTCTCATAGGGCCGGGTTTTTGGCAGATAGAATCTCCAACATTTAATGTAAATAAGAATTTTTTAGATACACGTTCTTCAGTTGATTTAAAAGAACTAAACTTAAGAATTGAGCTAGACAAAAAGTATTTAAATTCAAAAGTTACAACAAGAGACCTTTTTAATAAAGAAATAGCAATTGCTTGGTCTTCGCATATTTACGAAAATGCAAGAAAACAAATGGAAATACCTAAAATGTTTTTTTCTCAATTACCTAATGACCTAAAATCTTATGAAATAAAAAAAAGAAAAAAATTATTTATCAGCATAATGCTACCACTATTAATTCGAGGTAATGATATTGTGAATTATGAAAGAAAAAAATTAAAAAAAATTTTTGAAAATTCGGAATTTAAATTTTTGAAAAATTTTTGTGTTAAATATAAAGTTGTAATTGATAAGTGTATGGCAAATAATATTCACACAAGAAAAGATGTGGAAACACTAAAAGATCATTTACTTACAAAAATAAATACATTTCCTCTATCAATGATGTTAGCGCAAGCCGCAATTGAGAGTGGATGGGGATTATCAAGATTTGCTCAAAGAGGAAATGCTATGTTTGGCCAATGGACATGGAATGAAAAAGAAGGAATTAAGCCAAAAGACAATTTAACTGCGAATTTCGCTGTAAGAAGTTTTAAAAATATCCAAGACTCTGTTAACTCATATATTTTGAATTTAAACACTCACAGGGCATATGAAAAGTTAAGAAAATATAGAAAATTAATGGTAGAACAGAAAAAAATATTTGAAGGGAAAAAGTTTGCAAAATATTTAGATAGATACGCCGAAATAGGTTATGATTATGTTTTAAAAGTTATATTGATGATTGAAAGTAATAATTTTGAAGATTTCGATAATCTAAAACTTAAATTAAAAAGTTAGAATACTACTTTGTTAGAAACTGTTTGCCAAACCATCTCCATCTCCCATCTGATGCTTCCATAGTACAATTTACCCTCCCTCTTGCTCTAGGAAAGGCATTACTAAGTCTAATTTCTATACGGTTTTTTCCAATTCTTGTAGTTTTTGTATCAATTTTATCACTTGCAAAACATCTAACAATATTTTTTGGCAAGTTATTTTCAGTAAGTGTGAAACCAAAATTTGGAGGATTTTCATTGAGAAATGGATTTTTTGGCGACACATCTATTACTTCAAGTGGAATAGCATTGATTGCTAGTTTTAATCTATCTAAACCTCCATAATTTTCATTCATTGCAAATCTAGGAAGTTCAAATAACCCAGATGAAAAATGAGCAACACCAGAGTGTTGCCCAAATGCTGCAACAAAACCACTATCTTTGATAATCTTAATCGTTTCACTATCATATTCACCGTATGGATATGCAAATAAGTCAGGTTTGAAACCCAATTCATTTATGAATCTACTATTAGAATGATTAATTTCGTTAATTTTCTCTTTATTTGATAACCTGTGCATATGTGGATGAGTTTTAGTTTGACTTCCAATTGTAATGCCATTGTCCATTAGTTCTCTAATCTGATTCCAACTCATATAGTTTTTTAATTTTTGGTCAATTACATCAGTTGAAACAAATAAAGTAAACGTAAACCCATTTTTTTTTAATATTGGCCAAGCCTTTTCATACACTGATAAATATGCATCATCAATTGTTATGGCAACGCTTCTGTCAGGAATTTTTTCCTTATTATTTATAGCTCTCACAATTTTATTTAGGTTTAAAACTGAATATTGTTTTTTATTTAATTCATCAATATGATTTAGAAATTGTTCGAGTTTAATATTAGTTGATGGATGTGTTGTTTCACCAAATCTATGATACATTAAAATGTTTGCGTAATTAACTTTGTTGATATTTAAATTTTTTTCTTCAGCATAAACATTTGATAAAATAAAAAATGGTGCAGAAATAATTAATATTAACTTTATAAGATGAAATAATTGTTGAAACATAATAAATTTTTTCTATGACAAAAATATATAAACAATATTCATTATCTTTAGAGAGTGATCCACATAAATTTTCAATAGGATTACTTAATAAAAATAAAATCGTTAAAGTCAAGTCTTTTAATTTAGATAATCATAAAGAAGATAAAGACAATATGTTTTTAAGAATAAATAATTTTTTTAAGACAACTAAGTTAAACATAAAAGATATTTCGTCTCTATATGTAGGTTGTGGCCCTGGAAGTTTTACGAATATTAGGAAGACCTTAAGTCTAGCAATTGGTTTAAAAGTAAGTATTTCAAGTTTTAGTAATAAAGAGTTGTTTATTATAGGAATAAATAGCTTATCTGCGATAGCATATCAATACTTTTTGAGCTCAAACTTCTCCATCAGAAAACTTGTTTTAGCAACAATAGACACAAATTGTGGAGATTATTACATCCAATTATTTTCCCAAAAAAAACTTCTTAGATCTATAACAGCCATCTCGCCAATACTATGTATGAAACCTGAAAAGTTTGAACATTTTTTATGTAATTATACATGTGATTCTAATGATGTAACAATTTTAGGTTCTGAAAAATCTACAATAAAAAATTTTAATTTTCCATCTGCTTATTATGTCGCAAACATAGGGGTGGAAATTGAACGACAAGAAAAACAAAAAAAAAGTTTTGTAATAGATAGAAATTTATATAATTTAGAATTTATTCCAATTTATGCAAAAAATCCAAATATTGTTACAAAATGAAATTTATTTTGAGATGGTTAATTTTAATGATTTAAATTTAATCAACGAAATTGAGAGAGAATTAGAACTACAATTAACATCTTCAACCAGATTAAATTTCATTTTAAATAACAACTCTTCATTTTTATGGAAAATTATTTACAATAGAAAAATAATAGGATTTGTCCAAATTCGTGGTGATTTTATTGAGGCTGAAATAATAAGCATTGGGGTAAAAACAAAATTTCAAAGACTTGGAATTGGTAAAAAAGCAATTAAATTTTTAAAAGATAAAGGATTTAGTAATATATTTTTAGAAGTTTCAGAAA
>QCNS01000035.1 GCA_003210055.1 SAR116 cluster bacterium AG-426-I14
CTCGTTGATAAATTCTTAATTAAGAAGTTAGATAATATTTTAATTTCGACCTGTTTTTGAGATATGTATGAGTTTTGATCAAGCTGAAAAATTATTATCTAAAGATAATTTGTCTCATGAATACAAATTTAAATGGGATTCTGTTAAATCTGAATTAAAAAATGAGTTTAAAAGTATAATTTGGAACTCTTGGGTAGGTCCTTTAAGTTTTTTAAACTACTGTGATAGTGAATTAACAATTTTAACAACTTCTGAATTAATAAAAAATAGAATAGAAAGACAATATTATGACCAGATTTTTCTGCAATCTAAAAAATACTTTGCAGATCTAAATAAAATAAAATTTTTAGTAAATGAGAATAATGAAAAAAATTTTTCTGATAAAAATAATAGCCAAAATCATTTAGTTAAAAAGAAAAAATATGATGATTATGATGTAATTTCATTTGTATCAGGCGTGTCTAAGAGTCTTAACAAAAGCTATACTTTTGAAAATTTTGTTGTTGGAGAATCAAATGATTTAGCTTTTTATTCTGCCAAAAAAGTAGTTCAAAAATTTTCATCAAATTATAATCCACTTTTTTTATATGGTGGAGTAGGTTTAGGAAAAACGCATCTTTTAAACTCTATTGCATGGGAAATTCAAAAAGATAGTAAAAGGAAATTTATATACATGTCTGCAGAGCGGTTTATGTATCAATTTATTAAATCAATAAAATTTAAGGAAACTATAACATTTAAAGAACAATTTAGATCAGCTGACGTATTTATGATAGATGACTTGCAATTCATTGGAGGGAAAGAATCTACCCAACAAGAGTTTTTTCATCTATTTAATGACTTAATTGATATGAAGAAACAAATAATTATTACAGCTGATAAATCACCAAATGATATTTTGGATATTGACTTGAAATTAAAGTCACGACTGTCTGGAGGATTGGTTGTAGATATTTTACCTACCGATAATCTTCTTAGAACCAAAATAATTAAAAAAAAGTTAATGGAAAAAAATTCATTTTTAGAAAGTGAAATTATTAAATTTTTAGCTGATAAAATTACTAATAATGTGAGAGAGTTGGAAGGAGCTATTAATAAAATCATAGCATATTCAGATTTGATGAAAATTAACCTTGATTTAAATAAAGTTCAGGAATTACTAGTTGATTTTCTCAGAACAAATATAAAAGTTACTTCAATTCAAGATATTCAATTTCATGTCTCTAAATATTTTAATATAAATTTTTCAGATTTATGCTCAAAAAGTAGGTCGAGATTTATTTCACGACCTAGACAAATAGCTATGTACCTGTCAAAAGAATTAACAGAATTTTCTTATCCTGATATTGGTAAGCTTTTTGGTGGTAAAGATCACACAACTGTTATACATGCGGTGAATAAAATAAAAAATTTGTATTTAATTGACAAAAAGATTAAAAAAGATATTGAAAATTTAACTTTAACACTAAAATCTTGAATTATTTTTCACCCAATATATACGTATATAATTTGCTGAATTATAAAAAAAATGCTATATATAGTATATGAAAAGAATTAATAATTTATAAATTATCTTAAATTTTAATGGAATGAAATTAGCAGGTAAAAGATGAAGTTTTCAATAGTTAAATCAGATTTTTTAAAACCACTTAGCCACATATATTCAGTTGTTGAAAAAAGAAATACAATACCAATTTTATCAAATGTAGTTATAGAGTCTTTAGAAAATAAAATAGCATTTACAGCGACTGACATGGAAATAGATATTGTAGAAGAAATTAATGCCAATGTTATAAATCCTGGAAAGTTGACTGTTCCAGCCCATACTTTATACGATATTGTTAGAAAGCTAACGGATAATTCAGAAATAATTATGTCTTTAGTACAAGGAAATCTAATTTTGTCATGTGACAAATCACAATTTACTCTTCCGACTTTACCTTTTGATGATTATCCAGTCATGACAAGAATTACTGAAGGTAGAAGTTTTCACATTAGTTCTGCAGATCTAGAAAATTTAATAGACAATACTAAATTTGCAATTTCACTTGAAGAAACCAGGTATTATTTGAATGGAATTTTTTTACACGAAAGTAATGACGAAACTAAAGTTTTGAGAGCTGTAGCCACTGATGGTCACAGATTGGCTCAAGCAGAAATTAAATTACCTGAAGGGGCTGAAGGAATGTCCTCAATTATTATTCCAAGAAAAACAGTTGGTGAAGTTAGAAAACTTCTTGAAGATACTGAAGGTGATATAAAGATTACAGTATCCTCAAACAAAATTAAGTTTTTAATAAATAACTGTTCACTTACATCAAAGTTAATAGATGGTTCTTTCCCCGATTATCAGAGAGTAATACCCAAAGAAAATACTAATAATTTAGTTGTATCTACTAGAGATTTTAAAGATGCAGTTGATAGAGTTTCAACAATCTCTATCGAAAAATCTAGAGCTGTAAAGTTATCGTTAAATAATAATAATCTTGTCTTAAAAGTTAATAGTCATGATACTGGAAATGCAAGTGAAGAAATAGAAGTATCATACGATAAAACACCTTTAGAGATTGGCTTCAACTCAAAGTACTTATTAGATGTAGCATCTCAAATTAAAGGAAAAGAAATTCAATTTGCTCTATCAGATTCTTCTTCTCCTGCATTAATAACTGATCCAGATCAAGAAGGTATTATTTTTGTTCTAATGCCAATGAGAGTATAAATTTGTGAGCTTATAATATATATGCCTAAGCAAAATTTGAGAACTAAGTCTAGGGTAAACAAAATTAATTTAAAAACTAAATTGAAAAAAAAAATAAAATATTACATTAAAAATTTAAAAATATCAGGTTTTAGAAATCATGATAAAATTGAATTAGATTTAACCAACAATCATGTGATTTTGTATGGGAAAAATGGTGTTGGAAAGACTAATATTTTGGAGGCAATATCTTTTTTAAATCCAGGAAGAGGACTTAGACGTGCCAAGAGTAAGGATATTTTTTTTAAAAGTTTAGAAAATGATAGAATTATCAATTCATTTTGGGGTATAAATGCAGATATTAATACACCAAAAGGAATATTTAATGTTGGGTCTGGATCTGACTATAATAAATCATCTAGGTTAACTAAAATTAATTCAATTTTAAGTAATCAAACTGAATTGTCACAAATTTTCAAAGTTTCTTGGATAACACCACAAATGTTATTACTTTTTCACACAAGCATGAATGAAAAAAGAAGGTTTTTAGATAGACTCGTTAATTACTGTAACCCCTTGCACATAACTTATATTTATAAATACGAGAAATTTTCAAGAGAAAGGTCAAGAATAATAAATCAATTTAAAAAAGATGATTTATGGTTAGAAAGTTTAGAAAATAGTATTATAGACTTTGCTTTTCTAATTACAAAAAATAGAAATTTATTTATATCTGAATTAAATGAAATGTTTTCTAAAAATTTGGACAATAAACCTTTACCAGAGAGTTTTCCAAATTTAGAAATATACTTGAAAGGTGAGATTGAAAATTTACTTGCCACAGAAGAAGAAGATCATATTAAAAATAAATTACTAAACACTCTGTTCCAAAATAGAAAAAATAATGTAACATATTTTCCAGGCCCACATAATTCCTCTATAGAAATTTTAAACAAAGTAACTCAAAAAGAGATAAGTTTTTGTTCAACTGGAGAACAGAAATTAATGTTGATTTCTCTTGTGCTAAACCATTCTAAATTATTAGACATTTTATACGATGTTCCACCAATATTATTATTAGATGATATTGTAGAACACTTAGACGAGTTTAATAAAAATGTCCTTTTTGGTGAAACTGCAAACTACAAGTCTCAATGCTGGTTTACATCGACTAATATAAAATTTTTTGAAAACTATCCAAAAAATTGTAATCGAATAAAACTGGAACCATTAACAAATAATTTTAAAATTAATGAAGAGTATATGTATGCATGAAAAAACAATTAATCATAATGAAAAAAATGTAGATTATGATGCAGACTCAATAAAAGTTTTAAAAGGTCTTGACGCTGTAAGGAAAAGACCTGGAATGTATATTGGAGACACTGATGATGGTTCAGGTCTTCATCACATGGTTTATGAGGTTTTGGATAATTCTATAGATGAAGCTCTGGCTGGATATTGTGATACAATAGAAGTTATTTTGCTTGGAGACGGTTCAATTAAAATAACTGATAATGGAAGAGGGATACCAGTTGATTTGCATCCAGAGGAAGGTATTTCTGCTGCAGAAGTTATCATGACTCAACTTCATGCAGGAGGTAAATTTGATAATAACTCTTATAAGGTTTCAGGAGGTTTGCACGGAGTAGGTATTTCAGTAGTTAATGCCTTATCTGATTATCTATTACTGACTATTTACAGAGATCAAAAAAAGTATTTTGTCAAATTTATTAATGGTTCATCAGTAGAACCATTAAAAAAAGTTGATAATGTAAACGGGAAGACAGGAACAGAAATAATTTTTAAGCCAAGTGACAAAACGTTTTCTTCTGTTAAATTTGATTTTCAAATTTTAGAACATAGAATTCGTGAATTAGCATTTTTAAACAGCGGAGTTAGAATTAACTTAGCTGATGATAGATCAGAAAAAAAGCATGAAGTGAAGTTTCACTTTGAAGGTGGACTAAAAGAGTATGTAAGCTACCTAAATCGATCAAGAGCAAGTATACATGATACAATTGTAACTAAGCACGAAAAAAATGGTATTACACTTGAAATGGCTATGGAATGGACAGATGTTTTTCATGAAACAACTATATGTTTTACAAATAACATACCTCAAAAAGATGGAGGAACTCACCTGGCGGGTTTTAGAGCAGCTTTGACAAGAGTAATTAACAATTATTCAACGAATTTTGGTTATGCGAAAAAAGAAAAAATACAAATAACTGGGGATGATTGTAGAGAAGGCTTGACTTCAATTATATCACTGAAATTACCAGATCCTAAGTTCTCAAGTCAAACAAAGGATAAGTTAGTTTCAAGTGAAGTTAGACCTGTTGTTGAACAATACGTTAATGAAGCATTGTCACAATGGTTTGAAGAAAACCCAAATGAAGCTAAAAAAATAATTTCAAAAGTTTATGACGCTGCAAGTGCTAGAGAAGCAGCAAGGAAAGCTAGGGAACTTACTCGTAGAAAAGGTGTTTTGGATATAACTAGTCTTCCGGGTAAACTTGCTGATTGCCAAGAAAAAGATCCATCTAAATCTGAAATATTTTTAGTAGAGGGAGATTCTGCAGGAGGTTCTGCAAAACAAGGAAGAGATAGAAGTAATCAGGCAATTTTACCTTTAAGAGGGAAAATACTAAACGTTGAAAGAGCAAGAATTGATAAAATGCTGTCTTCTGCAGAAATAGGAACACTAATTACCGCGATTGGTGCTGGTGTAGGAAATTCAGAAATGGATATTTTAAAAGCAAGATATCATAAAATTATAATTATGACAGATGCAGATGTTGATGGAAGTCATATTAGAACTTTACTTCTTACATTCTTTTTTCGGCACATGAGACCATTGGTAGATGCAGGTTACTTATATATAGCTCAGCCACCATTGTTCAAAGTAAAGATAGGTAAGTCAGAAGTTTATCTGAAAGATCAAAAAGACTTAGACAATTTTTTAATAGATAATGGTATCAAAAACACCTCATTATTAATTTCTGAAAATGAGACAGTTATAGAAAAAGACTTAAAAAGAATTGTTGATAAATCGACTTTAATAAAAAGACTTATACTGTCATTAACTAACAAAATAGGTAATTCAGAGTTACTTCCTCATCTTGTCATTCTAGGTTGTTATAATAATGATTTTTTTAACAACATAGAAAATATTGAAAGAATGAAAAATTACTTCAAAGAAAAATTGTCTTCTGACGGAGAGATTTGGAGTTTTAACTTAGATGTGGAAAAACAAGAACTAACTATAACAAAAAAGTTTAGAGATATATTAGATAATTTTAAATTTTCTTCTAATCATTTTAAAAATACTGAATGTGATGAATTGGCAAAAATGAAAAAAGATTTAGAATTATTTTTAAATTTTCAACCAAAATTGATTATTGAAAATAAGAAAATTAACTTAAAGTCTCATATAGACTTTGTTGATAAAATTATTGAAAAAGGTAAAAAAGGAGCTCAAGTAAGTAGATATAAGGGTTTAGGCGAAATGAATCCTGATCAATTATGGGAAACCACATTAGATCCAAATTGTAGACATTTAGTTCAAATAAAAGTTGAGCATGAAGTGGATGCTGAGGACACTTTTACAACTTTAATGGGAGAAATAGTCGAGCACAGGCGAAATTTTATTCAAGAAAATGCGTTAAGTGTAGTTAATCTAGATATTTAATTTATATGTTTGTTATCACTTCTGAGTATTTGTGTAGCAATTAACTCAGAAGTGAGTGAGCTCAGAGTCCAGCCCAAGTGACCGTGACCAGTATTATAAAAAACACCTGAAAGTTTTCCTTTACCAATTCTAGGCATCATACTAGGTGTCATAGGTCTTAATCCCGCCCATGGTATTACATGTTCTGTTGAGACGCTTGGAAATAACTTATTACACCAATTAATTAGAGGAGTAATTCTATCATATCTTATATCTTTGTTATATCCATTGAATTCTGCAGTACCTGCTATCCTAAATCTAAATTGTCCAAGTCTACTTGACACAATTTTAGCCTCATCATCTAACAAAGATACTTTTGGAGCAGAAATTTGACTTAGTTTATCATTAAGCATAACTGTTATTGAATAACCTTTAACAGGATAGATATTGATTTTATCCCCAACCATATTTGCAAATTTTTTACTATCTACACCAGCGCAAATAACTATATAATCATAAGCTTCAAATTGATGATAACTATTTACAATAAAATTGACTTTGATTTTATCTTTGACGTGGGAAATTCTTTTGACATTTGCATTATATAAAAATTGGACACCTTTTTTTTGACACACCTCTGCTAATTGTTTTGTAAATAAATGAATGTCACCTGTCATATCACTTTTAGTATAAAAACCTCCAAATATGTTTTTAATATTAATTGTAGGTTCAATTTTCATTATTTCATTATTTGTTACGGGATATCTATCTAAACCAGCTTCATTGAGCCATTTATTAATTTTTAAACCATGTTCAAAAATATCTTTTGTTGTAGATAAATGAAGTATTCCTTTTTCTTCAAGATCTATTTTAATTTTTTCATCTTTTAAAATTTTTTTGAATTCTTTCCTACTATCAATTGCCATTTTGGTGGTTTCAATAGTATGTTTCTTATGATTTGATATATTAGATAAAAAACCTAAAACCCATGTTAATTTATGTAATGATGGCTTAAGATTAAATAATAATGGAGCATCGTTTTTAAAAATCCATTTAATACCTTGTAACACTGTTTTCCAACTAGTCCAAACTTCAGCATTTGATGCAGAAAGTTGTCCACCATTAGCAAAACTTGTTTCCATGGCAGCATATTTGTTCTTTTCAAAAACAGATACATTGTATCCCATTTTTATTAACTGATATGCTGTTGTAATGCCAGTTACTCCAGCTCCAATTATAGCAATTTTTTTCATTAATAAAATTCTCCCATGACAGTTTTTAACTGACTTCACCCATCTGTCATGGAACCTGAGAGATTGACCATTAAGGCTTACCCCTTCGGTGGGCATAAATACCACTCTCCAGATCGTCAACTTTTTATGTTCCTTTTGCCTGAGAGTTTCAAGGGTGTTTGCTCCTTCGGCGGTTTAAATAACACTCTCACATAAAAAGAATAAGACTAAATAAACCATAAAGAATATTTAGAGTATTTCAATACATATTTTTTAAATTAATTCTTCAAAAGGACCTTTCTGCTCTAACCACATAGTAAAACCACCATCTAAGTTTAAGACATTTTTTAATCCCATTTCTTGAGCAGTTAAAGTGCTAAGAGCAGATCTCCAACCGGATGCACAATAGAATATGAAATTAACTTTTAGTCCAAAAAAATCTTTATAATAAGGACTTTTGGGATCCAACCAAAATTCAAGCATACCGCGTGGGACATGTTTTGCATTTTTAATTTTACCTAATTTTTTTAACTCTCTTATATCTCTGAGATCAATAAAAATATAATTTTTATTATTACATAAACTTAGAGCGTCACTAACTGAAATAGTACAAATTTTTTTCATAGCTTGATCAACTAAAAATTTTGACGATTTAATTATATTTTTTGTCATATTATGATAATACTATCATATATTTAAAAATGAATAATTTTGTGACAATTATTTAAAATTTATAAAATAACAATGATAAGAAAAATTTTTACATATGCATCAAAATGATAAAAAAGTTATTTTTTCAATTGAGCGAATGAGCATAGAAAAAAAATTTGATTTTCCCCTAATTAAAAACTTAAATCCAATTGAAATAGTTAAAATATATGAAAATTTTAGATCTATTTTCCCCATGAACAATAAAAAAACATTAGATACAAAAGTTGCTAAAAATTTGAAGGATATTTTGGATGACTTTGATGTTTTGCTTTTAGATGCTTTTGGAGTTTTGAATATAGGTAAAAATCTTGTTCAAGGAATTAAAGAAACACTTGAAATTGCAAGAGACAAAGGAATAATTTTGTTAATAGTTACGAATGGTGCAAGTTATAATTCTGCAAGGAAAATTAATCAATTGTATGAATTAGGTTTAGATTTTTCTTATGATGAAATTATTTCAAGTAGAGATGTTGCAGAACGTTTTCTTAGTTTAAACTCTCCAGGGGGTACAATAGGCATATTTGGGAATATGGATAAAGATATAAAATTTAATAATGCTCTAAGTATTTCAATAGAAAATAATTTAAATAAGCTAGACGAGGTAAATTCAATCTTGTTTTTAGGAACATCGACATGGGATCCATTACATCAAGATCTTTTAATGGATTCTATGCTACGTTTTCCGCGACCATTTTTTGTTGCAAATCCTGATATAATTGCTCCACACGAAAATAAATACAGTATAGAACCGGGTTTTTACTCATTTCTTTTAATTAATGCAGGTGTAAACTTGCCTTTATGGTTTGGAAAACCATTTTCTAGTATATTTGAACTTGCAATTGAAAAAATAGAAAACCTGACAGGTAATAATATCAACTTGTCCAGAGTTGGAATGGTAGGAGATACTCTTCATACTGATATTCTAGGAGCAAATTCTTTTGGTATTAAATCGGTATTGATGACAGGACATGGTTTTTTAAAAAATCAAAAGATCTCCTCAATTATCAAAGAAACAACTATCATACCAGATTATATAGTTCAGAATCCTTAGGTAAGACTATTATGAAAAAAACAGTATTAATTACAGCTGGAGCAAAACGTTTAGGGCGATACATAGCTGAATATATGATTGAAGAAAATTGGTCAATTGCTCTACATTATAATTCATCTAAAATACAAGCTGAGGAAACAGCTCATTTTCTATTTAATAAAGGTGGCGATGTATCAATTTATTGTGCAAACTTTTTAAATCTTGAACAAGTTGAAAAACTTATAATGGAATTATCTAAAAAAGAACATTGTTGGCGTGGTTTAATAAATAATGCTGGATTATTTAGATATGATCAGGGAGATAATTATGAACATAAAATTTTAAACGAACACATTAAGGTAAACTTTTTAATGCCATCACTATTAATAAAAGGACTGTATAAAAATTTAATTAATAACAAAAAAAAGAAATCAGTATTTAATACTGCAATTAATATAATTGACGCCAAAGTGTTTGGTTTAAATCCAGATTATTATTCTTATACACTGTCAAAATTATCATTATATGGTCTTACTAAAATGGCAGCTCTTTCCTATGCTCCAATGTTGAGGGTAAATGGCATTGCGCCTGGTATAACCTTACCTGCTCCAGGTCAAATGGAAGAAGACTTCAAAAAATCACATAGAAAAAACTTATTAAAACGATCCTCTTCAGTAAAAGAAGTATTAATGGCATTAAATTTTTTAATAAAATCTCCTTCTATTACAGGACATATCTCAATTCTAGATGGTGGTTCACATTTGTCACCTCCAAAAAGAGATGTGGCATTATGATTTAACTTTGAAAAAAACGAAATGAAACAAAAGATTTTTATAGAGAACTTCAAAACTTTAGCTTCTATTGGTGTTTATGAACATGAAAAAAAAGATAAACAGGAAATAATTATTAATTTAGAAATAATTTTGAAAAAAAATAAAAACCTTATTTTAGATAAACTTAATAATGTTTCTGACTACGGTCAATTTAGGAAAATAATTTTAAATGTGATTAATTTTAATCATTATGATTTATTAGAAACATTATGTAATGAAATTGTTGAAAAAATACTAAAAATTGATTCTGTTAAAAAGGTAAAAATTAAAATAACAAAACCTACAGCATTTAAAGATTGTGATGTGTCAGTTCAATTTTCAAATTATTAAAAACTATCTTTACAATTTCTAATATATTTAAAAATTTCAGTTTCATTTTTATCTTCGAAACCGATTGCTTTTTTTAAGCTCTGGTCATCAAATCTTAAAAATGGATTCAGTTTTTTTTCATTTCCTAATAAAAATGGAATTGTTTTAGCATTATTTTTTCTGAGTCTTGAAATTTCCTGAAATTCATTATAAATCTTAATATTATTAGGTTCTAAAGAAACACAGAATTTAGCATTACTCAAAGTATATTCATGACCACAATAAACTTGTGTTTGATCTGGTAAATTTTTTAATAAATTTAAACTATTTTTCATTTGCTCCATAGATCCTTCAAAAACCCTCCCACACCCCATCCTAAATAAAGTATCACCAGAAAATAGTATGTCATAATTACTTAAATAATAGCAAACATGACCAGATGTATGACCAGGTGTTTCAATTACTTTTGAAGAAATATCTACAATATCAATTTCATCATCATGAGAAACATAATTAGTAACATTACTTATTCTATTTTGTTCTTTTAAAGGAGCTATTAGTTCTAAATTCCAAATTTTCATTAACTCAAGATTTCCTCCAGTATGATCATTATGATGATGAGTATTAATGATTTGATTCAATTCCCATTTTTTTTCTTTTAATTTATCTATTACGGGTTGAGATATACTTGGATCAATAACAGCCGTATGTTTAGTTGCTTTATTATGTAAGAGATATATATAATTATCACTTAAAGCAGGAATGATTTCAATTTCAATCATGATTTTTATCCTAGTTAATGAAACAAAATATGCTATTAATCATATATTAGTTGTATGATTTTCAACAGGAATTTTTTAAAATGTTAGAATTAAATAAATTACGTAATGAAATCGATGAAATTGACAAGAAAATTAGTGATTTGATTAAATATAGGCAATCTTTAGCTACAAAAATAGTTAGAGCAAAAAAAGATGTCTTTCCATTTGATCCAAAAAGAGAAAAAAAATTATTAAAAAAAATTTTCAATTACGGCTTAGATCCTGTTTTGACAGAAAGAATTTGGAGACAAATTATTTCATTTAATTTATCTAGACAAAAGAGGATGAAAATAGGAATTTTAGACAATGATAAATATTGTGTAGCTGCCTTTGAGTCTTGTTTTGGACCGTATTTTGAGAGTAAAATGTTTAAATCAAAGCCACGTTTATTAAATGCATTAAATAATGAAAAAATTGAAATTGCATTTTTAAACAAGAAAAAGTCAGATTTTAGTAATAAAGTTTATGAAATTGAAAATGTATCAGATTTTCCTTCGTCAGGCATGTTTTACAAATCTAAATATTCTATATTAATAAAAAAAACTGAGGTTTAGAAATGAAATTACCCACACCAAGGAAATCTCTATTGGAATTAGTTCCTTACAAACCAAATTTTGGAAAATCAAATGTCAAAAGTTTTATTAGATTATCAGCAAATGAAAATCCATATGGGTTCTCACCAAAAATATTAAAAAAAGTGAGTAATACCAATTTTAACAGATATCCACTTCAACATAATGAAGAATTAATTAATGTAATTGCTGATAGATATCATTTAAATAAAAACAAAATAATTCTTGGGAATGGTTCTGATGAATTAATTTCAATTTTGTCACAATCCTACTTAAATCATGGAGATGAAGCTATTTGTACCGAGTATGGATTTTTACAATTTCCTCAATCAATTCTTATTTCTGGTGGTATACCTGTGGTAGCTAAAGATAATAATTTAACTTTATCTGTAAAAAATATATTGGGAAAAGTCACAAAAAAAACTCGGTTAGTTTTTATTGCAAACCCAAACAATCCAACTGGTACCTTTATTAACAAAAAGGAAGTAATGAATTTAATTGAAAATTTACCAAAAAATATTTTGTTAGTTTATGATGCAGCTTATGCAGAATATATTGATGAGAAATCATATATTGATGGAAGTGAGCTAGTTGAGCAATATAATAATGTAATTATGTTAAGAACATTTTCAAAAATGCATGGTTTGGCAGCACTTCGATTAGGTTGGGGATATTGTTCTGAAAAAATTGTGAATACTTTAATGTCTGTAAGGCCTCCATTTAGTGTAAATTCAGTAGCAGTGAATTGTGGTATTGTGGCGATGCAAGATTTAGATTTTCAAAAAAAATGTTTAGAACAAAACAAAAATAATATGAAGTGGATTGAAAAGGAATTAGAAAATTTAGATTTGGGTTTTCAAAGATCATACGCAAACTTTATTCTTATAAACTTCCATAAAGATAAAAAAAATAATGCTAAAAAAGCTGAAGAATATTTATCAAAAAACGGGATATTAGTTAGATCTATGGAGATTTATAATTT
>QCNS01000036.1 GCA_003210055.1 SAR116 cluster bacterium AG-426-I14
CCAATTCCTTATCAATTGACTTAGGTGCAGAAGTCGCTGGAAATATAAGCAGAATTTCTTAATTTTTTGATTTTATAATTGTATTAATACAATCATTAAAAAAGGAAAGCGTTTCCTTTTTACCTATTAACTCTGTTAATTTCATTGCAGAATATCTTCCAGCAGATAAAGATACTGCAAGATGATCATCTTCTATCAAAGACTTATAATGTAAATCATCTTCAATTGCGTCTCTTATTCTACATAACTTTGTTTGATAATTTGATTTAGTAGTATTAAACTTTTTAAAATGAGTTTTAAAATTTATTACAGTTCCCATATATTGTCCTTTACAAAAAAAGAATTATAAAAGAAATTACGACAAAAAATAAATATATTAAATTAAATAAATGATTTTAAATTTTAACTGCTACTATTTAGGTTCTATAATTGAAAGAAAAGTCTTCACTAATAATAAAGTTCTAAAAAATAAAAAGGTATTTGTTATTTTACATGGATTATTCGGAAGAGGAAAAAATTGGCATCAAATTGCAAAAATATTAAGTACTAAAGTTTCAGATATCTTTATTACAATTGATCAGAGGAATCATGGTGAGAGTGTATCTCAAGATAATTTAACATATTCATCAATGGCTCAAGATCTATTTGATTTTTTAATAAAATTAGAATTAACTAAAGTTTCTATAATAGGCCACTCAATGGGTGGCAAAGTAGCTATGATGTTTGCTTTAACATACAAAAACTTAATTGAAAATTTGATTATTGTTGATATTGCTCCAGTAAAATATTTTTTAAATGAAAAAGAAATAGTGGATCACTTGTTAGAATTAGATCTAGAAAATATTTCTTCAAGAAAAGATGCCGAAACAAAACTTGATAAAAAGTTAAAAAACAAGAATTTGACATTTTTTTTATTACAGAATTTATCAAACACTAATAATTCATATAAATGGACAATTAATCTAAAAATGTTGAAAAGATCAATGAATGACCTTAGAGATTTTCCAGTCAATAATTTAGAAAAATATAAAAAACCTATTTTATGTATTTTTGGTGAAAATAGTGATTATGTGACGTCTGAGAATATGTCAGATTTTCGCAAATTTTTCCCTAAAGTTATTTTCCATAAATTCAAAAATGCTGGACATTGGTTACATGCAGAAAAACCGAAAGAATTTATTGAGAAAATTGTCAATTATTTAATTTCAAATTAATAATTTTTAGAATATAAAAATAATTATGTCACTGTTTGAGGAACGTTTATGAAAGAAATAGAAAAAAACCTAGTAATAATAGGTTCTGGTTCAGCTGGCTTGACAGCTGCTATATATGCTGCGCGTGCGAATCTTTCTCCATTAGTAATTGAGGGTTTGCAACCAGGTGGCCAATTAACAATTACTACTGATGTTGAAAATTATCCTGGTTTCTCTGATATTGTTCAAGGTCCATGGTTGATGGATGAAATGAAAGCTCAAGCAAAAAATGTTGGTGCTGAAATAATAAATGATCTAGTTATTAAAGTAGACTTTAAATCAAAATTAAAAAAGATAATATGTGACAGTAGATTATTAATTAATACAAAATCAGTCATTATTTGTACCGGAGCTCAAGCTAAATGGTTAGGTCTAGAAAGTGAATTAAAATATCATGGAAAAGGTGTTTCAGCATGTGCAACATGTGATGGTTTTTTTTATAAGAATAAAACTGTTGCTGTAATTGGTGGAGGTAATACAGCTGTGGAAGAAGCCTTATATTTGTCAAACATATGTTCAAAGGTAATTTTAATACATAGAAGAGATAAATTAAGAGCAGAAAAAATTTTGCAAGATAGATTATTTAAAAAACACAATATAGAAGTAATTTGGGATCATACCTTAGATAAAATTCTAGGCGATGAAAAAGGTGTAAATAAAATACAATTATTCGCAAAAAAAACAAAAGAGTTTAAAATCATAGATGTAGATGGAGTTTTTGTTGCAATTGGACATATTCCATCCACTGATTGCTTTAAAAATTCAATAAAATTAGATGAAGACGGTTATATAGTTCTTAAAGAAAAAGGAACAACTAGAACTAATGTTGAGGGTGTTTTTGTTGCTGGAGATTGCGTTGACAAAATATACAGACAAGCTGTAACTGCGGCTGGAATGGGATGCATGGCAGCATTGGACGCGGAAAAATGGTTGCAAGAAAATTATTCTTCATGACTATTAACTTCAATTAATCCCATAATTTCATAAATAAGGCTAGCTGAAATGAAATCATAAGCTTTAATATTATTAATTGGTGAAAATTCTACATAGTCTAAACCAATCACATTTCTTTTTTTTATTAAATTAGAAATAGCTATTAATGCATTTTCATAACTTAAACCTTTTGGAACTGGGGTCCCTGTAGCAGGCATTATTGATGGGTCAAGTGCATCTGAGTCAAATGATAAATATAAATATTTGGGAAAGCTTTTTGGAAGTGATAATTCATATATACTTCTCTTAAAATCAAATGAATTAAAATCAAAAAAATTAATTCCAAGTTCTTCTCTTGTTTTAATTTCTTCTTGGGAGATAGCTCTTACACCAAATTGAAAAATTTTGAAACCTTCTTGTGCTAATTCATACATTACACTTGCATGTGAAAATTTTTGGTTTGAAAATTTTTTTCTCAAATCGGCATGAGCATCAAACTGGATAATGCCAATATCACTATTACAAATATCAAGGCCTCTTCTAATACCTTTAACCATGCCATATGTCAAAGTATGTTCACCTCCAATCGCAACAGGAATCTTTTTATTTTTACAAATATCTTTAACAATATTTTGTATTTCTTTTAAAGTTTCATCCATATTACCCATACAATTTATAGGATCATGAGTATAAATTCCTTTCAGACAAGGCTCATTACCTCCATAGATTCTCTCTAATTCGTTGCTAGCTTTTAAAATAGCAATTGGACCTTTACTAGTGCCTTTTCCATAAGAGACAGTTTTTTCTAGAGGAATTGGAAGTATTTGGTATTTTGCAAAATTAAAATCTTGTTCTGTTTTAGATAATTCTGAGATTAGAAATGAGTTTTTATATGTTTTTTTCATCTAAAGTCTCATTTCATAATCTTCAAAAGTATAATTTTTTATTAATTCTAATTCATTCTTTTTACTATCCCAAAAAAAAATTGATGGATGAGAAATGCCATTAAAAAAATTAGTTTTTACTATTGTGTAATGAGCCTGATCTAAAAAAACAATTTTTTCACCTATCTTAGGTAACGATTTAAAATTATAACTACCTATGTTATCACCTGCAAGACAACTAGGACCCCCAATTAAAACTTTTGTTCCATCAGAAGATTCATCCATCAATTTAGGTCTGTACGGTGCTTCTAAAACATCAGGCATATGGCAAGTTGGGCTGATATCAGAGATTGCTATATTTGGAATCCTACAATCATTAGACTCCAAAACATCCAATATCTCGCCAACTAAAATACCAGATTGAAAAAAAATTGCCTCACCAGGCTCAATATAAATATTACATTTGGTTGTTAACTTAATTTCGTTTAGAAAATTAATCAATTCATTTACATTGTAATCAGTCCTAGTAATATGATGACCACCACCTAAATTTATCCACTTTAAATATTTAAAAAAAGGTTTAATTTTTGGATAAATTGTATTCCAAGTATTTTTTAGTGTAGAAAAGTTTTGTTCACACAAAGAGTGAAAATGAATTCCATCAATATTTCTAAAATCTATATTTTTTAGTTGATCATAATGTATGCCAAGTCTGGAGTCAAAACCTGCAGGATTGTATTTTTTTACTTTAACTTCTGAATAAATTGGATTAATTCTAACTCCTATATCAATATTGTTAGACTTAGCTGTAATAGAAAATTTTTCCAGTTGATTTAGTGAATTAAAAATTAAATGATTTGAATTCTTAACAATCTCTTCAATTTCTTTTTCTTTAAATGCAGGTGAATATGTACTCACTAAACCATGAAAGTATTTTTTAGCCAATTTTGCTTCATTAAGACCTGAAGCTGAGGTTCCATCTAGATAATTAGACATTATGGAACCAATTTTTTTCAATGAAAAAGCTTTTAAAGCTAAAAGTATATTAACTGAAGTTTGTTCTTTTATTTTTCTTAACAATTGTAAATTTTGTTTTACTACATGTAAATCAATAACGTAGCAAGGTGTAGGTAATCTCGAAAAATCTAACTTGTGAAAGTTTTTTTTATCAACTTTGACTTCAGGTAACATTATTTTTTTTCTAAAAATTTAGTTTATTTTTTAATTCAACAATTTTGTGTGGCAAACCATGAATATTTAATTGTTGCATAAAAGGGTCTGGATCAAATTGTTCAACATTCCAGACTCCATGTTTAAACCATATTTTTTTTGACATTAACAAACATCCTATCATCGCAGGTACTCCAGTAGTGTACGATACTGCCTGACTTCCAACCTCATTGTAGCATTTTCTATGATCACAAATATTATAAATATAGTAAGTTCTTTCTTTATTATTTTTTATTCCAGTTACAATATTTCCTATACATGTTTTCCCTTTTGTCAATTTGCCTAATGATCCAGGATCTGGAAGTATTTTCTTTAATATTTCTAAGGGAACTATTTTTATACCATTATAATCCATTGGTTTAATTGAAGTCATACCTACATTTTTCAAAACATTTAAATAATTCAGGTAATCATCACCAAAAGTCATCCAAAATCTTGCTCTTTTAATTTCTGGAAAATTTTTAACCAAGCTCTCTAATTCTTCATGATACATTAAATACATATTCTTAAATCCAACTTCAGGAAAATTAAAGCTTATTTTTTTTTTCAGAGGCTTACCTAAATTCCATTTACCATTTTCAAAATGTCTGCTTTTAGCAGTAATTTCACGAATATTTATTTCTGGATTGAAGTTAGTTGCAAAAGGTTGTCCGTGATCTCCACCATTGCAATCTAAAATATCAAGAAAATGAATTTCATCTAAAAGATTTTTCTTTGCATAAGAGGTATAAACATTTGTAACACCAGGATCAAAACCGCAACCCAATAATGCCATTAAACCTTTTGCATTAAAATTATTATGAAGATCCCATTGCCATTTATACTCAAATTTTGCTTCATTCTTAGGTTCATAATTAGCAGTGTCTAAATAATGAACTTTTTCACTTAAACAAGCTTCCATTATAGTTAGATCTTGATAAGGCAGAGCAAGATTTAAAACTATTTCTGGCTTATATTTTCTTAACAATCTTACTATATCATTTGTATTATCTGCATCTAGTTCTTCAATGTTGATCTTAAAATTATATTTTTTTTTTATGAGTTCTTTAATGACTTTGCATTTTTCAAGAGTCCTGCTTGCAAGAGTTATTTCATTAAACTCATTTTTTAACATAGCCATTTTGTGGACTGTAACAGAAGAAACTCCTCCAGCACCAATTACAAATATATTTTTCAATATTACCTCATTTTAGTTTTCAAAATAAGTATAACCCTGCAAAGAGTCTTTAAAAGTTTTTAATAATTTTTTTTTCTCCGTTGATTTTAATATATCATTATTTCGTTTATGGTTAACCATTTTTAAAAAATTATTTCTAAGTTTAGATGGTGAGTATTCAACGTAAGATAGTACTTCAGAGACTTTGTCGCCAACTTGTTTATGAATAATTTTAAATTTCGAGTTTTTAAATAACTTTATAGACGCAACATTTGTATCACCAAAAAGGTTATGTAAATCACCTAAGGTTTCTTGATAAGCACCTACAAAAAAAACACCCAAGTAATATTCTTCGTCATTTTTAATTTCATGTACAGGTAAGGTTTTAGCAATTCCGTCATTTAAAACAAATTTTGAGATCATTCCATCACTATCACAAGTTATATCATTTAAAATAGCTCTTCTCTTAGGAATTTCTTTTAATTTATGTATAGGAGCAATTGGATGCAATTGATCTATTGCCCAAACATCTGGTAAACTTTGAAAAACAGAAAAGTTACCATGATAAATATCAGCCAAATCATTTATTGTATTTAGAACATCATCTGATCCCTTATTAGTTTCGAGTAAAAGTGATTTCATTTTATTAAGAATAAAAAGATATGTTTTTTCTATTTTTGCCATTTCCTTTAAATTAATTTGATTATTTCTGAATAAAATCCTTAATTCATCTCGATAGTAATTTAAATCATTAAAACATTCTTGTATTCTTCCTATATCCAAATAATCAAGTATTTGTTTCATAAAGGATAAATAAGTATGATCCTTTTTAGTAATTTTCGGACATTTTTTTGAGTCAAATATTGTTGTATCTAAAATATTAAAAACTAAAATTGAACTTACAGCTACACTTGCTCTACCGGACTCTGTGATAATAACCGGGTGAGTGACATTTTCTTTGTCTAGTTCTAGTTTGACTGTTTCAATAATGTTAAAACAATATTCTTCTAATGAATAATTAATTGAATGAGCTATAGACTTGTTTTGACCTGTATAATCTATTCCCAAGCCACCACCTAAATCTAAATACATAAGAGGAGCACCTTCTTTAGTGATTTCACAAAAAAACCTGCAAGCTTCTTGAGTATATTTTCTAATTTCTATAATATCTGGAACTTGGCTACCCAAATGTGAATGTTGGAGTATTAAACAGTCTAAAAGATGATTTTTCTTTAAAATTGAAATTACTTCAGTAATCTTTTCAACAGGCAGTCCAAAAGCACTTCTATCGCCACTTGATTGAGCCCATTTCCCACTAATTGTGTTAGTGAGTTTTATTCTCAATCCCAAGAGAGGTAGAATTTTTAATTTTTTTGAAATTTTGACAATTAAATTTAATTCTCTGATACTCTCTAAAACAATAATAATTTTAATACCGATTTTGCTTGATAATAAGCATAAAGTTATGAATTCCTCGTCCTTAATGCCATTACATACAATTAGGGAGTTTTTTGATAATTTTTGACCTAACGCGATTAGAAGTTCAGGTTTTGAACCAACCTCAAGTCCAAAATCAAATTTTTTTCCAAAACTAGTAATTTTTTCAACTACTTGTGCTTGTTGGTTTACTTTTACAGGAAAAACACCACTATATTTATTTTTATATCCAATTTCTTTAATAGACTTATCAAAATTTTGATGAATTTGATAAATCATGTGTTCCAAATAATCTACTATTCTTATAATATAAGGAGGCGAAAACTTTTTATTTAACTCTTTAATTACTGAAATTAGTTCAACTGGATCATTTTTTGTTTCAAAAGGATTCTTTAATGATAAATTTCCTTTTTTAGATATTTCAAAAAAACCTTTACCCCATTTATTAATTCCATATATATCATTTTTTGACATAAAAATTTCTTAGAGAAAAATTATTAATTTTCAAGTATAATTTTAATATTAGAAATTAATAATTAATTATTTGTATATGAAATTATTTTATTTAGGTTGAATATTTAATGTTAGAAGTAATGAAAACAAACGATGAATTTTTTTCGAACGATTTTGAAACAATATTCTTTGGTATGGGATGTTTTTGGGGTGCTGAGAGAGTGTTTTGGTCTATAAATGGAGTTTATAACACCGCAGTTGGTTATGCTGGAGGTAAAACTGATAAACCAACATATGAAGAAGTTTGTCAAGGGACAACCTACCATGCAGAAGTTGTAAAAGTTATTTTTGATCCTAAAGTTGTTAAATTAATAAAAATTTTAGCTTACTTTTGGGAAAATCATGATCCAACTCAAGGAATGAGACAAGGAAATGACATTGGTTCACAATATAGGTCAATTATAATAACTACAAATAATAATCAAAAACGTGAAGCAAAAAAAACATTGTATAAATATGAATCCATTCTTCTAAAACATGGTTTAAATAAAATTACTACTGAAATTAAAGATTTTAAAAATTTTTTTTATGCAGAAGAGTATCATCAAGAATATTTAAAAAAAAATCCGAGAGGCTATTGCGGCTTGGGAGGCACTAACATAAAATTTGAACTTTAAATTATAAACTTAAACTTGACCTTAAGTTTATAATATTATACTAAAATGCAGAGGTATTTATGAAAGTTGTTAGCTCATTAAAAACATTAAAAGTAAGAGATAGAAACTGTCAAGTGGTTAGAAGAAGAGGACGTCTTTATGTAATCAATAAAAAGAACCCTCGTTTTAAAGCTAGGCAGGGATAATTTTTTTTAATGAACTTAAATAATTGTTATAATTTTCACGACTTTAGAAAACTTGCAAAACAAAAGTTACCATCTCCAATTTTTAACTATATTGATGGAGCTGCAGATGATGAAACAACATATTTAAGGAATACTAAGGCATATGAAGAAGTTGATTTAATTCCTAATGTTTTAAGAGGGGTTAAAGAAGTTGATTTATCAACAACTATATTTGGAAAAAAAATAAATATGCCTCTTTATTGCTCTCCAACAGCTGTGCAAAGACTTTTCCATTTTGATGGTGAAAGAGCAGTTGCTAAAGCTGCAGAAAAATTTGGAACTATGTTTGGAGTATCTACACTTGGCACAGTAAGTGTTGAAGAAATAAGTAAAATTTCGACTTGTCCTAAAATGTTTCAGTTCTATTTTCACAAGGACAGGGGATTAAATAAAAACATGTTGGAAAGAGCTAAAAATGCAAAATTTGATGTTCTTGCTTTAACTGTAGATACTATAACAGGTGGCAATAGAGAGAGAGATTTAAGAACGGGGTTTGTTATTCCTCCAAAGTTCACTATAAATAGCTTATTAGAGTTTATCTTAAAACCAACATGGGGTATTAATTATGTTACTAAACCAAAATTTGACTTACCCCATCTCAAAGAATATATAAGCGCTGGCACCTCTGCAATGACATCTATAGGTGATTATTTTAGTAATATGCTGGATCAATCTATGAATTGGAAAGATGCAGAAGACCTTGGAAAGAATTGGGGAGGTCATTTCGCTTTAAAAGGAGTTGTTAGTGTAGAGGATGCAAAAAGAGCTGTTGATATAGGCTGTACCGGTGTGATAGTTTCTAATCATGGTGGACGGCAACTTGATGGTTCTTGTTCTTCTTTCGACCAATTATCTAAAATTGTTGATGCCGTAGGTGACAAAATAGATGTTATTTGTGAGGGTGGGATACAAAGAGGAACTCACGTTTTAAAAGCTTTGTCATTAGGCGCAAAAGCATGTGCAGGTGGTAGGCTTTACTTATATGCCTTGGCTGCCGCCGGTCAAAAAGGAGTTGAAAGAGCTCTTAATCTTATGAGAGATGAAATCGAAAGAGATATGAAGTTAATGGGATGTACATCAATAGATCAGCTTAATAGATCCAATATAAATTTCAGAAAATAAATTAGGTTTTTGTTGTTTTATTTTATAAAAAACAGATAATTGAGTTTTATTTTAGGTTAGAATTATGTTTCCAGGAATGGTAATAATACTTTTTAGTTTCCCTTTGTATTTTTTTTCAACAAATCTTGCATTATTATTATTTTTTGTTGGAATATTAATAATATTAATAGACACACAAAAAAAATTTGCAAAAAACATTGAAAAAAAAAGATCAATAAAAAAATATCAAGAAATTAAGTTTGACCAACCTACCGCGGATAAAACGTTAGAACTTTCAAAAAACTTTGATATTTCTCCTAATATTAATAGTCATAAAGTATGGTTAATTGATGCAGTTGAAGCTCTTGAAAAACAGTATCGAAAATCCAAATCAAATATGTTTCTTCATAATAGAAATCGAACTGCTGCAAAGCATCCGTACATTATTTTAAAAGCAGAGAATATGAATTACAAAAAAAACCAAGATTATGAAAAGTTATTTTATAAAAATGGTAATTATAATAGAATTTGTCATTTTTTAAAAAGATCGACCATTTCTTCATTGGATAAAGAACTTGATGTTTTTACAAAACTTATTGAAAAGCAAGAAAATAATAAATGAATTTACTGAAAAATTACTATATTCTCATTTATTGGTTAAAAAAGTCATTACCCTTATTATCTATTACAACGAAAGCTGGAAATTTTTTTACTTCGATTTTCCATACAGCTTCCATACCTAACTCTGGAAATTCAATTAAATCAACTTTTTTAATCGAGTCTAAAGCTACTTTTGCTGCGACACCCCCTATTGATCCTAAGTAAAATCCACCATACTTTTTACAAGAATCCACAACTATTTTTGATCTATTACCTTTAGCAAGCATTACCATGGAACCTCCATTTTTCTGAAATTTTGGTACATAGCTATCCATTCTTCCGGCAGTAGTTGGTCCAAAAGAACCTGATGCCATACCTTTTGGAGTTTTAGCAGGACCGGCATAATAAATTGGATAATTTCTAAAATAATCTGGTAAATTTCCACTAACCTCTAATTGT
>QCNS01000037.1 GCA_003210055.1 SAR116 cluster bacterium AG-426-I14
GAGAAAAAAAAATCATCAAAAGGAAGAAAAAAAGCAAAAGAGGAAAAGCCTGATCTAATAGCTATAGAGTTAGCTGAATTAGAAAAAATTGATGAAGAAAACTTAAGCGAAGAACAAGAAGATAGATTAATGGAATTAAGACGAATTAGAGCACAAAGAAGAATGCACCAAGAAATAGATGAAGACTTTCAAACAGAAATGAAAAAAGCTGATGAAGAAATTAAAAACTTAAAATCAGAATTAAATATAAAAGATAAATTACCAAAAGGATACGTTGAATAATTTAATTTAAGTTCATCATAATTTTGAGCATTCTAGTAGAGTAACTTTTAAACATCTATAATATAACTTTTTTGCCTTATCTATCTCTTTCTTGGACATAATGTTTTTTAACATTGCTAAGTTTTCTCTAGCGCCATTAATATTTTGATCAAAGCTGATTTGCCACCAAAGATAAGCTTTTGAAAAATTCTTTTTTACTCCTTTACCCTTATAATATAAATGTCCTAAATTAATTTTTGCTGATGGATGACCTAAAAGAGCTGATTTTAAATATGAATCAAATGATAGCTTGTAATTTATTTTTGTACCTTCTCCCTTATAATAAAGATTACCAAGAGCATAATTTGCTAACATGTTATTTTGCTTTGCTGATAAAAATATCCAATTAAAAGCTTCATTTTCATCTTTTTTTGTACCAAGCCCTTTTTTTAACATAATTCCATAATTATACTGAGCTCTCGAATTACCCATATTTGCATAATAACTTAAAAAATATATTGCCGTTTTATAATCACCACTTTCTAGAGCTGAGTAAGCTCTTTTAAGTTCATTTGCTTTTGAAAAATTTGTTGATAAGAAAAAAAATATTGTGATTATAAAATAAAGTTTATTTTTCATTTTACTTCTCTTTTTAATAAATATAATAATAATATATTGAGGAGTAAGAAATGTCTAAAATAATTGAAACTTCGTTTGGTACTTTAGTTGATCCTAAAAGAGTTGCAAAAGGAAGTGCATCTGTTATAGAAAAAAAAGGTGCATTCTATGTCTTTTCTCTTAGATTAGATAACAATGATATTAGAGAATATTCTTTTACAGATAGGTCTAGGGCAGAAAATATGAGAAAAATACTTATAAGTCACCTAGAACAAAGAATAGTTAAAAAATCAAGAAGTTAATTTCAATTTTTAACTAAGCTGTAATAGTTTTTTCATTTAAAAGATTGTTAATCTTTTCTATTTGAGGACTGATTTTTTTGATTAAATTGTTAACTTCCTCAGAATTATCTAAAGTTCTAGTCTTTACAATTTCATAGATCATGTCGTCAAATTGTTTTTTCAATTCCATATTTTTATGTTTTTTTGACATTTTAACCTCTTTTTAACAACACGCAAAAAATGTGCCAAAATTTTATCTTTTATTTTTTCTCCACTTCCATGGTTTTATAAAATAGCCAGACCATAATCCAAGTTTATTCTCTTTTGCAATTTTTTCATCAATCACATAATTTTTAGAATATTTTCTATACGCAAGTGCCCAACCTAACTTTACCATTTTCTGATTAACATTTGTATCATTTACAAAACAAACTCCTATGATTCTTGAATATCTATCTATTCCCTTTTTTTTACAATGTACAATATTTGTACCTAAGATTTTAATTAGTGCTTTTTTAGAACTAATACCACATTTGTAGGGTATATTTTTAGTATTTTTGCAAATTTGGGTTTTTTCAGGTGCATCTATCCCATGCAAACGTATTTTATTATTATTTAATATAATTGTGTCACCGTCGATTACTTTTACAGAGTTTAATTTTTGTGAAAAAGAATATGAATTTTGAAAAATAAATAAAATTAAAATTAAATTAAATAAATAAAAAATTGAAACATAATTAATCTTTTTTTGAGACATGATTAATTTACATTAATAAATTTTTCCAAAACTTCATAACTCTGCGCACCTATTAAAGTTTTATTATTTAATACATATGTAGGAACACCTGTTACTCTATATTGATACGATTGGCTCCAATGTTCATCTACTTTGTTTTTAAAAAGTCGTTTATTTATTACTTTTTCACCTTCGATAATATTCAGACCAGACTTTTCAATCGCTTCAATTAATATATTTTTATCATTAAGGTTTTTATTTTCTATAAAATAAGCCTCGTAAAATCTATCATGAATATCAAAATTGTTATAAACTTCATATCCCCAAACTCCAATTTCTTGGGCTAACCTAGAGTTATAAGTATGTGTTCTATAGTTAAATTTTATATCTTCATTTTTCATTAATGCAGCCATATTTTCATTCTTAAATTCTAAATCTTTCTCTGAACAGTTAAAAAGTTCTATAAGTTTTAACCCTTTATTTGGAGTGTTTGGATGAAGTGGGAAATGTATAATTTCTATATCAAAATCTAAATTTTTCATTAATTTTTTAACTCTCGAATGACCCAAATAACACCATGGACAAACGTAGTCAGTAAAAACTTTTATTTTTTTTAATATTTTCATTCACAAAACATAACACATTAAAATAATTTAAAACATAATATATTATGATATAGTTTTAGATATTAATTAAATTATTTTATACACGTGTTATGAAAAACCCTGGCTTCAACTTTCAATCAACTTATACAGAGTTGCCTAATATTTTTTTTTCAAAAGTTAAACCATCAATTGTAGAAAAACCAAACCTAATTATTTTTAATCAAGAATTAAGTGATGAATTAAAACTTAATTTTTTAGGAATAAATTCACAAGACAAAGCATCATTTTTTTCAGGTAATTTAGTACTTCCAAATATGAAAACTTTTTCACAAGCATATTCTGGACATCAATTTGGACATTTTACTAATCTAGGTGACGGAAGAGCTATAATGTTAGGGGAACATATCATTTCAAATGATAAAAGGGTGGATATACAATTAAAAGGTGCAGGTTTAACACCTTATTCCCGTCAAGGAGATGGAAAAGCTGCATTAGGACCTATGTTAAGAGAATACATTGTGAGTGAAGCGATGCATTATCTAAAAATACCTACAACAAGAAGTCTATCAGTTGTTAAAACAGGAGAAAAAGTATATAGGGAATTTCCTATGGAAGGAGCGATGTTAACTAGAGTGGCATCATCACATATCAGAGTAGGGACATTTCAATTTGCATTAATAACTCAAAATTTAAAAAATTTAGAAAATTTGATAAATTACACTATTAATAGACACTACCCTTACATTAAGAACTCTAAACAAAAGTATTTTGATCTCTTAAAAATTCTTGTGAAAAAACAAGTTGAACTAATTGCTCATTGGATGAGAGTAGGTTTTATCCATGGTGTAATGAATACTGATAACATGACATTAAGTGGCGAGACAATAGATTATGGCCCTTGTGCTTTTTTAGATGATTACAAAGGTTCTAAAGTTTTCAGTTCCATTGATTTTCAAGGACGTTATTCATTTGAGAATCAACCATTAATGGCCAAATGGAATTTAGCAAGATTAGCAGAGACATTTTTACCTTTAATGCAAGATGATATTGACAAAAATAAAAAAAAGGCAGAAAAAATAATTCAAAGTTTTTCTGAATTATTCAATAAAAAATGGTTGAATATGATGAGAAATAAACTAGGGCTTTTAAAAGAAAAAAAAGAAGATCAGAAATTAATTTTAGATTTATTAAAATTGATGGAAAGTAACTCTGATGATTATACAAATACTTTTAATGATTTGTCAGATTTTAATAATTTAAATAAAACTCAGTATCAAAGTTTTAACTTTAAAGATTGGATAGCTAGATGGAAAAAAAGACGAGATGAAGAAAATCTTTCTATTGAAAAATCTTTTCTTTTAATGAAAAAAAATAATCCTTACATTATTCCAAGAAATCATAATATAGAGATGATTATTGATGAGGCCAATAAAGATAATTTTACACCTTTATATGAGATGCATAAAATTTTAAAAAACCCATACGAAAGAACTGAAAAAGCAGAAAAGTTCACCTTGCAACCCAGAGAAAATGAAAAAGTTTTAAAAACTTTTTGTGGAACTTGATGTAAGAGATTTTTAAAAACATGAATGAAATAATGATACCTGAAAAAATACTTAATGAGTTGTCATTATTATATAAATCAAAAAAAATAAATGACTTGAAATTAAGATTAAAGACGTTATTAAGCGCTTATCCCCATTCAAGTGTTCTATGGAATATTGAAGGTGTGGTAAAAAAATCTTTAGAATTAAATGATGATGCAGAATTTGCATTTAAGAAAGTAGTTGAAATAAATCCAAAAAATCATGAAGGTTTTAATAATTTAGGAATAATACTAAAAGAAAAAAAAAAATTTAATGATGCTATCTTTAATTTTAAAAAAGCAATTAATCTAAATAAAAGTTTTACTGAGGCACTTAATAATCTAGGAACTACTTATCACGAAATAGGAGAATTTCAGAATGCAATCCAGCATTTTCGAAATTCAATTAAATTTAATTCTCTTTATTATGTATCTCATTTTAATTTAGGTAATACATTATTAGAATTAAATGAACTTAAAGAAGCTGAGGTTAGCTTTAAAAATTCAATTAAAATTAATCCAGAATTTTTTCAGGCAAATTATAATTTAGGTAATGTCTACGAAAAAATGGGAGAAATTGAATTAGCAATTTCAAGATATGAAGAAGCTTTTAGAAAAAGACCTTCTTCATCAAGATCATTCGCTAAAATGATTTATCTTAAAAAAAGAATTTGTGATTGGGCTATAGATTACTCAAAGGAGGAAAAATTTAGAGATTTAGGTATAGTAGGGGAGAGAATTAGTCCACTTTTAACGTTATCTTTTGAGGATAATCCAGAAAGACAAATGTTGAGATCAATTAAATATGCATCAGAAAAATTTTTAGTTAGAGAGCAAAAATATTTTCCAAAAACACCACCCAAAAACAAAATCAAAGTTGGTTATTTCTCCTCAGATTTTCATGATCATGCTGTTTTAAATGCTTTATTAGGTTTAATTGAAACACATGATAGAAGTAAATTTGAAATTTATGCTTATCATTATAATAAATTTAAAAGGGATGAACTTACAAAAAAATTAAAAAATAATGTAGATCTGTATTTTGATATTAGTCATATGAATAACCTTAAAGCTGTTGAGTTAATAGAAAGTCACTCTTTAAATATTGCTATAGATTTAAACGGATTTACTAAAAACTCTAGAAGTGAACTATTCTCGTTTAGATTAGCTCCAATTCAACTAAATTTCTTAGGTTTTCCTGGAACTATGGGAACAAACTGTATCGATTATTTAGTCGCTGATAAAATAGTTATCCCAAAACAACAAAGAAAATTTTATAAAGAAAAAATATTATTTTTACCTAATTGCTTTTTACCTAATGATAATAAAAGAACTTTACCAACATTAACAACCTCACGTTCAAATTATAATTTGCCAGAAAGTGCATTTGTTTTTTGTTGTTTTAATAATTCTTATAAAATTAGTTCAGATGAGTTTTCAATTTGGATGAATTTGTTGAAAAAAATAAAAAATAGTGTTTTATGGTTAAGTAAATCAAACAAATGGGTTCAATCGAATTTGAGAAATGAAGCAAAAAAAAGAAAAATAGATCCAGATAGATTGGTTTTTGCTGAGAAAGTCTCCTCAATTAAAGAGCATTTAAATAGACATAAACATGCAGATATTTATCTCGATACTTTTAACTATAATGGTCATACTAGCGTATCGGACGCTTTATGGTCTGGGTTACCAGTTATAACAAAATTAGGAAAACAATTTTCTTCAAGAGTTGCTTCAAGTTTATTAAATTCAATAGGTTTGAATGAACTTATAACAAATAATAGAAAAGAATATGAATCTCTTGCTCTTGAACTTGCTATAAATCCAACTAAATTATCTATTTTGAAGATGAAAGTAGAGAGAAATATAATTATACATCCACTTTTTAATAACAAATTATATGCTAAACATTTTGAAAAGGGATTAAAAATAATTTATACGAATTTTATCAAAAATAAAAATCCTAAAGATTTTGAAATACTAAATTGATAAATTTATTTTTTTAAAATATTTTTAAAATATTCTTCGCTCCATCTTGCTTTATCATCAATCCATAAATCATAATTTGGCTTATCTCCAACTCTTAATGTATGATATTTACAACCCCATTTTTTTAATTGATTTTCTGTTAATTGTTTGTGGTCAATTCCGGTTACACTTCCTCTAGCAGTCCAATAATGTATTTCATTACCACTGTCATATAATAAATTAAGATATATTATTCTTTCTTTTTTAGGTTTGGCTTTAGTGTAGTCTATTGTCCCATTTTCATTAAAATGTTCAGTACAAATAGTTCCATCAATATCAATTATATATTTCACATTTAAAATTATCAAATTAACTAAGAAATTGATATATTTTTTTTCATTATAATATTTAACCTTTGGCATATGAATTGCAAAAATAAAAAGGATTATTTTTGTTTCAACAATAATAATTTTTAGAACCTAAATTCTAATAAAATAGGAGTTCTTTTTGAAAATTTTAGTTTTTGGGTTACCAGGAAGTGGTAAAACATATTTAAGTAAAAGATTACAACCTCTTTTGAAATGTGCTTGGTTTAATGCTGATGAAATAAGGAAAATGACTAATGACTGGGATTTTTCAGTTTCAGGAAGAAAAAGACAATCACTACGAATGAAAACTTTCGCTAATTTTGAGAAATCAAATGGTAGATACGTAATATGTGACTTTGTTTGTCCAACTGAAAGTACTAGAAAGATTTTTGATCCTGACTATACAATATGGATGAACACAATAAGTGAAGGAAGATTTCTAGATACAAATAAAATTTTTGAAAAACCAAAAAATGTGAACTATGAAGTCAAAACTTGGAATAGAGAGAATCAAAATATAATAGCAAAGGAAATATTAAAAAATGTTCAATTGGAAAAAACCTACGGTTCAAATGTTAGGAAGATGGCAGCCTTGGCATAAAGGTCATCAAGAACTGTTTAAAAGGTGCGTTAAAAAAACTGGTCAAGTCATAATTCAAGTTAGAGATGTACAGGGTGCTTCTGGAGGCAAAAGTCAGGATGATAATCCTTTTTATTTTGAAGAAATTTGTGAAGAAATTAAATTAAATTTAAAAAAAGAAGGTTATGAATCAGGTGTTCATTTTGAAATTATGCTCGTCCCTAACATAGTTAATATTTCATATGGAAGAGGGGTTGGATATAAAATTGAAGAAGAAAAGTTTGAAGAATCTATTAACTTAATTAGTGCGACAAAAATAAGAAAACAAATGAGATTTGAAGGTAGTTTAAAGGTTAATTAAAAATGACATATATCAATAACGATTTAATTTTTTATTCATATTCCAAAGTCAGCAGGAACATCAATTAAAAAAATTTTGAATAGAAATAAGTGTGAAAAATTTAATAATATTATTCCGTACAGTCATCAAACATCATGTCAAATTTTTCAGTGTATAGGTGAAAAAAAATATAAGAAAAGAATTTCTTTTTGTGTCTTTAGAAATCCATACGAACGTATGGTTTCTATTTACAGGTTTATTTTTAGACCGAATAAATTAATTAAATGGTATGGTAAAGATTGGATTAAAGCAGGAGTTAAATTAACAACTTTTGAAGATTTTTTAAAAAATTTTGATCAATTTGATTATCCGCTTATAGGAGGATGGCAAGGAAATAATCATAAATCACCACAAATGAATTGGGCCAGAAAAGCTGATTTAATTTTTGATATTCATGAGCAATCAAAATTGGAAGACTTTGTTAGAAGTTTTTTTAATTTGAAAATAAGTCATTTTCATTTTAATTCTAGAAAAGTACCTTCAAATAAAAATAAAATGTATCGTGAGTTTTATAACCTTGAATCTAAAAAATTAATAAAAAAATGGTATGAAGAAGATATTGATTATTTTAAATATAGTTTTTAGAAAGGGCCTTTGAACCAAGGTCCGGGTATATCATGGTGACCAAATGTTTTTCTTTTTAAAGTTTTTAAATTGATACTTTTATTAATTAACTTAGAAACTTCCTTGATAATTGAAATATAATCTGGATAAAAGTTTTTGGTTAAACCAAAACTTGTTGGTTGTATTTGATCTGGCATACCAATTTTAATTGGCTTATTTTTTAATTTTTTCCAACACTTTTCTGTTACTCTACTAATTATTTCTGATGCAATGGATATATTATGCGAACCAGAGTCTATAGCAATTAATCTTCCAGTTTTATTGACAGATTTAAAAATAGTTTCCCAATCAATTGGCCGTACTGTATGAAGGTCTATCAATTCGCAAGATATATTTTGTTTACTTAAAAAGTTTATTGCATTTCTTGCCTCAATAGTCATAAACGAATTTGAAATAATGGTAATATCTTTTCCTTTCTGAATTAAGTTTGCTTTTCCTATTAGGACTCTATAATCACCTTTTGGAACTTCTTCTTTCATATTATAAAGCCATCTATGCTCAACAAATATTATTGGATTTTTGTCAAAAATAGCTGATAAAAGAAGTCCTTTAGCATCAATAGGACTAGATGGAACGACTACTTTTAGTCCCGGAACATTAGCAAACCATGAGTGAAAAGACTGAGAATGTGTTGGTCCTTGCCCCCATCCTCTTCCAACTATAAGTCTTAAAACAAATGGAACATAAGTATTAGAACCAAACATATAAAACCATTTTGCAGCAGAATTAACTATCTGGTCTATAGCTAATAATATAAAATCAAATCTCTGGCTTACAAAAACTGGTTTATAGCCACCTAACGCAAGTCCAGTTCCAATTCCAACTAAAGCATTTTCTGATGTTGGAACATCAAAAACTCTTTCTGGACCAAATTTTTCTTTTAAATTTTTTGTAGTTCCAAAAATTCTTTTTGGATCATCTACGCCTAAT
>QCNS01000038.1 GCA_003210055.1 SAR116 cluster bacterium AG-426-I14
ATTAGATTATTTGCTTTCTAACAAAGAGTTCATAATTTTTTTACTAAGTCTTTTGCTATTAACAATTCTGCAATTTGAACTGTATTTAATGCAGCTCCTTTTCTTAAATTATCTGAAACACACCAAAATAACAAACTCTTAGACTGGCTTGGGTTTTGTCTAATTCTGCTGATATAAACATCATCTTCACCTGCCACTTCTATTGGTGAAACATATCCTTCGTCTGCCCTATGATCAATTACTGTTATACCATTGGAACTTTTTAATAAATTTCTTGCTTCTTTTTCATCTATATTTTTTTCACAATCAATAAAAATTGATTCTGAATGACCTATAAAAACTGGAACACGGACACAATTAGCTGTAACCTCTATAGTAGGATCTAAAATTTTTTTTGTTTCCACATTCATTTTCCATTCTTCTTTGGTAAATCCATCATCTACAAAATTGTCTATGTGTGGTATTACATTGAATGCAATTTTTTTTGTAAATTGTTCAGGTAAAGCAGAATCGTTAACATAAACGCCTTTCGTTTGATTAAATAACTCATCCATAGCTAATTTCCCTGCACCTGAAACAGCTTGATAAGTTGAAACATAAACTTTTTTTATCTTATATTTTTTGTGTAACGGTGCTAAAGCAACCACCATTTGTATAGTGGAACAATTTGGATTAGCTATTATATTTTTCTTTTTAAAATTATAAATATGTTCTGGATTTACTTCAGGTACAATTAAAGGTACCTGTTCATCCATTCTGTAACATGAAGAATTATCAATCGATATACAACCTTTTTTACTAGCAATAGGAGCATATTTTTTTGCAGTATCAGAACCAGCAGAAAAAAGTGCAATGTTGGCTTTCGAAAAATCAAATTCTTCGAGGTTTAAAATTTTTAAAACTTTATTTTCTCCAAAGGAAACCTCTTTTCCAACAGAAGACTTTGAAGCTAGAGCATAAACATTTTCTACCGGGAAGTTTCGTTCTGATAATGTTTGGAGCATCTCTCTTCCAACAGCACCAGTAGCTCCAACAATAGCAACATTATATCGCATTATCTACTGAGCTCATCAAGATTTCTAATTATATTTTTAGTAATCTCTTTTGTACCTACAATCTTTCCATCACTAGATAAAATATCTTTTGTTCTATAACCTTGATCTAATGTATTTGAGACTGCTTGATTTATTAATTCAGATTCTTTGTTAAGTTCAAATGAGTATTTAAAAAGCATAGAAAGACTTAAAATTTGTGCCATTGGATTTACAACACCTTGACCCGCTATATCTGGAGCTGATCCATGCACAGGTTCATAAAGAGCGTGTCTTTTACCTGTTTTTTCATCTTTGTTTCCTAAACTCGCAGAAGGAAGCATGCCTAATGATCCTGTCAACATGGCTGAACAATCAGACAAAATATCTCCAAATAAATTGTCTGTAACTATGACATCAAACTGTTTTGGGTTTCTAACTAATTGCATAGCACAATTATCAGCATACATATGTGTCAACTCAATATTATTACGTTCAACTGCATGAAGATTTGTCATTACCTCCCTCCATAATACTCCTGACATCATTACGTTAGATTTTTCAACTGAAGTTACTTTTTTATTTCTCAATTCAGCTAAATCAAATGCTACTCTACCAATTCTCTCAATTTCAGAAGTTGTATATAAATTGGTATCAAATCCTTTTTTTTCACCATTATCTAAATTTTCTATACCTCTTGGTTCAGCAAAATATATTCCACCGGTAAGCTCTCTTAAAATAAGAATATCAAGCCCAGAAACTACATCAGGTTTTAAAGTAGAAGAATTTGACAAAGCAGGAAAAACTATTGCAGGTCTTAAGTTTGCAAACAAATCCATTTCTTTTCTCAACTTTAACAAACCTCTTTCTGGTTTTTTTTCAAAATCAATATTATCGTATTGAGGACCTCCAACAGAACCAAATAATACAGCATCAGCATTAACTGCGTCTGCAAGAGTTTCATCTTTTAATGGAACACCATATTTATCATAAGCGGCACCACCTACTAAATCTTCCTCAATGTGAAAATTTAATCCTTGATTTTTTGCAAACCAATCCAAGACTTTTTTTGTTTCATCCACAACTTCTGGTCCAACACCATCACCAGGCAATATCATAATTTTTTTGTTAGAAGTCATTTTTTAAAGCCAGGGACGTTCAATATCTAGTAAATTCTCAAATTCTTTAATGTCCTTTTCCTTTTTTAAGGTAATTCCTATATCATCTAATCCTTCCATCAAACATTTCTTTCTAAAAGAGTCCAATTCAAATTTAATTACTGCACCATTTGGTCTTCTTATTTCTTGGGTTTTTAAATCAATTTCTAATTCAGGGTTTTCGGTATCTTTAGCATCCTCAAGGAGGGCATCTCTTTGATCTTTTGAAACTTTTATTGGTAATAATCCATTTTTAAAAGAATTATTATAGAATATATCAGCGAAAGAAGTAGATATGATACACTTTATACCAAAATCTGCCAAGGCCCATGGTGCGTGTTCTCTACTAGAACCACAACCAAAATTGTCTCCAGCCACTAATATTTTTGCTTGTCTGTATGGATTTCTGTTTAATATAAAATCATCAGTTTCAGACCCATCGTCATTATATCTCATTTCATCAAATAAATGTTTGCCGAGACCTGTTCTTTTGATTGTTGTTAAAAATTGTTTCGGTATTATTTTGTCTGTATCCACATTAAGTATGTTAAACGGCGCTGCAATACCTTTTAAATTCTGAAACTTTTCCATTTTAAACTATCTCCAGAGGATCAGTTAATTTTCCAGTTATCGCTGAAGCAGCAGCAATTTCTGGACTGACCAAATGAGTTCTACCACCTTTTCCTTGCCTGCCTTCGAAATTTCTATTTGATGTACTAGCACATCTTTCGCCAGAAGAAAGTTTATCTGAATTCATAGCTAAGCACATTGAACAACCTGGTTCTCTCCATTCAAAACCAGATTGCTTAAAAATTTTATCAAGACCTTCTTCTTCAGCTTGTTTTTTTACCAAACCAGATCCAGGTACAACCATTGCTCTAATATTATCATTAACTTTTTTACCAGATAAAATTTTTGCGGCACCTCGTAAATCTTCAATTCTAGAGTTTGTGCAAGAACCTATAAATACAGTGTCAATTTTAACTTCTTTTATTTTCTGCCCAGCTTTTAATCCCATATATTCAAGTGATCTTTTTATCTTTTCTTTTTTTAAATCATCTTTAACTTTTTCTGGATCTGGTACAACTCCATCAATACTTACTATCTCCTCAGGGCTTGTCCCCCAAGTAACAGTTTGTTTAATTGAAGATGCGTCTATTTCGAAAATAGTATCAAACTTTGCACCGTCATCCGTAGGAAGACTTTTCCACCATTTAAGTGCGAGTTCCCAGTTTTTTTCTTTCGGAGCCATAGGCTTGTCTATCAAATAATTATAAGTTAAATCATCCGGCGCAATCATACCCGCTCTTGCTCCAGCTTCAATAGACATATTACAAATGGTCATGCGACTTTCCATAGAAAGTTTCTTAATTGCATTACCTTCATATTCTATAACATGGCCTGTTCCACCGGCAGTACCAATTTTACCAATGATGCCTAATATAAGATCCTTAGCAGATATATTTTCTTTTAATTCTCCGTTGACACGGATAAGCATATTTTTTGCTTTTTTTTGAATTAATGTTTGAGTTGCTAATACATGCTCAACTTCAGAAGTTCCTATACCAAAAGCTAAGGCTCCAAATGCACCATGCGTGGCTGTATGACTATCACCACAAACTATTGTCATACCCGGTTGAGTGAACCCCTGCTCTGGTCCTATAACATGAACAATCCCTTGACGCTCATCATTCATGTTAAAATATGGTATGCCAAACTCTTCAACATTTTTATCTAACTCTTCAACTTGAATTCTAGAGTCTTCTTCTTCTATTCCTGATTCTCTGTTTAAAGTTGGCACATTGTGGTCAGCAACAGCAAGAGTTCTCAATGGAGAATTAACTTTTCTTCCATTCATTCTTAAGCCTTCAAAAGCTTGTGGACTAGTTACTTCGTGAACCAGATGTCTATCAATATAAATTAGGGAACTATCATTATCTTGTTCATTTATAAGATGATAGTCCCAAATTTTGTCATATAGTGTTCTATACAGCATTTTTATTTTTACGGTTTATAAATAGTAACTATTTATCTTTTTTTTCATCCTTAGGCTTTTCAGCTAAAGTTTCTTTTTTATTTTCTAATTTTGTTTTTTTATCAGTGACTTTTATTTTCTCGTCAGATTTTAAATTCTGTTTTTTAAGATTAATATCTTTATTTTTAATTTCAATTTTTTCTACAATCCTTGCAGATTTACCTCTTCTACTCCTCAAGTAATAGAGTTTAGCTCTTCTTACTCTTCCTTTTCTAAGTAAAGTTATTCCTGCTACTTTTGGAGAATAGAAAGGGAAAACTCTCTCAACACCCTCTCCATAAGAAATTTTCCTTACAGTAAAACTTCTATTGATACCTGATCCACTCTTTGCAATACATACCCCCTCAAAAGCCTGAACTCTCTCTCTAGTACCTTCTATTACTTTAACGTCAACCTTAATAGTGTCTCCGGGATTAAACTCCGGAAAATTTCTATCAGCCTGTATTTTTTCTATTTGGGATTTCTCAATTTTTTCGATAATATTCATAACAAAACCTCTCGCAAATAACCAATAACAAAAAAAAGTAAAAATTACTACTTAGATTTTAAATATTTTTTCCATAGGTCTGGTCTTCTTAGCTTTGTTATATCTTCAGATTGTTTGATTTTCCAGTCTTTTATTTTTTTATGATTCCCAGACAATAAAACTTCAGGCACATCTAAATTTTTCCAACTTCTTGGCTGAGTATATAATGGGTACTCTAATAAATGATTTTTAAAACTTTCTTCATCTAAAGCATTTTTGTTACTAATCACTTCAGGTAATAATCTGATAATACTGTCTAATACAACCATGGTTGGTAGATCACCACCTGAAAGAATATAATCACCTATACTTATTTCTATTAGCTTATGATGATCTATAAAACGTTGATCTACACCTTCATACCTTCCAGAAAGGAAAGTTGCTCCATTACACTCAGACATTTTTTCTGCAATTTTTTGTGAAAATTTTGTACCTCTAGGAGTTAAATAATAAATAGGAAATTTTTTATTTTTGATTGATGAAAGTGCTCCATCCAATACATCAGGCTTGATAACCATTCCAGTCCCACCACCGAAAGGTATATCATCAACTTTATGATTTTTTTTTGAAAAATTTTTTATATCTATCAAATTTAATTTCCAGAGTCTTCTTTCCAGAGCCCTACCCACAACTGACATACCTAATATACCAGGATAAGCTTCAGGAAAAAGAGTTAATATATTAGCAGTCCAAGTTTTCATTACAACATTATGATTGATTAGTGTTAATAAAATCAATTGGTAAGTTTAAAATTACTTTTCTTTCTTCAATATCTATTTCTTTTATGAATTTGGAGTCAATGGGCAAATAAAAGTCTTCACCAAACTTATTTACATGTACAACTTGACCACCCCCAAAATCATGAAACTGAATAATATTTCCAAAAACTTCATCCTTAACTGTTTTCACTTCAAAACCAATTAGTTTGTGGTGATAAAATTCATTTTTTCCAAGTTTAGGTAAATCAGATATATTTATTTCTATCATCTTTCCAATATAATTTTCTGCAACAGACCTACTATTACAACCAGGTAAACTGCAAACTAGCAATTTTTTGACTTTAAAATGGAAAGTTATGCAATCAAATTCATTTTCATTAATAAAATATGCAGAGTAGTTTAATATATCTTTTGTATTTTGAGTAAAGCTATGAACTTTCATGAAACCTTTTATTCCATGAACGCCAACAATTTTTCCTACTATTAATCTTTCCTGATTAACAATCACTAAACTGATTTAAATTATGTTTTACTCTCTTTAGGGGTGTTTTCTTTTTTAGCTACCTCAGCAGGAGCTTCTTCTGTTTTTGCTTCTTCTGCAGGAGCCTCTTCTGTTTTTTCTTCCTCAGCAGGAGCTTCTTCTGTTTTTGCTTCTTCTGCAGGAGCAGCTTCTGTTTTTTCTTCCTCAGCAGGAGCTTCTTCTGTTTTTGCTTTCTCAGCAGGAGCAGCAGCTTCTGTTTTTGCTTCCTCAGCTTCTCTCTCTAATCGTTTTTTTCCTGGAGCACTTTTTATAGGTTGCTCTCTAATAACTGGTGCACTTAAGATACCATCTTTCGATAATAGTTTAGCAACTCTAAGAGTTGGCTTTGCTCCCTTTGATATCCAATATTTTATTCTTTCAACATTTAATGTAATTCTATCTGATTCTACCATGGGATCGTAGGAGCCTAATCTTTCAATAAACTTTCCATCTCTCGGTGACAGAGACTCAGCAACAACTATACGATAAAATGGTTTCTTCTTTGCACCACCTCTAGATAATCTTATTTTTAAAGCCATATTGTTTCCTTTTATTAAACTATTTTATTTTTTTTGACGGTTTGCCACCTAAGCCAGGAAGTCCTGCACTTCCAAATCTGTTAAACAAGTTATTAGCATTGGGCATATTTCCCATTAATTTTTTCATTTCTTCAATTGAGGTTGGCATTTGATTGTTATCTATAGAGGAACTTAGTTCATTTTCTTTTGGTGAGGAAAAAATGTTTTTCAATCCACCTATGCCACCAACTTTACCAACTTTTTTTATCATTCTAGCCATTTCTTGTTGTTGTTTTACTAATCTATTTACGTCATGAACTGAACTTCCTGAACCTGATGCTATTCTTTTCCTTCTTGAAGCATTTAACAATCCAACGTTTTTTCTTTCTTTGAGTGTCATTGAATAGATTATTGCCTCTTGTTTTGCAATAACTTTATCATCAAAATTATTTGCAGCCATTTGTTTTTGAAGTTTTCCAATACCTGGTAACATAGACATAACTCCACTTAAACCACCAAGTTTTTTTAATTGTCCAATCTGTTTTAACATATCATTCATATCGAATGACCCTTTTGATAGACGTTCCATCATCTTTTCTGCATCTTCTTCAGCAATAGTTTCAGCAGCTTTTTCAACTAAGGAAACAACATCACCCATATCTAGGATTCTTGCGGCAGCTCTATCAGGATGAAATGTTTCCAAGCCATCTAGTTTTTCTGAAGTACCAACAAATTTTATGGGACAGCCAGTCACTGATCGCATTGATAAAGCCGCTCCACCCCTTGCATCACCATCTGTACGAGTTAATATAACACCAGAGAGATCTAAAATTTCTTTGAAAGCTTTGGCAGTGTTTACTGCGTCTTGACCTGTCAAGGCGTCTGCCACCAATATCGTTTCTGATGGTTTTGAAATTGAAAAAACCTCTTTAGCTTCTTTCATCATAATATCGTCAAGAGTTGTTCTACCTGCCGTATCTAAGATAAGAACATCTATAGCTTGAACCTTTGAAGCAGCCAAAGCTCTTTTAGTTATATTTTCTGGGCTTTGTCCATCAGATTCAGGTAAAACCATAACTTCAGCTTGTTCTCCTAAAATTCTAAGTTGTTCTCTGGCTGCTGGTCTATATATATCGAGCGATGCAAGCATAACTTTTTTTCTTTGCTTAGTCTTTAAATGCAAAGCCAGTTTTCCTGCTGTAGTTGTTTTTCCAGAACCTTGCAAACCTACTAGTAAAATAATCGCTGGAGGAGAATGATTGATTTCTAAAGGAGCGTTATTAGAACCTAATGTATCAATTAGTGTGTCATTGACTATTTTAATAACTTGTTGGCCGGGTGTTATTGAACGAAGGACCTCATGTCCAACTGCTCTCTTTCTAACTTGGTCAATAAATTCTTTTACGACAGGTAAAGAAACATCAGCTTCTAAAAGTGCCATTCTCACTTCTTTTAATGCTTCATCAACATGTTTTTCAGTCAAAGCTCCTCTTTTTTTTAGAGAGCTAAAAACATTTCCTAATTTTTCTGTTAAATTTTCAAACATATTTTACATTAAATTCATTTTCATTTATGCAGATTAGATATATGGAATTGTATATTAAGTCAAGGTTAAGAATGGATTCATCTACTAATCTATGCCCATTATTGCCCTAGAAAATTCATCTGCTTTGAAAACATCAAGATCTTCAACTTTTTCTCCAACTCCTATTGCATAAATTGGCTTTTTAAACTCTTCAGCTAAAGAAATGATGACACCTCCTTTTGCGGTACCATCAAGCTTAGTAACAATTATACCTGTCACACCAATAGCCTCATCAAAATGTTTTAATTGAGAGTGGGCATTCTGTCCTACTGTTCCATCTAAAACAACTATCTTTTCTTGAGGAGCATTTTTATTTAATTTTGATAATACTCTGCATGTTTTCGACAACTCTTGCATTAGATCGCTTTTATTTTGAAGTCTTCCAGCAGTGTCAATTATTACATAATCAGCATTCTCTTTTATCGCTAATTCCATTGATTTATAAGCTACAGCAGCTGGGTCAGAGTTATCCTCTCCTTTAACAAAAATTGAACCGGTTCTTTCTGCCCATTTCTCTAATTGTGAAGCTGCAGCTGCTCTAAAGGTGTCACACGCTGCAATTACAACTTTTTTATTATTGCTTCGAAGTTTTTCTGATATTTTTCCAGCTGTCGTTGTTTTCCCAGAACCATTTACTCCAGAAAGTAATAAAACGCATGGAGTATCAATTGTTTTTTGGAACAAATCTTTTTCACATGGTTGTAAAATTTTTGAAATTTCGTTTGCTACAACA
>QCNS01000039.1 GCA_003210055.1 SAR116 cluster bacterium AG-426-I14
ACCAAATCCAAAAGAATTAATTATTTTAAAAAATATTACTCTGAAAATGTTGTAAAAAGCGTTAATTCTATTTTAAAAAAAAAAATAAAATCCAATTTAGGTGATTTTTATTTTTTGCCTTGGGAAAAAGATAGAGTAAGAGATTTGTCAGCATTTAAAGAATCTCATAAAATTGGTCCTATGCCTAGTCAGTTTAAATTAAACTTAATTAATAAGAGACTATTAAAGGTTTTTAAAAAAATAAAAAGTTATGGTTTTTGGCCATTTGTGTTTCAAAACTACCCAAGAGTTATTAAAATTAAAACAAACAAAAAAATAAAGTATTTGATTAGAGATGGTAATCATAGAATTGCATGTTTATCATTTTTGAATTACAAAAAAGTACCCGTTTGTTATGAATCAGATTATTGGATGCCTTCCAAATTTTTTAAATTTTTATATGAAGTTGTTAGAAAAAAAGAATTAAAAATAGAGAAAAAAAAATTATTTCAAATTTCAGACTCTAAAAATTGGTTTCATGTAAAATCAGGTAATATCAGTGAGGATGATGCCATCAAATTATTTAAATATTATTACAAAGATTAAATAAAAATTGTCAAACATCATGATAATGTTATCAAAATATATAAAAACTATTTTTAGATTTTTAGGATTCCACTATATATTTGTAAATTATTTTTTATATAACAAATTTATAATTAATATTCTTGACCTTATAAATTCAAAAAGATGGCCAAAGATTGAACTTTTAATGATAATTTGGCCACCAAGTTTGTCACATTTTGATCAGATTAATATGGATGTTAGTAAGTTCTGTGATTTAAAATGGAGTAAAATAATTAAGATTAAAAAAAATAATTTTGACAAATTTTGTTATAAAATTTATGAAATTGATAATGCATCAAAAAGAAAAATTACAAAAAAGATTGATAGAATAAAAAAAGAATCTACAAATATTGGATTGCTTAAAATCATAATTTTTAAACCAAAAATTTTAGCTCAAGATTCTTTTAATTATGTTAGATGTAAAACAGTAAATGATATAAAAATTTTTATTAGAAATAAGTATAGGAATAAAATACAGGACTATGTGTATGATATAATAATACACTCTTCAGAAGTTGATTATCAAAATGAGGATATATTAAAATTGATTAGAGAAAATGAAGAAACATGCTAATTGCTAAAATTAAATTTTTAGAATATTTTTTAAATGAAAATCTTCCAAAAAAAGAATATTTAATTGTAAATAGCTCTTGGCTATCAATGATGAATATTAGAGTTAATGGTGACCTAGATATTCTAATAAGTAATAATCTCTGGGATAAAAAATTTTACAAATTCCCAAAAACAAATAGCTTCGGTTTGACCGACAATTTTAATAAAAGGATAAGGGTACATTCTATAATTAATGGTCCTTATTCTAAATTATTAAAATACTCATCAAATGACGAGATTATTAAAAAATATAGGGTTTACATTGATGGTATTCCTTTTATTTTGCCACGATTATATTTCACTTACAAAGTATTAAGATTAAAAAAAATTAATAAAGCGATTAATGAATTAACTTTACTTAAAAAATTAAATATGTTTGACCACAATAGAAATAAGTTATTTTTAAAAAAGAAAAAAGATGAGGAAGATTTTAAAAAAATGAGGTTATTTTTCATTAAAGAAAATCATAAATCTTTTGAATGGTCGAGTTTATCTTTGTACGATTGGGGTTTAGATAAAAAAAATTTGAAAAAAATTCTTGTTTGATATACTTAAATACTTCTGTTTAAATTAAATTAAAGGTTTTATGTTAGTTAAAATTTATGGAGCTGGTTCTATTGGCAATCACTTGGCTAATGCTTCAAAAGCATTAGGATGGGATGTAGATGTATATGACATAGATCCTAAAGCTCTAGAGAGAATGCAATATGAGATTTATCCTACTCGTTATGGTAATTGGGATAAAAGTATTGGTCTATATGAAAATAAAGAATTGAGAAAAAAAGAATATGATTACATTTTTATTGGAACACCACCAGATACACATGCTGAATTACTTTTAAACTCATTAAAAGAAAATCCAAAAGGTATTTTAGTTGAAAAACCTTTATGTAGACCAGAGAAAAGTGAGATAGAAAAATTAAGTAATATCGAAAACTCTAAAATTCCAATTTTTGTTGGATATGATCATGTGGTAAGTCAATCAATAAACAAACTTAAACAACTTATTGTCGATGGTAAGATAGGAAAGGTTTTAACAATTGATGTTGACTTTCGAGAAAACTGGTCTGGCATTTTTGATGCTCATCCTTGGCTTGACGGTCCATCTGATACCTATTTAGGTTATTGGGAAAAAGGTGGCGGTGCTTCTGGTGAGCATTCTCATGCTCTCAATTTGTGGCAATACCTTTCAATTATTTCTAATGCTGGAAAGGTAAAAAAAATTGACTCTATGATAGACTATGTTAGGGATAATAAAATTTTTTATGACAAACTATGTATGATGCATTTAGAAACTGAAAGTGGTCTTAAAGGAAGAGTTGTTCAAGATGTTATTACAAATCCAAGTAAAAAAACTGCGATTGTACAAGGTGACAAAGGAAGATTAGAATGGATTTGTCATTTTGAAAAAAATAATGATAGGGTCATATTGTATAATAAAGATAAAAACTCTGAAGTTTTTAATTTTTATAAAAAAAGACCTGACGATTTTATTTGTGAACTTAAACATATAGATAGTTGTATAAAAAATTCTAAAGACTCACCAATTGAATTTAGCTTTGGACTAAATACAATGAAGCTTTTGAACATCATTCATCAACAACATCAGTCTTAGAATAATTAATTGAATAGCTCAGAAAATTTGTATCAAAATTTAAATAGAATTTACATTTTTAATGTAATATAAATGATATATTAATTATACAGAATACAGTGTGATGTTTAATTTTAAAAATTTATTTGTATTAGATTTGGCCAACAATCATCAAGGCTTATTAAGTCATGGTTTGAAAGTAATAAATGAACATTCTAAAGTTATAAAAAATCATAAAGTAGCGGGTGCTATAAAATTTCAATTTAGACAATTAAAATCATTTATTCATCCAGATCATAAAGTTCAAACAGATCAGAAACACTTAATTAGATTTAGATCTACAGAATTAGACTTAGTATCTTATAAGAAATTATTTGATAAGGTTAAAATTAATGGACTTTTTACTATGTGTACACCATTTGATGAAGAGTCGGTAGAGCACATTATATCTTTTAAATTTGACATAATAAAAGTTGCAAGTTGCTCGGCTAGAGATTGGCCGTTACTTGAAAAAATTGCTAATGCAGGGTTACCCATTATTTTTTCAACTGGTGGTCTGGAATTAGAAAATATTGACGATTTAGTGAGTTTTTTTACACATAGAAATTGTGATTTTGCAATTATGCATTGTGTATCATTGTATCCAATTCCTGAAAATGAATTTCATTTAAATCAAATTGATGTTTTAAAAACTAGATATCCTAATATTGAGATTGGTTGGTCTACTCATGAGGATCCAAATGATATAGTCCCTATAACTATGGCAGTTGCAAAAGGGGCAAGCATGTTTGAAAGACACATTGGTATGGTAGATAAAGATATTTCTCTAAATGCTTATTCTTCAGATCCTGACCAATTAGAGAACTGGATATCGGGTGCAAAAAAAGCTTTTAATATATGTGGAAAAAACGTTAAACAAGTAAATATAGAAGAAATTGAGTCAATAAATTCTCTGAAAAGAGGAGTTTATGCAAAAGGTTTAATAAAAAAAGGTAATAAAATTAAAAGAGATGATGTTTTTTTTGCTATGCCTTATGAAAAAAATCAACTTGATTCTGGCAAATGGTCGGAAGGTATTATCGCTTGTGAAAATATAAAAGTAAACAAACCACTTTTGGTAAGTTCAATTTCATTACCAGAATCTCCTAATGATCAAATAATTAAAAAAGTAATTCATGAAGCTAAGGGTATGTTAGCCGAAGCAAAAATTAAACTTAATAGTGAATTTCAAGTAGAGTACTCTCATCATTATGGAATTAGTAAATTTAGACAAATTGGAGTTATAATTATTAATGTAATTAATCGTGAATATTGTAAAAAAATTCTAATACAATTACCAAACCAAAAACATCCTTCTCATCATCACAAACTTAAAGAAGAAACATTTCAGGTTTTGAGTGGAACTTTAGATGTTTGGGTTGATGGGAAAGAAAAAAAACTACTACCTGGTGATACTTGTCTGGTTCTACCCGGTGTTTGGCATAGTTTCTCAACAAAAAATGGTTGTGTTTTTGAAGAAATTTCTACTACCCACCATAATAATGACTCTGTTTATAAAGATAATAAATTGAACTTGATGAAAAGAGAAGATAGAAAAACCATAGTAGATCACTGGGGTCGATTTCAAATTCCAAATATAATTAATAAAAAAACGTAGTCTACTTTGTCAAAATTTTTTAAACATTGTGAAATCTGTGGGGCAAATGATTGGAAATTAGTTTATAGTGGTAATATTCGCGATGGAAAATTTGGAAGTTTTAAAGATGGTTGTTTAGTAGGATTGTGTCTAAAATGTCATTCATGTAGATTAGCTGAGAAAGATTGTTTAGAGGATAAAAAATATGAAGATGAGACTTACAGAAAGAAATTAGATAATGGATTAGATGTTAATGATTATTTTGTAGATCATGACAAACAAATAATTTTTACATTGAATAGCATTTGCCCAATTACAGTTAGAAACAAAATAATTATGGATGTAGGATGTGGAGGTGGTTCTTTGCTAGATAGTTTAAAAGGATTAACAAAAAAGCAAATAGCTATCGAGCCCTATAATAACTATTACAATTCATTAAAAAAAAGAGATATTGAAGTTTTCAGAAATTTAAAAGAGGCTCATGGAAATTTTCAGGAACAAATTGATATCGCTTTTGCAATTCAAGTATTAGAGCATACTTCAAATCCTATTAAATTTTTAAAAGATATATTTAAGCTTTTAAAAAAAAATGGGATTTTAATTTTAAGTACCCCCAATAGAGATGACATCCTCATGGAAGCTTTGCCTGACATTTACCCATCATTTTTTTATAGAGTTGTTCATAGATGGTATTTTAATGCGAAAAGTTTAGTTTTTTGTGCAAAGAAATCAGGATTTAAATTAAATGAAATAAAATATGTGCATAGGTATGGTTTTGCTAATTTTATCAATTGGTTGAAGTTAAATAAACCCACAGGTAACGAAAATTTACCTTTTTTAAATAAGTTAGCCAATGATTTTTGGAAAGGTTATTTAGAGCAAAATGGTAAAAGTGATTGTTTATATATAATTTTATCAAAAAAATAAATTAATTGGATTAGATTCTTGAAAAAAATAAAATGCTTAATTTTTATTGATGCAGATGTAATATTTCGTCACTTTGTATTAAGTGGAAGTTTTGAGCAATTAATAAAAAAACAAAAAGTTCAATATGTTTTGCCAGAAAAAGGAAATAAAAGATTAGGTGACATAAATTTAGGTTCTATTGATAAACTTATTATTAAAAACAGAATTGACCATAATCCTAAAAGATTAAAAATATGGAGACAGTTATTGTTTGTCGACCAATTAAGATTTAAGAATGGTTTGCAAAATAAGTCAATGAGGTCTTACAGAAAAAAAACATTGAAATGGAAAGCGGCAACTTTATTTACTATTTTTGGTTTACCTATAATTTGGAAAATTTTTAAACTATTTAAATTGCTTCAATTAAATTTTTGTCAAAACCAACAAATGATTAAAGTTATAGAAAACTTTAAACCAGACGTGATCATACATCCCAGTGTTCTTGAGGGTTTATTCATAAATGACCTAATTTTAATATCAAAAAAAAAAAAAATACCACTTGTTGTAATTATGAATTCTTGGGACAACCCATCCACCAAAAACTCAGTTATAGGATTTCCTGATTGGCTTCTTGTTTGGGGCAGGCAAACCTATGAACATTCTATTAAATATATGCAAATGGAGAAATCAAGAGTAATAGAGTTTGGTTGTGCTCAGTTTGATATTTTTAAATGCAAAACAATTAATAATTATAACTTTAGAAAAAAATATAATATTAAATATAAAAAAATTATTATTTTATATGCAGGTTCTAGTAAAGGTACAAATGAGATTCATCATTTAGATTTAATTAATAAAGCAATTGTTGATAAAAAAATTGAAAATATAAAGATTATTTATAGACCTCACCCTTGGGGCCAAGGTGGAATTGGGGTCACAAATTAATTGATAAAAAATGGGAACATGTTTCTATTGACAAATCAATGATTAATTACTTGAAAGAAATTAAATCAGGAAACAAAAAAAAGTTTATGGCAAATTATTATGATACTCACGAAATTCTTACAAATGTAGATGCAGTTATATCTCCATTATCAACGATACTGATTGAGGCAGCTATTCACGGCAAACCATCTTTATGCTTTTTTACCATACTCTGATACTTCTTTACATTTTAGAATAGACGTTGAATTAATACATTTCAAAGAATTCTTTAAAAAAGAAAACTTTTTGAAAGCTTATGGATATGATGAATTATTATTTCAGATTAATAATCTCATAAAACTCTCAAAAAAGCAAATATTGACACTATTATGAAAAATGAATCAAAATATTTTGTGAAACAATTTCAAAATTCTTTTTCATATAGATTAAATCAGTTTATAGAAAAAATAACAAAAGTTTCTGAGAATCAGAGGTAAAAATTTATAAAAATAAAAAAATATTGGCAGTGATTCCCGCAAGAGGAGGGAGTAAAGGAATACCAAAAAAAAATTTAAAAAAAATCATGGGAAAATCACTGATCCAAATTGTTAGTGAATGTGTATTAAATACAAAATATATTGATGAAGCAATTATAAGTTCAGATGATCATGAAATAATTGATGAAGCAAAAAAATTTGGTTTAAAAGCCCATTTTGTGAGACCCAAAGAACACTCTGGAGACAATATAGGAGATGTACCAGTTTTAAAGCATGCTCTAATTGAAACTGAAAAAAAGAAAAATTGTATTTTTGATATTGTTTTGATGTTACAACCAACTGCTCCTTTGAGAACGCCAAGCCAAATAGAAAAAGTGATAATTGAAATAATTTCTAAAAATTTTGAAACTGTTTGGACAGTTCATAAAGTAGATGATAAATACCATCCTGACAAACAATTAAAATTAAATGAAAAAGGAAATTTAGAATTTTTTACAAAAAAAGGGAAAGACATTATTTCAAGACAAGAATTAAGTGATAGTTATATGAAGAATGGAATCGCTTATGCAATTACTAGACAATTTTTAATCGAAAAAGAACAAATTTTGGGATTTAAAAATGGTTCAGTAATTTTAAGTGGCCCTATTGCAAATATAGATACAATCGATGATTTAGTATATGCTGAAAAAATTATTTCGAAAAACTGTAAATGAATAAAATAAGTGCATCATTTCCAATGGCTTCTAGATCTTCTAGACAATTAGACTCTGATGGCCCAAAGGAATTTTTCTATGGTACAGATAATCTTTCTAAAAATTACAAAGTTGAATATGTAGATAGCAGAATTGAACCAAAGAGTTACTTTTTATGCTTATTATTATTTTTAGAAAAAATAATTAATAGGTTTACAAAATTTGGTATATATAAAACTAGGGTTTTTGAAAATAAACGGTTTTATAACGATTCAAATATTATAATAAGCTTTACTGATAGTTATAGCATAAACTTAGGTTTATTTTATAAAAAGAAAAAAGATCAAAAATTGATAGGTGTTTTTCATGGTCTATCAGATTTTGAATTAAGAATACCTTTTTTTCTTTAGGTCTTTTTTTAACTTTTTATTGTTAAAATCTTTAAAAAAAATGGATT
>QCNS01000040.1 GCA_003210055.1 SAR116 cluster bacterium AG-426-I14
AGAATTGCAAAAAAAGAAGTATTTACCAAAAATAGCTGATGGAACACTGAGATTACAAGCTTTTGGTGTAACGGAGCCTACAAGTGGTACAGATACAACTAGTTTAAGGACTACTGCAATTAAAGATGGTGATGAATATATTATCAATGGACAAAAAATTTGGACAAGCCGTGCTGAGCATTCAGATTTAATGTTGTTATTAGCTCGAACAACACCACTAAACCAAGTTAGTAAAAAAACTGAGGGCTTATCAGTTTTTTTATTAGATATGCAAGAAGCAAAGAAAAAAGGTTTAAGTATAAAGCCAATCAAAACTATGATGAACCACTCTACTACAGAGGTTTTCTTTGATAACTTAAGAATACCTGAGGACAATCTAATTGGAGATGAAGGAAGAGGCTTTAGGTACATATTGTCGGGTATGAATGCAGAAAGAATTTTGATTGCAGCTGAATGTATTGGCGATGCAAAATGGTTTACAAACAAGTCGACAAATTATGCAAATGATAGACATGTTTTTGGTAGACCTATTGGACAGAATCAAGGAATACAATTTCCAATAGCTAGAGCTTATGCAAATATGAAGGCTGCAGAATTGATGGTTTATCATGCTGCTAATTTATATGATAAAGGAGAATCTATAGGTGAAGAAGCGAATACCGCTAAACTTTTAGCTGCAGATGCATCCTGGTCAGCAGCTGAGGCATGTGTTCAAACGTACGGAGGATTTGGTTTTGCCGAAGAATATGACATTGAAAGAAAATATAGGGAGGCTAGGTTATATCAGGTTGCGCCAATTTCAACAAATTTGATATTATCTTATTTAGCAGAACACGTGTTAGGCATGCCAAGGTCTTATTAGTTTTTCTTCTTTATTAAGTTTTTAATTCTCCAATTGAGAACTTCAGATGTGTTAATATTTGCTAGAAATTGAAATCCAGTTGTTTTTTTGTTTATTTCTTTCGATTTGTCGTATGATTTTTTGTTTTTGGACACAGAGCTCAATAGAACCCATGCTTCGTCGCTATTTTTCTTTTTTTCTACAAACTTAATATTTATACTAAAACCTTCTTTAAGATTAAAAACTAGTTTTGGTCCTTTTTTCTCAATATTAGGGTTATCTTTACGAACATCATAAAAATAAAAACTTTCAATAATTTCAGATATCTGAGTGAGTTTTTCATCATCTATATTTAGGTCGGGATTATTTTTAAGTTTTAATTTTTTTTCTTTGTTTTCAACTTCAAAAACAGTTCTTTCATTTATTAACTTTACGGAAACTAAATCATCTTTTTGTGTTTGAAAAAGTAAACTTTGAAACCAATCAGATTTTCCAGAGGGCATTCGTAAAGCACCCTTCAAAAGATAACTTTGAAAATTGTCTTCAAATCGTCCAAATTGACCACCACTTATACCACCAACAGTTCTATCTATTTTACCTAGCAATATAGATTTAAAAACATTATTATTTTTGTTATAGAAGACGATTTTTGTTGCGGGATCATTTACATCGTCATTATTATCGAATTTATCTATAGAAATTAAGTTTAATTCTTTTAATCTATCTGGATCATTTGTTTTCTTTTCTTCAATCCTGAGTAAGGAAAGGCTTGTGATAAAACTTTCCCAAACACCTTCTTTAAATGGATATCCTGAAGGATCAATAAATTTATTCTTATATTTTATTAATTCCATATCCAAATCTCTACCTAAGATAGAAATTTTATTAATATTATTTATCTCAGCTGTCAGGTTTTTTAAAAACACATCACCCCTTTCAGCAAATAAGTTTGAGCTATCATCCTTATAGGTGGAAAAAATAGCAAGAAATACCAATAAAACAGTAAAGCTTAAAAAATATATAAATTTTCTTAATATCATATTATTCCATGCATTCCTTATCAATTGTTCATATTTCTTGGTCTGCGAAGTGCAATCAGCAGGGCTAAAGCAGCTACAATAGTAGGTAACAAACCAATATTTATGAACATAATTGTAGATTTAAGGTTTTCTACATCTCTTCTAAGATTAAATTTCACATTTCTAAGTTCTGCTCTAGTTGTCATCATTTCAGATTTAAATCCTTCTATAGCTTTTATAGTTTGAGGAGATAATACGTCACTCTCATTCTCGTTGTTTTTAGTTAGCTGTTGGATTTTGTTTTCCATTTTCTCCAATTTTTCTGCTAAAGCTTGCTCTTCAGACAAAAACTTTTCTTCAGCTTTCCTCTCTAATTCTGATATTTTGACAAAAGGTTTCCAAGAAATACCCTTACCTCTTAAATCAGATAAAACCGCACCACCAATCATATTTTCAATTACATTTAATATAAAGTCACCATTATTTGCGAATGCAGACACTATTTCTTGACCTAACAAGTTTTGTTTGGATAGCCAATTTCTATCCATTAGCATATCCGAATCACCAACTAAAAGTACATTTGATTTTTGGTTAGATTTTTTAAGGCCTTTCTTTCCTTTTATACCATCTGGAAATGCTGATTTAAGATCGGTTCTTAACCAACCAGCAAGTATTTGTTTTTCGTTAGAAGTTTTTAAATCTTTAATTAATTCTCTTGGGTCGGCCTCTTGATTTCCTGCCTTATCTGCATCTACTAAACCAGAAAACTCACTTGCAGTTAATAAAGGGGTAAAAGTTGTTTTATCATTTTTAACTTTAAAAGACCCTGAATTTGTTAATATTATGCTTGATAGTTGTGCTAAAACACCTTCGTTCTGATTTATTCCCTCTTTTGTTATTTGTATCCATGGATAGTTAGCAACCTCAACTTCTCTACCTTTAATGTTTCTGACGGTTCTGAGTGCAAACTTTGGATCAGCGACAGATCTTTTGTTATCAAATTCAATGTCCCAAATATCTATTAACTTTTTTAAGTCAGACCTAGGATTTAAAGCAGGCATTCCAGGATTCATTCCAACCTCTGTTTCTGCATATGGATCTAGAAAAATCAAAGTTGATCCACCGGATAAAATCCATTGCTCAATCATAAATAATTTTTCGTCATTCAAATACTTTGGATTAATTAAAATCAATATTTTAGTATTTTCTGGTAATTCTATTGTTTCGTCATCAATATAATTAACATCATACATAGCTTTCATCTGAGTGAGAATTTGTTGCTCAGGTTTTCCAATTCTTGAGTTGGCTTCCAATCCAAGGTTGTCGATAATACTTATTATTGGTTTTTTAGTTTGCGCAAGTTCAGCTATTAATCTTGTTATATCATATTCTAAAAAAGGCTCTCTCTCTGGAGAGAAAACATTAATATTTTTCTGTCCAGTTGTTGAATTGGTTGCTGCTAGTCCAAAATAAACTGGATCATTCGAACTAGATCCTCCAAAGGGACTAATACCCATCCCAACAGCACGGTCTTCTTGGTCAGAAAAAGGTTTAGGATCAATTAATTCTAATGTAATTTTCCCGTTTGACATATTAGCATAAGAATTTAATACAGACTCAACTCTATTAGCATAAGTAGATAATTGAGGTGCTAATTTTACAAGATTACTTGACATAAATAATCGTAAATGAATTGGTTCTTTTAAATTTGAAATTAAATTTTTTGTCCCATCACTTACAGAATAAAGTTTACTCGATGTGACATCTATAGTGAAGTTTTTTAGTGAATTGTTAGATATGATATTAATAGCAAAAAAACAGACTAAAGATAAAATAATTGAGACCTTTGTAAAAACATTTTTATTTAAGTATAGAAGTGACATATGATTAATCCGCTTTTTTAATTTGTACTAACTGTATATTTATCCAAAGACATAAAATAATCATTGAAAGAAAAAATACCAAAGTTGTGAGATCTAAAACTCCAAACTGAATTCTTTTAAAGTGAGAAAGAAAAGATAATGAAGTTATTGTTTCGGTTACCCATATTGGTGCCCAAGATCTAACACTAGACAAAATTAATCCAAAACCTGCCATTACTAAAATAAAACAACTGATTGTGGATATTATAAATGCAATTACTTGGTTTTTTGTTAATGTAGATAAACACGAAGAGAGAGCTAAAAAACATCCTGCCATTAGCCAACTTCCGACATAAGAAATGAAAATAACACCGTTATCAGGTTCACCTAAATAATTGACGGTAAACCAAATTGGTGTCGTAAGGATTAATGCTATAAATGTAAAGAACCAACTTGCAACAAACTTTCCGACTACCAATTGAGTGTTAGTTACTGGAAGCGTAACTAAAAGTTCTATGGTTCCAGACTTTCTTTCTTCTGCCCACAATCTCATTCCTATAGCAGGCATTAAAACTAGAAAAAGCCAAGGATGCCAGATAAAGAAAGAATTTAAATCAGCTTGACCTCTTTGAAAGAACTGACCCATAAAAAAACACATTCCTGCAGACAAAGCCAAAAAAACAAGTAAAAATATTGAGGCTAAAGGTGTTCGAAAATAGCCATTAAATTCTCTTAAGAATATATATAGTATTTTTTCAAAGTATATTTTCATTTATTTTGAGCTCGTCGTAGTTATTTTTCTAAAAACTTCATCAAGTGTAGTTTTTTTATTTTTTAAAAGTTCATTTGTATTTTTGTTAAGCAATAGTTTACCATTAGATATTATAATTGTTCTTGAGCAAACTGCTTCAACTTCCTCAAGAATATGTGTTGAAATTATTATACCTTTGTTTGAAGAAATTGATTTTATAAGTTTTCTCATTTCATGTTTTTGATTAGGGTCAAGTCCATCAGTTGGTTCGTCTAATATTAAAATTTGAGGATCATGAATTAATGCTTGAGCAATACCTACTCTTCTTTTATATCCTTTAGAGAGTGTTTCAATAGGCTGGTTCCAAACTTCAGAAAGATTAATTGTTTTGGCCATTTCATCTAATCTTTGAATAAGTTTTTTGTCTTTTAAGCCTCTCATTAAACCAACAAAATTTAAGAAAGAATAAACAGTCATATCAGAATATGCAGGAGCACCTTCCGGCAAATAACCAATAAGAGATTTAGCTTTTATAGGATCATCCATTAAATTAATATCATTTATATCAACCGTACCTGCATCTGGATCTAAAAATCCAGTTAACATTTTCATAGTTGTGGATTTACCAGCACCGTTTGGACCTAAAAAGCCGACCACCTCTCCTACATCAAGAGATAAACTTATATTATTAACGGCAGTTATACTTCCAAAAGTTTTTTTCAAATTTTTAGCATCTATCAATGCCATCATTTAGTTCCTAGTTTATTAAATAATTATTTTGGAATTTAACTTAAAAAAAACTTTTTTCAAGGGCATTAAGATAAAAAATTGGTTATATCTGGTAAGATTGGCTTCCCAAATTCCTTTTCTAAGGCTAATCCTATATCAATTGATTGAATATCATGGTTTTTCTCACAAATAACTTGAAACCCTACTGGCAAACAATTTTCTGATCCAAAATCAGAGCAATATTTTTGAATAGGGTATGTTATTGCACATAGATTAAACAAATTTGCCGGTTGTGTATTAGCTGATGATAACAAACTTCTATCATGTAAAGGAGCGTCAATTTCACAGTCTTTAACTTTCATAGCTCTCATAACAGTTGTTGGTGAAACCAAAGCGTCATATTTTTGGAAAAATTTTGATGCCATGACTTCTAATTCTTTTAGTCTAGATTTTAAATTTAAATAATCGATTGATCTAACATCAAGTCCTACTTTTGCCCTTTTTGCAGTCACAGGGTCCATTTTTTCAACTTCATTAAGGAATCTGGTTTCCCCAAATGCTGACACTATTTCTGATCCTACTATTGAAGGGAATAATTTTGTTCTTTCATTCGCCTCTGGAATATTTAAATCAATAATATTTACTCCTTTTTTAATTAACTCATTACAGAAACTTTCATATGCAATTGAAACTTCTTCATCTAATTCATCAGTAAAAGGGGACCCTAATTTAGCTAAGGTCAGTCCGTTCAAGCTCATTTGTTTTTTTTCTGATATAAGGTTAGCTTGGTAAGCATTAAAAATATATTTTATATCTTCTAAAGATCTGGCTAATGGACCAGGAGTATCTAAAGTAGGAGATAATGGAAATATACCATCGGTAGGCCAAACACCTTTAGTAGTTTTAAGACCTGCAATACCAGTCAAAGACGCAGGTATTCTGACAGAACCACCTGTGTCAGTTCCAACAGCAAATGCTGCTAGACCTGAAGCGACCGCAACAGCAGAGCCACTACTAGATCCTCCAGGAAATCTGTGTGTTTGGATATCCCATGGGTTTTTAGGTGTGCCTTTATGTTTATTTAGACCAGTTGCACCTAATGCAAATTCAACTGTATGAGTTTTACCTAAAATTATACAACCCAGGCTTTTGAGTCTTCTTACTAAGGTTCCTTCTGACCCAGTTAAATCATCTGATTTAACAATAGAACCATTTGTTGTAGGCATACCTGATACAGCACAAATATCTTTGATTGCAATGGGTGTTCCCATTAAAGGACCTAAATCAACTCCTGATGATATAAGATTATCAATTGCTGAAGCTGATTGAATTGCCCCTTCATAATCAATATAGATATATGAATGTAATTTTTCATTTAGAAGCTCAATTCTTTTGAGATAAATTTTAGTAACTTCTTCACAACTTATTGTTTGGCTTTTAATTTTTTGAATTAATTGTTGTAAACTAATATTTAACAAAGGGTCATTAGGTAATTTAGACAAAATTTATCTCCTTTAATTCATTCTTTTTTAAATTGGTTCTTCATTGAGTTGAATATACCTTTTAGTCTAGGGGATGAACTGCAATCAGCTATTAAAGTAACATCTTTTTTAACTTCTTCATACATTCCTTCATATCTAATTGCTTTATACTTGGGATTAGCTTTTAGTTGAAGTTTTCTATCTGACTTAAGCCTGAGT
>QCNS01000041.1 GCA_003210055.1 SAR116 cluster bacterium AG-426-I14
TAAAGGTGTAATCATATCTGGCATGAAAATGTTAGCAACTAGTGCAGTTTTTGCTAATGAAATTTGGATAGGTAATTTAATCCCACTTGCACCAGATCAAGTTAAGCAGTCCATCACATGTTCAATACCTTGTAATTCCAAGGGATTAAAACTATGGATGAGACAACCTTTATCAAATCATTACGATAATCAATTTGATGCCCCTCTTTCTTGGAATCAAGATGAAACTGATGTTTTAGTTATGTGTGAAAACGTTCTAGTTCCTTGGGAAAGAGTTTTTGTGATGAATGATGCTATTCAAGCAAGAGAAATTTATTTTAAAACACCTGCTCACTGTTATGGTAATCACCAATCAAATGTAAGATATTGGTCAAAAATGGAGTTAATTGTTGGATTATGTTCGAAAGTAGCTAAGGCAACAGGTGCTGACGAAGTTCCAAGTGTAAGAGAAACTCTCGGAAAAATGTCTGCTCTTGAAGCAACGTTATCTGGAATGATTTTTGGCCAAATTGAAAAAGCTGAAGATTGGCCTAAAAGTTTTAAAACCTTTAATAGAAGAATGATGTACGCTGCTTTAAATTTTTGTACTGATAATTATTCTATGATCATAGATGAATTGAGAACCTTGTGTGGAGGTGGGGTTTTCCAAATGCCTGCCAGTGCAAAAGTAATGAACAATAAAGAACTTGTAGAAGATTTTGAAAAATACTTTCAAACCCCTCAAATGAACGCAATAGATAGAATGAAGCTATTTAAATTAGCCTGGGATGTGGTTGGTTCTGAATTCGCTGGTCGTCAGCTTCAGTATGAAAAGTTTTATGCTGGAGCATCATTTATAATTAGAAACCATAATTTTAGAGAAACACCTTGGGAACATTTTGAGTCTGTTGTTGATAATGTAATGGATAAATATGATGTACCTACAAAAACAAATAAGGCTGCAGAATAAATAAAGGACACCCTGGGAGAAACATTTGCAAGTTCAAAATTTTGATGGTTTTAGATTAGAAATAGATAAAAAAAAAGAACGAGCAGATTTAGTGCTTTCAAGACCGCCTCTTAATGTTGTTTTTTATCCTCAAAGAGAAGAAATGGCAAAGTCCTTTCTGAAACTTGACCAAAATCAAGATGTTCGCGTGATTGTTTTGAGATCGGATGGTGACAATTTTTCTTCTGGTGGAAACATTGCTGGCTTTTTAGAAGAGTCTCCTGAGGATTTAACTAAGTTAGCAGAAAATGTAATGATACCAGAAAAATTAAGAAAACCAGTAATTGCAGCTATAAAAGGTTATTGCTTTGGTGTCGGTTTTGAATTTGCTCTGGCTTGTGATTTTAGGGTAGTTACTCATGATGCTCAATTATCTTTACCAGAAATGAAAATTGGGATGATACCTGGTTCAGGGGGGTCAGCTAGACTGGCTAAAATGATTGGAATATCTCGAACAAAAAATATTATTATGAGAGGAAAAAGATTGACTGGTCAAGAAGCTTATGATTTGGGTATAGCATGTGAGCTAGTTTCAATAAATGAACTTGAACAAACTGTTGAAAACTTAGTCCAAGAACTTATTAATGTTTCTCCTCTTGCTCAGAGAACAATGAAGTCAGTATTAAATCATACTCAAAACTCTACATTACATGGTTCAATTGAATTAGAGGGTGAAGCTTATGGAAGATTAAGAAGCTCAAATGACTTCAAAGAGGGTGTTGAAAGTTTCTATAAAAAGAGAAAACCCAAGTTCATTGGCTCTTGATCAAAAATGAATAAAATACAATATCAGAATTGTTTTGTTGGAAGTAATATCATCAGACGAGAAGATGATAAATTAATCAGTGGAAAAGGACAATTTGGTGCAGATATTCCATTGCCAGTTGATACGCTTCATACTGCTGTTCTCAGATCAGAACATGCTTCCGCAGAAATAAAGAAAATAGATTATGAAAAGGCAATAAAACTTAAGGGTGTATATTTAATCTTAACTGGTGAAGACTTTTGTAAAATATCAAATCCTCTTTTATCTGTTATTAGAACTGATTTCAAATCATGGAGTTGTGCTGTTGATAGGGTTAATTACGTCGGCGAACCTGTGGCATTAGTTTTTGCTAAAAACAGGTATATAGCAGAAGATGCAATAGATTTAATTGATGTTGAATATTCAATTAATAATCCAATTTTAGATATAAGAGAATCCTTAACAACCAAAACAAAGTTTGTTCATAGTAAAACAAATAGTAATGTTGTTAGCGATAGATACTTTGAATATGGAAAACCCAAAAAATATTTTAATGGAAAAAATAAAGAAGTAGAAATTGAGATAAAATACCCAAGAAATAGTTGTACACCGTTAGAGGGTTTTTTTGTGCATGCTAATTATAATTCTGATGATGATATTTTTACCGTTCAATCTAATTTTCAAGGTCCGTTCAGTCTTCATTCAGTTTTATCAAGAGCATTAAAAGTTGATGAAGGCAGATTAAGATTAATTTCAATCGAAAATTCTGGTGGAAGTTTTGGAATAAAACAAGCGATTATGCCTATGATAATTTTAACATGTTTAGCATCAAAAATTTCTAAGAAAAATATTGTTTGGATAGAAGATAGGATAGAACACCTTACAGCTGCATCTTCAGCAACGGGTAGATTAACAAAAATCAGAGCTTCTGTTACAAAAGATGGTTTCATTAATGCATTAGATTTTGATCAAGTAGATGATGTTGGAGCATATTTAAGAGCTCCAGAACCGGCCTCACTGTATAGAATGCATGGTAATTTAAGTGGCCCATACAAAGTAAAAAATATTAGTTGTAGAAATAGAGTTATTTTAACAAATAAAACACCTAGTGGATTAAACAGAGGTTTTGGTGGCCCTCAACATTACTATGCTCTAGAGAGACTTGTAAAAAAAATTGCTGATGAATTAAAACTCAGTCATCTCTATGTGATAGAAAAAAATATTTTAGAAAAAAAACAATTCCCCTATAAATCTCCAGCTGGTGCTTTACTAGACTCTGGAGATTATATAAAATTGATAAGAAAAGTTAAAAATTCAAATTCATATAAAAAAATTCTAAGAAGGAAATCAGAAGCAGTAAAAAATGGTAAACTTTATGGTATAGGTTATTCGGTAATTGTTGAGCCTTCTATATCGAATATGGGTTACATCACTACTGCTCTACCATATTCTGAAAGGGAAAAAGTTGGTCATAAAGGGGGAGCATTAGCTTCTTCGTCAGTCTCTATAGGTCCAACTGGAAGTGTATATGTTTCATGCGATAGTGTGCCACAAGGTCAAGGTCATCATACTATACTTAGTCAGGTAGTTGCTGACATTTTTTCTTTAAATCCAAGTGATATAATTATTAATACAATTTTAGATACACAAAAAGATCCTTGGTCTATAGCTGCTGGAAACTATTCTAGTCGTTTTGCTGGTGCTGTGGCTGGAACTACTGAAATCGCTGCAAAAAAACTAAAAAAAAGGCTTACTAAAATTGCGGCATCAAAACTAAATTGTAAGTTAGATCAAATTAAGTTTGTAAATGGTAAAATAATAGATAAAAATAATTTTCAGAATAATATTTCATTCAGAAGATTAGCTGGAATATCACATTGGTCACCTGGAGAGGTTCCTGATGAAATTGAACAAGGGTTAAGAGAAGTAGCTTTTTGGTCAGATGTTAAAATTCAGCCCCCAAATGAAAAAGATGAAATTAATGGTTCACTAGTGTATGGTTTTGTCTTTGATGTTTGTGGTGTAGAAATAGATCCAAATGATTCTTCTATAAAAATAGATAAATATATAACTGGACATGATGCGGGAAAAATTCTTAACCCTTTGCTTGCAGATGGCCAAATTTATGGCGCATATGCTCATGCTGTAGGAGCATCTCTACTAGAAGAATTTAGGTATGCAAAAGATGGTTCATTTCTTTCAGGTACATTTCAAGATTACCTTTTGCCTTCTAGTAAAGAAATAAATCAACCTGACATCATTCACATTGAGTCGCCTAGCCCGTTTACACCACTAGGGTCAAAAGGGCTCGGTGAAGGCAATTGTATGTCTACACCTGTTGCAATTGCAAATGCTTTTTCTGATGCCACTGGCGTTAGTGAAATAACTCTTCCACTGACTAAATCGAAAATACATTTCTATCTAAATAAAAACAAACTAGAGATAGACACAAAAGTAACAAAGAAAAAAACATTTTTAAAATCAGATTATCCAATATCAGGATTTGGTCATACTTTAATTAAAATGAATAAAAGTAATCTTTGGAAAAAATTATTAGATGTAGAATCATTGAGTAAAATTATTCCTGGTTGCAAAAATATTAAGTTAATTAAAAAAAATAATTACTTGGGTGTAATCAATATAAAAGTTGGGCCAATTAAAGGTGAATATAAATTTTTTGTTAAATTAACAAATATAAAGCATGAAAACTCTTTTAAGTTAATAGGAAATACAAATGGAAAACTGGGTCATGGAAGCGGTGAAGGTTTTTTAAGTTTAACTGAAATTGATGGAAAAACAAAAATTACTTATTCATATGCTGCCAATGTTAGTGGGAAAATTTCGTCAGTTGGCAATAGATTACTTAATTCAGCGGCCAAGATAATTATCAATCAATTTTTCAATTCATTCTCAAAAGTTAATAAATCCAAAAACAACAACTTTATTAATTATTTTAAAACTAAATTTGGTATCAAAAATGAAACCACCACCATTTGATTATTTCCAAGCTAAAAATATTGACGAAGTTTTATCAATTCTAAATGATTATGGTGATGATGCTCAAATATTGGCAGGTGGTCAATCATTAGTATCTATGTTAAATATGAGATTAATTAAGCCTAAAATTATAATTGATATTAATTTTTTAGAAAATACTGATTATATAACTGTCAAAAACAAATCAATTTTGATTGGACCTACATATCGACAACTAGATTTGGAAAAAAAGGGTTAAATCAAAATTTGACTTACCTTTAATTTATGAAGCTATACACTACATTGGACATACTCAACATAGAGCGAGAGGAACAATAATTGGTTCAATTTGTCATGGAGATCCCACATCAGAATTACCTCTTTGCTTCTTAGCGTTAAATGGAAAAATTACACTCAGAAACAAATATAGAAAAAGACAAGTTGATGCGAGTAACTTTTTCTTAGGACCTCTCATAACAGCAATAGAAACGAATGAAATTGCAACTGAAGTTGAATTTCCAATTTGTCAAAAAGAAACTGGTTATGCATTTGAAGAAATTTCAGAGAAATTTGGGGATTTTGCAATAGCTTCTTTTGCAGCTATAACTAATAAATTCAAAACAAGATTTGCAGTTGGTGGGGTAAGTGATAAGCCGGTGGCAACAGAGTGGGAAAATAAAAATAATCTTAATCTTGAAGAAAAACTTCATGAATTTGCGCTAAGTATTGATATATCAGATAATCAACATACTTCAGCAGTTTATAAAAGAGATTTAATTAGAAAAATAGGTTCTAAGACTATAAAAAAAGCTATTAAAAGAGCTAATCAAATTTAAATTAAATTTTATAATCATATTCTAGAGTTTCACTCTGATGGTATCTCTATGCATAAAGAGGATGGACATTATTTTACAGTCAACGAAAAATCTCGTAAAAAAATAGAAAAGTTAGTTAAAAATTGTAAATATAAATCAAATATTTTTTTTAACAAAATCATTAATATCAAGTACCAATTCATCTGGCTGTTCTAGTGCAGCAAAATGCCCTCCTGTTTTATGTTTTTTCCAGAAATTAATTTGTTTGTAAAATTGTTCAGCTAATGTTTTTGGTGGCAAAAATAATTCTTTTGGAAATTCACTATATCCAGTTGGAACTTCTATAGGTTTATTTTTATCAATTGGCCAATCAGATCTATGACGAATATAATATGGCCAAAATGATCCACCTATACATCCTGTAAACCAATAAAGTGAAATATTAGCAAGCATTCTATCAATATTAATTGTTTTAAATAACTTTCCTTTATTATCTGTCCAAGAATAAAACTTTTCTGATATGTATGAACAAAGTGCAATTGGAGAAGAGTTTAAAGCATGGGCAACAGTAAATGGTTTTGTCCCTTGAATAGCCTGATAACCCGTCTCAAAATGCATCCAATTTTTTAAATCTAAAAAAAACTTTTGCTCTAACTTGTTTTTAGGTTTTTTATTTAGTCCTCTAGGAAGAGGTAACATATTTATATGAATTCCAAGTACCCTTTTAGGTTTTTTTACTGCCATAATGGACGCTATAAAAGATCCTAAATCACCACCCTGAATAAAATATTTTTTATATCCAATTTTATTCATAAGCTTGAGAAAAATTGAAGCTATTTGATCTAAATCCTTAGGTTTTTGATTCAAAGAAAAAGAATAGCCCACATTAGGAAGAGATGGAACAACTAGATCAAAAGGTAAAAAATCATTTTTGTTTTTGCCTATAGGATTTGATAACATGGGTATTATATCTAAAAACTCAAAAATAGACCCAGGCCATCCATGAATTAACATTAAAGGTTTAGCATTTTTAAAACTCGATTTAATATGCAAAAAATGTAAATCTACATCATTTATTTTCAATTTGTATTGATTGAATTTATTTAAAACTTCTTCCTGTTTTTCCCAATCAAATTTAGTTTTCCAATAATTTAAGATATATTTTAAATCCTTAAATTT
>QCNS01000042.1 GCA_003210055.1 SAR116 cluster bacterium AG-426-I14
ATATCTATGGCAAAGCAGAATTCTTGAATCCCGGTGGATCTATAAAAGATAGAGCGGCAAAAGCAATTGTAAATGACGCAATTAATAATGGAAATTTAAAACTTGGTGGTACAATTGTTGAGGGCACGGCAGGTAATACAGGAATTGGTTTAGGTCTTGTTGGAAATTGTCTTAACTGCAAGACTGTTATAGTCATGCCTGAGACGCAAAGTCAGGAAAAAAAGGATGCTCTAAGACTTATTGGTTGTGAACTGATACTTGTACCAGCTTTGCCTTACTCTAATCCTGGTAATTATATTAGGCAATCAGAAACTATTGCCAACAGATTAAGCGAAACTTCTAAAAATGGAGTTTTATGGGCAAATCAATTTGATAATTTAGCAAATCAAAAAGGACATTTTGAAACAACGGGAAAAGAAATTTGGAACCAAATGAATTATAAAATCGACGCATTCACTTGTGCAGTAGGAACTGGAGGAACACTTAGTGGTGTAGGTAAATTTTTAAAAGAACAAAATACTAAAATTAAAATTGTATTATCTGATCCACATGGTTCAGCTTTATATAATTTTTATAAAAATAATGAGTTACTCTCAGAAGGTAACTCAATTACTGAAGGTATAGGCCAAGGTAGAATAACAAAAAATCTAGAAAATATAGATTTAGATGACGCTATAAGAATTGACGATAAGGAAGCTTTAAATGTCATTTTCAAACTTTTAAAAGAAGAAGGGTTATTTTTAGGTGGATCAAGTGGGATTAATGTTGCTGGAGCAATAAAACTAGCTAAAAAGTTAGGGCCAGGGCATAATATTGTAACTATTTTATGTGACTCGGGCCAGAGGTATCAGTCTAAAATTTGGAATAAGGATTTTTTAAAATCAAAAAAATTACCTACACCGAATTGGTTAAATTAAAAATTTAAGATTATGAGTATTTTCATTACATTTGAAGACTTTAATAAATTAATTCAACAAAAAGAAAATATAATCATCTTTGATTCAACTTTCTTTTTACCAAACTCAGGTATGAATGCAGAAAACGAATATAAAAAAGAACATATCCCTAATACAATTTTTTTTGATATAAATAAAATTTGTGATCCAGATCAAAGTTTACCTCATATGTTTCCAAATAAAACAACCTTTACAAATATGATGCAAAACTTGGGTTTGAATAAAGATCATCAAGTAATAATTTATGATAATTCACCTCTATTAACATCTGCAAGGTGCTGGTTTTTGCTAAGATATTTTGGACATAAAAAGATTAACATTTTTCAAGGTGGAATAAAAAACTGGAAAAATAATGGAGGTAAAACAAATCAATTAGAAGTTAAAAAAAATAAAGGTAACTTTGTTAGTTCTGAAAAAAAACCAGAATTACTTATTAAACTAAGTGAGATGAAAAAAATTTCTAAAAATAATCTTTTTAAGATTTTTGACGCAAGATCTTTGGGAAGGTTTATTGGAAAAGAACAAGAACCTCGACCTGGACTTCCGTCTGGTCACATACCTAACTCATCAAGCTTACCTTCATCAACATTGATCAACGAAGAGAATAAATTGATAGGTAATAATGAAATTAAAAATATCTTACTAAATAAAAATATTAAAAATGATGAAAAAATAATTGCCACTTGTGGTTCAGGAGTTTCAGCATGCGTAATTGCTCTTGCTTTTTACTGCTTAGGTAATGAAAAAGTATCAATTTATGACGGTTCATGGACGGAATGGGCTTCTAAAAAGCAGGAAATTAAAACTATCTAATAAAAAATCACAATTTCATTTTGTTAAGATATATCCATGAATAAAAATGTAAAAAAGGAGCCCATCTTTTGTCGTCTGGTATTACTAATTTATTGTTTAAAGTTACATTATTCGCTATTTCATAAATTTTAGAACATCGATCGTTAAACTGTCTTTTCCATTCATGTATAGGAGCAGTCCAACCTGTTTTTGTCTTATTTATAATTGAATTAGATAAAATATTTTTGTAACTATTTTTGATAATAAATTTCAAACCATTTTCATTTTTTCCTCTTTTAAATTTTGAATGAATATTCATTAAATAATTCATCAAAACTTTTGATGCAAAAGGGAATCTTCCTTCTATAGAATATTTCATCCCAAATCTATCATTTCGTCTAAAAAAATCTTCTGGACATAAACCTTGTTGATCCAATCTCATATAACTAGAAACTATGTCATCTTTATCCCATAAAGTATCTGGAAAAACTGACTCCATTAAAGAGTCGATTATTTCATCCCTGGTAAATTTAACACCTTTTATATTAGGTGGTTGCGAAAGACGTTCATTTAACCAAAACTTTATACAATCTCTATGTGTTTTGATATGAAAATTATTTAATCTATCATAAGATGGGTAACCATATAAGAGTTCGTCTCCCATATCACCAGAAAGAGAGACAACTATTCCATTGTCTTTCATCATTTTATTAGCTTGTTCATACATGGGTATACTTGGATTATATAATGGTTCTTCTAAGGCTAAAACACTACTATACCAATAATCAGAGTAAATTTCTGGTGTATGTTGAACTATGATTTGTTCTAAATTATATTTTTTAGAAAATGATTTAGCTTCCAAATAATCAGAATTAAAATCTTCAAAAGGATCATCAGGAGAAGGGACAATTTTACTTGTAAGAACTTTTAAGTTTCTATATTTAGTTGCATGATGTGTTATAATTGTAGAATCCAAACCTCCAGACAAAAAAATTCCTATTTCTCTGGTTCCAATTAAAAAATTTTTAATGGTTTTATCAAATATTTCAATAAATTGTTCAGGTAAAAAATTTTTGGAATTTCCACCTATTACGATATTTTTTTTTACGGAAGTAATTTTTTTGTTCGTTAAATCATATAACAAAGTTTCTCCAGGCATTACCTTGTTTATTCCCTTAAAAAAACTATTTCTAGTAACATTTAAACCACAATAACTCCAACAGGACAATGCCAATTGATCAATTGTCCTGGCATATGGAATGGTCTCTAAAAGCCCCCTTGCCTCAGACCCAAAAGCTATAAAACTTCCTAAGTTAGAATAATATAGAGGCTTAACACCAGCATGATCTCTACTCAAAAAAAGTTTTTTATTTTCCTTTTGCCAGAAAGCAAAGGCATGCATAGAATCTATTTCTTCAATAAAATCTATGCCATATTCATCTAGACCCCAAGCCAATAACTCTGTATCACAATTAGTTTTTGGTTTAAAATTTTGATGTTTTTTACATAGTTCAAAATAATTAAATATCTCACCGTTATAAACTAAAATATTTCCCTTAGGACTTTTCCATGGTTGAATTCCATTATTAGGAGTATCGGTAATAGACAAAAGATTATGTCCCAAACTTATGTCATCATCTATATAGGTGTTATTAGCATCTGGACCTCTATGAGCACATAAATTTATATAATTTTCAATCCAATCTAAATTTTTTTTTGTAATTCCATAAATGCCACACATGTCTGATAATTTTTATAAAATTGGTTAAACAAGGATTAGTGATTTAATATCTGACTTAAAAATAACTTTGTTCTTTTATTTTTTGGTTTAGTGAAAAATAATTTAGGGGTGTTCTGCTCTATTATTTCACCCTCATCCATAAATATCACTCTATCAGCCACCTTGTTCGCAAAACCCATTTCATGGGTAACAACTAACATCGTCATTCCAGTATTAGCTAATTCTATCATTGTATCTAAAACTTCTTTTATCATTTCCGGATCTAATGCCGAAGTTGGTTCATCAAAAAGCATTATCTGAGGTTTCATACATAAAGCTCTAGCAATTGCTACTCTCTGTTGTTGCCCACCAGACAACTGACCAGGAAACTTTTCAGCCTGCTCAGGAATTTTAACTCTTGTCAAATATTCCATTGCCAATGTATCGGCATCTTTTTTTGGCATTTTCCTTACCCAAATTGGGGCTAAAGTGCAGTTTTCTAAGACAGTAAGATGAGGAAATAAATTAAACGATTGAAAAACCATACCAACATCACTTCTAATAGCTTCTAAATTTTTAAGATCTCCAGATAGCTCTATACCATTAACAAAAATATCGCCTTTTTGATGAGCTTCCAATCTATTTATGCACCTAATTAAAGTTGATTTTCCAGAACCAGATGGACCACAAATAACAATCCTTTCGCCTTGTGAAACTTCCAAATTTATATTCTTAAGTACATGAAATGTTCCAAACCACTTATGCATTTCATTAATTTTTATAACTTTTTCTTGCTTTTTTTTAACCATTTTTCCCTCATTTATGATCTGTACTTAATTTTTTTTCTAACCAAAGTGAATATCTTGACATTGCAAAACAACTAATAAAAAATATTAAAGCAACAAATAAATATGTTTCTGTTGAAAGGCCATTCCACTTAGTGTCTGCCAGCGCAGCTCTTCCAATTCCAAGAGGATCTAACAGACCAATTATAACTACAAGAGTTGTGTCTTTATAAAGTCCAATAAATGTATTGACAATGCCAGGTATTGATATTTTTAATGCTTGAGGCAAAGTAATGAATCTAGTTGTTTGCCAATAAGTCAATCCAATTGCGTCAGCAGCTTCATACTGTCCCTTAGGAATTGCTTGAATACCACCTCGTATAACTTCAGCAATATAGGCAGCAGAAAAAAAAGTCATCATTATTATAACTCTTACTAACAAATTAAAATTTGTCCCTGGAGGAAGAAAATAATTTAACATTGTAGAAGCTACAAATAATAGAGTTATAAGAGGCACTCCCCTCATAAACTCAATAAAACAAACACTTAATATTTTAACTAACTTGAGGTTTGATTGTCTTCCAAGAGCTAAAATAATTCCAAGTGGTAGAGAACAAGCTATACTAGTTACCCCAATAATTAAGGTTAACATAGCACCACCAAATAAATTAGTGTCAATTAACTCTAACTCAAAAAAACCTCCTTTTATTAAAATAAAGGCTAAAAAAGGATAAAGTCCACTGAACCAAAGTAAATATTTTCTAAAAATTATTTCCGGATATAGTAAAGGAGCTGCTGCAAGAAATAACATTAAAAAAGTTATGTCAACCCGCCACCTTTCCGCATGAGGGTAAAATCCATAAATAAATTGATCTACCCTTCTTGTAATAACTGCCCAACAAGCTCCATCTCCTAATTTTCTACAACTGGGTTTATCATTAGCATCATAAACTGCGTCTAAAATAAACCAATTAATTGCACCATCAATTAACAAATACATCAAATAAACAGATAATATAGTTAAAATTGAATTACTTATTGAAGAAAATAAATTGCTTTTTAACCATCCAATTATACCAAATGTGCCTGGTGGAGGAGGTAAATCTGGATGTTGTCCAGGCAAATACTCTTTCGTTTTAACATTCATTTATCTATCCACTAGCTTTACTTTATGATTATACCAATTCATTAAACTTGAGATACTCAAAGAAATACTCAAATAAATTAGCAAAACTAAAACCATCGTTTCCATTTCTCTTCCAGTTTGATTTAATGAGATACCTCCAAGTGTAGCGACTAAATCCATATAACCTATTGCAATAGCAAGAGATGAATTTTTAGTAAGATTCAAGTACTGACTAGTTAATGGAGGTATAATTACTCTTCTAGCTTGAGGAAGTATGATTAACTTCATTACTTTATTTGATTTTAAGCCTATAGATTCTGCAGCTTCTCTTTGACCTTTGTCTATAGCTAAAATACCAGCTCTAACAATCTCGGCTATGAATGCAGCAGTATATATAGCTAACGCAAATGTAAGTGCAATTAACTCAGGACTCAATTGAACTCCACCCCTAAAATTAAACCCTTTTAGCTCTGGTATACTTAAGCTAACAGGCATACCTGAGGCAAAAAAAGCTATTATTGGTAATATAATTAAAACTGACAAATTTACCCAGAAAACTGGTAATTGTTTTCCAGTATTTTCCTGTAATTTTTTGGCATATTTATGAAATAATATTGAAAAAATTATTCCAATAATAGTAAAAAGATAAATTAATTCTATCCCAGATTCTGTAATAGGTTTTGGTAAATAAAATCCCCTATTAGTTAAAAAAGCCATTTCTCCTATATCAATGGCTTTTCTTGGATGAGGCAATGTATTTATGATAATTCCATGCCACAACAAAATATGTAACAAAATTGGTACATTTCTAGTAAACTCAACATACCAATAAGCTATTTTACTAGCTAACCAGTTTTTTGAAAGTCTTAAAACGCCTAAAAATAAACCAAATATCGTAGCAATTATTATCCCACATATTGCAACTAAGCCTGTATTCAATAAACCAACGATAGCAGCCCTTAAATGAGTATCTCTATTATTATAGGGAATTAAATATTGGTTAATATCATATCCAGCGGGAATTCCCAAAAACTCGTAACTTAAGTCTTTTCCAAGTCTCTCAAAATTACCTGATACGTTACCCACAAGCCATGTCAACAACCAACCTAATGCAATCAAAACTATTACTTGTATAACTATTTCTCTGGATTT
>QCNS01000043.1 GCA_003210055.1 SAR116 cluster bacterium AG-426-I14
CTTTCGATAATTTTTTAAATAATTTACAATTTTTAATTAAATAATTAAATTTACCCTTAGATATTAATTTTCCATTATCTAAAACGATTATATTATCACAATCTCTGATAGTGCTCATTCTGTGAGCTATCGTTATTAGAGTTACAATTCCTTTTAAATTATTTATCGATTTTTGCAAAGCGCTTTCATTTATAGAATCTAAAGCACTGGTAGCTTCATCAAAAATTAATAACTTTGGTTTAGCATATAAAGCTCTTGCAATTGCTATTCTTTGCCTTTGACCTCCAGATATTCTTATACCAGAGTCACCCAATTTAGAGTTAATTCCTGATGGTAAATTATTCGTAAATTCTGTTAATTGGGCAGTCAAAATACATTGATTTATTAAATCTTCGTTAATTTCATTTTCCTTAAACCCAAATGCTATGTTGCTCTTGAGACTACTATCTGATAAAAAAGGTGTTTGAGAGACATAACCAATTTCTTTTCTCCAATTTTTTATATTTAACTCCTGCAGTTTTAATTTATCTATCTCGATTGTGCCAAATGATGGAACTAAAAACCCAGTAATTAAATCTATAAGTGTTGTCTTTCCAGCGCCTGACATTCCAACCAAACCATAAGAATTACCATTTTTTATTTCTAAAGATACATTCTTTATCACTCTATTTTTTGTGTCTGGATAGTGAAACGAAACATTATTAAATTTTATTTTTGACCAAGCTTTTGAGGAAATAAATGTTTTATTTATGCTTGTTGAAGTTTTAAAATCTTCTCTTAGCAATTTTGTTATAGAATTTACGTGACTATTAGCTGCCCAGATACCATTTATATCACTAATTAATTTAGTTGCGTTAGGCATAATTCTTGATATTACTAAAATAATAAATGCCATGGTAGATGCAATTTCTGAACTTGAAATTCCTTTAAACCATAATGATACAGCTATTAAAATTATTCCACTTTGACCTAAAAAAATCATTATTAAAGGTGAAAAATTTTGAAATAGTCTTAATTTTACTCCACTTTTACCATAAGAGCTAAAATATTTTAAAAAATTATTTATAAAAAATTGTTCTTTAGAATTAATTCGAATATCTTTTATGCCTTTAAAAATTAAACTAAAAGCGTCAAGACTATTTGCATGAGATTTTCTTCTTATTGCTGACAAATTAAAAATTGGTTTTCGAGTTGAAATTATTACTAAATACCCAATAATTGAAATAATCAGAAAACCTAATAAACCAATCCCAGGAGAAACTAAGACCAATGAAATAGAGCCAACAATAAGTAAACTCAATGAACCAATCATTTGCATAATCCTCAACATTCCATCATTTGCCCAATAAAGAACATCAGTTTGTATTAAATGAGACGTTTTAGTAGAGTTTCTTTTTAAATACCAAGTATATGGAGCTTCAATGCATTTTGAAATTAATTCGCTTGCAAGTCTATTTTGGCAATTTACAATAAAAATTCTTACTCTATGCTGAATATAAAAACTTGATGAGAGACTAAATGCAAGCAACATAATTGAAGAAATAGAAAAGATCATGATGATTTCTGAGTTTTTGAAATTCATTAAATACTGACTTACAAAATGATACTCTTCCTTTTTCATTATAATGTCAGGATCTATTATAAAAGAAACAAGCGGCATTATAGCCAAAAGGGCACACATTTCTAGTAAACTAGCTAGTAAGAGAAAATATCCAAAAATTAAAACTTTTATTTTTTCTTTTGGACTTAAAAAGGATATACAATTCTTAATTAGTGTATAGATGAGTGTAATTTGATTTTTCATCATTGTTTTAAAACTTTGTAGAGCTATCTTGTTTTAAAATTCATTAAATTTAGATCTTTATATTATAATTTTTTTAATATTTAAATTTTTAATTAACTATTTTTCAAAAATAAAAAGACCACATTTAAATTCTGTATCATTAAAATTCTTTAGGTCAACATTCGTGTATAATAATCCATCCCGCTTAATTCCTGACAATTCATGAAGTTTTAATTCATTAAAACAATTAAGAATAGTAGTATGAGAAAAAACTCTATGCGCATTAAAAATTAACCTCTCATCTCCTACTGGTACACTAAAATATAATCTTCCCTTAGGTTTCAATACCCTGATTAAGTTTTTTATAAAAATAAAACAAGACTCTGGATTAACCTCATCACTATATCTTCCTAAACCAAAATGTTCGGTTGCATGTAAACATGATAAAGATTCTACACTATTATCTGAAATATTTTTTAAAAATGTAGCATCTTCTTTTACAAAAACTAAATTTTTATTATTTGACTCAAGAGGTCTAATGTCTATCACATTTACTTTCATAAAGACCATTAGATGGCTTATAAATCCATCTACTCTTGAACCTATATCAAGATGTTCTTTGGGCTTTTTTTTATAAATTTTTTGAGCAGCCCAAAGATCTTGAATAAAATACACTCCCTCAGCACTACCAGAGGAAACATGCATATCACTAATCATCGGGACAAGTGATTTGAAATTTATTGGGAATTTTTTAACTAATGGATTTTTAGATTTATTGTACTTAATGATATATTTAATTATATCTCTGAAATAAATGAAAATTGAAAAAAACACAATTACAGGGTTTTTCAAATTTAATCCAAAAGCCGACAAAATTTTATAAAAAAAACTTAATATATATAATATTAAATTTCTAATTTTTTTTAACAAATTTTTCATTTTTTATTTTATTTAAATTTATATACTTCCAGCTGGAAACTTCTTTTCCTTTATCAAGACCAAGAGGATAACAAGTGTTTCTTGGTGCACCAATAAAAAACTTTGGAGCAAATACAACTTTATCTGGTTGTTGATTCAACCAAGCTCCCCACCAAGAAAAAGTGCTTCTGGCTACTACGTTATATTTACATTTAGTGAAAATAAACATATCAATAACTTCATTATTATTTCTTAAAACAATTTTATTTTTTAGAAAATTAAATTTTTTTTCTACCCAATCCGGATCATCACTTACAAAAATATAACATATATTTATGGGTAGTTTTTTGAATATAGATTTATAATAATCTAGGGGTAAACCCCATCCCATGCCTAAATGATCAAATCCTTTGTCCATAAACAAGGCATCACCTCTTCGAACATGGACACAACATCTTAAATTAGTTGGAAACTCAATTTTACGCTCAACTTGACATAACAATTTTTTATATTTTTTTTTAAGAGTAAACCAATTTAAAATAGTTTCTTTATTTAGAAAATATTTTTCAGAGGAAAACGATCCTTCCAATTTTGTCCATGGTTTGCATTTAAAAACATCAACATCTATTTCATCTAAATTAGTTCTTAAATCATTGATAAGTCTTTTTTGAACAAACAAATTTTTTTTTTTCTTATTTTTTAGAATCCAAATAATCCTATAAAAAAAAATTTTAAAAAAATTTTCCTCTATCAAAAAATACTCTGATAAATCCTTCTGAGATAGTTGCTTGTAAAACTTTTCTTTTTTCCTTAGAATTACCTCTCTTAAAGTTTTTTTAATTTTTAATTTAAAATATCTGAGATCTTTATTACTGAAATAAATAAAGTTTATATTTTTCTGCTTTGCAATAGACTTGGCGGCAGCATATTGAAACATGTTATTACCAAGTCCACCACTTAATTTTATGACAATCATAACGAAACCATAATATCTATTATATATTTCCTATAATATCTTTATTGTTATTTACCCAATCTATTAAAAATTGCTTTGTCATCCATTCGGTATTTGAGTTAGAGGAATAAAAAAAATTATTTTTTACACGTACTCCATTCTTTATTCTTAGACTATCATTATTCCATCCATGAATAGCTGGTAGAATTTTATAATAATTTTCATATTCATATGTATATGAACTATCTTCAATACTTATCATTTGTTCATGTAATTTTTCACCTGGTCTAATGCCAATAATTTCAATTTGTACTTCCGGAGCCAGACATTCAGCTATATCAACTATTTTCATTGAAGGAATTTTTTTAACATAAATTTCACCTCCTACCATATCTGTAAAGGCATTCCATACTAATTTTACTCCTTGTTCGAGCGTAATCATAAATCTTGTCATCCTTTCATCAGTTATTGGCAAAATACCTTTATTTCGCTCTTCCAAAAAGAATGGTATTACTGAACCTCTCGAACCCATTACGTTACCATATCTAACTACAGAAAAAGTTGTCTCTCCTCTTGTGTATGAATTGCCTGCTATAAATAATTTGTCAGAAACTAATTTTGTTGCTCCATATAGATTAGCGGGAGCTGATGCTTTGTCTGTCGAAAGCGCAACTACTCGTTTCACATTCATGTCAATACATGTATTGATTAAATTCATAGCTCCATTAATGTTTGTTTTTATACATTCAAAAGGATTGTATTCAGCTGATGTGACAATTTTTGTTGCCGCAGCATGAACAACAAAATCTATTCCGTTTAGAGCTCTTTTTAACCTTTCCTTATCTCTGACATCACCAATAAAAAATCTAATTCTGGGATCATTACCATAAGTTTTTGCCATTTCCCATTGCTTCATTTCATCTCGAGAAAAAATAACTAATCTTTTTGGATTAAATTTCTCTAATGTCATTTTTACAAAGGCTTTTCCAAAAGATCCAGTACCACCAGTTATAAGCAACGAACCATTTTTTAACATTTTAAATAACTTTCTTAATATAAATCTTCATATTTTACACATAAACATTTTTCTTTTACTCGAAAAACTTATCGCTGAAAAGGTTCCAACTTCTGATACTTTAGAAAAGTATTTTTTTAGAGAATTCGTCATATTTTTTAAGTTATAATCTTTTATTGCCTCATTATAAATTTCATCTTCTAGTTTTTTGGCATCTGTATCAACTTTATATTCTAAAATTAAAATATTTTTTGTAAGAGAAAATAATTTTTTAGCGATATCATCCCATGAAACTTCTTCAACAAGTCGCATATGATGAATAAAACCTAAAGCCAATACTATATCTGATTTAAACTTAATTAATTCCTTATTATTTATAGATAAAAAATCTTTTACGCATGGAGTGACAGGAAGTTTATAATTATTGTTCTTCAAAACTTTACTTAACTTATCTAAAGATCCTACATCGTTATCCATAGCTATTGTTTTAAGATTACAAATACCTGACATTATTGAAAAGAAACCGCTATTACAACCAATGTCTAATAAACTTTCATTTTTATTTTTATTTATTATGTCTAAAATGCTTGCTTCTCTTTTATTTATTTTAAAATCGTTTAAATTGGAATTTGAAACTAATTTATTAATGTCTAAATGATCATAATAATTTGACCACCTTTGTGTTATATTTATCATTTTAAATTTTTGAAGTTTTTTCTTTAATGAATTAAGTATTGTAAAATTTTTTCTTTTAACATTTTTAGTAAAAAGATTGAAAATGTTCAAAATATTAAACCCTTCGAATAAAAAGAGTTTTTCAGACGAATTTATAAAATTTATAATATTTAATTTTTTATTACTAATTTTTATTAATATTTTTATTAATGCTAACAATAATTTTCTTTTATAAGGTTGGTTAATTATCAAAGTTTGGTTCTTATTAAACAAAATATTAGTATATACTAAGTTAGTAATAGATGGATTTTTATAAATTATAAGCATTGGATTAATATAAAGTTCAGTGAAAGAGGAATATAAATGGTTGTGCTGATCTTTTAAATTTACTATACCTGAAAAATCATAAAAAAATGGTTTTCCATATTCATTTAAAAAAAATCTGTTAATAGACCTTGCCGATAAAGTTAAATTTAGTTTATTTAAAAACAATAATAATTTAATTGCTAAATTTCCAATTTCTAATCTAGATGTAGGTGTCATCTCATTAGTATAAAATGGTAAAACAAATCTTGGAAAATAAACTTCAATAGTATTTTTAGATAAGTCTTTTACTTTAAAGTCAGATATTATTCCCTTATCAAATAGTAATTTTAACACTTTATCATTTTGAAATTTACGAATTTTTCTAGCTAATTCATTTTTGTATTGAAA
>QCNS01000044.1 GCA_003210055.1 SAR116 cluster bacterium AG-426-I14
TGATAACAAAAATAAAAATGCGGTTGTGGCGGAATTGGTAGACGCGCAGCGTTGAGGTCGCTGTGGGTGAATAACCCGTGGAAGTTCGAGTCTTCTCAGCCGCACCATTTGATGTGTTCCAATCATTGTAACCTATTGATGCGCAAGCATATTTTGTAACTAGTGCTTGGAGGGTAGACCAAATGGTAGACCATTTAAATTGTTCTTACTTGTATAAAAAGCGTGGCGTGTATTATTTCACTAAGCGTGTTCCATGTGATGTAAAATCATATTATAAGAGTGACCGTATAGTCATTTGTCTTAAAACCAAATCAAATGCATCAGCTCTTCGTTCTAGCAAATCACTTTATCAACGGCTTGATGATTATTGGACATCTATCAGATTAACTAATATTAAAGCAGCTACTGAGATAATTGCATCCGCCTCATCTTGATCAGGACCAGTAAATTTAATTTTACTTGAAATACCATTTGTTTCATAAAGTTCTAAACCTTTGTTTATTTGTCGAATTGAATAACCATCAGGTTTTTGTGGTTTTATATTCATATTTCTAAAATAATAAGAGGGAAAAATTTCAACCATTAAACTTTGATCAATTTCATTAAGTTTTTTGAATGGCCATATATTAATTTTATTTTTAAAATAATTTAATAGTCTCATTCCAGATAAACTTCCTGTGCCAACCGCTCCAGGACCAACACAATTAAATGTTGGACTTGGTGACAGAATTGACTTTGCAACTATTTCTGTTTTTCTTCTTCTAGATTTGAAAAGTTTACCTTTATGAATTGGAGAATTATAAAATTTCAAATATGGATCTTTCTTCCATATCTTTCCACCATAAAAATTATCTTGATTTTTGTTAATACTCTCAATCAACTCCCAAAGCTTAATTGGTGTTTTTGGAGAAAGATTAAGTCCTGGGAAATATGATTTATAATCATAAAAAGGATAAGAAAACGCAAAATCAATTCCAACAAGATAATTATTTTTTAATATTATTTTTTCTAGCCAATTGATAATTAAACTTCTGTTCCAATATTTAAAATTTTTAGGTGGATTTACAATTATAGGTGAGTTGTTTTCACCATCAATTAAAGCAACTTTAATTCCTTTTTGAAATTTCTGCTTATCGCCAGACCAATCAATAGCTATATAACCATCAAACTTCACAAGTTTTGATTAAACCTATGCTGTTTTAGCAACTTGCTGATTATCTTCCTCAGATTGTTTCTTCTCTTGCACAGGGCCACTATCTATACCTTTTGCAGCTTCATCTCTTTCTAAAAGTTCTATAACAGCCATAGGTGCATCATCTCCATATCTAAATCCAGCTTTTATTACCCTTGAGTATCCACCATTTCTATTTTCATATCTTTTTGCAAGTGTATCAAATAACTTTTGAACTAACTTTGAATCTTCCAATTTAGACAAAGCTTGGCGTCTAGAGTGTAAACCGCCTTTCTTACCAAAAGTGATTAATTTATCAACATAAGGTTTTAATGATTTTGCTTTTACTAAAGTAGTTGTGATTTGTTCATGCTTTATTAAAGCTTGAGCCATATTTTTTAACAAAGCTTTTCTGTGTGAAGAGGTTCTATTTAGTTTTTTACCTTTAATTCTGTGTTTCATCTAAAATACCCTAATTTAATTGAATGGATCTTCTATCTTCTTAGCCAATTCTTCTATGTTTTCAGGTGGCCAGTTTTCTATCATCATTCCTAATTCTAATTCCATTGATTTTAAAACTTCACGTATTTCGTTAAGGCTTTTTCTTCCAAAATTTGGTGTTCTTAACATTTCTGGTTCTGATCTTTGAACTAAATCTCCTATATACACTATATTATCATTTTTAAGACAATTAGCAGATCTAACTGATAATTCTAATTCATCAACTTTTCTTAACAAATTTTTATTAAATGGAAGATCGTCAACTTCTGGAACTTCTTCTGGTTCTTCTGGTTCTTCAAAGTTTATAAAATTTTGCATCTGATCCTGCATGATTCTAGCCGCAAATGCTACAGCATCTTCAGGGGTTACTGATCCATTAGTTTGAACTGTAAGTAATAGTTTATCATAATCAGTTTGTTGACCAACTCTTGCGTTGTCAACATCATATGAAACTTGAACAATTGGACTGAAAATAGCATCAATAGGTATCAAACCAATTGGTTTTTCGTCAATAACTTTTGAACCGGCTGGTACATAACCATTACCATTTTCCACAGTAAATTCTATTGATAAATTAGCCCCTTCGTCAAGAGTACAAATCTCATGATCAGGGTTCATAATTTCAATATTTGAAATTTCTTCTATTTGTCCAGCAGTTACCTTTAATGGTCCAGTAACATTTAGGTTGATTTTCTTTGGTCCTTCCACATCCATTTTGACCTTTATACCTTTAACATTTAATATTACATCTGTAATATCCTCTCTTACACCAGGTAAAGATGAAAATTCATGCAAAACTCCCTGAATCTGAATGGAAGTTATTGAACTACCTTGTAATGAAGAAAGTAGAATTCTTCGCAATGCATTACCAATAGTAACACCAAAACCTCTTTCAATAGGTTCAGCTACTATTGTAGCTTTAAAGTCATCAATACTGTCATGCTGAACAGACAATTTTGAAGGTTTTATTAATTCTTTCCAATTTTTTTCAATCATTTTTACACTCTGTAATTTAGGGTTAAATTTGCTTAATTAAAAACTAAACTCTTCTTCTTTTTCTTGGTCTACATCCGTTATGAGGAATAGGTGTTACATCTCTAATTGAGTTAACTTGAAATCCTACCATTTGTAGAGCACGCAAAGCAGATTCTCTTCCTGCACCAGGACCTTGAACCTGAATATCAACTATCTTAACACCATGGTCAGAAGCCTTCTTACCAGCATCCTCAGCTGCTAATTGTGCGGCATAAGGAGTTGATTTTCTTGAACCTTTAAAACCCATTGTACCTGCTGATGACCATGACACTGTATTACCTTGAATATCTGTAATAGTAATCACGGTATTGTTAAAAGAAGAGTTTACATGTGCAATTGCGTTAGTAATGTTTTTCTTTTCTTTTCTTCTTATCTTAGTTTGAGATGGTTGTCTTGCCATTATAATTTCACCTAATTATTTCTTTTTTCCAGCAATTGCTTTAGCTGGGCCTTTTCTAGTCCTAGCATTTGTATGTGTTCTTTGACCCCTAACAGGTAAATTCTTTCTATGTCTTAAACCACGCAAACAACCAAGATCTAAGTATCGTTTAATATCTAGGGATTTCTTTCTTCTCAAATCCCCTTCTACCATGTAATCTTTATCAACAATTTCTCTTATTTGAGTAAGTTCTGCTTCGGTTAAATCATTTACTCTTTTATTATCAGGTAAACCAATAACACCACAAATTTTCTTGCTGGTACTTAAACCTATTCCATGTATATATGTCAGAGCAATTTCCACTCTCTTATTTGTAGGCACATTTATTCCAGCTATTCTAGCCACTATTCTCTCCATGAAAAATCAAAATTAAAACTTTAAGATTGCGAATTATAAACTTTAACATAATCTAGTCAACCATTTACTCAGATTCCACAACATTTAAAATTTCTTTAAAAACATCTTCAATGTTAAGCATTCCATTAATTTTTTTTAATTTATTCATTTCTTGATAGTATGACAAAACAGGCATTGTTTGTTCTTTATAAACCAATAATCTTTTTGACAATACACTTGAATTATCATCTTGGCGAGCTTCTTCATTTTCACTAGCTCTTTTTTCAATTCTGCCTAACAACAAATCAAAATCTACATCTATTTCTAGAACATGATCTATTGAAATTTCTCTTTCATCAAACATTGCATCGAGTGATTGTGCTTGAGTAATAGTTCTTGGAAAACCATCTAAAATAAAACCATTAGAGCAGTCCTCTTCAGATATTCTATCCGAAATTAGAGAAATTATTATGTCATCAGAAACTAACTCTCCTTTTTCCATAATTGATTTAACTTTTTTCCCTATTTCAGTACCTTTTGCTACACAATCTCTCAACATATCACCAGTAGATATCTGGACTATATTATATTTTTCAATTAATAACTTTGCTTGAGTGCCTTTACCAGCTCCTGGTGGGCCAAATAAAATTATCTTCATTATCTACTCATGCCCCCTAATCTTCTTTTTCTTATCAATCCTGAGTATTGATGAGCTATTAAATGCGATTGTGCCTGAGTTACAGTATCAATTGATACAGTGACAACTATAAGAAGACTTGTTCCTCCAAAATAGAAAGGAATAGAATATTGAGAGATTAAAATTTCTGGAAGTATACACACTGCAGATAAATATAGAGCTCCAATAGCAGTCAATCTTGTCAAAACGAAATCAAGATATTCAGCTGTAGGTGTACCAGGTCTTATACCAGGAACAAATCCTCCATTTCTTTTGAGGTTATCAGCAGTCTCATCAGGATTAAATACAATAGCAGTGTAAAAAAAAGCAAAAAATACAATTAGACTAATATAAATTGCAAGATACAAAGGTTGACCTCTTCCTAGAAAGGAGTTCACAGTTATCAACCAATCTGGGCTATCTGAGCTTAAGCCAGCAAATGAACTTATAGATGTAGGTAAAAGGAGTAAAGCTGATGCAAAAATTGGTGGAATAACTCCGGCTACGTTAATTTTTAAAGGTAAATGTGATGCATCTCCAGAAAATATTTTATTTCCGACTTGTCTTTTTGGGTATTGGACTATTATTTTTCTTTGGGACCTCTCGATAAAAACTATGAAAGCAATAACTGCTATTGCTAGAAAAAAAATTGCTACAATTATGAATGCAGAGATTGCACCAGTTCTGCCTTGTTCCAAAATTTGAACTAATGCTCTAGGTAACTCAGCAACTATACCGGCAAAAATTAATAATGATACCCCATTTCCTATACCTCTTTCGGTAATTTGTTCACCAAGCCATAATAGAAACATTACACCACCAACTAATGTTACTACGGTTGTTACTTTAAAAAAAACTCCTGGATTCATTACCAAAGAACCAGCGGAACTATTTGTGCCTTCCAGAGCAATAGCAAATCCCCATGCTTGAACTGTTGCGAGTAAAACTGTCAAATACCTTGTATATTGATTAATAGTTTTTCTTCCAGACTCCCCTTCTTTTTTTAACTGAGCTATTTGTGGAGATATAGACGTCATTAATTGCATAATTATCGAGGCTGAAATATAAGGTATAATGGTTAGAGCAAATATGGTCATTCTTCCTAGAGCACCTCCAGAAAACATATTAAACATACCTAAAACACCCTTATTAGCTTGACTTACTATTTCATTTAAAGCCATAGGATCTAT
>QCNS01000045.1 GCA_003210055.1 SAR116 cluster bacterium AG-426-I14
GAATGGTTTTGAATTTTTAAATAAAATAAAAGGAACTAAACTAAAATCTATTCCAGTACTAGTATTAACAGGTGCAGATTTGCAAGATGAAGACATAAAGTTTTTAAAGGGTGAAACTGAAAAGATTATTCAAAAAACTGACGATACAGTTCTTAGTATTGCAGAAGAGATTAATAAAGTAATGAAAGCGGTAGGATAAAAATGAGTAAGATTTTGTATGTAGAAGATAACGAGGATAATGTTTATATGTTGACAAGAAGATTGAAAAGAAAGGGTTTTGATATTGTTGTTGCAACTGATGGTGAAATGGGTGTGCAAATGGCCGAGACCGAAATGCCTGACTTAATATTAATGGATCTTAGTTTACCAAAAATGGATGGTTGGACAGCAACTAAAACAATCAAGAGTAAAGAAAATTTAAAAACTATTCCAATTATTGCTCTTTCTGCTCATGCCATGGATGAACATAAACAAAGGGCAATGGACTCAGGGTGTAATGATTATGATACTAAACCAGTCGATATTGATCGACTATTGAGTAAAATTAACCTTCAATTACAAAAATAAAATGATAAATAAAGAAGACGCAAATATCCTAATTGTTGACGATATAGAAGATAATAGATTTACATTAGAAAGAAGATTAAAAAGAGATAATTACAAAAACATCTATTCTGTAGATGGTGGTCAAGCAGCTTTAGACCAAGTGAAAAAAATAGATTTTGATTTAATACTTCTCGATTTGATGATGCCTGACATAAGTGGGTTAGACGTTTTAAAAAGTTTAAAAGGTAACCCAATACATAGATTTATTCCTGTGATTATGGTAACAGCGTCAGATGAGATTGAAACTGCAGCAGAATGCATAAAAAATGGAGCCGATGATTTTATAACAAAACCATTTAATGGGACATTGTTAAAGGCAAGGGTGGATGCTTGCCTTGAAAAAAAACGACTCAGGGATAGTGAAGAACTTTATTTAGGTAAAGTTGAAAGTGATAAGAAAAAATCTCAGCAAATACTGAAAACAGTTATGCCTACCTCTGTAGCAAATGAGCTTCAAAGCTCAGGTTATGTTAGACCGAAGAGGTATGATGAAGTAGCAATTTTAGTGTGTGACTTGGTAGGATTTACAGCTTTTTGTGAAAAAAATGATCCTGAATTAGTAATTGAAACTTTACAAGGCTTAGTTGAAAAATTTGAAGAAGCTTTTTTTGAAAATAATTTAGAAAAAATTAAAACAGTTGGAGACGCGATTGTAGCTGTTTCAGGTCTCTCTTCAATGGATAGTTCATCTGTAAAAAATTGTGTTGATTGTAGTTACAAATTAAAAGAGATTGCAAATTCTTACTCAATGCCATGGGATCTTCATGTTGGCATTCATTTTGGTTCGTTAGTTGCAGGTACAATCGGGAAAAAAACAGTTCAATATGATATTTTGGGAAAAAGTGTAAATATAGCTTTTAATATATGTGACATGTCAGAAGCAAATCAAATTTTAATTTCAAGTGATGCCTGGATGACTGCAAGAACTGAAATTAATGTTAATTCTATAGGGTTAAAGAAATTAAAAAGTGGACAAGAAGTAGAAATTTTGGAGTGCAAGTAGTCTACCAATCTTTTTCAAATTCACGAGAGAAACAAAATCTTTTTATTGGAGTTGCCTCACCTCTGGGTGTTAGGGCTACTGGATTTAAATTATAATCATCGACTCCCCTTGCCAATTGTGTTTCAAAAAAAGGCCATTCATTTAAATCACCTTTTACATTAGTTGGAGAAAATCTCATTGTAATACCACATCTTCTTCTATCGGATTTGTTAGGATCTGAACCGTGAAGCAAGGCATCGTTATGAAGTGAAATTTCTCCTGCTTTAAGATCCATATGAACAATCTTATTTTTATCAATTTGATCTAAAGATACTTCTTGATCTAACACATAATTTTTTGAGTCGTTTGTATGATGAGAAAAACCCCCTGCACCTTTTTTATGACTTCCTGATACAACTTTCATTGCACCATTTTCTATATCTGTATCATAAACAGCTAACCAAACAGTAACAGCATTTGCAGGCTTTAATGGCCAATATTGTGCATCTTGATGCCAAGGTACTATTGAACCAGAATGAGGTTCTTTATGAAAAAATTGACCCCCCCACTGTACAAAGTTCGGACCAAGAATATCTTCAACATAATCTAATATCTCTGGGGTTCTACATAAATTAAAAAATTTTTTGCTAGCTTTATGCCACATATTTGTTTTGTTTATATCAATTTCGCTTGGTAATCGTGAACTAAGTTCTTCAAAGAAATAGTGAAGATCTTTTGCTGCATCTGGAGAAAATACTGGTAGGTTTTTAACATAACCGCAGTCAATATATTGCTTCTTTTCTTCATTAGTTAATCGTCTAACATCTGTATGAATTTTAAACATCTTTGACCTCAAAATTTATTCAACAAACTTTTCAGAATTTGCTTTAGACCATGCAACTTTTAGTTTTTCAATATCAAAATCATCTTTTTGTGCAGCTTCAATTATATAACTTTCTTTTTTCTGCATAAATTTTATTGCTTTGGGTAGCATTTCTATGGCATTGAAAGGTATTTTAACCGCTCCATGCTGGTCAGCGTGAATAATATCTCCATCTTTAATCTTTAACCCACAGACACTTACTTCACCTCCAAATTCAACAACGTGAACATAAGCATGACTTGGTCCAATACAACTAGCTAAAACCATATAGTTTTTATCAATCTCATCTAGATCTCGTAATAAACCATTAGTCAATGTCCCAGCCAAACCAAGTCCTTTATGAATAGATACATTTACCTCTCCCCAAAATGATCCAATTATATTTGGCCAGTCCATATCTTCAATAACACATAAGTTTCTGACATTTTGGTTTTGATGTCTAAAAGCCATATATTCATAATATTTTACTCTTAAAGTACTTAACTTGTCTGGCGGTAAAGATGAAGGAGAGGAGGCCTTTATTTTCGCAGTTCTGGCGATACCAATAATTGGTTTGAGTTTAGCGTTTGAAGAAACAAAAGGTAGTTTTGTAAAATCATCAACAGATCTGTCGCCTCTATATATATCTAAAGCATTTGAAATTGTTGGAGTATCAACACTAGTTAAAATTTCTTTAATCTCAAGAGATATGTTCATTTTTATATGTTATATACAGTTCGACTTTTTGTAAAATATTTGTTTTTAAAGCATATAGCAGAACCCTTAAGACCATTACATTCATCCATAGATAAATATATTGGAACATTATCAACATAATTTTTATAATTACCTTTATTTGTTAAGTTGAAGAAAAAGTTGCTTTGATCTAATAACTTACTTAACTTTTTAAAAATACCTCCAGTTATAATTACTCCTCTCTGGCAACCATTAATTAAAATATAACTTGAGATTGCTGTTCCTAGAATTGAAAACATTATTCCAACGGTCTTCTTTGCAATAGGTTCATTACTTAAGGCAAGTTCTCCAATTACACTAGGAGGAACATTTTTAAAACTTTTTTTATTTTTATAATTAATAAATTTATAAATATTTTGTAAACCTCTTCCACTAATTACATCTTCGAATGAAACATAATTTTTTTCTTTTAAAAGAAACTTTAATAATTCAATTTCAAGTTCATCCTGAGGAGAAAAGTTAACATTACCTCCTTCTCCCTCTATTGGACAAACATAATTATTTAATTTTGTTAAAGTGCAAACTCCTAATCCTGTTCCAGGACCAGTTATGAGTAAATTTGAGTCTTTTACTGGAATACCTTTTTTTATTAATTTTAATTGATATTTCTCGATATTTTTTATTGAAGTGTTTAAATTTTGTTCTTTATAAAAATCTGAAAACCCAAAACCTTGTGCAACAAAATCATTGATTGCTAAGAGAGAATTTACATTAAGTTTTTTTAAAAGTTTTAATTTATCAAATTTCCATTTATTGTTCGTAAATTTAACTATATTATCACTACACGGACCAGCAACAGATAAAACTATATTTTCAACATTTAACTCATTTTTTTGAATATAATAAGTTATTGCATCATCAATAGTTTTATAATCCTTACAATTTAGGTAATTTATTAATTCAAGATTAGAACTTAGCTTTTTTTGAAAGCCAAACCTTGCATTTGTACCACCAATGTCAGCAACCAACAAATTCATAATAATTAACTTTTCTTAATACAAAATTTCAAATAGGTTATATTATTATATAAACGGAGAAACTCAATGTTAAAATTTTACTATAATACTGGACCTAATCCAATGAAAGTGGCTCTCTTTCTTGAAGAAGCAGCTGTTGAATATCAAGCAATTCCAGTTGATACAAGAAAAGGGGATCAGCATAAAGAAGATTATATACAAATCAATCCAAATGCAAAAGCTCCAACAATAATTGATGGAGATAATGTTGTTTTTGATAGCAATGCTATTTTATTATATTTAGCAGAAAAAACAGGTAAGTTTCTCCCAACTGACTCATTAGAATCAAAGAGTAAGTTATATTCTTGGCTTATGTTTGTAGCGACTGGAATTGGACCCTATTCAGGACAATCTGTCCATTTTCAACATATGGCACCAGAAAAAATAAAATATGCAATTAATAGATATACTTTCGAAGCTGAGAGACATTACAATATTTTGAATAATCATCTTGAAAACAATAAATATATGCTCGGAAACACTTATACTATTGTTGATATGGCAGTTTGGGGTTGGACTCGTATGATTGAAAAAGTTATTGCTCAAGGTGAATTAGATAAAAGAAATAATCTTAAGCGTTTAATGGAAGATATAAATGAAAGACCAGCAAGTCAAAGAGCTGAAAAAATAGCTAGTCTAAATGACCATCAATTCAAAATGGAAGTTGACGAGGAAGCTAGTAAATTCATGTTTCCTCAAAATGAAAGATTAAA
>QCNS01000046.1 GCA_003210055.1 SAR116 cluster bacterium AG-426-I14
CAACCTGGTTATCTCTTACATGATAGGTTGGTTAGACCTGCAATGGTTGGAATTTCCAAAAAAGCAGATTCAAATGACGAAAAAAAAGATAAAGTTAAAAATAATTAAAAAATGCTTCTATAATCTTGTATATACAGCAACTTAACCCATATACAAATAGTTAAGATTATTTAATATAAATAAATTTTACATGAGAATAATTTGAGGGAGTAAGAAATGTCTAAAGTTATTGGTATAGATCTTGGCACAACAAATTCATGTGTTGCAGTAATGGATGGTAAAAGTCCAAAGATTATAGAGAACAGTGAAGGTTCTAGAACAACACCTTCTATGATAGGCTTTACCGATGATGAAAGATTAGTTGGTCAATCTGCTAAAAGACAAGCTGTTACAAACCCAGAAAACACTCTCTTCGCGATTAAAAGATTGATTGGTAGACGTCACGATGATAGTTATTCTAAAAAATTTGCTGAGCTAGTTCCTTACAAACTTATTTCAGCAAAAAATGGAGATGCGTGGGTTGAAGTTAATAAAAAACAATATGCACCTTCTGAAGTGTCGAGTTTTATTTTGCGTAAGTTAAAGGAGGATGCGGAATCTTATCTTGGTGAAAAAGTTGAAAGAGCAGTTATAACTGTTCCAGCTTATTTTAATGATGCTCAAAGACAAGCAACAAAAGATGCTGGTAAAATAGCAGGTCTTGAGGTTTTGAGAATTATTAACGAGCCTACAGCTGCAGCTCTAGCTTACGGATTAGATAAGAAAGAAAGTGGTACAATTGTAGTTTATGATTTAGGTGGAGGTACTTTTGATGTCTCTATTCTTGAAGTTGGAGATGGTGTTTTTGAAGTTAAATCAACCAATGGAGATACATTTTTAGGTGGTGAGGATTTTGATCAAAGAATAATAGATTATTTAGCTGATGAATTCAAAAAAGATAATGGTATAGACCTAAGAACTGATAAGCTTGCTTTACAGAGAATGAAAGAAGCTGCAGAAAAGGCAAAAATTGAATTGTCGAGCTCTGCGCAAACTGATATTAATTTACCTTTTATAACAGCTGATGCGTCTGGTCCAAAACATTTAAACTTAAAGATGACAAGAGCTCAATTCGAATCTCTTGTAGATGATCTTATAAATAAGAGCATTGATCCGTGTAAAGCAGCTTTAAAGGATGCTGGTGTTAAAGCTGATGATATTGATGAAGTGATTTTGGTTGGAGGAATGACAAGGATGCCAAAAATCATTCAAACTGTTTCGGATTTTTTTAAAGCTGAGCCACATAGAGGTGTTAATCCTGATGAAGTAGTTGCATCTGGCGCTGCTATACAAGGTGGAGTTCTAACCGGCGACGTCAAGGATGTCCTTTTATTAGATGTTTCTCCTTTATCACTTGGGATTGAAACACTCGGTGGCGTTTTTACAAGATTAATAGATCGAAACACAACAATTCCAACTAAAAAATCACAAACTTTTTCAACAGCAGAAGATAATCAATCTGCTGTAACTATTAAAGTTTCTCAAGGTGAAAGAGAAATGGCCTCTGATAACAAACTCTTAGGTGAGTTTAACTTAGAAGGTATTGCTCCTGCCCCAAGGGGAGTGCCTCAAATAGAAGTTACTTTTGATATAGATGCAAATGGAATTGTCAACGTGAGTGCACAAGATAAAGCTACCGGTAAAGCTCATAACATAACCATTCAAGCTTCTGGTGGTTTAGACGAAAATGAGATAGAAAAAATGGTAAAAGAAGCTGAAGAAAATGCAGAGAATGATAAAGCAAAAAAAGATGCTGTAGAAGCAAGAAATCAAGCTGAGTCATTAATACATAGTGCAGAAAAAACTATAAAAGAATTGGGCGACAAAGGTGACAAGCAGCTAAAAGATGATGTAGAAAAGTCTGTAATAGAGTTAAAATCCTCACTAGAAGGTGAGAATCTTGAGTCAATTAAAGAGAATACTTCAACTCTTTCTTCAAAGTTAATGAAATTAGGAGAAGCTGCGTATAAAGAAAATCAAGGTGCTCAAGAAACAGACAGTAATATAGATGATAATCAAAAAAATGATAATAAAGAGGACGTTGTAGATGCTGACTTTGAAGAAGTCAAATCAGATGATGATAAAAAAAATGCATCTTAAAAATTAGAGTTTTAGGTAAACCATGGCTAGAGATTACTATGAAATACTTGGTGTTTCAAAAACAGCCTCAGATAATGAAATAAAGTCAGCATATAGAAAACTGGCAATGAAATACCATCCTGATAGAAATCAAGATGATAAAAACGCAGAGAAAAATTTTCGAGAAGTCACAGAATCATATGAAGTTTTGAAAGATCCACAAAAGCGGTCTGCTTATGATCAATTTGGACATGCTGCATTTTCACAAGGTGGTGCTACAGGCGGAAATCAAGGTTTTGGTGGTTTTGGTGGAGGTTTCTCAGATATTTTTGAAGACATGTTTGGCATGGGAAGAGACCAAAGAAATGCTGGCCCATCTTCGGGTTCCGACTTAAGATATGATCTTTCAGTCTCATTAGAGCAGGCATTTAATGGAGATCAGGTTGAGATAGGATTGAACGTGCCAGCAAAGTGTGACTCATGTGGAGGTAATGGTTCTAGTAAAGGAACTTCCCCAAAATCATGTAACCAATGTGGAGGTTACGGCAAAGTGAGAGCACAGCAAGGGTTTTTTACCATAGAGAGGACATGCCCTGCATGTTCTGGATCAGGTGAAATTATTTCAGATCCTTGCCATACATGTAGGGGTCAGGGCCGGATTAATAAAAGAAAAAAACTTTCGGTAAACGTGCCACCAGGAGTTGATAATGGGACAAGAATAAGGCTTGCAAAAGAGGGTGAGGCAGGTCAGAGAGGTGCGGAACCTGGAGACTTATACATTTTTATTGATATTAAATCTCATTCTTTATTTGAAAGAGAAGGTAAAGATATTTTTTTAGAAGTGCCTATATCTTCAATTGATGCTATTTTAGGTTGCGATTTAAAAGTTCCTTGTATAGATGGTTCGAAAGTGAAATTGAATATAAATTCTGGCACCCAATCAGGTACGAGATTAAGAATGAAAGGCAAAGGGATGCCAGGCTTAAGAGGAAGTAGTAGGGGTGACCAATATGTTTTACTTGAAGTTGAAACACCAGTAGGTATTTCTAAAAAACAAGAAACTATGTTTAAAGAAATTTCAGATTTAGGTTTAGAAAAATGCACTCCAAAAAGTACAAGATTTAAAAAATTAATAAGTTAAAATAGATGAGTTAATTATGGCAAATCCTAGAATTTCAATCCCAGGTGGAAATGGAAGAATGGGCAAAACACTTATTAAAGAAATACTTGATGCTGATAAAGTATCATTATCTAATTGTACTTGTTTAACAGGTGAGCCAGAACTGGGAGTTGATCTTGGTATTTTGGCAGGAAAGAATAAGATAGATAAATATTTAACTGATGATAAATTTTCAATAGTTGAAAACACAGATGTTATAATTGATTTTACTGTTCCGGAAGCAAGTTTGTTTCATGCTAAAATTGCAGCTGAAAATAGAGTGCCAATAGTTATTGGTACAACTGGATTTAATGAAAAACAACTTTCGGAATTAAAGGAAATTGGTAAAATTATTCCTATTGTGTATTCAGCAAATTTTTCAATTGGTATAGCTTTAATGCAAGATTTAATTGAAGATTCTGTCAAAAAACTTGGTTTAGATTGGGATATAGAAATACTTGAATCTCATCACAATCAAAAGGTTGATGCACCGTCAGGTACTGCTCTTCTTATTGGAAATGTTGCTGCAGAAGCAAGAAATCAAAAACTAAAGGATGTAATGTCTGTGTCTAGAAATGGTATAATAGGAAAAAGAAATAAAAGCGAAATTGGTTTTGCTATTATTAGAGGTGGAGATATAGTTGGGGAACATTCTATAAAATTTTTCGATCAATCAGAAAGAATAGAAATAAATCATATAGCTAATAATAGAAATATCTTTGCAAAAGGTGCTGTACGTTCTGCTATTTGGTCTATAGACAATAATCCTGGTTTTTATTCATTAAAAGATGTTTTAAATAGAGATTAGATTTATTTATTAACTAATTTACTTATCTCCATAAAACAAATCTTTTTATCAAAGCCTTTATTTAATTCTGATGATCTTATTTCGTAATGTTTTAAAATAAACTCAGTGTTTGAAGATATAAAAAACAAATCCAAGAAACAACTTTGTAAATGATATTGAAAGTTTTTTGTTTTAGCATATTTTATTACTAATTTTGGATCACCAAAATCATTT
>QCNS01000047.1 GCA_003210055.1 SAR116 cluster bacterium AG-426-I14
TCTAATGTACCTTCCATAACTAACTCTTCAGAAATATATGTTGTCTCGCTCATTTTTTTATTCCTTTTTATTTATCTGTTTTTTCTTGGTTTTCTGAAACCTTATTATCTTGTAAATTTTCTTGTTCTTGTTTTTTAGTTTGTTCTTTTTTCTGATCCCAATTATGAACAACTCTGCAATTTAGAGCCGCGCCTCTGTCCATTTGTAGAGATTTATAATGTATTTCACCACTAATTCTTGATGTTTCAGTTAACCATATACTATCAGCTTTCATTTTTCCTTCATATTCTCCAGCTATGACAACTAGATCAGATTTAACAGCACCAGTAAATTTACCAGTTGTTCCAATAGTAACTTTTTCCGTAGCTAAATCCGCTTCTACGAAACCATTTATCTCTATAGATTTTGCATTAGTGATTTTACCAGAAAATTTTGCTCCAGAACCTAATACAGCCTGTCTATCAGCCATTTTACTATCTCCCTTTTAAAAATTTATTCTTTTGGCTTTCTTTTGCCAACTTGTGCTTCAATTTTCGCTCCCTCTTCAATCGAAATATTATCATAAGCAACTTCACCACTAACTTGACCACTTGATTTTATTGCTACAATATCAGCTAAAACTTGACCGTCACATTTTCCTGCAATTGAAACTGAGTCAGCATCAACATTTCCTTTGAGTACTCCTGACTCTTCAACTGATAAACTACTACATTTAATATCACCAGTTACTGTTCCAAGAAGAACCAATCCTCCAGAAGCACTAATTTTGCCTCGTATTTTCATATCAGAAGAAATTATTGAGTTCTCCGAACCAGCATTGTTTCCTTTTCCCATCATTTTGAATACCCTCTGTAAAATTTTTAACAATAATCTAAATTTATAAAATTACTATTTAAAACTTATAAAATTTACTAATATATATAACTTTACAAAAAAAAAATAAATATAAGCTATATGTTTTGGTACAAATGATGCAAATAACAAGCCAAAACTCTTAGAAACAATAGGATTTTTTAATGGCAGAACAAATAATTGATATACGTGAAAGAATTGAAAAAATGCGAATCAAATTTGATGTAGATCAAAATGAAAAGCTGATTCTTGAAGAAAAAGCAGATAAAGCCGACAATGAAAATAAAAATTTACAGGAAAATGCAAGTGAAAATAGCGTGAATTTGTTGAAACATAAAAATGTAGAAATACAAAATATAAAATCATCTAAAGATAAAACAAATTTGTCTAATAAAAAAGAAGAATTAGAAAAATCCTTTCCTTCAGTAAGTTTATCAGTTAAGAACCCAGTATCTTCTAAAATCTTAGTAATTTTAATGACATTACAAATTTTTTCGAATGTTGGAATATTATTTCTTTTGTACAAATTAATGGATTAAAAGGTGGATGATAATTCTTTTTCAAAAATAAGTAAAAAATTGCCACCTGTAAAAACAGGACAAAGATTTGGTGCAAAATTGGCACAAACAAAGAAGGTTGGTCTTTTTTCAGAAAGAAGATTTTTAATTTTTACAAAAAAAGGGCCAATTGAAATAACTTTTAAACCTGTTCACTACTCTGCTGCTTTTCTAACACTGATAGTTGGTTTTACAAGTATAGTTTACTGGTCAGTAATTGGACTATCATCTGCGATTGACGTAGCCCAAAAAGACCTAATAACTGAAGCTTCTGCAAACTTTGTGAATAAAGAAAATTTTGATAAAGAAATATCATTAAAATCCGACTCCAGTCTAAATGAAGATATTGAAAGTTCAACGGTAAATATTAATTCTGACTTTGAAAGTAACATATCTATACCAGATATTAAAAAGTCTTACCTCAAATCTGACCCAGTTTTTAATGAAAAAAATAAAACACTTTCAATCGAAAATAGACTTAATGAAATAATTGTTAAATCAGATGATAAAAAACAAATTAAAGAAAAAATTGTACCATCAATTAAATTAGAAGTTGATAGTTCTATAAAAGAAAAATTAGCATCAGTTTCTAAAGAAAATGATATTATTAGAAAAGAAAAAAAGAAACTACAAAAAATGGACGAAAGTATTACTTACTTTACTCCTCCAAAATTAGATGACAGAGCTAAAAGTTATAGGTTTATTGTTTCATTAGATAACGAGTTAGTTCTCATGGAAAAAGTTTTTGATAGCCTTACAATTAAAATCAAAGATCCTAGTATAGTTGCCACTTCAAAACTTATTCAAGATACTTCTTATCTTAAACCTGATAGTAAAGAATTTTTATTTGCTTTAAAACAAAGACTACAATTATTATCAATTTACAAAGAAGCTATTCAATATTTGCCGTTGAAACCACCAATGGAACATTATTATGTCTCCAGTAAGTATGGAAAAAGAAAACACCCTGTGACTAAAAAATGGGCTTTTCATCATGGAATTGATCTTGCTGGAACATGGCAGGAAACTATATCTGTTTCTGCAGATGGAATTGTAGTATTTGCAGGTTATCACGGTTCATTTGGAAAAGTTATAAGGATTAGACATAATTTTGGTATAATGACTACTTATGGTCATTTAGCTAAAATATTAGTAAAAAAAGGTCAAATTGTAACAGAAGGTCAAGTAATTGGTAAAATGGGTAAAACAGGAAGAGTAAAAGGCGCACATTTACACTATGAAATTTCAGTTAATGGGAAATCTAAAAACCCAGCAAAATTTTTTAAAATTGGTCGGAGTCTATTAAGTAGAAACAGCATTAAATCATTTGCAGAATTTAAATGATAGTGATTTGGCATGCCGTATGCATTTTATCGAGAGAAAAGGAGATAATATGCAACAAAATAAAGTTATAAAGAATAACAAAAACCTTAATATATTCTTAAAAGGTAAAGTAGATATCACAATTTTTACTAAAAATGGTAAAATTCAGAGCAAAAATATAAAGAGTCTATCTTCATTTTTTAAAAAACAACCCTTAACCATTTGAGAGTAATTTATTAAAGTTAGCGTTTCTTCTTCTTTGAGCGCTTGAAGGTATATTTAACATATCCCTATATTTTGCCACTGTTCTGCGTGCGACGTCCATTCCATCATTACTTAAAACATCAGCTATTTTTTCATCACTGAGAGGTTTACCAGAAACTTCAGATGAAATTAATTTTTTCAATGCTTCTCTTACTGCAGATGCAGCGTGTTTATCACTTTCTTCTGTACTGGCGATAGAGGCTGAGAAAAAATCTTTCATTGAAAGCAATCCCCATTCTGTAAGAATTAATTTACTATTTGTTACTCTTGAAATTGTACTTTCATGCATGCCGATTGCATCAGCTACATCTTTTAAAATCATTGGTTTCATATGGCTAAAGCCATGTTTAAAAAATCCAGTTTGTTTCTTTAAAATTTCAGATGTAACTTTTAAAATTGTCTTATTTCTTTGCTCTACAGCTTTTTTTAACCATTTAGCCTCTCCGATTTTTTCGTTAGAGAATTCATTTGATTTTTCGTCTAAAGTAAGATTATTCATTTCCTCGATATATTCTTCATCAATCTTCACTGTTGGTAGTGTAGATCTATTCAAATCAATTTTCCATCCTTTTTCAGATTTAGAAACAATCACATCTGGCTGAGATATTTGTATATCTTCTGATAAATAATTTTCACCTGGTTTAGGATTTAGTGTTTTTATTACATTCACCATCTCAATAATTTTTTTGCTTTCAACATCACAAATTTTTGATAATTGCTTCACCTTTCCTTTTGTTAGCAAGTCTAAATTTTCAAGTAATTTTTCAAAATGATTTGTATAAATTCTTTTATCAATTAATTGAATTTTTAAACATTCTGATAAATTTCTTGCAAAAATACCTACCGGTTCCAAGTTTTGTAATTTTTTAACTGTTTTCTCTATCAAACTAACTTCAATATTTAACTCTGAAGATATTTGATCTAATGGAACTAATAACCAACCAC
>QCNS01000048.1 GCA_003210055.1 SAR116 cluster bacterium AG-426-I14
TTTTGGATCTAGGTTTTGGCAAATCATCTTTAACTTCTTTCTTTACTGGAATTTTACCACCTTTACACAATATTTTGATTTCATCTCCTGTTAAGGTTTCATGTTCAAGGAGCGCTTCAGCAACAATTTTAAGTTGTTTAATATTTTTATTTAAAATTTTTTCTGCATCTTTGTAGACACTATCTGAAATTTTTCGAATTTCTAAGTCAACTAGAGATGCAGTGTTATCTGATAAGTTTTTTTGTTGTGAAACTGATCTACCCAAAAAAACTTCTTGTTCATTTGGATCATATGCTAAAAAACCCAATTTATCGGACATACCCCATTCTGTTACCATTCTTCTCGCAATGTCTGAAACCATTCTGATATCAGAACTGGCGCCGGTAGTAATTTTTTCTGCTCCAAAAATTATTTCTTCTGCAATTCTTCCCCCGCATGCTACTCTTAAATCAGCAAATAGCTTATTTATTGGCATTGAAACCCTATCACCCTCAGGTAACCTCATAACCATACCAAGTGCTCTACCTCTTGGAATAATTGTTGCTTTATGAATAGGATCACTTGCTGGAGAATTAATTGCTACGACTGCGTGACCAGCTTCATGGTATGCAGTTAATTTTCTTTCATCCTCAGTCATTACCATTGATCTTCTCTCAGAACCCATCATGACTTTATCTTTAGATTCTTCAAATTCAGACATACTAACATCTTTTTTGCCTTTTCTTGCCGCAAGTAATGCTGCTTCATTGACTAGATTAGCTAAATCAGCTCCAGAAAAACCAGGTGTACCTCGAGCGATGGTTCTTGGAATAACATCAGCTGCAAGTGGTACCTTTTTCATGTGAACTTTAAGAATTTTTTCCCTACCCAACATATCAGGATTTGGAACAACAACTTGTCTATCGAATCTACCAGGTCTTAAAAGTGCAGGATCCAAAACATCTGGTCTGTTAGTTGCTGCTATAAGAATTACACTCTCGTTTGTACCAAACCCATCCATTTCAACTAATAATTGATTTAGAGTCTGTTCTCTTTCATCATTTCCACCACCTAATCCAGCTCCTCGATGCCTACCCATAGCATCTATCTCGTCGATAAAAATTATGCATGGTGAGCTTTTTTTCCCTTGTTCAAACATATCTCTAACTCTCGACGCACCAACACCCACAAACATTTCTACAAAATCAGAACCAGAAATAGTAAAAAAAGGAACACCAGCTTCTCCAGCAATCGCTTTAGCAAGCAAGGTTTTACCAGTTCCAGGAGGGCCAACTAATAGAACACCTTTTGGTATTTTGCCACCAAGCTTCTGATACTTGTAAGGATCCTTTAAAAACTCCACAATTTCTTCGAGCTCAGATTTAGCCTCATCAATACCAGCAACATCTTTGAAAGTTATTTTATCTTTATGTTCAGTTAGAAGTTTAGCTTTGGACTTACCAAAACCCATAGCACCTCTTGCGCCGCCCTGCATTTGACGCATGAAAAAAATCCAAACACCTATAAATAACAACATAGGAAACCAAGAAATCAAAACTGACAAGAATCCAGGCATACTAGACTCTGGTGGTTCTGAATAAACTTTTACCCCTTTTTCTGATAGTTGATTTGCTAACTCTGTTTCTCTAGGCACAAAAGAGTAAAACGGTCTTCCATCATTAGTTTTTCCACTAATTTTATCGCTATCAATAATAACCTGTTTTATTTCACCAGTTTCAACTCTGTCTAAAAAATCAGAATAGGCAATTACATTACCTCCCTGTCTATCTGAATCTGCGTCTTGAAAAATATTAAATAAAGCTATTAATACTAATGAAATTATTATCCAGACAGCAATGTTTTTACTAAAATTACCCATTATCTAAAACTCTATATCCCTGATGTAAAAAAAATTAAAATCATTTATACCTAATTCTATATTTGATAGATCTTCTTTATTGATAGTATTAAGATAGGGACTAATTACTCTTCCTTCAAGTGTTTTAAGAATTGGAATTGTTTTATTTATATAATCTGATTTATTTGAAAATAATAATGATTTTTCAAAGTCTAGTATTTTTAAACCGTAATCATAAGATGATAATAACTTTCCATCAAATCTTGATTTAACTGCAAAACGACCGTCAAATATATATAAATGTTTTTTTTTTATTTTTTGTTTTAAAAATAGATTTCTATTCTCTCTTAAAAAAATAATTTTTTTAGATTTTTGGTAAATTAAAACATTTGCGATAGTAATTTTTTTAAGAATATTATTTATCAATAAATCTATTTTCTTTTTTAATTGTTCTCTCTTAGGTGCAAATGTTTTACCTCCAACATTTTGAACAACTTTAGCAAAAATTTCGCAAGGTAACTCACTGCCATATTTACTTAATTTTGTAAATTCCTCAAAATTAATAACTACAGATCCATGTTTGTAGTAATAAATATTTTTTTCTATCCAATTTTTAAATTTTAAATTTATTATTGAAAAAAATTTGTTATTTAAATCTGATAACCTTATTAAACTGGTGGTTAATGGATTTTCTCTATGAGTATCAATTTTTTTTAATAATTTTCTCGTATTAACTCTCTCAAATTGCATATTATCATTTGAAGGATCAATTACATGAAACAATTTTTTTTCAGAAATATATTGAGTTATTTGTTTTTTTTTAAAAATCATTAGTGGTCTTATTATTTTAATACCTTGCCAGTCATTAACAATTTTCATTCCAACCAATCCTTGTAATCCTGAGCCCTTATTCAATCTCATAAAAATTGTTTCAGCTTGATCGTCTAAATGATGACCTAATATCAAATGAGAATTATTCTTGATAGCTTCTTCAATCAAAATATTTCTTCTGTGAACCCTAGCCCAATTTTGTATATTCGAACTAGGAACTTTTTCTTTAATTTTTTTAATCTTAGTTTTAAAACCCAATTTTTGAGAGTATTCTTTTATTTTTTTCGATTCAATTGAGGAATATTTTCGTATTGAGTGGTCGATTATTACAGGAAAAATTTTTATATTAAAGTGTAAATTATTTGAATTAAAATTTTTTAATAAATGTAAAAGTGCAATAGAGTCTGGGCCACCAGAAAGTCCAAGTATGAAACGACCTTTCAAGGAATGTTTGGCTAAAATTTTTTTAAAAAATTGGTTAAATTCCTTAATCATTCACCAGAACAATTATTTTTAGTTATAAGACTTGTTATACGTTTAGTAAATTTCGCAGAAGGATTGGTCATGAAATCTCTTGTTTGAGTTAGAATTCCACAAATTTGTTCTTTCGGTGCAAATTTAGTTGCTGATTCTGCGATTAACAATGTAGTCTCTTGAAGCCTTTTATCGTCTGGGTAAAGGGTATTGAAATCTGCAAGAGCAATTGCTGCTTCTGAATACTTTTTTTGTATATAATAGATTCTACCTAACCAGTAATGAGCATCCGCTGTGTTTTTATGACTTTTATTTTTTTCTATGAAGTCTTGAAAAGCTTTTTCAGCTTCAACATATCTTCTCTGTGCTAAAAAAGATTTAGCTGTTTTAAATTGTTCGTCAGCATTCTTTATTGGAGTTGAACTTTTTTTACTATCTTCTAAGTTTGCTATTTCTTTTTTATCATCTTTTTCTTTTATAAATCCTAAAACACCCTCTGACTTTGACTTTAATCCCTCTTTTGAAATTTTTTTATCATTATCTTTTAATTTTGGTTTAGAAGGAACTGAAACTTTTGATTTATCTTCCTTCGGATATGATGAAGATAAA
>QCNS01000049.1 GCA_003210055.1 SAR116 cluster bacterium AG-426-I14
TATGCCCTACTCCAGGTAACAACTCTAACTCAAAGAAACTCTGAGGTATATTTCCATTGAATTTTTCTATAAGAATTTTGGATAAGCCTAAAATAGATTGTGATTTTTGAGGTGCTAAACCACAAGGTCGAATAATATCATAAATTATTTTCTGCGATAGTTTAATCATTTTGAATGGATTATTAGCTATACTAAATAGTTTTGGTGTAACTTGGTTCACCCTTTCATCTGTACACTGAGCACTTAATAAAACAGCTATAAGTAATTCAAATTTATTTTTATGATTTAGTGGTACTGGTGTTTTAGGATAAAGTTCGTTTAAATAACCTAAAATAAAGTTAGCTCTTTCTTTTTTTTTCATCATTTTGAATATAATATAAATTAGATTTAGTTAAACTAATTTTGTATTATTATTTACTAAAATTTTTTTAATCTTAACCTGAAGAAAATGTGACCAATTATTTTTAATAAAATTTATTATGACTTCTGAATTTGATCTAATTTGTATTGGGAGTGGACCATCAGGTCTACGTGCCGCTATTCAAGCCTCTAAACTAGGTAAAAAGGTTGCTATTATTGAAAAATATAAATTTGTGGGTGGAATTTGTCTGCATGCTGGTACAATTCCTAGTAAAACTTTCAGAGAAGCTATATTATCAAAGGTTTCAAAAAATAAAAAAATACATAGGTATGCCGGTTATTCATTTCAAAAATTTTTTAAACGAGTTCAAAAGATTGTTAATGATGAAGTAAATGTTAATAACGATCAATTAAGCAGAAATGGAATTAAAGTAATTTATGGCGAAGCATCTTTTAAAAATAAGAATGAAATAATTATCAAATCAGGAAAAGATACAAGGGAAATAAAAAGCGAATTTTTTTTAATAAGTGTTGGAACTCAATCAAATAAGCCTAATTATTACAATAAAAATAATCCTCATGTGATTTTAAGTGACGATATTTTTAGTCTAAAAACAATCCCAAATTCTATTTCAATTATAGGTTGTGGTGTTATTGGAATAGAGTATGCCAGTATGTTCTCAAAACTTGGTATTAAAGTGACACTTATTGATGGAAGACATAGACCACTTGAGTTTTTAGATTCAGAGATAGTTGATGAACTAATATATCAAATGAGAAAAAGTGGAGTGGAGTTTAAACTTGGTGAAAAAGTTAAAGATGTTTTATTGGATAAAAAAGGCGAAATGAATATAAGAATCGATCTTGAATGTGGTAAGAAAATACATTCACAACTAGCAATAACTTGCGTAGGAAGAGTTGGATATACATCTAATTTAAATCTTGAGAGTATAAATGTTAATTTAGATTCTCGTGGTAGAATAATTGTAAATCATGATTTTCAAACTTCATGCCCTAATGTTTATTCTGCTGGAGATGTGATAGGATTTCCGAGTTTGGCAGCAACATCTTTTGAACAAGGTAGATTGGTTGCTCTTAATATTTTTAACAAAAACTATCATAAAATGTCTGCAAATTTTCCTGTAGGTGTTTATTCTGTCCCAGAGGTTTCCATGGTTGGAGAAACAGAGCAAAGTTTGACAAAAAATAAAATTCCATACGAAATTGGTATTGCAAGGTACAAAGAAATATCTAGGGGTATTATTTTAGGAGATATTAATGGTTTACTAAAAATGATTATCCATAGGGAAACTAAAAAAATATTGGGTGTCCATATTGTAGGTGAAAGTGCAACCGAACTCATTCATATTGGTCAATGTGTTATGGAATTAGACGGTGACTTAAATTATTTTTTAAAATCAGTATTTAATTATCCAACTCTTGCTGAGTGTTACAAAGTTGCGGCATTAGATGCTGACAATAAACTAAAAATTTAGTTAAAATAAAAATGTTTTTTCCTAAAACGACTTTCACGATATCTTCCATAATTTTTATGATTTTTGCATCAATGTTTATTGCATCTACAACAATTATAGCAAAGATGCTAGGTTCAAAAGAGTTCGGTGAACCTTTGAATGTATTTCAGATTAGTCACTCTAGGTTTTTATTTGCTTTTTTAATAATTTTAATAATCTCTATTACGAGAAATATCAAATTTTCAAGCCCAAATTTTAAGCTACATTTTCTTAGATCATTTTCAGGTTGGTTAGGAGTGAGTATTTTATTTGGAGCATCAAGCATGATTCCTATAAGTGATGCTATAGCAATTAATTTTACAAATCCAATATTTGCAATGTTAATAGCAGTTTTCATTCTTAAAGAAAGAGTAGGTACACTAGGATGGATAGCAGTATTAATTACTTTTTCAGGTGCTATTTTGTTGATAAGGCCAGATTTTAATTATTCGAGTTATGAACCTATGGCACTAATTTCAATTCTAGGTGCTATAGCCCTTGGACTTGAGGCTACTCTGATAAAATTATTAACCAAAGTAGAAAATACAATTCAAATATTATTATTAAACAATTCATTTGGATTGTTGATTTCATCTATTCCAATTATATACTTTTGGGAAACTCCAACAATGTATCAACTATCGTTATGTTTTTTGATAGGTACAATTATGATCTGTGCACAATTTTGTTTTTTAAAGGCTATTAGGTATTCGAATGTTAGTTTTATAGTACCATTTTTTTACAACACACTAATTTTTGTAACAATTTTTGATTATTTAATTTTTAATACAATACCTGATAAAATAAGTGCCATAGGATCATTCATTATTGTTTTTGGAGTATTAGTTCTATATTGGAAAAAATATATTTTGATAATGCTTGACAAAATTAGTAATAGGAAATAACACTATAAGTTCTTACATGATAATGATTATCATTCTCATGTAAGTATCCTTAACTTAAGGTCTCTTTTTAGCGCCATTTTCCCATACAAAAACGTGTGTTAAATTGAGACCTTTATATTTAAATAAAAATATTTGACAAAGTCAAAAACAAATGTACAAATAAAATTGTAAATTATGAGAATGATTATCATTTGCATATTTACCTCCTAAAGGTTCTGTTTAGAATTGTTTGTTCCTTTCTTTTTTGCCAATAAGAATTCTATTCAGAACCTTTTTATTAAATTTATTTTTAGAATTAATTTACAAAGTGGCTTGCAAAACCATGTTTGAGGCTGTTTTATAGGTAACCTTTACTTCTTTAAATCCAGCTTCTTTAATAATTTCTGTTAATTTACTTGGTCCAGCTTGAGCGCCTAACGCCAGACCTACTTCTTGAGATTTTGACACTGCTATACATGCAACAGTGGAAAATGAATAATACATTTGTCCTATTATATTAAAGTTCTCTTCTACTTCATCATTTGAAGTGGGTTCCACGATCATAACCAACCCACCTTCATTTAGTCTAGTTTTGGCATATTTAAGTGCACTAACTGGATCACCCATATCGTGCAAACAATCAAAAAAAGATATGATGTCGTATTTCCCCTTGAAATTTATAGAACTTGCAACTTGAAATTCAATATTTTTAAGTTTTTTTGAGTGTGAAAAATTTTTTGCTTCATCAATAGAAGGTTCATGCGGATCGATACCTGTTACAGAACATTTTTCGAAAGTTTCAGCAATAATTGATGACGAATATCCATGACCACAACCAATATCTGCAAATTTTCCACCACTTTCTAAAATATTTACAGCATTGTCTAAACTAGGGATCCATTTTTTAATTAAAAAAATTGAATAAGCAGGTTTAAAAAATCTTGCGGAACCAGATAG
>QCNS01000050.1 GCA_003210055.1 SAR116 cluster bacterium AG-426-I14
TCCTTTTTAAGTTTAAAACATTTATAGCCTTAGATGACTTTGTAAGCTTACTACCTAAATCTTGTGATATCCCTAAAGCTAATAATCTTTCTTTTTGAGTTTCGCTCAGACTTTTAAAGGGAAGAATAACAATCTTACTGCTATCAAGTCTTTTTACACTATCTAATATTCCTGAAAAGAACAGTCCAATGAATACCGCAGCTACAGCTCCTCCTATCATAGCTATTAACTTGGTTTTAGATGATTGTATTTTAAGCTTTCTCTTTTGTGATGCATCTAATAACAAGTCATAAGCATGGAATTGGTTCTGCTTTACTTTCTGTATACCTAAGTCATTGAACTCATACTTTGTTTTGTTAGCAACTAGATCAAAAACATTCTTTGATATAGTAATTCCACCTGGCTGTGCTAATGCCTCTAATCTGGCAGCAATGTTTACACCATCTCCTAATAAATTATCACCCTCTTTAACAACATCACCCATATTAATACCTATGCGGTATTCTAATTTAATTTTGGTTGTATCTTTTCTATTATGGGCTTTAATTTGTGTTTGGAACTCTACAGCCGTATCAACAGCAGCAACAGCACTTGGAAACTCAGCAAATACGGAGTCTCCTCCTGTGTTAAAAATACGACCTTTTTGTTTTTTAATAATAGCTTCAATGATCTTGTTACATTCACGTAGACCTCGTAATGTAGCATTCTCATCTTTTTCCATATGCTTACTATAGCCAACTAAATCTGTGGCAAATATTACAGCTATCTTACGGTCAATGTCTGATGAACTCATAGGTTTATTATAATCATGAAATTAAGTGAATCACAATTAGTAGTATATAGTTAATTAAAATTAAATCTCTTTTGATTATTTAAAAGACACTTGTTTAAAAAATAACCTTTCACACTCGCTATTGATGACAACCTAACTTATCCATAACTGTAATAATTTTTTTAAACTTATTAGGCCATATAAAATTAGCTGGGTTTGTTCTACCTGTAAACATATATAATCGAAAATTAAAATTAAAATATTCTATTAACTTTAAATATTTATTTTTATTTTTTTTTATACTATTAATTTAAAAATATATTTTAAGGATAGTTATGGAATTTCAAAACGAAATTGGACTAATTCAAAGGGGAATGGCTGCCAGTGTAGCAGGAACATCTAGAAGACTAGAAATTTTAAATAACTTAGACCTAAAAGCTGGTCAACAAGTGCTTGATATAGGTTGTGGAGGTGGACACCTTTTAGAGGAATTAGCTAAAGCTATTGGCCCAAACGGAAAGGCATATGGTCTAGATTCAAGTGAGGATCAACTTATACAGGCAAGAGAAAGATGTGTCGAATATAATAATGTTTCTATAATTCAAGGTTTTGCCAATGATATAAAGTTAAAAAATAATAGTTGTGACTCAGTTGTTTCAGCCCAAACATTTGAATATATTAAAGATGTAGATGAATCAATAGAAGAAGTAGCTAGAATTCTAAAACCATCATCTATTTTTATTAATATTTCTATATTATGGGATTATTATAAATTTTATGGAGCTGAAGAAGATTTAAATAATTTAATCCAAGATACTTTTAAGGCACATTGTTCTCATCAAATGCTACCAGTGACACTTAAAGGCCGATTAAAAAAATTTGGGTTCAAACATATTAAACATAAACCATTACCTGTTTTTATTACAAATAAAGATGAAAATTCACCTGCCAGATATGCTGAGGAGGTTATGGCTCAATTTGCTATTCAACAAGGTGTATCAAAGAACAAAGTTAGTGAATGGCAAAGGCAATTAAAAACTGCTGAGAAAGAGGGAAGATTTGCTTACACGAACCTACCAATATTGACATGCGGTTATCTCAGTTAAAATTTAATAAATCAATTAGAGGTAATAATTATGAATAAAGAAAAATTAATGTCTGATTTATGGTTAGAGTATAAAAAAACTAGTGACATAAAACTTTTAATTGAAGCCTGTAACAATGCTCCTTTTTTTGGGAATCCTGAAATGGGTAAAGAAATAGCAAAAATATTAGCTAAAAATATCAAATAATTATCTATTTTGTTTATTTAATTGGAATTTGAAATGTTTAAATTAGATAAGAGACTAGAAAAAGATAGTTTACTTATAAAAGAATTAAAAAGGCTTCAGATTAGGCTCATGGATGCAGATGAGATTTTTTGGATACTTTTGATACCTAAAAAACCTTATCTAATGGAATTGAGTGATTTAAATATAAATGAAAGAAATTACTTAATGAACTTTGCTGTTGATTTAGGGAAGTATATTAAATCCTCAGAAAATTATGACAAAGTAAATATTGGAATGTTAGGTAATGTTGTTTCACAATTACATATACACGTTGTTTTAAGAAAAAAAAATGATTTAGCTTGGCCAGGTCCTGTCTGGGGCAAAGAATTTACTAAACTTGGTAAAAAAACAAAAGAATATAGGTCAAAAGTAATTAGTAAATTTTCAATTTAATAAATATCATAAATTTATTTAGTGGAGAATTGATGATGAAAAATTTAACAGAACGTCTTTCAAAGTGTTATGCAAGTGCTATTCATGATGTTTTAAGAGAAAAAGGTTTTGGTAATTGTGTTCTGCCACCTGAAATTCAAGCGTTAAAAAAAGGTCAAAAAATATTTGGTGAAATATTTACAATTTCAGGACATATAGATAAAACATTATCAAGACATGACTCATTGCTTTTATGGTCTCAAGTACTATCACGTGTTCCAAATGAAAAGGTCTTAATTTGTCAACCAAATACTCATTCAGTGGCTCTCATGGGAGAATTATCTGCACGTGCGCTTATGATGAAGGATACTAAGGGCTATTTAATGGATGGACATTGTAGAGATGTAGAGGAAATATTAAAAGCAGAGTTTCCTGTTTTTTGTAGACTTTCGACTGCCGCTGATATTGTCGAAAGATGGAAATATGACAATTTAGGTGGTCCAATTACAATTGGCACTGTTACTATATGTTCTGGAGATTATCTTATTGCAGATATGGATGGAGCTGTTGTTATTCCAAAAGATATGGTTGAAGAAGCAATTACTGATACAGAAAAAGTGATGAATACAGAAAGTGAAATGAGAAAAGAAATCTTAAAAGGTATGGATCCAGAAGAAGCTTATTTAAAATATAGAAAGTTTTAGGTACATTCTTAAATATCAAAAGAAGATGCTAGATAAATCATCTAAACAGCTCTTCAAATAAGAAAGTTATTCAGATTTATAATATAATACCAATAATTTTTGTAATACTATGGTCATCAGCATTTGTTACTAGCAAAATAATAGTTGATAATGCACCACCTTTCCTATCACTTTCCATAAGATTTAGTATTGTCGCGTTCTTCTTTTTCTTATTTTTCATTATTTTTTCAAAAAATAAAAAAATTTCGTTTAAAGCTTTTATCGATGCTTCAATTAGCGGTTTATTATTTCATGGAGTGTATTTAGGTGGTGTTTTTTATGCATTATCTAAAGGCATATCAGCTACACTAATTGCTTTAATAGTGTCATTACAACCTATCTTAACATCTTTTTTGGCTAAAATTTATTTAAATGAAAGTCTTACTAAATATCAGT
>QCNS01000051.1 GCA_003210055.1 SAR116 cluster bacterium AG-426-I14
AATAGGAATTCATGGGGGGTCATTTAGAAAAGATGCAACTCATACGTCTGTAGCAGTTCCAATTCATCAAACTACTTCTTATCAATTCTATTCTACAGAACATGCTGCAAATTTGTTTGCACTTAAGGAATTTGGGAATATTTATACACGAATTATGAACCCAACTAACAATATTTTAGAGGAAAGAATAACCGCGCTAGAAGAAGGTAAGTCAAGCTTGAGTGTAAGTTCTGGGCAATCAGCGTCAGCAATTTCAATACAAAATTTATGTAATACAGGTGATAACATTGTTGCATCTACTGACCTATATGGTGGAACTATAAATTTATTCAACAATACTCTAAAATCAATGGGAATTGAAGTTAGATACGCAGATCCATCAGATCCAAAAAACTTTGAGAGACTTACAGATGAAAAAACAAAATTATACTATGCTGAAACTTTACCAAATCCATCTCTTCGAGTTTTTCCAATTGAAGAAGTATCAACAATAGGAAAAGATTTATGTATTCCACTTGTAATTGATAACACTGCTTGTCCTGTGATTTGTAAGCCAATAAAATATGGTGCTACAATCGTTATCCATTCATTAACAAAATTTATAGGTGGACATGGAAATAGTATTGGTGGAATATTAGTTGATTCAGGAAATTTCAATTGGTCACTTAACAAGAATAAGCATCCAAATATTTGGAGTCCTGATCAATCATATCATGGAGTAATCTGGGGAGAAACTGTGCCTAAGTTATTAGGTATAAATGTTCCTTTTATAATAAGAGCCAGAGTAGTATTATTAAGAGATTTAGGATATACTCTAAGTCCATTTAATGCCTTTCAATTTATTCAAGGTCTTGAAACGTTGGCTCTAAGAATGAAACAGCACTGTAAAAATGCTAATACAATTAAAACTTTTCTTCAAAATCATAAAAAAGTACAAAAAGTAATTTTTTCAACAAATCAAAATAAATTTTTTAATAACCTTGCCAAAAAATATTTGAAAGGCGGCAACGGATCTCTTATCGGTATAGAGATTAAAGGCGGATTAGAAGCTGGGAAAAAATTTATTAATAATTTAAAACTATTTTATCATGTAGCAAATATTGGAGACGTAAGATCATTGGCAATTCACCCTGCTAGCACAACACATTCGCAATTAAACAATATAGACATGTTGAACGCAGGAGTTACACCAGGATATGTTAGACTTTCAATTGGTATTGAGCACTCAGACGATATTATACATGACATTGATCAAGCTCTAGAAAAAATCTAAACATTAAATGAATAAATTTAATTTATTTTTCTTCAAATGTTTTGAGAACAACATACTATTTTTTTATTTAAATAATTAAAAAATTAAATTTGTCATACTAAGCAATATTTATTATTTTTAAATTTAAAAAGTGTGATAGATAATTATTAATAGGAAAATTTTAATTGAAATATCGGCCAGAAATCGATGGATTAAGAGCTTTAGCAGTAATCCCAGTAATTCTATATCATGCTGGATTTTTATTTACTTCTGGAGGTTATATAGGGGTAGACATTTTTTTTGTTATTAGTGGCTATCTGATTACTTCTATTATCATTTCTGAAATAGAAAAAAATAACTTTAGTTTGATTAACTTTTATGAAAGAAGAGCAAAACGAATTTTACCTGCTTTGTTTTTTTTCTTATTTTTAAGTTCATTAGTTGCTTTTTTAATTTTACCACCCCATTTACTAAAAGATTTTGGCCAGTCTCTATTTGCAAATTCTATATTTTTAGCAAACATATTTTTTTATATAGAAACTGAATATTTTAACGATTTTTCAGAAACCTCTCTACTTTTACATACATGGAGTCTATCAGTTGAAGAACAATATTACCTATTTTTTCCTCTAGTTTTAATTTTTTTTTACAGATTTAAGCTTTTCATTATATTTGTAATAACTATTTTCAGTCTAGTCCTTTCAGAATACTTTATTTCATCAAATGCACCTTTTTCTTTTTATATGTTGCCAACCAGATTTTGGGAATTAGGAGTAGGTTCATTAATATCTATTTTATTAAATAAATTTACAATTAATCAAAAAAACAAATTAATAAATGAATTATTTTGCACATTTGGTTTTTTATTAATTTTAATTCCAATTTGTTTTTTTGATAAATTTACTGAATTTCCAGGATTAAATGCTTTAATCCCAGTTTTCGGGACTGCTTTGATTATAATTTTTGCATCATCAAATAATTATGTTGGTATGATACTCTCAAATCAATACTTAGTTAACATTGGTTTAATTAGTTTTAGTTTATACTTATCACATCATTTAGTTTTCACTTCTCTCAGACTATTATTTATAGATATTCATAATTTCTCTATTTTGATTTTAGCAATTCTCTTAACTGTTTTGTTAGCATTATTCTCATACAAATTTGTTGAAATGCCAATACGTAAATCAAATTTTAGTTCGAGCAAAGTGTTTTTATCCAGTATAATAGGTATTTTATTGTTTTCCTCCATTGGCCTTTACTTTCATAAAAGTAATGGGATGCAAAGTTATAAATTTTCAAAAACATCTCTGGAAAACCAAAAATTAATCCTTAATTATGAAAATGTAAAAGAAAATAGAATAAAGTTTTGGGATAAAAATCTCCTTTCATCCTCGTTGCCATTCAAAAAAGAAAAAAAATATAAAAGAGTTTTAATTATAGGAGATTCTAAAAGTGAAGACTTTTATATATCTGCCACTATAAATAATATTAAGGGCTATCAATTTCGTAGGTTGAGTTTAAATAACAATTGTAATGATAAATTAATTATCCCTGAAAGATGTAAATATAATAAAAAGAAAGTTTTAAAATCAGAACTATTAGAACAAGCAGAAATCGTAATATTAAGTAATACTTGGCATTACTTAACTAATAAGTATGTGATCAATTTCATTAAAAAATTAAATACTATGAATAAACAAATTTACGTTGTATCTACTGCAAACTTTAATGACTCTTCTTCATTATCATATGTTTTGTTAAATGAAAAAATTGACAATAAAAAAATATCAAAATTTTTTTATAAAAATATTAGGCAAGATTGGAGACGACAATATTTGTCTTTAAAAAAGGATATAATAAATTTATCTTTGAAGGTTAAATTTCTTGAAAAACTAGATATTTTTTGTGAGCTAGGTAAAAAAGAATGCTTATTATATGATGAAAATGGTTGGTATATCTGGGACACTGGTCATCTTACTAAAAATGGCGCAATATTCATGAATAAAAGAATGCTGGAATTAAAATGGTTTTAAAAGCAATGTTTATTTATGAATAAAAATCTAGAAATGATTATTGAATGTAGTTAAA
>QCNS01000052.1 GCA_003210055.1 SAR116 cluster bacterium AG-426-I14
TAATATGAATTTTATGGATATAGAAACTCCTTGCCTTTTGTTAGACTTGAACATTCTTAAAAAAAACTGCGAACAAATGAGAAATAAATGTTTAAGTTTAAATACTACTCTTAGACCGCATGTTAAAACTCCTAAAAATATAGAGATTGCTAAGATTGCGCTTAATAAAGATGTTGGACCAATAACAGTTTCAACATTGCAGGAGGCAGAATATTTCTCTTCTTATGGTTTCAAAGATATACTTTATGCTGTAGGCATAGTTCCTGCAAAATTACCTAGGATTGCAAAAATCCAATTAGAAAAAAAATCATCGATAAAAATTGTCCTAGACTCAATTGAAATCGCAAGATCTATTTCAGACTTTTCTTCTAAAAATAAAGTTAAGTTTGAAGCTCTCATTGAAGTTGACTCTGGTGAAGGAAGGGGAGGATTAAATACAAAAGACGAAGCTATAATAAAAGAAATTACTTCAATTTTTAAAAATAATAAATTTACTAAGTTATTAGGAGTTATGACACATGCTGGGCATAGTTATGCAACAAATGATAAAAAATCTATTATTGAAATTGCCAACCATGAAAGAGACGAAGCCTTAAAAGCAAAAAGCTTTTTAAAAAAAATTGATCAAGAATGTTCAATTGTAAGTATAGGCTCAACACCAACAATTATGTATTCAACTGATTTAGAAGGAATTACAGAAGTAAGGTGCGGTATATATATGATGTGGGATTTAGCTCAGGCATCAAGAGGAATTTGTAAATTAAATGAAATTGCAGTAACTGTTCTAGCTAGTGTCATTCATCACAAGGTTCAAGAAAAAAAAATCATCATCGATGCTGGGGCACTATCAATATCTAAGGATTTGACAGCAAATAAATTTATGCCTGATGCAAAATATGGTTTGATTTGTGATTTAAAAACAGGCAAACCAATCTTAAATCTAAATTTAACAGATTTACATCAAGAACATGGTACAATAGATGTTCCTAATAAAAAATGGTTCAAATCATTACCGATTGGTAGTCTCATAAGAATATTACCTAATCATTCATGTTTGACATGTGCAGGACATGAAAAATATTATGTTCTTCACAACAACAAAATTTGTGATGTTTGGCATAGGATAAATGGATGGTAATTTTAAAATAATATTTATTTAAGTCCGTCTTTTCCAATAATTTCATCTTCAGTTAAACCTCCAAGCCTAGCATTCAACCTCCCCCTGGATGCAGCAGCAAATAATATAACAATTTCGTCAGGTCTCGGAGCATCTTTAATCGAGATTGTAAAGGTATCGTAATGAGAACGAACATAAATAGCATCTTTATGAGCTAGAGGAATATCTATTTCTGTTCCAGTGCCACATATCTTGCCTGTAGAAGGAACCCACGCTAGACCACCTCCTATGATTTCCCTCAATGGATTAGCAAACTCTGTAGTAAGACAAGCATTTCCATGTTCATATTCTCCATTTGTACCAACCATACACGATTTTCCATAACTGACTATTGGATTATTATTTGAAACTTTAATTAAACGTTTTTACAAAGCTACCTCCATGGTGGCACTACAACATGTATTTCAGCTTCAGAGGTGCATGTTCCTGGAAGACCAAAAGATGTTGATGGGGTTAAAGCATTAGCAATAGCAGCAAAAAAATGTTTTGAAAATTTTATGCCAGGAGGTATGCAAGTTTATGCTGGGTCTATAATACTAGAACCAGGTTTGTCACAAGAAGATTTTTTTGATGTAAAAGATAAAGGTGTATGGCTGGCCAAGGCAGGTTTTGGTAATGTAAAAAAAGCTACAGACTATATTGAGCTAGTCTCAAAAGCGAAAAATGCTGGTCTTCTTACAACCCTTCATACTGGTGGAGCATCCATTCCTGGTTCGTTTCCTGTCACTGGTAAAGATTTAATACAAATTAATCCAGATGTAGCTTTTCATATAAATGGAGGTCCAGTTTCAATTGAAGACAAATATTTTGAAAAGGTATCTAAAGAAACACAAATAGCAATGCAGGTTTGTACAGCAGGTAATTTACGTACAGCTATCTTGTGTGCCGAAATAGCAAAAAAGAATAATGTATTTAATAGGTTTCTAATAGCTACGGACACACCAACAGGTAGCGGTATAATGCCTTTAGGTATGATTTATACAATTAGCCAGATTGCATCTTTATCAAATTTTGAACCTGAGATATTAATTGCAGCAGCAACAGGTAACGTTAGTCAATGTTATGGATTAAACGCAGGTTATCTTCGAAATGGATATCAAGGAGATATAGTAATTATTGATGCGCCACTTGGTGGCACAAAAAAAGACGGACTAAGCGCTTTAAAAAATGGTGATCCTTGTGCAATTGGAGGGGTAATATCAGCTGGTATACCTCGCTTTGTAGGAAAAAGTAAAAATACTCCTCCAACAATAAATAATATTTTTGTTGAAAAGTCTGAAGTTAAAGAAATGTTTAAATAAAAAGGAGTTGAATGCAATGAAAAATGAAATTGAGGGTTATAAAATTAGAAAATGGTATGAGTTTTTTGAAGAAACATTATTTAATCAATATGACGAGCCAAAAGAAAAAGTTCCATTATGTAAATTTGCTATTGGAGTTGTAATTCATAATCCATATGCTGGCAATTTTTCAAAAGATTTGAATTTACTTATTGAACCATCAAAATCTCTTGGTGAGGAGTTTGGAAAACGTTTAATTAAAGTTTCAAATAATAATCCAATAGTCAGTTATGGAAAATGAAATGGATAAATCACAACTAAGCGGCTCTCAAATAATAAAAGCTATAGAAAAGTGTCTCCTTGCTCTAATTGCAGTCCTTACATTAGTTGCAGTTGCTCAGGAATTAATGACTGTTTTTCAAAAAGGGAAAGTAGAATTAGCTGATCTTTTACTATTATTTATCTATACTGAGGTCTTGGGAATGATAGGCATATTTTATTTAAGTAATAGAATTCCAATAACACTTCCATTATTTATTGCCATGACAGCTATATCAAGATTAATTATTTTGCAGGGTAAAGGTATGGAGCCCATCACTTTATTGTATGAAGCCGGAGCAATTTTGATAATTGCTCTAGCATGTTTAGTGGTACGATTTAAACCAAAAAACACATATCCTTATCAAAATGATGATTAATTACAACTAACAAGATTATTTATTAATCAATCTAACAATAATATTGCCAAACCATCTTTCCAGA
>QCNS01000053.1 GCA_003210055.1 SAR116 cluster bacterium AG-426-I14
TAATTGCCTTGGATGCTCTGATAACAATGAACTTAGAGGGAGAGAATAATGCCTGAGATTTTAAAGGATAAAGTAGGTCCACAAAAACAATTTCATCAACATTTAGATGAGGGTAAATTTAAAATTCAAAGAAGCAAAGTTACTGGAGAGTATTTTTTTCATCCTAGAGTTGCTTTTCCAGGAACTGGAGATAGAGATTTAGAGTGGGTTGAAGTAAGTGGAAATGGAGTTGTTCATTCCACAACCTGTAATAGAAGACTTCCAGAAAAGGGAGGTGATTTTAATTTATCTATTATAAAATTGGATGAAGGACCAAAAATGATGGCCATGGTTTTTGGAGTAGAACCAGATAAGGTTGAGATAGGAAACAAAGTTAAAGCAAGGATCATTGAGTTAAAAGGTGAGAACAATATAGTTTTTGATTTAATTAAGGATTAGTAAAATGAATATAAGTGAAATAAGAGGAAAAACAGCTGTTGTAGGTTTAGCTGAAACAGGCTGTGGTGTGACTCCAGGTTGGTCAGCAATGGAGTTAATGGCAACTGCAGTTTATGATGCTTTGGAAGACTCAGGTATAAATATTAAAGAAGTTGATGGATTATTTGCCGCAACCGCATTTCATTCAATGGCTGCAATGTCTTTATCCGAATATTTAGGTATTAGACCTAAGTTTGCAGATGGCTCTAATATTGGTGGCTCAAGTTTTCTATCCCACATTTTGACTGCTGCTATGGCTCTACAAGCAGGATTAATAAATGTAGCTGTTATAGCCTATGGTTCAAATCAAAGAAGTGCAGGAGGGTTCAAAACTATTTCTGAAGCAATGCCATTTGAAGCCCAATATGAACCCAGAATGCCTGTAACAGCTTATGCTTTAGCAGCAAAAAGATATATGCACGAATTTAATGCTAGTAGAAAGCATTTAGCTAATGTAGCAATGGCTGCAAGAGAATGGGCTTTATTAAATCCAAGGGCTTATATGCATGAAAAAGGTTCATTAACTGAAGAGGATATACTTTCTGCAAGACCTATTGTAGATCCATTAGGTAAATTAGATTGTTGTTTGGTTACAGATGGTGCAGCTGCAATAGTAATGACAAGAAGTGACAAAGCACGAGATACAAGGAACACTCCAATTTATTTACTTGGTGCAGCAATGGAACATCATCATAGAATGATTTCTGAAATGCCTGACTTTACAACTACTTCGGCTGTAGAGAGTGGAAAAAGAGCATTTGAAATGTCTGGATACAAATTTTCTGATATGGATACAGTTCAATTATATGATGCATTTACTATTAACACTATTTTATTTCTCGAAGACTTAGGGTTTTGTAAAAAAGGCGAAGGAAAAGACTTAATCAAAGAAACCTTTCCTGGCGGTTCTTTGCCTGTTAATACAAATGGTGGTGGTCTATCTTGTGTGCATCCAGGCATGTACGGACTTTTTGTTACTCTTGAAGCTCTTAGACAATTACGAAACTCAGCCGGCGATAATGTTGGAGAGAGAAAATACGGTGGATGGATTAACGATGCCAAAATCTCTCTTGCTCATGGTAATGGAGGCGTTTTATCTAGCCAGGTAACTAATATTTGGGGCTTGGAAGAAACTATTTGATCAAGGTCTTAAAATCACTTTTCCTTTTGTACCTCTATTTAATATCTGTTGAAGAGCAGTTTCAGCATTTTCAAGATCGAACACCTCTTCAATTTTAGGTATAACCAAACCTTTTTCATACCATCGAAATAGTTCGATCATATTTTTTTGAAAATCATTTTTATTATTTCTAGTAAAAGCTCCCCAAAACACACCAACTACATCAAATTCCTTTACAAGGGCTAAATTAACAGGAAACTTAGGAATTTCACCCGAAGCAAACCCAATTACAAGTATTCTTCCATATCTAGTAAGTGAACGTGCTGAAGCTTCAAATAGTTTTCCACCAACAGGATCAAATATAACATCAACACCTTTTCCATTTGTAATATCTTTCAAACTATCTTTCAAATTTTCGTAACCAATTGAAATATCTGCTCCTAATTTTTTTGTATAATTTTGTTTATCTTTTGATGATGATGCAGCAATAATTTTAGCTCCATATATTTTCCCAACTTGAATTGCAGCTATTCCAGTTGATCCTGAAGCTCCTAAAACCACAAGAGTTTCTCCTTTTTTTAATTTTGCTCTTTGTTTTAGTGCATAATGAGATGTTCCATAAGCACATAACAATGCACAGGCATCGTCATAACTCATCGAGTCAGGAATTTTGTATATTCCTGAGACATTAATTTTTGCAATTTCCGAGTATCCACCTAATTGAGTCAAGCCTGCTACTCTATCTCCAACAACAAAATCACTCACATTAGAGCCTAATTCAGATATTGTGCCAGCAACTTCCATTCCAGGGATGAATGGAAGTTCAGGCTTATGTTGGTATTTGCCTTGAACAATTAATCCGTCAGGAAAGTTTACACCACACGACGCAACTTTAATTATTACATCATCTGGATTATTTATTTTAGGATTTTGTACGTCTTTATATATTAAGTTATTAACAGGACCGTAATTTTCACAAACTATAGCTTTCATATTATATTTATTTATGGAAAAACAAGTGAAATTGTTTCAGCTATATATGCGGGCTTTTCTTCATATTTTATTTCCATCTCATAAAAGTTTATCATTCGATAACCTCCATTTTCCATTAAATTAACTTTTATAATTTTTCTATTTAACCTTACAAAGGATCCTACTTTAACAGGATTAATATATCTGATTTTTTCCGAACCATAGTTTAAAGTTCTACTGGAGTTATTAATTTTTGCAGTTTGAGCCGATAGTAATGGAATCAAAGAAAGCATATAATAGCCATGTGCTATTGTTTTTCCATCCGGCATTTCATTTTTAGCTTTTTCTACATCAACATGAATCCACTGAAAATCACCGGTAGATTTAGCAAAATTATTTATTCTTTCTTGTGTAACTTGATACCAATCACTTGGTGTTAACGGTTTATTCAGAAAGTTTTCTATTTCACTTGGGCTATTAATTTCAATCATTTTTAATTATTTCAAATATATTTATACATGTAATGTGAACGCTCAGAGGTATGCTCTCTAAC
>QCNS01000054.1 GCA_003210055.1 SAR116 cluster bacterium AG-426-I14
TAACTCAATTTCACCATATTTGAAATCATGAATTATTATATTATTGATTAATTGAGCATGAAGTAGAGCTTCTTTAGATTTTATTAGTAATTGTAACATTTCATCAACAGAGTTTGGTTTTCCCTGTTCATAATTTTCATCTGGGACATCCCTGTTGATTGATGTTTTTTGTTCTTGTTCAAATTTTACAGAATTCTCAACTTGATTTTTAGATTTATAGTCACTTTTTTTACTCTCTTGATTTAAATTTTTGGATATATCTTCATTTTTATGTTGCAAAATTTTAGTATTTAAACTTTTGATAAGCTCATTAGGTAGTGGAATTTTGCTAGCATAACAAATTTTAATAATTGTCATTAATCCAGACTCAATTTCATTATTACTATTTTTAATCTCTTCCAAACCTTTTATCAAAATTTGCCATGTTCTTATGACTTGTGTCATCCCATGTTGGGAGATATTAAATATATGTTTTTTATAAGTATTATCTTCTTCATATACTGATTCATCTATTAAAAATCGTGCAACTTTTGTACATATCAGTGTTAGAGTGTTTATAATTTGTGATGAAGGAATACTATTATTTATAAATTCATCATATAAATTGCATGCCTCTTTCGCTTTGCTTTTGAGGGATAGATCTAAAAGTTCATAATAATTTTCATAATTATTTAAACCAAGCATATTCTTTAATTTCACAAAAACTATTTCGTTTTTCATCAATGCAGCTGCTTGATCTAAAATTGAAAGCGCATCTCTAAGTGATCCCTCAGATGAAATACTAATTTGGTGAAGAGATTGTTCATCTATAGAAATATCCTCTAATTTTGCAATATTTTTTAAATGTGCAACTTGATTACTCAAATCTATTCTTTTTAAATCAAATCTTTGGCATCTTGAAATTATTGTTGCTGGTATTTTCCTTATTTCGGTTGTTGCAAAAATGAATTTTGAACTATTGGGAGGTTCCTCAAGAGTTTTTAATAAAGCATTAAATGCCTGTATAGACAACATGTGAACTTCATCAATAATATAAATTTTATATCTAGCTTCATTAGGAGAATACATTACAGTATCAATAATTTCTCTTATATTATCGACACCAGTCTTACTTGCTGCATCAACTTCTAAGACATCTAAACAATTTCCATTTGTTATTGAAATACATGGTTTACAATTATTACAGATTTCAAAAGTTGGATTTTTATTTTCATTACCTTCACAATTGAATGCTTTTGCTATTATTCTAGCTGTCGTGGTTTTACCAACTCCTCGAATACCAGTTAATAAAAAAGAGTGGGCTAATCTACCTTGATTTAATGCATTTTTAAATGTTTTAACTAATGTATCTTGACCAATTAAATCTTTAAAAGTTTGAGGTCTATATTTTCTTGCTAGTACTTTGTAATTCATATGTTTGATATATATTATAACGAAGAATTTCGTGACCCGATATCATTGTTACGGCTGCTTTCTTTCGAATCTGACCGGGTTAGCAAGAGTCCCGCCCACGAAATTCTTCCTCTTAAATATGTATTAGTTTAGTTATTCTTTCAAGACAATAAATGATTGATTATTTATTTCGATTGTATGCTCCAAGAATTTTAATGCTCCCTGGAGTTGTATAAAACTTCATTTCCTCTAAAGCATTGAGCATTGGTTGTGACTTTGGATGACCTTCAGCATCTACGTAAAACCTAGCTGCTTCCATGTTTTTACCACTTATATAACTTTCAAGTTTAGTTAAATTTATTCCGTTGGTAGCGAATCCTCCAAGTACTTTATACAGCGCTGCAGGTACAGACCTAACTTCAAAAATAATAGTAGTAACGATTTTTTTGTTATTCAAGGGAGGAAATTTAAGCTTCCTACTCATAATTAAAAATCTAGTAGTGTTATGAGATGCATCTTCAATATTTTTAAGTAAAATCTTTAAACCATAGATTTTTGAAGACATTTGTGATGCTATGGCCCCCACTGTTTTATCTCTTGTTTTAGATATTTCTGCAGCAGCTCCTGCTGTGTCAATATGCTGAATAGGTTGAAGTTTTAGTTTCTTAATCAATTTTCTACATTGCGCAATACCTTGTGAATGACTTTTTACGATCTTTAAATCGTTAATTTTAGATCCAGGAATACCTAACAAACAATGATTTACCTTTTGAAAATGTTCACCAATAATATTTAAACCACTTTCGGGGATCAAGTTATGTATATCAGCCACTCTTCCAGCAAGAGAGTTTTCTACTGGGACCATAGCATAATCTGAAATACCTTTTTTAGTAACTTCCATCATTTCTTCAAACGAAGTACATGGAATAGTTGTGGCTTTAGGAAAATATTCATTGCATGCCATATTTGAATATGCACCGTCCATACCTTGAAAGGCTATTTTTATTTTGTTATTTCTTTTTTTCATAATTAAATTTATTTAGTTCAAATTTTAAACTATCTTCAAATAATTTTAAATCGTCAATTGTATCAATACCAATTGGCTTTTCATTTGTTAAGAGAATTTTTATTTCAATATTTGCTTCTAATGCTCTCAATTGTTCTAATTTCTCTGATTTTTCTAATGGAGATGGTTCTAGCTTTATAAATTCATCTAATATTTCTCTGTCCCATGCATATATTCCCAAATGATGCCAAATATTTTCTGAACCCCAAGGAACTTTTGATCTACTGAAATACAAGGCCCTTCCGACATCATCTATTTCTGGGTTTTCATTTTGAAAACTAGCTACACATTTAACTACATTTGGGTCATGTATCTCTTCTTTACTTGCTTTAACAATAGGTGTAGCAATGCATTTTTGATTTAATACAACTTTTGCTAAATTTGAAATTAATTTTTTCGATACATTTGGAAGATCACCTTGTAAATGAATAATCTTTTTAAATCGTCTTGCTGGATCAAATTTATTTATGGCTTCATGTATCCTGTCTGAACCACTCTCATGGCTTGAATTAGTCATAATTGCTTTGCCACCATTTTTAATCACAACATTTAATATTTTTTCGTCATCTGTAGCTACCAAAATAGGAATATTTAAAGCTGCATTTTTAGCACTTTGAAATACATGCATTATAAGAGGGGTTCCATT
>QCNS01000055.1 GCA_003210055.1 SAR116 cluster bacterium AG-426-I14
AAGAAAAAGACTTAGCTAAATTTGCTGCAATAGCACTAGCTAAAGTACAACCAGTTCCATGAGTATTTTTAGTATCAATTTTTTTTGACTCTATTTTTAACAAACTATGTTTTGTTAAAACATAATCTGTTAAATCTAATTGCTCTAAGTGACCTCCTTTTAAAATGACAGCTTTAGCTCCCATATCTAAAATTTTTTTTCCAGAAAAAATCATATCTTTTTCATTTTTAACTTTTGTTTTAGATAGTAACTCAGCTTCAGGAATATTTGGTGTTATTATAGGTCTACATTTTTTTATAAACTTTTTTAGAGCTATAATTGCATTACTCTCTAATAATGGGTAACCCCCTTTTGCAAACATTACTGGATCAAAGAGTATTTTAATTTTCTTGTTGTCAATAATATCAAATTTTACAAATGAATTATATATGACATCAAAAATTTCAGATTTGTGAACCATACCAATTTTAATAGCATCAACACCAATATCACTTAAACATACATCTATTTGTTTTTGAACAAAATCTATTGGTAAATTCATAACTTGATGAACGCCGAGAGTATTTTGTGCAGTTAAAGCTGTAATTGCAGTCATTCCATAAACGCCAAAATAACTTAAAGTTTTTAAATCTGCTTGTATTCCTGCACCACCAGAACAATCAGAACCTGCAATAATTAACACTCTCTTTAATTGATTATGATTTATTTGACTCATTCGACATTTGTAACAAATTTGAAATTTTACTAATAGTATCATCAATTAATTTTGAATTTGAAGATTCAACCATTACTCTTATTAATGACTCCGTACCTGATGGCCTTACAACTATTCTACCTCTATCAGCTATAGAAGCCTGTACTTTATTTATTTTTTTTATTATTTCATTATCGTTTAAAATATTCATATCTAATTTTTTTAAATTTTTGATCTTAAAAGGTATCATTTTAAAAGGTCTTAAAAATTCTGAAGCTTTTTTACCAGATTTTTTCAATAATGACATAATTTTAATGGCAGTAATCAGTCCATCTCCAGTTTTTGAATGATCCGTCAAAACAACATGTCCAGAAGGCTCCCCTCCTAAATTGAAATTATTATTTAACATCTCATTCAGGATATATCTATCCCCTACTTTAACTCTTACTAAATTAATATTATTAATTTTTAAATATTTCTCTAAGGCTAAATTTGACATATGAGTTCCCACAACAGATTGTTGTTTAAGGTTTTTAAATTTATTCATCTCATCGGCTAAAACAGCTATTATTTGATCTCCATCAATTAATTCACCGTTTTCATCAGAAAAAATAACTCTATCTGCATCACCATCAAGGGCTATACCAATAGAACTATTTGTTTTTTTTGTCATTTCAGCCATTTTATTAGGCGATATAGCACCACAGTCCATATTTATGTTCATTCCATCAGGATTAATTGACATTGGTACAACATCAGCTCCTAATTCAAACATTACTTCAGGTCCAACTTTATAACCAGCTCCATTTGCACAATCTAAAACTGCTTTCATACCAGACAAATTTTCATTTTTTTGAAGAATTGATTTTATAAATTCTATATATCTTCCAATTGCATCTTCCATTCTTCTTGCTCTACCAAGATTCTCAGGACTTGAGAAAGAAGGGCCTTTTTTTAAAAGTGATTGAATCTCATTTTCAACATCATCACTTAATTTAAAACCATCAGAATTAAAAAATTTTAATCCATTATCTTGATAAGGATTATGAGAAGCAGAAATCATAACACCTAAATCACACCTCAAAACATTTGTAAGATGTGCTATGCCTGGCGTAGGTAAAGGGCCAGTCGTTATTGATTCAATACCAAGCGAAGTAAAACCTGCCACTAAAGCTGGCTCAAGCATATATCCCGAAAGTCTGGTATCTTTTCCGATTAGAACTCTTGGTCTCTTAGTTCCAGCCTTACCAAAAAAATATTCTCCAGCAGCCATTGCAATGTTAACAGCCATTGGTGCATTTATTTTTTCACCATTAACTCTACCTCTGATACCATCAGTTCCAAACAATCTCTCTACATTGTTAATATATTTATTTTCTTTATTCACTAAAATCTCGTAACTAATTAAATTACATTAAACTTTCTAATGATTTATATCAACTTGTTCCATACAATATATAGCTTGTAGCGTCTCTAAAGGATCATGTGTTCTTATAATTTGAACACCATTATCGTAAGCTTTTAATGCCAATGCTATTGAACCACCCAATCTTTTTTCAGGTGAAAAGAAATTATTTTTTTTTTTTGTAAATTTGAAGTTTTTGAGAGATATCTCCTCAATTAATGATTTTCTACTTAAGCCAACAACTATTGGAACTCCAAGCGAATGAAATAAAGGCAAATATCTTAACAATGTTGTATTATGATAAAGCGATTTCCCAAATCCAAACCCTGGATCAATAATTATTTTAGATGAATTAATTCCTGCATTTGAGAGATCCGTAATTTTTTTTTCAAAAAAATCATAAATATCCAATGGTGGAAAAAAATATTTTGGATCGTGTTGCATATTTTTTGGTTGATTTTGCATATGCATTATGACACCACAAATATCATTTTTAACTAGTATTTCTTGAGATTTTTTTGAAGAAAAAGCTGTTATATCATTTATTAGAGAGATACTAAATTTAAGACTTTTTTTCATAGTTTCTTGATTTCTTGTATCAAGCGATATGATGGTATTTAGTTTCATATTTTCTAGTTCTTTTAAATATATATCTAATCGATTGATTTCGTCTTTAACTTTAATAGGATATGAACCTGGTTTTGATGTATCAGCTCCAATATCAATAATATCAACCCCAAATTTTTTCATCTTATTTACTTTGCTTTTGAAATTTTTTATATCACTAACTCTACTATTTTTGTAAAAACTATCTGGAGTAATATTTATTACCCCCATCAGATTGGGCTTAGAAAAGTCTAATTTAATATTACAGTTTCTTTTTTTTATTAATTTGTGAGCTATTTGTTCAGAAAAATTCTTGCAATTAAAAGAACTTTTTCTGGCTTGCAACAAAA
>QCNS01000056.1 GCA_003210055.1 SAR116 cluster bacterium AG-426-I14
ATAATCTAATCCCTCTACAAATTTATTAGATACTTCATTTACTTTGAGATTATTAGTAGGAATTAATGCAATGAAATTACCTAATTTTTTAATAATTAGTTCGTCTAAATGAAAACTATGTATTTGTTTTGATATTTCACAAACTTTATTTTCAAGATCATTATAGGTATACCCATCCTTTAATCTAAATGGAGCTTTTATTGTGCCATGAAATCCATATTGTTTTGGTGCAAATACAAATCTAGAAAATTTCTGTAAATTGGGTGAACTTGAAAGATCTGACTTAGTAGTTTCTAAACCTTTATAAGGATCCCATCCTAACCAACATTTACCAAACACATCTAGCTCTGAATTTTCTAAAGGTGCATAATATATTGTATATCTTTTATAATATTCTTCCATGAGATTTACATATTATAGTTTTGTTTCAATTTAATTAATATATTTTAACTTTTAAAAAAACTGTAATATTAGAGTCATATATATGGATATTTAAGGATTTCATGTTGTCTGATGTCATTTTAAATAATGTTAATATTGTAACTGAAGACGAAGTCTTTTTGGGAAGTATTCAATTAAAAGATGGGTTTATTAAAAGGGTCAATAAAGGAAAAAGCTCTATACCTAGATCTATAGATTGCAATGAAGATTATTTAATTCCAGGTTTAGTTGAACTACACACAGATAATTTAGAAAGGCATCTCAAACCAAGACCTGGTGTAAATTGGCCTATAAATAATGCTCTTACAGCTCACGATGGAGAATTAGCATCTGCAGGTATTACAACTGTTTTTGATGCTTTAAGAGTAGGATCTATTAACAGAGATGGTGTGCATAGATATGACAAATATGCAAGAGAAACAGCCACCTCTATCAATAACTTATCAAAAGACAAATCTTTTAAGATTGATCATTTTATTCATCTAAGAGCTGAAATATGTTCAGAAAATTTAATTCAGGAGTTAGAAGAATTCAATGCTCAAGATAAGGTAAAAATCGTTAGTCTTATGGATCACACACCAGGCCAAAGACAGTTTCGTGATGTTTCACAGTTCAAAGTTTATTTATCAGGAAAATTTGCTCTTTCAGAATCACAAATTGAAAGACACTTTTCATACTTAAAAGATCTTCAAAAAATGTTTGGTAAAAAACATAAAAGTGAAACAATAAAATTTAGTAAAAGATTAAATGCAGTATTGGCTAGTCATGATGATACTACAATTTCTGATGTGGAAGAGAGTTGTTCACAAGGTATAAATTTAGCTGAGTTTCCAACCACTCTTGAAGCTGCAACAAAGTGTAAAAGCAGTAACATAAAAATAATAATGGGAGCACCAAATTTAGTAAGAGGAGGATCTCATTCAGGTAATGTTTCAGCTCAATCACTTATTGATAAAGACCTTCTTGATATTTTAAGTTCTGATTATGTGCCTTCATCATTGATGATGGCAGCAATAATGTGGGGTATAAAATCTAACAATTTACCCAAAAGTATAGCTGCAGTAACTACAAACCCTTGTAAGGCTACAGGGTTAAATGATAGGGGTTTAATCAAAGAAGGTTTAAAAGCAGATTTGGTTAGATTAAGTATTAAGAATGATTTGCCAATCATTAGAAAAGTATGGGCAAGTGGTCGAGAAGTTGCTTAAATAAAAGATGAAACGAAAATATGAAAAATTAAATCTATCATTTTTAGATAAATACCTAACTATATGGATATTTCTTGCAATGATTATAGGTATAGTTATTGGTAATGTTTTTCTAAATATGCCTAAATTTCTTGATTCAATAACTTACAGTAATACAAATATTCCTATTGCAATAGGGCTTATTTTAATGATGTATCCACCTTTAGCAAAAGTTAAATATGAAAAAATAATTGAAGTTTTTAAAGATAAGAAAGTCTTAGCTTTGTCTTTATTTCAAAATTGGTTAGTAGGCCCTGCATTAATGTTTTTTTTAGCTATTACTTTTCTTTCTGATAAACCTGAATACATGACTGGCGTCATACTAATTGGTTTAGCTAGATGTATAGCAATGGTTCTTGTTTGGAATGAGTTGGCTAGAGGAAGTTCAGAATATGTAGCAGGATTGGTTGCATTTAATTCAATTTTTCAAATTATCTTCTTTGCGCCTTATGCATGGTTTTTTTTAAAAATTTTGCCTGAAATTTTTGGATATGACGGTCAAATTATTGATATTTCAATATTTTACATTGCTAAAATAGTTCTAGTTTATCTTGGTATTCCATTTTTAGCAGGTTTTGTAACAAGATCATTATTAGTTAAGAAATATGGCGAAGAATGGTACGAGAACAAGTTTCTTCCACGAATAAGTCCTATAACTTTAATTGCTCTGTTATTTACAATAATTGTTATGTTTACTCTAAAAGGTAATGAAATTTTGAAACTTCCTTTGGATGTTTTAACAATATCAATTCCTCTTGTCATATATTTTCTAATTATGTTTTTTATTAGTTTTAGTATCAGTAGGTTTGCCAATATTAATTATCCAAAGGCTACTTCTTTATCATTCACAGCAGCTTCAAATAATTTTGAATTGGCTATTGCAGTTTCAATTGCCACTTTTGGCCTTGCATCAAAAGAGGCTTTCGCAACTGTTATTGGTCCTCTTGTTGAAGTGCCTATACTAATATTACTAGTTTCAGTTGCTTTAAAATTTAAAGAAAAATATTTCAAATAGACTTAAAATTACTAATTATACTACAGCGTAATCTTATTTATTAATAAATTGTAAATTTAATATAATTTTTTTTATTTTATTCTTTTTAGAAAAATTCAAAAGC
>QCNS01000057.1 GCA_003210055.1 SAR116 cluster bacterium AG-426-I14
TTTTTTGCTCTTAAATTATGAGGAAATTTTTTTAAAATTTCTGAAAACTCTAACTTAGCTTCCTCATATTCCATATTTTTAAGAAGTTTTTCTGCTTTCTTGATAGAATTATCTAAATTTAATATACTCATCTAACTTACTTTGACTAACTAATTTTCAATTTTATAAAAATTTAAATTACTCTATTTTTATACTGATAAATTTTCTTAAAATAGTTATTTTAAATTTATGATAGCTAAGTCTAATATCAATTCATAAAATATACAGTTCACATCATTAAAATTGATGTTTTAATTATTCCGCAGCAGTTATATTATCTTGCATCCTTTCAGACGAGTAACCTTGTTCCTTACGATCTGGTCCTTTAAGGTGATCAAATAATTTTCCTACAGCTATGTAGGCAAAAGGATGTTCATAACTAACATATTTTTCAGATAAACACCTAAATTTAACATCTAGAATAGTAAACATATCCACTGCTCTATCCCATAGAAAACTGTCATGCCACTGATCATAAGCAAATATTTCTCCGGTTACGTATAAACCTGTGAGTGTTTTCATAAATGAGTCAAAGTGACTGTGATTTCTATTGAAACCAAGAAAACCTGCTTCCATGTGCGGAAAATCCTCAGGATACGTATCTCTTCCAATATAAGACATAAGTTCATTATCTCTAGGAAATGACTTTGATAATTCCTTTGAAGTTATCTTTTTTAAACATAGGGTATCAGCATCAATCCAACAGAATTTTGAGGAAATATCTTCCAACTGTGAGGCTAATCTTACACTAAAAACTTTAAAAGAAAATTTTACTGCCTCCCATCTATAATCAGGACCTCTAACTGTTAATGTAAAAGTATCATCATCATTCACTGTTCTTGTAAATTTCATGCCATTAGCTTCTTGAAGAAACCCAAACTTTTTATAAAAAATATTCCATTCATTAGACTGAAATTTGTGAAAACGAATTTTCTTTTCGTCAAGACCATGATTTTCTGGAATTTCTCCTTCAAAAAATATGTTTAATCTTAAATCTTTTGAGAGATATTTATTGAAGGTTTTTAGGTTATCTTTTCCATACTTTTCAAAAATTTTGTCATTCATCGATGTTACTAAATCTATCATTTTTTTTCTCCAAAGTTGTCTTAAGAGAATGCAATTTTTGAGCCAAAAATTATTTTTATCTTTGGTCTGATATTTGCATTAAATTTCTTTAGATTAAATTGGAAATAATTTTGAGAGGATTAAATGACAAATAAAGAACCTTTAAAAATTTTTATAGGATATGACCCCAGGGAAGCTGTTGTATATCATACTTGCGTTCAAAGCATTATTGAAAATACAAAGTCACCAGTATCAATTCACCCACTTCATTTAGATATGTTTGAAGATTATAAAGAAGAACATAAAGACGGCAGCAATGCATTTATCTATAGTCGTTTTCTAGTTCCATATTTATCTAATTTTAGAGGCAAAGCATTATTTATTGATGGTGATATGATAGTTAACAAAGATTTAAATGAACTATTCAATTTGTTTGATAAAAATTATGCTGTTCAAGTTGTTAAGCATGAATATAAAACTAAATTTCCAATAAAATATCTTGGAAGTAGAAATGATGATTATCCGAAAAAAAATTGGAGTTCTGTTATTTTATTTAATTGTGAACATGAAAAAAATAAGATTTTAACACCTTCTTTTATTGAAAAAGCTGTTGGTAGTTATTTACATCGGTTTAGTTGGCTAAAAGATAAAGAGGTAGGTTCTCTGCCGCTAGAATGGAATTACTTAGTTTTAGAATATAAAGAAAACCAAAATGCTTCTCTTCTTCATTACACTATTGGTGCGCCATGTTTTTCAGATTATAATAAAGGTAAAGAAGCTAAAGTATGGCAAAAAATGTATTTTAATTCTATTTCTGGGTTTGACGATCTAAATAAATTTAAAAATTCTCTTTAAAAATTAAATGTTAAAATTTTAAGTTTAATATTAGATACCTAATGAAAAATTTAATAGCATATACAACCCAAAATTTAACCTCAAATCAAATCATAGATATGTTTGTAAAAGGAGTTTCTAAAAATTCTAATAAATGGAATGTTAAAAAATTAGATATAAATGAGTTTCTTAGATTTGGTTTTCCAAAAAATACTGACGCTATTGTTGTGCATGGAATTCTTAGAGGAACTGGCCTTGCTGTCAAAGAAGCAATTAAAAATAGAATTGACTACTTTTATATTGACCATGCATATTTTGATGCTGGTTATAAAGGTGAGTTTTGGAATAGAGTTTCAAAAAATAGACATACTATGAACTATGTTAGAGAAGTAAATGATATTAGATGGGATACTATAAAAAATAATATCAAAATTGAACCCTGGAAAAAAAACCGAAACCGAGGTAAAAACATTCTTATCATTCCACCCACTCATGCAATTCAATGGTTTTTCAATGATAAAGAGTGGTACAAAAATGTAATTTTATACTTATCAAAACAATTTGATGATAAATTTATGAATAGAGTTAAGGTAAGAAAAAAGCCAAACGACCCTGTAGTTGATAATTATGGAAACCTTCTAGGATTTAAGAAAATAAAAACTGAAAATCAATCTTCACTAGAAGAGGATCT
>QCNS01000058.1 GCA_003210055.1 SAR116 cluster bacterium AG-426-I14
GTTGACCCAATGTAAAAGAGGACCTTTCCGGGATATTTATAAAGTCTATTTTGAAGCACCTCCAAACTTAGATTCTTTTGATGTATCAGGTTATGTAGGTGATAAAAAAATTGGTAAATTAACATCTTTGATTTTCTCACCAAAATTTAATAAATATTTGGGTTTTATGATCACTAAAAAAGAAAATATTAACAATGATAAAGAATTTTTTGTTAAGATAAGAACCACGATGTATAAAGCGTCAATAGAAAACTTTTAATGGAGACAAATAATGTCTAAAGAAATAGGAAAATGTTTATGTGGTTCTATAGAAGTTGAGTGTGATGATTTACCAAAAAGTGCCGTAGCATGTTATTGTGAAGATTGTCAAAAGGCCTCTGGGGGAGGTCCGTCCTTTAATATTGTTATTACTGATGAAAAAATAAGAATAATCCGTGGGGTACCATCTGTTTATGAAATTAAGGCTGCAAGTGGTAATTTGGTTAAAAGATTGTTCTGTTCAAATTGTGGAACTGCAATTTGTTCAAAATTGATTTCAAGGACGGTATGGAAAGCGGGCTTATTCAGTCATATAAAAGATATTGAAGTTTCAACCAATGTTTGGTCATCAACTGCTAATAAATTATTAAAAGTTGATATAGACAAAAAAACTTTTGAAAAAGGAATTAATTAACCAAATTAACTTAAGCAAGATTTAAAAATGTTCCGAATTCACATCTTGAGTCATGAAAAGGTCTATTTTCTTGTGTCAAAATATTTTTGATTTTAATTAAAGTTGGTTCTATCCAAGTTGTATCAGTTTTGTATGGGATCAATGTTATTTTAAATTCCATGAGAGCAATTTGTTCTTTCAAAAAACTAGAGTTTGTAAATCTATCTCCATCGCAGTACAAGAAATATGATATATTATCTATCTCAAATCCTTTTTTTCTCATTACCCAAACGTATAAATCCATTTGCCTTTTATAAGAATTTTTCCAATACTCATCTAATGTTATAGGTCCATTATCCTTTTTTTGTGATGTACTTTTAAAATCTATTATGTGAAGTTTATTAGTGTTTATATTTAGCCAAACATCATCTAAACCACCTCCAACTTTTAAATTACTCTCTTTATGAATATAATTCATTCTTCCTTCAGCTCCAAAGTGTAAACTTTGCGTCCACAAGTTTAAGTCAGGATGATCAAAAGGTATTAGATGATTTAAACCTTGTTGAACTAAAAAAGGATGAGTTGTCTTTTTACCTCTATAATTATCAAAATCTCGTTTTAAAAGAATATCTGTTGCTTCATTAATATTGAAACCAGGTATTGACGGAAATTTTATACCTTCAACCTGTTGCATGTAAAAACAAGCGGGACATTGAATAAAATTTTCAATTCTGTATCTACTGATTTCGTAGGGTTCAGCATTATTTTTATCAAATATTCCTCTGTGTCTTGGCATATTTTATCTTTATAAATTACCTAAATATTAGGACATTAATTTCAAAAAAAACAGAAAATAAATTGTTAAGATTCATCCAAGCACTAGCTACTGAAGCAGCTAATGCTATGAGGAGGAGAAAAATAATTTAATATATTGCAAATTTATAATTAATAATTGTGCTAAGAATTTGAATTTAATGTGGCAATTTATAGACAAAGAAGAATTTTTATTTTACAAGCTTAAAGTCTGAATAATTTAAAATTCAAATCATAATAACTAATAGAAACTTTATGAGTAAAAGAAAAATTAAACCTAAAGTAGAATGTTTTTTTGATAAAGAAACTAATACTGCAAGTTATATTGTTATAGATGAACTAACTAATAAATGTGCTATAATAGATAGTGTATTAGATTTTAATTATTTTACTGGAGAAATTACATTTACAAATGCAAAAAAATTAATTTCATTTATTGAAAATAACTCTTTAAAGTTAGAATGGTTAATTGAAACTCATATTCACGCTGATCATTTGTCTGCTGCCCCATATATACAAAATAAATTAGGTGGTCAGATAGGAATATCTTCAGAAATTACTCAATTACAGAAAATTTTTGGAAAAGTATTTAATTCAGGCACTGAATTTGAAATGGATGGAAGTCAATTTGATTATTTGTTTAATGATGGTGATACCTACAAAATAGGTCAAATGGAATGTAAAACAATTTTAACGCCGGGACATACTCCAGAATGTATGACACATTTAATTGGCGATGCAGCATTTGTTGGTGATACTCTCTTTATGCCTGATGGAGGCACAGCTCGAGCAGATTTCCCAGGTGGTAACGCCAAGGAGCTATATAATTCAATAAAAAAAATATTGTCATTACCAGAAAAAACACGAATATTTGTTTGTCATGATTATATGCCTGATGGAAGAGAGGCAAAATGGGAAAGCACTGTCAGAGATCAGAAGAAAAATAACATCCATATTAACAGAAATATATCAGAAGAAGAGTTTGTAAAAATGAGAGAACAACG
>QCNS01000059.1 GCA_003210055.1 SAR116 cluster bacterium AG-426-I14
ATATTTAATCTTTAATCCACTTTTGGATGAATGATATTTTGCTACATTTATAGCTTTTTGTGAAACATCTATTCCTGTTACTTCTCCCCCTAATCTGCATAAACGTTCTGATAAAATACCTCCCCCACAACCTATATCTAGACAAGTTAAGCCATTCAAGGGGGGTGTTACATTTGCTTTATTATTTATTCTAACTACATTTCTCAAAATAAACTGAACTCTAGCATCAGTGAATTTATGCAATGAAGAGAATGGACCATCAAGATTCCACCATTCTTTGCTTAAATTAGAAAAAAAATCTATTTCTTTTCTATCAATTGTAGTATTCATAAATTGTTTTTAACATATTTTAAAATATTACATCAAATTAAAAGGTAACATTTTGTCATTAATTGTAATGAAATTTGGTGGAACCTCATTGGGGGATGTCACCAAGATTAAAGCAGCAGCACTTCTTATCAAAAAAGAAGTTTTAAAAGGAAATAAGGTTGTTTCGGTTGTTTCTGCAATGGCAGGTAGTACTAATAAATTAATTAAATTAGTAAATGAGATAAGTGAAAATTATGACAGATCTGAATATGACGTAGTAATTTCATCTGGGGAACAAGTTTCAGCTGGTTTACTAGCCATAGCTCTGAAAACTATTGGTATAAAATCAAGATCTTGGACTGGATGGCAACTACCAATTATTACTGATGAATTTTATAGTAAAGCTAGTATAAATGAAATAAAAACTGAAAAAATCAAAAAATATTTTGAAGATGGCGAAGTTGCGATATTAACAGGATTTCAAGGAATAACAAAAAACAATAAATTAACAACTCTTGGAAGAGGAGGATCTGATACCTCTGCAGTAGCAATAGCTGCTGCATTAAAAGCTGATAGATGTGATATTTATACTGATGTAAATGGTGTGTATACTTCAGATCCGAGAATTGTAAAAAATTCAGTTAAATTAGACAATATTACTTATGAAGAAATGTTAGAATTATCATCGCAAGGCGCAAAAGTGTTACAAACTAGATCTGTCGTATTAGCCATGAACTATAATGTAAAACTTCAAGTATTAAGTAGTTTTGATAATCTTCCTGGTACTATGATAATTAAAGAGGAAAATGATATGGAAAAAACAAAAATTAGTGGAATTGCTTATAGTTCGAATGAAGCAAAGATAACAATCTTCAATGTTCCAGATAATCCAGGGCAAGCAGCTAAAATTTTTGGAGCCTTAGCAGATGAAGCGATTAATGTAGATATGATAGTGCAATCGTCAACTCTTAATGGGGCTGCAACTGACATAACATTTACTATATTAGAATCAGACTTAATCCCAGCACGTAAGGTCATAGAAAACTTAAAATCAGGTATTAATTTTACTAGTTTTAGAGAGGATGGTAAAGTTACAAAGGTTTCAGTCGTAGGTAATGGTATGAGAACCAAACCTGGAATTGCAAAAATGATGTTTGAAACTTTAGCTAATAATAATATTAATATTCAAGTGATTTCAACAAGTGAAATAAAAATTTCAGTTTTAATATCGTCTGATTACTCTGAACTGGCGGTAAGAACATTACATGATGCATTTGGTTTAGATAAAGTATAGGAAGCAAGTTAAATTAAATCTGCTATTGATTATCTATATTAAATATATATTATCATAAGGTTATCTAGGAATTAAAATGATTAACAACAACGAAAATAAATCTAAGGAAAATTTGCTGGATGATAACGAGGTGTCAATAGACATTGTTAAAGCTTTTGACGATCCTGAGGTTCAAGAAATAGGTAGAACTTTTATGGAAGCAAGGGCTAGAAAAGGTTTTACCCAAGAGCAAGCTAGTAAAAAGTTAAAAGTAAGAACAAATCTTATTGCAGACTTTGAAAATGGCAAACTCTTAGATTTACCAGGATTAGCTTATCAAATCGGTTTTGTAAGAAGTTACGCTAGTTTGGTTGATTTAGACGCAGATTTATGTGTAGAATCTTATAAAAATAGTATTAACGTTAAAGATTCTAGAATATCTTACAATTTTTTAGAGTCTAAAAAAGAAAAAAAATCCTACTTACCTATTTTTGTTTTGGCAACTTTTTTGATATGTTTAATAACATATTCAGGATGGTATTTTAATAACTTAAATTCAGAAAATAATCCTAAAGAGGATAATTTAGCTAGTACTGAAGTTAATGATAAAGAAAATAAAAAAACTAACAAAATTGTGAATTATGTTAAGGTTGAAGATAATACAATTACAAAATCAACAACCACACTTTTGGAATCAAATAAATCATCAGAAAATGTTGTGAATGAAGATCTTAAAATCATAGATCAGCAAGCTACAACAAAAACCAAAAATCAAAAGCAGTTAGAAGTAAATATCTCAAATTCAGAAATTGTTAAAACCAATAAAATTGATAAAACGAATATTGAAAAAAATACAAACGAAATTTCT
>QCNS01000060.1 GCA_003210055.1 SAR116 cluster bacterium AG-426-I14
TAATATCATCCTTACTTTCTCTATTTCTTGATATAAGACGGCTTTCAATAGCTTTTTTGGAAGCAATAATGCAAATAATCTTTGCATCAGGATAACTTTCCCTAATTTGCTTCAAAGCGAGTCTTGATCCATTAAAAATTACATTAACACCTTTTTTCAATTCATCTTCAATATCTTTTGGAATACCATATGATAAGGAATGTGCTTGCCAGCTTATTGCAAAAAAACCATCTTTAACCTTATTTTGAAAATCAGTATTTGATATAGCGATATGGTCTTCATTATTTTTATCAAGGGTTCTGGTAATATACCTTTTTACAAAGTAAAAATTTTCTAGCTTAGCTTTTATTTCATTTAATAAAGTATCTTTACCTACCCCAGAAGCTCCTACAATCACAAATAAATTGCCATTAGTTTTTTTCATTAATTCATAAATTTTCTAAATTGACTTCTCTTGTAGCAACTTTGTTTCTAGCTGTTTCATCATGAAATATTCCTATTATAGCTGAACCATTTAGCTTAGCTTTTTCTATTAAATCTAATACAACATTTTTATTATTTTGGTCCAGACTTGCGGTTGGTTCATCTAAAAGTAAATACGGATAATTATGAATAAAACCCCTAGCAATATTTACTCTTTGTTGTTCACCTCCTGAGAAAGTTAAGGGAGACAAGTTCCACAAATTTTTTGGAATATTAAGTCTTTCTAATATTTCTTGGGCTTTTTTTAATGCAATTTTTTTTTCACATCCAATCTCAAGCAAGGGTTCTATTACAACATCTATTGTTGGCACTCTAGGTACAACTCTCAAAAATTGACTAACATACCCCAATTTATTCTTTCTTAGTTTTAAAATATCTCTAGGTGATGATTTTCTAATATTAATATCTGAAATAAGAACATCACCTTTACTTATTACATAACTTCCATAGATTAATTTTAATAAAGTAGATTTACCTGTGCCAGAGTTACCAGTAAGTGCAACAACCTCACCTTTATTAACTCTGAAGTTTATATTTTTAAACACATTTATGTTTGTATCGTTTTGATTATAAAGTTGGAATGATTTGTTTAAATTTTTAATTTGTATCATTTTACACCTGTAATACTGAACTAACTAATAATTGCGAATATTTATGCTGTGGATCATCTAAAACCTGATCACACAAACCAGCTTCTATTACATTTCCATTTTGCATTACAATTATACGATCAGCTAAAAGTCTAACTACTGCAAGATCGTGTGTAACTATTACTGCAGCAATACCAAGTTCTCTTACAAGGTTTCTTAATAAATCCAAGATTTTAGCTTGCACAGATACATCCAAACCTCCAGTAGGTTCATCCATAAAAATCAATCTTGGTCTAGTTACAAGATTTCTTGCAATTTGAAGTCTTTGTTGCATTCCTCCAGAAAAAGTACTTGGCTTATCATCAATTCTGCTAACATCAATTTCAACTTTTTCTAGCCAATTTGCAGCAATTTGTCTAATTTCACCATAATTTCTATGACCAATGGCCATTAATCTTTCACCAATATTTCCTCCTGCGCTTATATTCATTCTGAGACCATCACGAGGATTTTGATGCACAAATGCTAGATCAGATCTTTGAATTAAACGAAGTTTTGGTTCCGAAATTTTTGTAAAATTGAGGATTGTTTTTGATTTGTCGTTTAAGAAAATATCTCCTTCATCAACTTCTAAATTTCCATAAATACAGTTTAATAATGTAGACTTCCCAGAACCTGACTCGCCAACAATTCCAAGGACCTCTCCAGGATTAATATCTAAAGATACATTTTTGCAACCTATATTTTGGCCATAGTATTTAGAAATATTAGAGGCTTGAAATAAGAAATTTTGCTTCATAATTAATCTTCTTTTTTTGAATTTAATTTGGTTTGTTCTTTGCAATAGTCTGTGTCTGAACATATGTATGATCGTTTACCATCATCTGAAACAATAATTTCATCTAAATAACTATCACTGGATCCACATATTGAACATTTGAAATTAGCTTTCATAGCTTCAAAAGGATAGTCTTCAAAATCAAGACTTTTAACATTTGTATAAGGTGGAATAGCATAAATTCGTTGTTCTCTTCCAGCGCCAAAAAGTTGAATAGCTGGACTATTATTCATTTTGGGATTATCAAATTTTGGAATAGGAGAAGGGTCAGTAACATAATTTCCATTTGTTTTTACTGGATATGCATATGCTGTCTCAATATGACCATGTTTTGCAATATCTTCATAAAGTTTTACATACATTAATCCATATTCAGAAAGAGCATGCATTTTTCTAGTTTCTGTCTCTCTTGGTTCTAAGAATCTAAGAGGTTCTGGAATTGGTACTTGATATACTAATATTTGTTTTTCTTTTAATTTTGTTTCAGGAATTCTGTGTCTAGTTTGTATAAGAGATGCA
>QCNS01000061.1 GCA_003210055.1 SAR116 cluster bacterium AG-426-I14
TTAAAAAATTATTTTGGAATTAGTGAATTATTTAAAAGGAATTCTGGAAATTTTTCAGTATCAGATGAAGCAAAAATTTTGTTACCTTATGCAAAAAACTTAGTAGCACTAGCTGAAACAGCAAAAAATGAAATAGGAGATCAAATATCTGGTAAAAAAGGTAAAGTTTTTATTGGTTCTGGCTCAAGTTGGACATTAAGTAATCTTCCATCTGCCTTATCAAAGACTCTTGAATCTTTTCCTAATCTCAGTATTGATGTAAATGTTGATTCACCTGATACTCTTTTAGAAAAATTGACAGATAATGAAATCGACATTTTATTTGCAAGAAGACCAGAAAATCTTGAACATTTTGATTATATCAATCTAAGAACTGATAAATTCATTATTTTGGCCTCATCAAAACACCCATTGAGAGGTAAAAATATAAACCTAAATGATTTATCTAATTACAAATGGTGCATAGCAACCACTGCCTCTCAAACAAAAAGTCTGTTTGATAATTGGTTTTCATCAAGAAACCTTAAAAAACCAGAAATTTCTCTTAGCACGAACTCTCTCAGAATGGGTCTAAACTCTCTTAAAGACTCATCTTCATTATTATTTACTACTTTAAAAGCAACAGAAACAATTTCAGATAAATCAATTGAAATTCTTGATATAAAAGATTTTGATATTTACAGAGATACTGGTGTTATTACCAGAAAAGGTTATAACAGTTCTTTTTTTCAAACTTTATTAGAAAATATAACTTAACAAATAAATTATTAATAATTTAAACTATCTCTACATATCCACAAGATGGATTTATTATTACATTGTCTCCAGTCTTTAATAGCGAGGTTATGTCTCCATCTTTAAATCTATCACACATAGTTAAATTTGCTAATGCAGCTCCTTGAGCTAATATTGTATTTGCCTTATTAAATAAAATTGCTTTGGGAGCTAATCTTCTAAAGTTCATTTCATACAACATCCAAGCTGATGCAACCCCGCCCTTAGATTCATTTAATACTAGAATTTTGTTTACATATGATTGGCCATTTAATAGATGTTGGGGACGAGAAAAAATACCTTTAAGCCTATCCAAATCATATCTTGCTGAAAAATTGTCGTTAGCACAAATAACTTGCCCTTTAGTAATTTCGCCTATACCTCGATGACATTTTAAAATACGTGTCAAACAATCTCTCCTATAATAGCCGATTTGATGCAATCTTCCATATTTGCTAATGCAGGTTCATAACCATATCCTCCAAGAATATTGACAATTTTAGTTGAATTACTTAATAACTTTTTCCAACCGTTTGCTTCACCAATTTCTTTAGCATATTGATTATAAAAACATGTTCCTTCCAATACTTTGGCCCCAGAAGACTCAATTTCTTGAACTAAATTCATTCTTCTTGCATCTGCATAAACCTGTGGAGAGGTACATACAATTACAGGAACAACAAAATTATTATTTTTACATAAGCTCGCTACTTTCTTCATTTCAATAATAGATAATTGTGGAGCTGCAAAAACAACAACATCCACCTTATCACCTTTACTTCCAAATTGGGATTTTAGTGAATTAATATCATTTTCTGTAATGTCAATAATTTCTAAATTATCAATAATTGTTTGATCGATTAATTTAGCTTCTGGCGTAATTTCACGTAAATGAAACATCGGTGTTGAACCATAACTTGCCATTGCAGCACCAAAATGTTTCATTTCATCTGATGAAGGAATGAAATCTAAACCTTCAATAACAGGAATTTCCCAATAAGAACCAGATTTCTTTCCAACAATACCACCTAATATTCCCCACTCCGTAAGATCATTTGGTTGTTTTTTAACTTGAAACCTTTTTGTTGGTAATCTATTTTTATCCAAATGCAATCCATAACATGGAGTTCTGCCAGATAAGCCCGCCGCAAGTGCAGAAGGACCACCTTCAAAATTAGTCCTTGCTCCGCAAACACTATTAGAATAGATAACAACTCCAGTATCACCATAAGCCACACTTTCACCAAAAGTAGGTGGCATTATAGTTTGATAATTGACACAAGTATTGGTCATTAAAATTCCCATAGAAGTGCATGCTTTTATAGTTCTTCTCTCAATATTTGCCATTTCCTCAGTTTGCCCTAATGGAGAATAATAATTTAAATCTACTCCTCTAGGATCTGTAATCATTGGCACAACAACTTTTCCACCTAAATTCATAATTTTTTCTAAAAATAAAACACCTCCCTCTCCAACAGACTCAGGATCTACCATCATATGCACCTGACTGATGGGTATGAATTTCTCAGCATCAAAAAAATCACCAACTTTAATTTGGTGTTC
>QCNS01000062.1 GCA_003210055.1 SAR116 cluster bacterium AG-426-I14
AAAGTATAAAAGACTCTTTTTTGTATTCGTTTAATGGATCACGTTGCCCATATGCACGTAAACCAATTGATTGTCGTAGTTGATCAAGGTATAGCAAGTGATCTTTCCAACATTGATCTAAAACTTGCAAAAGAAGGCTTTTTTCTGCTTCTCTAAAAATTTTTGAACCAAACCTTGCAACTCTTTGCGCCATATAGCTCTCAGATTGCGTTTTGATTCTTGATATAATTTCATTTTCAATAATTCCGTCCTCCTTTACCCAATCTTGAATTGGGATTTCAAAGCCTAGGTTTGATTGCACATCTTTTTTAAGTTTTTCTGAATCCCAATCTGAGTAAAAACTGTTCTCTGGAATACATTGGTTGACAATGTTTTCAATAACTTCATCACGCATTTCAGATATCATATTATTTATATTATCAGACCTCATTATCTCTTTTCTTTGATCAAAAATGACTTTCCTTTGATCGTTCATTACATCGTCAAACTTAAGTAATTGTTTTCTAATTTCAAAATTATTTGCCTCAACCTTACTTTGAGCCTTTTCTACTGCTTTATTTATCCAGGGGTGGACGATAGCTTCACCTTTTTGTAACCCCAACTTATCCAGCATTGACTCTAACTTTTCTGAACCAAAAATTCTCATTAAATCATCTTGAAGGGATAATAAGAACTTTGACTTCCCAGTATCACCTTGTCTTCCTGTTCTTCCTCTTAATTGGTTATCAATTCTTCTGCTCTCGTGTCTTTCTGTTCCAATAACATATAATCCACCAGCGGTAAGAGCCTCCTCTCTTTTTTTATGAATATCATTTTGTAACATTTCCAATTTTAGCTCATATTGTTCATCTGTTTCTTTGATCTCCATGTTTTTTCTAATTTCGAAGTTACCTCCTAATTGAATATCTGTACCTCTTCCTGCCATATTTGTTGCGATTGTCACAGCAGAGGGCATACCTGCATATCCTATAATTTTTGCTTCTTGTTCATGATACCTTGCATTTAAAACTTGATGTTTTATGTTCTTTTTAGTTAGTAGGTTAGATAATACATCTGATTTAGCAATAGATACAGTACCAACTAATACAGGTTGCTTTCTCTTTGAACAACTTTCTATTAAATCGAGTACTGCGTCATCTCTTTCTTGATTAGTTTTGTATATTTCATCATTTTCATCTAATCTCTCAACTTTGACATTTGTAGGAATCTCAACTACATCTAAGTCATATATCTCCGAAAATTCACCTTCTTCAGTAACAGCAGTTCCTGTCATTCCAGACAATTTTGGAAACATTCTGAAATAATTCTGAAAAGTTATACTCGCTAGGGTTTGATTCTCTGGTTTAATACTAACATTTTCTTTTGCTTCTATGGCTTGGTGCTGGCCTTCACCAAATCTTCTGCCTTCCATAGCTCTACCTGTAAACTCATCAATAATTAAAATGTTATCATTTTTAACCATGTAATGTGTGTTCTTTTTAAAAATTTTATGTGCTCTAAGTGCCTGGTTAATATGATGAAGGATATTTATATTTTTCAAATCAAATAATGTTCCTTCTTCAACTAAACCATCTCGTCTTAACAATTCTTCAAATTTTTCGGTTCCAGCGTCAGTAAGATTACAGGTTCTTTGTTTTTCATCCAAATCATAATCTTCTAAAGTTAAATTAGGAATGTATTTATCAACACTTTTATATAGATCTGAAGAGTCTTCTGCTTGTCCAGATATTATTAATGGGGTTCTGGCCTCATCAATAAGAATGGAGTCAACCTCATCTACAATTGCATAATTGAATGGTCTTTGCACCATATCATCAAAAGAAAATTTCATATTATCTCTTAAATAATCAAAGCCAAATTCATTATTAGTTCCATAAGTTATGTCAGCTTTATAAGCCAACCTTCTTTGATTATCATCTATATCATTTGTCAAACAACCAACTTCTAATCCAAGAAAATTATATATTTCGCCCATCCATTCAGCGTCTCTTTTTGCAAGGTAATCATTAACTGTTACTACATGAACGCCCTTATTTGTTAACGCATTTAAGTAACAAGGCAATGTTGCTACAAGTGTTTTACCTTCACCTGTTTTCATCTCAGCTATTTTCCCATGATGCAAAACTATCCCTCCAATTAGTTGAACATCAAAATGTCTTTGTTTTAAAGTTCGTTTAGACGCTTCTCTAACAACAGAAAAAGTTTCAGGAAGGAGGAGGTCTAAATCCTCACCTTTTTCAATCCTGCTTCTAAATTCATTTGTTTTAGAAATCAGTTG
>QCNS01000063.1 GCA_003210055.1 SAR116 cluster bacterium AG-426-I14
AAGGAAAATACCGTCTTTATTAATTTTGCCAAACACTTGTCTATCAGCAGAGCATGAAACACCAATTCCTAGTGGCATTGAAGCTCCGTGTCTTGGAAGCCTAATTACTCTTACATCATGGCAATAATACTTACCACCAAATTGAGCCCCAATTCCCATCTCTCTAGTCATTTGCAATATGATTTCTTCCCACTCAAGATCTCTAAATGCATGTCCAGTTTTTTCATCACCTTTTGTAGGAAGTTCATCAAGGTATTTTATTGAAGCTAATTTAACGGTTTTTAAATTTAGTTCAGCAGACGTTCCACCTACCACTATGGCAAGATGATAAGGGGGGCAAGCAGCAGTGCCTAGGGATACAATTATTTCATATAAAAAATTTTTTAACTCATTTGGATTTAAAATAGCCTTAGTTTTTTGATATAAAAAACTTTTATTTGCTGATCCACCTCCTTTTTGAATAAAGGCAAATTTATATTCACTACCTTGTGAAGAGTATAGATTTATTTCTGCTGGTAGGTTATTACCAGTATTCTTTTCTTCAAACATTGAAATTGGCGCTAATTGAGAATAACGAAGATTATTTTTTTTATAGCACTCTAAGACTCCCTCAGACAAAAACTCTCCATCATCAAAACCTGTAAAAACATTTTGTCCTTTATAACCGTTTATAATTGCTGTACCAGTATCTTGGCACATCGGCAAAACTCCTGCACAGGATATATTTGCATTTTTAAGCATCGTCAAAGCGACAAATTTATCATTTTTTGAAGCTTCACGGTCATCTAATATTAATTTTAACTGCTTTAAATGGGAGGTTCTGTATAGATGCGAAACATCAAAAAATGCATTTTCTGCAATATGTTTTAATCCTTCGTTCTCAATGACTAACATTTTTTGACTTTTAAATTTTTCTTCACTAACAAATGAATTTGTTAATTTTTTGTAATGAGTGTTATCTTTTTTTATTGGAAACATTGAAGAGTGTTTAATTGCCATCAAAATCTCTTTTTTTAATCTAATTGTTTTGGTCTAAATGCATCTAAAGAAACAACTTCAGCCTCTTTTTTATCGTAGTTTTTAATATCTTCTACATTTTTATCAGATTTGATTTTTTTAAATTTATTATCGTTACTTTTATCTTCATCCTTAAGATTATTTTTAAATTGTAACCCAAACCCAACAGAAGGATCTGAAAATGATGTAATAGCATTATAGGGTACTATTATTTTTTTCTTTTTTTTATCGAAACTTAAAATTACAGAAAATTGGTCTTTGTCTGGGAAAAGATCCCAGAACTGATGTTGAAGAATTATTTTAATTTCTTCATCATTTTTGTTAACAAGTTCTATAGGTATTTCTACTCCAGGAAAATTTGAATTAAATGAAATATAAAAATGGTGACCATTATACAACCCATTTGTTGATGCTATTTCCAATGCCTCTTTCACAACATTTCTAAGAGCATTCTCAACTATAAAATCATAGTCTATGTTATCTTCCATTTTTACCAAAACTTAAGCCTTCTATCAACTAATGTATCTCAAATTTAAACATTTAATCAAGTAATAACAAAGAATAAATTAATTTAAAAATTAAAATTTTATTTTCTCAGAGGGTATTAGTAAAAGGCAAGACATAATTAAATGTCTTGCCCGTCACTTTCTGTTGCCAGGTAGTTTTAACCCCGCCAATTCATGCTAGTGAATTGGACTTAAGTTTCGGTTGCTTTAGCTGCTTATGCAGCTGCAGCCACCGGAGCGTAGTTGTCATTTGCAACTATTAATTGCCCGATAACGGTGGTACAATGCCGAGTGAAAACTTTATTTTTATTACTCACGTCGATCCTGTTTCACCCCCATATTTTTTGGTGGAGGTGCCGGGTACCGCCCCCGGGTCCGAAAAGCTTATTTTATAAAGTGTTTATCACCATAGTCAAAAGACAACTAATTATATAATATTTATTCTTTTTATTAAAGAGCTGATGACAATTAAAAATCTTTTTGGTATTTAATAAACGAGGTTGTTTATGAAAAGTTACTTAGAATTATTAAGATATGTATTAGAAAAAGGTGTAGTAAAAAGTGACCGGACTGGAGTTGGTACACAGTCGGTTTTTGGCTGGCAAATGAGATATGATCTCCAGAAAGGATTTCCATTATTGACAACAAAAAAATTACATTGGAAATCTATTGTGCATGAACTTTTGTGGTTTTTGAGAGGAGAAACAAATATAAAGTATCTCCAAGAAAATAATATTAAA
>QCNS01000064.1 GCA_003210055.1 SAR116 cluster bacterium AG-426-I14
TACCCCAACCATATGGCATTGGCATTTCTCTTGAGGAAAAAGGTACTTGATAGCCAGGTATACATAATGCTTTCAGAAGAGCTCGTCTTATCATTCTTTTTGTATTTTCATCTAAATAAGCAAAATTATAAATTTGAATATCTAAATTTTCATTTTTACTCATTTCATTCATTTTATTACCTTTTCATATTAACTTTGGCGTCAGCTCTAATTTTTCTAATGAGCTCTAGTTCAGATTGAAAATCAACATAATGTGGTAGTTTTATGTGCTCTAAAAAACCAGTCGCTTGAATGTTGTCGCAATGTGAAATAACAAATTCTTCGTCTTGTGCTGGTGCGCCAGAATAATCTTCACCTAATTCTTTCCATCTTAAAGCTCTATCGATCAAAGCCATTGCTAAAGCTTTTCTTTCAGTCTGTCCGAATACTAAACCATAGCCTCTTGTAAACTGTGGAGGTTCAATTTTGGATCCTTGAAATTGATTTACCGTTTCACATTCAGTTAAAATGATCTCAGCAACATTAATCTCAAAACCTAATTCTGGAATATAAAGCTCAATGTCAACTATGCCAATTCTTAGTTCCCCTACAAATGCATGATTTCTTGCATATCCTCTTTGAGTAGAATATGCGAGACCAAGTAAAAAACCCTCATCTCCTCTTGATAATGCTTGTAACCTTGCCGAACGAGATGTTGGATAGCTAATAGGTTCTCGTGTTATATCGATAGGATCAAGATTGTTATCTTTTTCGTTTTGCATTAAATCTTCTTGATTTAAAAAACTTAAAACGTGAGGCATTTTGTTGTCATTATATTTTTTTGTTGGACTAATAGGTGCTTCATTTTCAGCTAGTAATTTAAAGTCCAAAAGCCTATGCGTGTAATCAAAAGTAGGGCCTAATTTTTGTCCACCTGGTATATCTTTAAAAGTTGCTGAAATCCTTCTAAGGCATGTCATATTTGCTGTATTAACTGGTTTGCTGTAACTAAATCTTGTAAGAGTTGTTCTGTAAGCTCTTAACAAAAATATAGCTTCTATCAAATCACCTCTAGACTGTTTTATAGCTAATGCAGCAAGGTCTTTATCATATAAAGAACCTTCAGACATTACTCTATCAACGCCAAGTGTGAGTTGTTCTGATATTTGATCAAGGGTAATATTTGGAATGGATGTATCACCTCTTCTTATTTCTGACATCCAAGAATGAGCGTTATCAATTGCTACTTCCCCACCTTTAACAGCTACATACATCTAATGCTCCGATTTTATGATATTAATTTTTGTTGAACGAGGAATAGATAAAATTTCTAAGTCATTTGTGAAATAGAAATCTAAACCTAAAGGATAAAGATTATTATTTTCGATAAAAAATTCAGGATTAGGTAAATCAATATTTAATTTATTTTTTATGCCTGGACCATCAATGTTGCATTTTACTTTTTTATATTTTGTTTCTTCAATTATTAAAGTTGCAGATCTTTCTGGATACTCAGGAACTCCTATTTTGAATTCATTTAATGGCAATAAAGATTTCCATGTACCAATTACAAAATCAGCATTCTTTTTGTTACTAATAATGGCACCAGTGTTAAAAATTAACCAATTCCTTACTTCCTCTGTATTATATTCTTTTGAGAGGTAAACATTACTTTCATTATCACATAACGTAATTAATATTGTCGCTGCTGCATTTGACAATACACTTGGTTTGTTAAGTTTATTTATCTGAAAAGTTCTACCTGGATATGATGTTGCATTTACTAATGATCTAAAAGCAATAGAACTATTTATAGAATTTTCAGAAAAAGGATAATTTTCCATTAATCACTTTCTCCTCTTACAAGAGTAAAAAAATCAACTTTCGTAGCTTCAGCTTTTGAAAGAATTTTGCGTTTATTATCTTTTTTAATTTTTTCTAAAGGAATAATAATATTTTTATTTATTTCTTTAGACATTTTAGTTTGCATAAGAGCATCACATAATGCGCTTATTTCAGCTTTTTTCTTACTTCTTCCTTGAACATAACTATGACCTATTGTTCCACAATTCAATTTTAATGAACATCTAGTTATAGTAACTTCACCAATATTAAATTTATCTCCAGTTACACCCATTCTTCCTTGAGCCATTATGCTTCCAATTTCAGGTGTTCTTAACCATATATAATTTACTCTTATTTTTTTTTG
>QCNS01000065.1 GCA_003210055.1 SAR116 cluster bacterium AG-426-I14
AGAGTTTTTCCTCCAAAATCTAATAAATGATATTTTAGAAATTAAAAGTATAAAAAAAAATTCTATCTCACCAAGACTAATTTTAGATGAGAATTATAATGCATTTGTTGTTGGAGATAATAAAATCTATGTAAACACAGGTTTAATTCAAAATTCAACTTCTAATGAGGAAATTCAAGGAGTTCTTGCTCACGAATTAGGTCATTTATTTTTGGGGCATATACAAAGCAGAAAATTAAAAATTAGAAATAATAATAAAAAAATATTTATAAGCACTATGGCTATTCTAGGATTAGCTCTTGGAAAAGAAGATAATTTGTCAGGCGTTTTGATTGCAACTCAAGATTTAATGAAAAAAAATCAATCAAAATTTAATAAACGTCAAGAACTTGAAGCTGATATTTATGCTATAAACACATTAAATAATATGAATGTAAGTTTATTAGGAATCAAAAACTTTCATGTGAAAGCAAAATCTAAACAAGATATTTTAAGAAGTCCTTACCATGAATATTACAGTACTCATCCAAGTTCTGAAGATAGACTGAACTTAATTAATAACCTTATGATACAAAATCAAAATAAACTAAGTACAAGTTTAAATTTAAAAAAATTTTCAATTAATTTAGAAACCTTGAAATTGAAAACAATTGTCTATCACAAAAACATTACTCAATTAGAAGCTATCCAAGATTATAGAGAAAAAAAAATACAAAATTATTTGGATTTATCGAAACTTTATTTACGAGGTGACATAAAAAATTCAACCAAATTAGTTGAACTTTTGAAAAAAAGTGACCCCCTAAATCCATATAATTATATATTAAGTGGAAATCTAAATTTTCAATTAAATAAATTAGATAAAGCAATTTTAGAATATAAATATGCTATTAAATTAATAAACGATAATATTTTAAGCTCTCTTCCCAAGATATCTCTAGCAAAGGTACTTATAAAAAAAGAAAATAAAGATAGCTTAGTTGAAGCTTTAAATTTTTTAGAAGAAATAATGCCATATGAAAGTTCAACAACTTTCTTTTGGAGGTTAATTGCTAAAGCCTCGGGAAAACTAAAGTTAATGGCGCAATAGTAGTTATGGACCCAAATACAGGAAGAATTCTTGCCTTGTCAGGTGGTTATAGATTTTTATCTAGTGAATTTAACAGAGCTACACAAGCTAAAAGACAACCTGGTTCAGCATTTAAGCCCTTTGTTTATTTAGCCGCACTAGATATGCAATTAAAACCTACTGAACTCATTTTAGATGCTCCTTTGTCATATGATCAAGGACCAGGATTACCAAGGTGGAAGCCTGCTAATTATACCAAAAAGTTTTATGGACCAAGTCCTATGAGATTAGGTATAGAGAAATCAAGAAATTTAATGACAGCTCGCTTGGCATTATTAGTTAAGATGGAAAAAATAAAACTTTATGCAAAAACTTTTGGTATAAATGAAAATCTTCCAAACCTGCTTTCAATGTCTCTTGGAGCAGGTGAAACTACTTTAATAAGACTAACAAATGCTTATGGAATGATTATAAATGGCGGTAAGAAAATTGTTCCAAGCTTTATAGATAGAGTACAAGATAGACGAGGTAAAACAATTAGTAAAAATGATATGAGAAGCTGTATATTATGTAATTCATTTGACTCAATAGATGAAAACAAAATACCCGAAATCAAAGACGATAGATCTCAAGTTACAGATCCAGGTTCTGCTTATCAGATGGTATCAATGTTAAGAGGTGCTGTAGTAAGGGGGACAGGTAGATTAGTCAATAAAATTAATAAAACTCTCGGCGGTAAAACTGGAACCACAAATAATAATACAGACGCTTGGTTTATAGGATTTTCTAGTGATTTAGTTGTGGGTGTTTTTGTTGGTTTTGATAACCCAAAGTCTCTTGGTGAAAAAGAAACAGGTAGTTCTGTATCAGCTCCAATTTTTAGACAATTTATGAGTAATGCTCTCAAAAATAAAACTGATATACCGTTCAGGAGACCTTCAGGTATAAAACTAATTAAGGTCAACCCAAAAACAGGTTTGATGGCAAATTCAAAATCTAAAAAATTCATTTTAGAGGCTTTTAAACCTGGACAATTACCTAATTTAACAACTGACTTGAATTTAC